>CANLOE010000054.1 GCA_947492745.1 uncultured Cyclobacteriaceae bacterium | reverse complement strand
CCGAACGAATACAAATGGCCGGTATTTTGCTATTGATACGCTCATCACGATTTCTATCCATCAATTTGGGTTGAAGAAAGGTATTGGCGACTTATCATAGAAAGACAATTGCTTACTCTTTATTCCGTTCGTTGATTTTCTTTCTTTGTTCAGGACTAAGGCCCCGGCTAAAGTAGAGATCATTGGGGAATAATATGTTGGACTGTTTTAAGCTGGGGTCATCCACCTTTTGACTCAGATCACAATCAAAGCGACCCAGTTTTGAATACTGTTTGCTCCAGTTGTTGCCCGCGTTGATAAAGTGGGACAGCCCCCAAGTAATACCGTCACCATCGCCATCGTCCTCAAAGGCATCAGGAGAAAATACACCGGCGGCAGTAGGCAGTAATTGGCTCACCGAGGCAATCTCAAAATTCACCCAGTCTTTCGCATATTGTATGGTATAGTGTTCGATACCGTCCGTAGTGACGATGGCGGCCACTCCCTCTCTAAAAGGAAAAATGATGGTTTCATGTCCGGAGTTCATTACAGGACTCATAGGATGTTTGACAAAAGGCCCCTCTGGCGATGCTGCTACAGCGAGTCCCCATACATCCCAGAACTTGCGATTGGCATCTCTCTTATCCATGCCTGACTTGTAATAAAGGTAGATCTTTCCATCATGGACCAGAGGGTTCGGGTCATGGATAACTCTATAATCCCACTCATCATCATCACCGAAGGGGATGACGACATTGTCCATGGGCTTCCAAGGGCCGTCGGGAGAGTCAGCCCATGACATCGCTACAGGACAGATATCATAGGCATCTCTTTTCTTATCGTACTTTCCGCTCGGTGCATTGAAGGCCTGGTAATAGAGATAGTATTTCCCTTTGAACTTCAAGACATCGGCCGTAGCTACCGATCGCCATCCCGGTTTTGGTTTTGGTGGTCGGGGGATGGCCACTCCCTGTTCTTCCCATACAAAGCCATCTTTACTGGTCGCATACCAGATTTCGGCCAGGTCCCAATCTTGTGATGGAACGGTATCATTGGCATTCTCAAAACCCTGGGGGTAGGTGGAGGTTTCACGATGAGTATACCAGACATAATACTTTCCATTCTCCTTGATAATCTTGGAAGGGTCCCTCCTAGAGATAGTACCATCGCCATCATGATAGTCCAGCCCCTCTAGTTCTGTATACCTGAAGTTAGTGTACAACTCATTGTCCAAGAGCCGGGGGGCTTCATAGTGTTCAAAACTTCTTCTGATGGCTGCGCTCATGGGCCTTAATGAATCCAGGTCTTTGATGTACAGCGGAAAGGTTGTCTCCTGTTGATCCGTATTCGTGGTAGAAGCCCGTTTCGAGGTTTCTTGGCAGGAGGAGAATAGCAGCAGTCCTACTAGCCAACAGCTTACAGTGGTCATCAAGTGTTTCATAAAAGGGTATTCCGTTAAGGTATATCTTAGATACGACATAGAGACTGTTTTGAAATGTCTCTTCATTTTTTCATGTGGATGCATTGATTTTCATTGGGCATATGGGATTCTCAGAAACCCTATTTATCCGGAAATTTAGTGTTTAATACAAACTTAGCTTTTAAAATCGCCTATCTTCCTGTTCATTTTGCTTCACTCTGCATTGACAATCCTCGGGATAGCGCTGCTATCCCTGCGGTTATCTCCTTGATTGAAACCAAAATGACCCGCGAAATCTTATACCCAAATTTGTGTAATACATTGCTTTCCTTGCTGTATGTACTCTTTTTTTCGTTGAAATTTCCGCGGATAGCTGCTGCTACCCTTTCCTAGGCTATAGGCCGGTCTCTCACTGGCAAAATACTCAGAACAATTTCCTGACGATCGGTCCCGCCTTACGCTACACTCAGAACAAGGGGTTATAAATTTCATAATAACAGCTGTCGAAACAGTCTCTTATAGCAAAACAGGGCATCTTCATTCCGAACTCTGGTGAAATTAGCAAAAGAAAATAACATCTACTGTAACTAAGGCCTCTATATTCATAGGTTTGTGGAGGCAATATAATACTGAGAATGGAATAGGACTAAGCTTGTAGACTATTTCATACAACTATAGCTCTCAAATTCTGCCTATATTATTATGAGGATTTCCAATGGTCACATGGAATTCGCGAGAATGGCACTTACTCTTGGGGCTAAGTGCTTTCTTGATGATGCTTATTGCGGTATCTTTTTCTTTGATTGTACTATTCATTGAAAATTCGCACAGATAGCGCTACTGCCATTTGTTTATGGCTCACGCGGCAGTCTGGTGCCTTCATTGGCCAAATCTTCAGGACATTATTTAAACCCAGAATGTTCGTTGGAACTTCGTCATGAGGACTTAAATGGCAATGAATCAGTGCGTTTTCTTGGGTTCAGCGTAGCACCGCTACGGTGAATTCAAAAAACGCATTCATTTACTGATTTGAAGTCAGTTAAGTCCGGAATAGATTTTCTAATGGACATTTTGGGTTAAAGCTCAGTCTTATTTTGAAATATACTCAAGAAAAAGTAAAATGGGAAAATCCTGTAAGGGTACACTAGTCATTGGTGGATTGTTCATTAGGGTCGTTCTGGTCGGCATAGCGCCTTCGCAGGGACCTTCAGTCTATCCCGAAACAATTGCATTTGAATATAAGCGACAAAAAATCTCAAAATAATAGTTGCTGGAACAGTCCCTTATTTCTCTTTATTGAACAGGTATAGCCCATTCGACTTATGCTGTATCTTAAAGGCCAGATACCATTGTTCCTGTGAGAATTTCCATAGTGAACCTAGGTCATCACTCTCCCAAAGAAGTATTCCATCCATAAAAAAAGGAGGCTTTGTAACTGTCCCATCATCCTTGCTTCTTCTGATTTGAGCAGTTTTGATACCTGCAAAATAAAGCCTCACATTATTATTGGCAAAGTGTTGTATATCCTGCTGTAGCATCTGTAGCCGACGGGTATCCGTTTGAAAGATATGTACCAGATAGTAGCATTGCCTACAATCAGTACTACCTGCGGCAAAACTAGAGTGATTGTATATTCTTCGTGCAAATCCAAAGGAAAACTTACGTATGGCCAGAGTCGCTAATCGGCTCTTTAGTGAGAAAATACTACTCGAAGCCAAGCGTAGGAAGCTATCCGCATTGGGATAGCGTACAATAAGAAGACTATCCCTATCCAGTTCCATTTCACTTTCCAATACTTCCATCAAACTACCTTGAAAGTAAAAACCGGCATCGTGCTTCCTTACATGCCTGGAAATGGAAAACATGTAAAACCGATACAACAAAGACCATTTCATATCAAACCACTTGATTCCCCAAAGGATATCGTTCAAATCAGAGGTAGTCTCTGTAGGCGAAATCGCAATGGTTGTTTTCATGGGGTTTTGGATGGATATGGCTCGACGTTTCATGAACACTTCGGTATAAAAAAATCAATAGTTCAAATTAGTGCTTTTACTTATCAATTTAAGTAGAGAATATGATCAAACATTACAATGTTCCTTTCCGTGGACAATCCGTTAAAAGTATCGTGAATCGTAATGTATCTTACCTGCCTACCTTCGCACTGTAGTGGAAAAAATCCATAGTCATAAATGTAGGTCAATATAACACCTATTTCTCTAAATAGTGTAAGAGACTGTTTTGAAATTATATTTAAAATTTGTTATCACTTATTTTGGATGCGAAATGAGGCGAGATTGACAAAGATAGCATGTCGCGCTAGCTAGCGGAAATTTCAACGAAATCAGGCACAAAAAGAAGTACATAAGAAAGAAAAAGATACATTTTAAAACAGTCTCTAAAATCACAAAAAAATTCCTAGATTCGCAAAATAGTAGCATACCTCATGATCGCATATCATATTGTACTCGTTTCTCCCGGAGTCCCGGAGAATATAGGTTTTGTCTGTAGGATAATAAAAACCATGGGCATGGCCCGCCTCCACTTGGTCAACCCCTGCAAATTTTGGCTAGAGCGTGGAAAGATAACTGCTTATCAATCCCACGATATACTTGAAAACAGTCACGTCACCAAAAGTCTGGAAGAAGCCATAGAAGGAATGGACCTGACCATAGGTACTACTGCCCAACATCGCGATACCCGCAAAGATGCTTTCGACGCCAGGGCGCTCCCTGAGGCCATTCGGGGTAGTTTGGGTAAAGAGGGAGGCAAAGTCGCTCTGGTTTTTGGTAGCGAGGCCAGTGGCCTGAGTACGGAGGACCTGAAATGTTGCGATTGGGTCAGTCATATTCCTTTAACATGCACCTACCCTTCCCTGAACCTATCCCATGCAGTGATGATCTATGCCTATGAGTGTGCTCAATTGGTATTGGATTTTGAGAACGGTCCGGCCGCGACCGAGAGGACCTCTTCCTTAAAAGCTTTAAAGGAAAAATCGGATGAAGTACTACAATGGCTGGAAGTCAAAGAACATGCGGCCCTGCATCAAAGAATAAAGGACCGGTTATTGAAAATACCGGTGACCGATCAAAAACTGCTACTATCGCTTTACCGCTTTTTTAAGAGAAAAATGTAGCGATTTCCACTTAGCAAAGATGGCCGAAATATTCGCTAAATCGGCATAATACTACGTCCTTTCGTACACAATGGTGGTAAATTTCCGATTAGATGACTCATTGTTCATCGCTAATCGCTAAATTGCGACTTAAATCCGAATCGTGCATCAGAAAGTTTATTACTGAGGTGATTTAGACTTTTTTTGGCACCGAGAATCTTGGTTTCTGTACTCTGGAGAGAGCTTTTTCCCGTTGCATAACCGAAGCTACGGAACTTAAAAAAGACAAAATAAGGGTGCTAAATGTGAAATATACAGGTAAAAGAAAAAGTCTAAATCACTTCACTATCTTAAATAGCTACAAAAAAGTAATCGAACACGTTTTTTGAATAGATCATAGCGGAGCTTTGTGCTAGATTCAATAAAACTTAAAATTTACAGATTTCTAAGGCAGAATCCGGATTAAATGCTCAAATTAAAACCCATAGACATACAATGATATCAGTAAACGATGTTTCACTACAATATGGCAAGCGCGTATTGTTTGACGAAGTCAACATCAAATTCGGCGCGGGCAACTGCTATGGCGTCATCGGTGCGAATGGTGCGGGTAAATCCACCTTTTTGAAGATACTATCCGGGGATATCGACCCCAACAAAGGCACTGTCAGCATAGAACCGGGAAAGAGGATGGCCGTGCTGAAGCAGGACCACTTTGCCTATGATGAAGTGCCTGTCATCCATACCGTAATGATGGGACATACGGAATTATGGGAAATCATGGAGGAAAAGGATGCCATCTATGCCAAACCCGATTTCTCCGATGAGGATGGTATCAGGGCCTCCGAGTTAGAAGGGAAGTTTGCGGAAATGGACGGATGGAATGCCGAATCGGATGCCGCCGCCCTTCTGAGCGGTCTCGGTATCGATGAAGCAGATCATCACCGACTGGTCAAGGACCTCAACGGTAGTCAGAAGGTACGCGTACTACTGGCGCAGGCCCTATTTGGTAATCCGGACATTCTTATACTGGATGAACCTACCAATGACCTGGATATTCACACGGTATCCTGGTTAGAGGACTTTCTACTGGAATTCAAGAATACGGTCATCGTCGTATCCCATGACCGCCACTTTCTGGACACCATATGTACCCATGTGGCAGATATCGATTTTGGAGCTATCAAATTGTTTACCGGTAACTATACCTTTTGGTACAAGTCCAGCCAACTGGCCCTGAACCAACGAAATTCCGCCAATAAAAAGGCCGAAGATAAAAAGAAAGAACTACAGGAGTTTATAGCTCGATTCAGTGCCAATGCCTCCAAATCCAAACAGGCCACAAGTCGAAGAAAGCTTTTGGACAAGATCAATGTAGAAGATATACAACCTTCCACGAGAAGGTATCCGGCCATTATCTTTACCCAGAACAGAACGGCCGGTGATCAGATACTACAGATTGAGGGACTGAGCAAAAGCATGGATGGAAAAGCGCTGTTCAAAGACCTCGATCTCTTCGTTAACAAAGGGGACAAAGTGGCCGTACTGAGCCATAATAGCCTTGCGGTCACTAGTTTGTTTCAAATACTGAATGGTGAGGAGCAGGCAGATAGGGGTGAGTTCAAGTTCGGACAGACCATCACCACAGCTTACCTTCCCAACGAAAACGAAAAATTCTTCAACAGCGATGAGAATCTGGTCGACTGGCTTCGGGAGTTTTCGGATGGGGAGAAGGATGAAGTCTACATTAGAGGCTTTTTGGGTAAAATGCTTTTTTCAGGAGAGGACGTGTTCAAAAAAGCAAATGTACTCTCCGGTGGTGAGAAGGTACGCTGCATGATATCCAAGATGATGCTCAAAGGAGCAAATGTGCTCATGCTTGATGAACCGACCAATCACCTGGACCTAGAATCCATTACCGCTTTTAACAATGCACTGATAGACTATCCGGGTACAGTACTGTTCACTTCTCATGACCATGAGTTTACCCATACCGTGGCCGACCGTATTATCGAACTGACGCCCAATGGCTGTATCGATAAGATGTGTTCCTATGATGAATATATCCAAAGCGAAAGCGTTGCCGCACAGCGCGAAAAATTAGTGTCCTGACCTCGATCAAACCTGTTTGCCAGTAGTTTTGCAAGTAAAGGTCACTAAGCAATGCCCTGTGGAAGACAAGAAGGTCCCCGGTACTTTTTCAACAGTTCCGGTCTATCCGATGTAGACGATGGACCATAAGGTCTTCGGATCTGAAATAGGGAAAAAGAAAACAGAAAAGCATTTCTAATTCAATAATAAGTCAATAACTAATCATCAAAGAATCAATAGCAATTATGAAAACTGCAGAAATACATACTAAAAAGGGGGTCATGAAAATCGATTTTTATGAGAAAGATGCCCCCAAAACAGTAAAAAACTTTGTAGACTTAGCCGAAAAAGGCTTTTATAATGGCCTTACCTTTCACCGCGTCATCGATAACTTTGTCATTCAGGGTGGATGCCCCGACGGTACGGGAGCCGGAGGTCCCGGATACCATATCGATTGTGAACTTGAGGGCGACAATCAACATCATGACCGTGGTGTACTCTCTATGGCACATGCCGGTAGAAATACGGGAGGTTCACAGTTCTTCATATGCCATAGCAGGGACAACACCAGTCATCTGGACAGAAACCATACCGTGTTCGGTAAGGTAGTAGAGGGACAGGATGTTATCGATGCCATACGTCAGGGCGATACTATGGAGAAGGTCATTATCAAAGAAGCTTAGACCCACTCACCATTGACCCGAACCCTATTCATACCGTTCTCTTTCATAAAAAGACAAAGCGTATGTGGTTCGGGTCATACACCTCTCTTATCACCATAGATATGGATGTGAAGTCGGTCCGTATAATTGAATCCATGGGATTTACAGGCTTCTACCAGCCACTCCTGTTTGGACAATAGTTCTTCAGAAACCATGCCCTGGGGCATCAGGTATACTCTCTCCGGTGAAATACCATACGTATTACTCAAGGACAATACCTCTTCCAAATCTCCCTGTCCATCGATAACAAATTTAAAGCTTGCCTTTCCATTACCCACAAAATAAGCGATGGCCCTGTCCTTCAAACGTTCGCCTTCGGTAACCTCGGAGTTTCGGAGCTTTACGGAAACATTGTACTGATCGATATATCCATCCAGCTCTGGTGATGGTAGCAGCGTACCGTTGGTTTCTACCTCGAAACGATAGGTATCTTCCGCTCTTTTCATCATTGTGACCAAGTGGAGCAGGTCTTTCTGCTGCACAAGGGGCTCCCCACCCGTCAGTATGATATTGAAACAGGGGTAGCTGCTCAGTAGTTCCATGATTTCCTCAGTAGTGGCCATGATTATGGACGCTGATTTATCGAATTTACGGTACTGGGGATCCTTATCCTTTACATGCGGATACCGTGTACCCTCCCAGTTCCAAGTATGGTCCGTATCGCACCATATGCAATAGAGGTTGCACAGGGACAATCGGATGAAAACAGAGGGTTTTCCCATGCTTTTGCCCTCACCCTGAATAGAGTGAAAAATCTCGGGTTTGCCGTTCAACTTGGCCAGTTTTAACATAGATTGATATAAGCTTTTTCCTTTGAACCCGGATCATGCATTGGAAAATCTACTGCGGATCTAAATAGCTGCAAACCGGTCGTTGCACTACGTTTTTTGAATTCACCATAGCGGTGCTATGCTAAATCCAACACCCCCCTGATTTATTGCTATTTAAACCCTCGTTACGAAGTTCTAACGCATGATCCGGGTTGAAGGGTCAAATTTAGTTTATTTCATTCTAATTTTAAATTTTAATCGCATGGTAACGTTCACTCCACGACGAATCTATCAGCAAGTACCTTGGTCCCCCCTAATGTTGAGGAGAATTACTATTGGTGAGGGCAGGCCGTTCCTCTACAGCCCGAAGTACACCCTCTCTAATGCTATTATCATAGGTTTTCAGCCATGGGGCCAAAGGTCCACCCGTATCCAACCGAAACAGTTTCTCAGAGCGTATGGCCTCCTCTTTCTTGATTTCCACCCACAATGTACCTTGCCACCCTTTCCGTAGATGGGGATTGGTAAAAACCGTATTATCTATCATTGAATCCAAGGGATACATCGTGGCCGTCTGAGTACCCCTACCCTGCTTTTTTTTCCGCTCGAACTTGTAGTTGAACTGTCTATATATCTCCCAACCATGGGACAGGCGACTGTCTACTATGGTTTTATAGGGTGAGCGCGGACCGTCTCGGAGCATTTTGAAGCGCCAAGAAGCATTACGGTTGGGGCTCGTTTTCATATTCTGTGTCTTGATAGTGGGTCTGGGCATTAGAGCAGGGTCGAACCTATCATTTTTAGCGTTGAAGTTGACGCACAAACTCTCTGATTTGAAAAGTACGCCACTTTCACCATAAGGATGCGAAGCCTTGAGGATATCCGCAACCCCTTTTTGATCAAGAGTGGTCAAGGGGTATCGTCCAGAGTATGTATAGTTGAATACCCAATAACGATGTGCAAAGCCTGGATACTTTTGTTCACCCATGAGGCGTGCAAATTTTTCAAAGGCCCTGATATGCTCGACCTTCGTCCATTGTATACCATGGAGTGTAGAAGAACCATTGGGTGGAAAGTCATCCGGTGCAGCGCTGTTGGGTACGCGCATTTGATTGGAACTCATGAAAGGGCCGATAAAGGCCAGCATGGGGATACGTGTTCCCATAGGGTCATAGTTATGTAGCCATGTACTCACTTTCTCCATCACCTCTTCCAGTAAGGTGTGGTAGGCTTTTTCTGTACTGATGGGGATATATTTGCCTCGGAGGCGGTAACAGTAGAAATCCTCTCTATCCGGCATAGTGGTTTCATACGTTTTTCCATTTTCCGTACCGGGTGTGCACAGTTCTTCAGGAAAATATTCGAAGAAGAACTTTAGGAATATGGGCAATCCGTTACCGTGCAGATTTTTCGATTTTGCATTGATTTTATCGATGAGATGACCGATACCCTCCGGGCGGATATGCAGCTTTCCGTTTTCCTTATGGAGTATGTCCGCCCAATGGACGCGAAGCGACAGACTATGTATAAAGCCATTCTTTCCGCACTGACGGAGAAGGTAATCTATCCTATCCCCATTATTGGCCAGCTCTACATAGCGGATATAGGCCATTAGACCTATAGGTATGGCGGGCAGACCATCATGCTTGACAAGGCCCATTCTAGGGTCTTCCTCAGGTACCCTAAACTGCTCTTTATCGTAAACGATGTGCGGTGTGACGCGCGCTTTTTCCTGCGCCTTACCGTTTGGGCTGCATGCATAAAAAATCGCAATCAATAAAATAGGGAGTGCGTGATACAATTGTCGGGTCATAAGGTTATCTTGGAAAGGGACTGTAAATGTAAGGGCTGTATAGGCGAAAATGTCCTATCCATACTCAGTCATCAATTGATGGCTATAATTTACTTTCAACGAGAATAAGTAAGTAATCTTGCCTACAGGCACTTGATTCTTTTATTCACTATTTTGTATTTAGAGGGTAGCCTATGACCCCTAAATAAATAAATCGAAGGTCAAAAGTCTCAAAATAGGCTAAAAAAGTCATTTAATCCTATCTATTTGAGGGACTTACCAAATGATTTGGTTAATTTCGCGCCTAGCTTGACCAATTGCACATTAAGCAAATATATTATTATATTAAAAGCAATACGTCAGGTTGCTGTGTAAACCATTATTCAATCTTAATTTACTATAGTAAATAGAACTAAAATGAAGAAATCATTTTTCAAAGTATTATTGACGGTGTCTGTCTTGATACTTGTCGGTTATACTCAAAATGTGCTTGCCCAAAAAGGTGTGATTACGGGAAAAGTCATAGAATCATCATCAGGGCAACCTATGGCGGGAGTGGCGGTATTTATAAAGGGTTCCAAAAAGATAGCTATTACGGACTCCGATGGTAATTATAGCTTGACATCCGGTTTTGGTAAAATCAAACTGACGGCTACTTTTCTGGGCTTTGCCAAAATAGAGAAGGACATTTATTTCAATGCTTCCGCAAAAGTAATCGACTTCGTCATGGAAGAAGATTTATTCAACTTGGATGAAATCATTGTTACGGGTGTATTCGATGAAAGGTCGAAGTTACAGTCATCGGTTTCTATTTCCACACTGGAACAGCAGCAAGTAGAACTATCGGGATCGAGACAGATAACGGATGTTGTCAAACAACTGCCCGGTTTTTATGTGGATGGCTCATCTGGAGAAGTGCTGACACGCGTATATTCCAGAGGAGTATCGGCCTCTGCTTCTTGGGAGCGGGGTTGGTACTATACATCACTACAGGAAGACGGACTGCCCGTATCCGTGGCCAGTTGGTTTTTCAATGGTCCTGATTTTTATTACCGGTCGGGTTCCGATATCGGGAAGGTAGAGGCTGTCCGTGGTGGCTCGGCAGCCATCACTACTGCCAACTCACCCGGAGGTATCATCAACTTCATCTCTCCCGAAGGCAGCGATGAGTTCAAAGGCTTTGCGGAAATCAAATCTGGAGCCTATGATGGTACGGGCAACCTGCTCAACCGTATAGATATAGGTTTTGGAGGCCCGATGGGCAATAACTGGTACTACCATATCGGTGGCTTCGGCCGTACCGATCAAGGAGCCAGGGAAATCGACCTCAAAGGAGCCCGAGGAGCTCAGGTAAAAGCTAATTTCAAGAAAGTCTATGGAGAGGAAAATTATGTGAAAGTCTATGGTAAATACCTCAATGACCACACTTTGTGGTGGACCGAAATACCCGTACAGAATTTTGATGCCCCAGAAGGGGTAGGCGATTTCAACCTACTGACTTCGAGTACACTGCCAGAACCCATCAGAGCGCGGCTACCCGATGGAAGGCAATTCGATACCAACCCCAATGCAGTACGCGATTTCGATAACAATGATATCATTCATAATGTGGATCAAAGCTTGGGGCTGGATTTCAAACACGTTTTTGCCAATGGACTGGGAATCAGAAATAACGTTAAGTACTCGGTCAAAAGCGCTGAGCAGGCCATCAACTTGGTCACCAGTAATTTTAACCTGAACGAGTTCCCTCTGTACGGGCTGACCACTGCTGGCAGACCCTTGTTCGGAGGTGAAGTCACTTGGAACATAGCCGATACCAAGGAAGAAGTGGCCAAGGTCTTCATAGGGGTTCCCACTGGCGATATTGCTGAGACTCCCGTGAATATCGCCAGCTCCTCATTACCACTGAACAAAGTGATGGGTACGGGAAACTGGTATATTGCCAGTACTCAAAATGAACTGATAGAGAACCTCTCCCTCAACAAGAAAATAGGTAAGAACTCGCTCTCAGCGGGATTCTACTATGCCTTTTCGGACACTGAGTTTTCTGAGCTGGCCGATGTGCTGTTCATGACTTTCGAACCTAATCCCAGGCGATTGACGGCCACGCTGAGAACTCTAGGCGGTACCGGAGAAGAAATTGCACTGACAGACCCCAATGGTATCACCCGTCAGTCCGGGTCCATTTATATCAACTCTAGGGCCGAAGAAGAGCAGATTGCCTTTTATGCGGGTGACCTCATAGACTTCGGTAATGTCAATATCGACTTAGGACTGCGCTATGAAAGCATTAATCATAAGGGAAGTAATGATGGTTTTACACCGCTATCCAGACTGAGCCTCTCCTCTGAGCAGCTGGGGGGATTTGATAAAGACGTATCCACAGGTTATGATAATGGTGTATTCGTGGAAAATGGCATTCTATATGAGTTTGACTATACTTATGATTATCTATCCTACTCTGTGGGTTTGAATGTATTGCTCAGTGATGCTTTTTCCCTTTTTGGTCGCTTTTCCAGTGGAAACAAAGCCCCGGACCTAGGTTACTATTACCATAATTTCTCCAATGTCGCCATTCCGAAAGGAGAAGTCGAGAGGGTATTTCAGACCGAGGTAGGTATGAAGCTGAAAAGTGACAAGATGGATTTTTTCCTGACGGGATTTCTTGTAAATACGGACAATATATTCAGCCCGAATGTCATCATTCCCACCGACCCTTCCATTCCTACCTATTTCCCAAGTCCTACACTTTTCGGTGAATCTGCGGGTGGTGGACTCGAAGTCGATGCCAAATACTATATAGGGGAAAAAGCATCACTACAGTTCTCCGGAGTGTACCAGCGGATCAAGGCCACTGATTGGAACTATTGGTCGGCCAATGACCTGAACGATAGAGACGATGATCAGATTATCGATGCTTCGGGCAATGACCTGCCCTTTAACCCCAACCTGATAGTGAACATTACACCGACCTTCTATCTGGCGGAAGATAAACTGAATATCTATGCCAATGGTTATTTTGTATCCGAACAGTTCGCCAATATTCCAAATGGTTTCAAACTACCGGCTTACGCTGTTCTTGGTCTGGGAGTAAGCTACAACATCAGCGAGCATGTTACTTTAGGCCTGAACGGCACTAATCTGTTGAATACAATAGGTGCTTCCTTCTTCCAAAATACCGAGGGACAACTGGCTCCCGAACCTGAGGTGGTTACCCGAGAATTTGTCCAGTCGAGACCAAATACCACTTTCTACCTCCGTGGCCAGCTGCCCCGACTGCTTTCCCTACGACTGAAATACAATTTCTAAGCAGGAAAACCATTCGGAAAAAATGGGGAAAAGGCTGTCATGATCAGTAAATCGTGACAGCCTTTTTTTAACCCAGATCATGTGTTGGAACTTCGTAACGAGGGTTTAATACAAACTTAGCTTTTAAATATCGCCTATCTTCCTGTTCATTTTGCCTCACTCTGCGTTGACAATCCTCGCGATAGCGCTGCTATCCCTGCGGTTATCGCCTTGATTGAAACCAAAATGACCCGCGCAATCTTATACGACATTTAAAACCCAAATTTGTATAAATAGCAATACATCAGGGAGTTTTATTGGATTTGGTATAGCACCGCTATGGTGAATTCAAAAAACGTAGTGCAGCAACTGATTTGCAGCTATTTAGATCCGCAGTAGATTTTCCAATGCATGATCCAGGTTTAACCCAAAATGATCAATAGAGAAACTATTACGAACATAAATTGTCTCAAAATCAGTGGTTCTACACTGAGCAGGTTCATCACCTTAATAATCCATTGATTTAGTCCGCTCATTGGATTGATTTTTAATGGTACTCATGAACCTGCGGTGTCAAAGACACTCATCGAATCCTCGGTTTAGTTTACTCTTGTGTTTGTCTTTTTGATGGCGTTCATGAATCTTCGATGCAAGCCTCCTCACCTAAACCGCTGATCTTGTTTCACTTCACATCATGAAATCCTATTGATCAATTTGGATTGAAGTGATTTAGACTTTTTCTTTTACCTGCAAATTTTACATTTATACCTAAACGTAATTGATTCATGACAAGATGATTCGTTGACTCAAGTACCACTATTTTCTAAAGACCCAAATAACAAGTCTACCCGTAACGGTTCTGCGTTATACGGATTTTTTTCCTTGGCCATTACCGATAAGGCTACCCATCATCCTATTTTCCTGTTTTATTGCTTACTCTATTCAGTATTTCCATCGTTCCAATCGTTGAACGTCTCATCTACAGGCTCCCATAACTCTACCTTATTTTCCTCTGGGTCCATGATATGGACGAATTTTCCGTACTCATAAACTTTAATATCATCAAGAATTTTTATCCCTTCGGCTTTCAACGACTTTACCAAAGCTTCGATATCACCTACCCTATAGTTAATCATGAAGTCTTTTGTGGAAGGTTCCATGTGCTTGGTGGTGGCCGAAAAGGTACTCCACTGCAAATAACCTTTCTTCTCCGGTGCATCTGCTAGACGAAACTCGAAAAGCGAACCGTACTCATCGGTAACCAGACCTAAATGTTTTCCATACCAGTCTTTCATTTCTTCCGGGTTTCGACATTTGAAGAAAATACCTCCTATTCCATTGACTTTTTTATTGTTCATATTTCAAGTGTTTTTGTATTACCAAAATCAAATCAACAAAGACCGTCAGGAATACCGTCATTTCAACATCGAATTTGAGGATATTGCGAAATCGGTCCGGACCGTTTAACTTTAGGTACCTTGTATAGAAAAGCCACCTTGGCCATCGACGAATGTACCTTATAAATATACAAGGCATACGCTATGAAAAAAACAACTGCCTATGATCTTAGACCGAGCTACACTTTTTTAGAAAAACTAAAGGACAATAACCATAAAGAATGGTTTTCCGAACATAAGGAAGAATACAGGTCGGCACTTGAGCAGGTCACCCTATTTGCCCAAGCCTTGTTGGAGGACATGAGGATGCATGACCATATCGAGACGGGTTCAGGAAAAAAAAGCCTCCATAGAATATATCGTGATATCCGTTTTTCAAAGGATAAGACCCCTTATAAAAGCAACTGGGCAGGAAGCTTCAAAAGAGCCACTTCACTTTTAAGGGGGGGGTATTACTATCACTTGCAAAAAGGGAACACCTTTATCGCCGGTGGTTTTTTCGGCCCAAGTGCCAAAGACCTTCGTCACCTACGGGATCACATTGACCAAGATGATACCTTGATAAGGCAAGTACTGGAGAGCAGTGAGTTCAAAAACTATTTTGGACAACTGGAGGGGGAAGCTGTCAAGACGGCTCCAAAAGGTTTCTCCAGAGAACATCCCACCATCGACCTATTGCGTCGAAAGCAGTATATCCTACGGCATTCATTTACGGACAAAGAGGCAAACAGCAGAGATTTCCATCAGAAAATGGCACAAGGGTTCTCAAAAATGAGGCCTTTTTTTGATGTAATGAGCGAGTTATTAACGACGGATCTTAATGGTGTACCTTTAAATGTATGATCATCGAATACTATCATGCTGCTTTCAAAAGTATCCATTTTGTTCTATACGGAAAAGTCCACTTTCGGAGAGGTCCGTGTACCTCACCGAAAGCGGGAAACGCTAATGGAAATTTCGTACCCATAGAAAAGCTCAAATCAATATGGACCTGACCCTACGCTAATATCAGTATAATCGGTAGGTATACAGATAGGACATACAGTTGCGATATTTGAGTTTTTAAAACAGATTGCCGGGTTGGTTTTCACACATACGAACGCTCGGCTTATACAGAGATACAGATGTCCGAAGGTTGAACCCGAATCATGCATCGGCCCTTCTATCATGGTATTAAATATCTGAAAATCAATATATTGAATGCGTTTTTCAAATTCACCGTAGCGGTGCTACGCCGAATCCGATAAAATACCCTGATGTATTGCTTTTTAAACCCTCATAACTAAGCTCCAATGCATGATTCGGGTTGAATGACAGAAATGTCGGTCCTGTCCCCTCCTTTTACCGTAGCCTCATCATTATCTTCGGGTATGGAAGTAACACAAACTTAGCTTTTAACCCAAAATGTCCATTAGAAAATCTATTCCGGACTTAACTGGCATCAAATCAGTAAATGAATGCGTTTTTCGAATTAACCGTAGCGGTGCTACGCTGAATCCAAGAAAACGCACTGATGTATTGCCATTTAAGTCCTCATGACGAAGTTCCAACGAACATTCTGGGTTTAAGGATCGCCTATCTTCCTGTTCATTTAGCTTCACTCTGCGTTGACAATCCTCGGAATAGCGCTGTTATCCCTGCGGTTATCGCCTTGATTGAAACTAATATGACCCGAGGAATCTTATGCGACAGTTGAAACCCCAATTTGTATAACAAAGCTTTTTACTTTCAATACGTTCAGATTTAATTTTCTTTTTTTAAATAATTTTCACATCAAAAATTAACATAATACTATTTATATGGAATGTAATTCATTATGTTCAGTATTTTTATGACTGGTTCATATAAGCCTAGTCCCCATTGATAAGTATCCCTCCTTGATCAATATCGAACAATCATTCGACTGACAATCTGCTGATATCCCATGAATCTATAGATTAAGAAAAATGAGAAAGCGTTTTTCCTGATGCTGTTCCATTAAACCCAAAATGTCCATTAGAAAATCTATTCCGGACTTAACCGGCTTCAAATCAGTAAATGAATGCGTTTTTTGAATTAACCGTAGCGGTGCTACGCTGAACTCAAGAAAACGCACTGATTCATTGCTATTTAAGTCCTCATGACGAAGTTCCAACGAACATTTTGGGTTAAATGCTGACCCAGTTCAAAACAGCCTCTAAATGGCAACTCCATATGTACCTAAAATTCATTTTTAGAAGAAAAAACGGTTAAATTTTTCATTTTTTTAAGTTAAATTGAAGTAAATATTTATTACAATCAATTGATTTAATGTATTTTACGGTTTTTAAAAAGGATTTGGTATCTTTGTGAGATGTTGGCTTCTAAAAATGTATGTTTTATAGCGATATTGTTTCTTTTTTTCTACTGCTTTTCTACCAAGGCAGACGCGCTACAAAAAAGCAATACCACATCGCTTAAGAAACATATCAAAAATGTACTGGACACCCTCAACCCTGAGGGTTATATTCACGATAATGAAATACGCAAAGAACTGTTAGGAGAACTCCGTCGGTTCTATCGCTTTAATGGCTATCAGTTGGCCTGGTTTACGGTAGATGAACCTTTAGCATCTTCGGTCATATTGTTTCGACAATTATCAACTTGTGACCGGGACGGCATGAACCCTGAAGACTATCATGTAAGTGAACTGGAAAAACTTCAAGACCATGTATTCACCTACTCGGACAAGGAGCCCAGCGCGCTTGTTTCATTGGATATCAAAGTAACGGCTGCCTACCTCAGCTATGCATGGCATGCCTATAACGGTAGACACCATTTTTATAAAAATAAGCCTCATTGGTATGGTAACTCCCAGGATATGCACTTGGCACAATACTTGGCAAATAAGGAAATCTCTAAAAGTCTGAAAGAGCTTCTCCCTACAAGTCGAGAGTATCGTAAACTGAAGGCATTTTTAGCAGAGTACAGAAAGCTACAGGTCAGCGGGGGCTGGAAGCGTATCGAGCTTAAAGATGAAGGCTATCTCAAACTGGGCGACATCGGCAAAACCATTTCTCTGCTCAAGCTGAGACTTACCTATACTGGTGATATTTCACTGAAAATCAAAGAAGTAAATGAGATTTATTTTGATGAAAAAATGGAGAAAGCCGTCAAGAACTTCCAACAGCGTCATGGTTTGCCCAAAACAGGGGTAGTCGGAAAAAAGACCTTAAAAGCACTTAATATACCTCTAGAAGAACGTATCGCTCAGTTGAAAATAAATCTGGAACGTCTACGTATTCTTTCCCACAGCACTAGTAACGAATATATACAAATCAATATCCCTGAGTACAAACTTTATGCATATCACCGAAGGGATAGCAATCCTTTAGGAATCCGGGTACTAGTGGGGACCGAACCCAATCTCACTCCTGTTATGGAAGATTACCTTGAGTTCGTTATTTTCCGTCCTTCGGAGACATCCCTGACCATAAGTAACCCGCAATGGGCTACAGTAGCCCCTACAGTTCCTACCGATATGGAAATCAGGGAAATAGAGGAAAATAAGTCTATCGAATCGATAAATATCGAGTCTAAAAACGATAGTGAAACTCTGATAGGCCTGTTGTCCACTAATAAGACCGATACGTATTCACTCTGTTTGGGCAATCCCGCGATAAAACAACTGTTTGATTCTGATGAAAGAGCACTCAGCCATGGCTCTATTATCATCGAACAACCCAAACTACTGGCCAACTACTTACTAAAAGGACATAGGGAATGGAATGCCGACAAAATCGACAAAAGAATGACGCAGAACGATATCGCCATTGTCCCAATGGAAAGAAAAGTACCTTTATTCATTACGTATCACACTGCTTGGGTAGGTGTTGACAATCAATTGAATTTCAGAAGGGATATCTATCATTATGAGGAAAATCATATCAAAATCATGGCCAAAAGAATAAGGGAGGTAGGGTACTGACCTGCTATCTGGATTTTTTACCAATAATTTCTTCTTCTGGACACTACATGTCCCTTGAAAAAATGCGACTCATTGATTAGCATCGGGCATTTTATAATGGATAGCATCATCCCTATTTTAAAAATACAGCCTCCCGATAATTGACCCGTCATGAACTCAAAATTCGTACGAAATGCCCACTGTAAAAGATGGTGCCGCATAGATATTCTTTCTTTCAACAAAATCGCTACCAAAGTAATTGAGATAACCGATCTCAACGTTCCAGTTTTCAATAAATCGGTAAGCTGCTTCAAAACTATAACTCATGTACTCAGTACCTTCACCAAAGATAAAATTAACATTGGGATTGATATCATCTCCCAAAGTGGTCAATTGGGTCAACTTACCTCTGAGCATAAAAGCCTCCGAAAATATGTAGCCCGCTTCGAATCCCCACTGAAACTGGTCGGTAAAGTCTTCTGTCCTGTTGTTATGACTGGCATATAAA
This sequence comes from uncultured Cyclobacteriaceae bacterium, assembly GCA_947492745.1. Lineage (GTDB taxonomy): Bacteria > Bacteroidota > Bacteroidia > Cytophagales > Cyclobacteriaceae > Aurantiphycus > Aurantiphycus algarum. The sequence continues at coordinate 27,897 of CANLOE010000054.1, read as the reverse complement.
GAAAGATAAACAGGTACAGGATGCAATGAACGGGACACGGCCAATGTGGTCCACACGTTGAACTCTCCATCTCCTGTAGGTAGATTGATCGTATTGATCAGACCTGAAATAGGGTCTGGCATTTTAGAGTTGGCAAACAGCATCTCTTTCCCTGTCGGTATTTCGGATGACACGCTCAATGACAGCGGATATTTCCCCCTCAGTATGCCGTATTTGATACCGATACGCACATCACCGATACCCGAGACAAGCTCGGAAGTTTCCAGACTATTCGAACGATAGACTGGGAAGTTGACCGTAGTGGTAAGTCTTTTCGTAATGCCGTATTCTCCATACAGATTGACGGCATTGTAGTTAAATTCGGTAGCTGTACTGTTCAGTTCGCCACCGAGCCCGTAATAGTCGCCGGAACTAAAAAACGAAAAGCTGACTTTGGCATAGCCTTCGTTTTTTTCTTTGACCCAGCCACTTTGGGCATAGCTTTTCGAAGAGGAAAATAGGGCCATTAGAACTACTGCATAGGTCAGCAGCCCCCTCAAGTGTATGTTTTTTGTTGCAATCATCAGATGATTTTTTGGTGAGCGGGATAAATACATTCATCACAAAGCCTTGGGCTTTGCGATGAATGTCCTGTCGCATTTTCAATTATTTGATTTCAGCATATCCAAAAGGAATATTTGCACTGGCACACCAGAGGATAACATGTGTAAACTTGCTGTCCACGGCACCATTTAACTTGAAGAAATCTTCTCCATCCTTAGTGATGGCTCCGACCAATTGTAGATCAGGGTTACCATTAGCAGGGTCTGCTTTGAACTCCATTGAAGTAGAGAAGTATACAGTGACGGTACCTGTACCTTGATTGGTCTTGAAATTACTTCCAAGCTGAAGGAAAGAGATGTCTCTGGAATCAGTACCTAGGGCAACATCACCTTCTGTAGGTGTCGAGTTCTGCGCTACAAGGGCTCCGCTTCTCACGGCAGTAAAATCACCTATAGGTGCATCGGCATTGACCTCTACAGTTTCGGTCACTGTAGTTGTTTCGTCTTCATCACAACTAACAAAGAAGAATGATAAAAGGGGCAGTAAATAAATTAAATTGAATTTCATGATAGTACGTTTTTTTTGATCAGTTATTTTTCTTGTGTACAAAGAAACAGTCCAAACCTCACGAAAATATCACGGTTTGGAGGCGAAACTGTGTAAGCGTTCTCAATGTCAGCCAGATGCGCTTTGCTCCTATTTTTGATAAAAAATGCAACCTTTCTAGAGTATTATCAGTAATGCGCTGATTTTCTTGCGTTTGACCTAAATTAGCAATGGGTATCTTTAGGATAGAACGAATCACAAAAAAATCAATCACTCAGAGACTGTTTTGAGATTATTTGAAAGATTTGTAATCGCTCATCTTGGAGTAATACAAACTTAGCTTTTAACCATCGCCTATCTTCCTGTTCATTTTGCTTCACTCTGCGTGGACAATCCTCGGGATAGCGCTGCTATCACTGCGGTACTCGCCTTGATTGAAAAAAAAATGACCCAAGGAATTTTATACGACATCCGAAATCCAAATTTGTATAAGACCGAGCGTCAAAAGATTATATACAGCAATACGTATGATGGAGAGAGTATGTAGACAAGTTTGTACCTCGAATTCCATGTGCCATTTGGAAATCAGTACCATACACATGGAGATGAAAGAGATACAGTTCAACCCAAAATGTCCATTAGAAAATCTATTCCGGACTTAACTGGCTTCAAATCAGTAAATGAATCCGTTTTTTGAATTCACCGTAGCGGTGCTACGCTGAATCCAAGAAAACGCACTGATGTATTGCCATTTAAGCCCTCATGACGAAGTTCCAACGAACATTCTGGGTTTAAAATAAAGCTCGACAGTAAAGTAAATGCATGGTTTGGGTTTGATGTTCACTATCAAATAAAAAGTTAAAGCCACTTCATTATAAAGAACTTATAAATATGGGGTTGAACCTATATCGATCATAAGAACCCCATTACAGGCACCCTGGTAGCTGTAAAGTTTTCGCCAAATAGAGGATATACTTCCAATCCGAGGTTGGGCAATGGGTGCTATAGGACTAAAAACGAATAACACGTTCAAGATCTTCCCTCCTGAGTCTGTCAAGCTCTTTTGTTTCCTTGATAAAAGCAGGCCATATTGTGGATTTATCTTTGGCCATCATATAATCGATACATTCGGAGAAAGCAGTTCTGATGCTTTCAAGAAGATCGACTTCGGTAAAAAAGCGATTATAGCGGTTTATTACTTTTTGCTTATGACCATGGGGCAGCACCTGCACGTTATAGTGAAGAGGTCGGTCCAGTATATTGATATACCAGTCCTCGGGGGCTATCATGCCCTTTTCGATGCCCTCAAGATAGAGGTCAGGCAGCTGTAGTATGTTGAATACGGAGACGGTAGGTGCCCACTTCAGATGCACATAGGGCAGGGCATTTAACTCCATATTATGCTGAAGAAATGTACTCCAGCTCATCTCTTTGCGGACGTACTCTCCTAAAATGCCACTGGCATCGATACTGGCCAGCACTTCTACAGACGAAAAGGAACTCCAAAGCTCCTTTATATCCCAGTCCCGGAAGTGCAATACGGACAGGTTCGTATTGTAGCGTAACCGCATCGCTGTGGATTTGCGAGCGATAAGCCATTCTAATAATCGGTAGTGTGCTTCGGTCACCAAAGGCTCGCCGCCAGCAAAGTATATTTCCTCTGCTTTGATTAATGCTGGACCCGTTTTCGCGATAAACAGTTCAAAATCCCCTATATTATTGATGATTGCCTTGTTCGCTATAGACCTGCCCAAGGCCTTGGCATCGGTATACCATTTGGAACTGGCACCGTGCCAGCAGGTACGACACCTAAAATTGCAGGTGTTCGAAAAACGGATATCGAAATAGATGGGAAGGGATGATGTGGCGTCATCTGGGATAGGAAAATCAGGAAACCTTTCAAAAGTTTCCTGTCGAATACTTTTTGCTCCGGTAGCTTCCCTATTTATGCATACCGAACACCGGTTATCTTTTTCTCCTTTCAAAAACTTCCGACGTAGTTTGATCACCGGATTGCCTTGCCATACTTCCTCAAGGCTTTTCTCGTTGATATTGCCGAAAGGGATATTGGCAACACAACAGGCACTCACCTTACCCTTGTCACCAATGTGCAGGTGGAGCCAAGGCATTAGGCAATAGGGTAATGATGTCTTTTCCATAGCTGTAAACCTACCTAAATTTTAATCTGATGGGAAACCGACAGGTAGTATCTCATCCTTGCCATCTCTATACTTGTCTTCGATAGCCCTTATTAAAATATCATATATGAATATCACCTTGACCTTAAACGTGGATAGCAATCGGCACTATTCTTCACCGAATATCCAATCCAGTTCGCGGTCTACTGTACGACGGAGTCGGTAGTGGTTTTTCTCGAATTTTGATATCACTTTCAGTCCGCAAAAAAAGGAAAACAAATGGTATCCCAATTCCTCGGATGTATATGAGAGATCGATTTCCTTTCTTTGTTGCCCTAAAGCAATGACTTCGACAAACCACCCTAAGAAGTCTTCCGAATTCCCTTGAAGCATAGAAGAAACATCACCTTCGCGGATACCGAACTCTGTCATGGAGTTGACTATAAAGCAACCTCTCTTTGCTTTATCTTTCTCCATAGACCTCAGTTCAGCCTCAAAAAAAGACTTTAGAAAGGAACGCGCCCCTTTGGAAGCTATTTTTTGTTTAAAATCCTTTCGGTACGTCGATGCCTCCTCCTTGTACTGCCTCAAAGCAGATATGAAAAGTTCTTCTTTATTGTCAAAAGTAGCATATAAACTGGCACGGTTTATACCCAGAACATCGACAAGATTTTGCATAGAAGTAGCATGATACCCTTTTTCCCAAAAGAGGTTCATCGCTTTTTTCAGTACAACGCCTTTGTCAAACTGCTTTTGCTTAGGCATATTAGGATAGGGTTGAAGATTTTTTCAAAATATTCTTCTATTAATAAGGTGGTGCGAAGGGGGGTGGGCCTTCAGAAGTCAATGGAAGGTCTATAAGCTAGGGGTTATACAAAGGCAACCATTGACCGTTAATCGACAAATTAAAATAGTATTTAAAATTTACACTAAAATTATCAGCTAAACAACTCCGCAATTGTTTTTGATGCCCGTTCCAGCTGCCCTTCACCTTTGAACATCAACTGGTCCGCTACAATAAACTCCACATCATCAATACCTATAAAACCCAAGAAATGCTTGAGATAATCGGAGGCAAAATCTGCTTCACTTTGGAAAACCGTACCACCTGAGACGATGACAATATACGCCTTTTTTCCTTCTAAGAGCCCTATAGGTCCATCGTCGCTATACCGGAATGTCAGCCCTACCCTAGCAATCAAATCTATCCATGATTTCAGTATTGCCGGTACGGAAAAATTATAAATAGGCACACCGAGCAATAGGACATCCGAATCGATGACTTCTTTGACCAAACGATCAGAAGTGACTATGATCTGCTCTTGAAAATCACTACGTTCTGCCGGTGGGGTGTAAAATGATACGATCATCTCCTCTGTCAGTTGAGGAAGTTTCTCAGTTGTTAAGTCTCTATCGGTCCATTCCAGATTTGGGTGAATCTCATTTAGCTTTTGAGAGAAGTCACTTACTAATTTTCTGCTGTAGGAAGTTGACTTACGAGGGCTTGAATTGATTCGGAGTACTTTTTTCATAAAATGATAATGTTGATAATTATTTAGAACAATCGTTCTCATTCAAACATAAAGAAAAAGAATGATTGTTCCAATTTGATTTAAATACATTCTTCTTTTTATCATAAAAAACACAAGTATATTGAAGTGATTTCCAGCCTTGACATGCACCGTGGTGGTGTTATACACAATAAGTGCCTGTCCAAAATGCTCATTGAGCATCTTCGCCTATGGACCGATACTATCGTAATCGTACTTTCATAACGAAAGGCCAACGGCCATCTCGGAGTCATTCATACTCAGTACCCCATTGACTGGAATCTGCTACACTGAAAGTGGGGATATTATACAAACTTAGCTTTCAAATATCGCCTATCTTCCTGTTCATTTTGCTTCACTCTGCGTTGACAATCCTCGGGATAGCGCTGCTATTCCTGCGGTTCTCGCCTTCATTGAAACAAAATGACCCGCGGAATCTTATACGACATTTAAAACCTAAATTTGTATTATAGAGTCTTTTCACGAAAAATCGCATGTTTTTGTGTAAATCTATTTGTAAAGTAACGATTTGAGGCTTAATCAAAATACGGTTGATGGCTGGAGAAGTGGTTTGAAATTTCTCGTAAAGTGATTGTCGCATGAAGTTTATCTTTCAAAGGTCGCCTATCTTATGCTTTATTTTTTTCACTGATGCATTTATCGTTGTATAAGAGTTCATAAAATAAATGCCCGCTGATTTTTTCGAGAAATGGACGAAGCGTAGGAAAGCGCGAGTTCGCCGACCAATGAAAAAAACACCTTATCATAAATCATCGATTTTGATTCAGATTATTATCATAAATCGCTACTGCCCTATTGTACCTAATCCACAGGGCAACATCTCTGTTCAACCCAAATTGATCAATAGGATTTCGGCATGAGAACATAAAATATAATAAAAATCAATGGTTTAGAAGAGGAGGTTTTTGTGTCACTAAGGTGACGCACCTACGTAGTGTGAAATCGCTGATTTTGAAGCAGTTTATGTTCGGAACAGGAAGGCTACTGATCATTTTGGGTTCAATCAAACCCGTCGGACCATTTCTAGGACATGATAATCTCAAATATCGAGCAGGACACAATCCTTAAAGACCATACATTAGGCATCACTGCCATGTACTTCAAAGGGTTTCTTCCGCACTATCTACGATATTCCAGGTCCTATCGGCCAGTAAGCTTACAGTCGCCCGATAAGCTTCGAAGGGCATACTGCTGCCCCATTCATTGGGAGCAACCATGGAAAGACAGTTTTCTCCATTTTTTCTCTGGTATAAGTAATAGGTTTTTCCTATTACGGGTTGAAAGCTCATATCAGCATTGTAGATACTTTCCGAAATCCTTACCCTATCTTGAATACCCTTGGCTTGCTGCATTAACAGTTCTACCTGCTTATAGATTTGTTGTAATTGCATCGCCGACTGCTCCTGCATCGCTTTTACTGCTATACCCTTATTTTTTCCTTGATCTTCCGGTTTGATGACCGCACTACCGACATGATGGGGAAAAGCAATCGTATGTGGATTATCAGTAATCTTATCCTTTAAAAGTTCAAACACCTCAGGACTCATATCCATCGGCTTGGGCATCATTTTCTCTTTCATAAAAATCAAAATCTATAGTCAATTATAACTATAACAACACTCCGTGGCAACTGTTATACAAAATCATTTTATTGAACCTGAAACTAAAAGAGCTTTGGAAACATGTCATGATCATAACATCACCCTCAAAAGCAACTGTGCCAAAGGGGAATGGTTTCTGACCGGTAAGCAGAAAAGGGGGGATTTTGAACCTGGACTATACCTTATGACTTTCTCCAATAATCAGGGGGATTTTCATACAGGATAAAACTATCTAAGGTAAAATCATCTCGCCTCTGACCGAATTCGCTTGTATGTGCACCGCATTAAAAAAAATCATAAAACACTATATATCAAAAATATATGTGGGTAGTGGTCTTTAAAAACCCTTCCAATATTTCCTATGTAGACAGTACCCTGCTTTTTGAGCCGATTAAACGTTTACCACTCAACGTCCTCAGCCGCCAATAAACGAGGTATATAGCCTTCTCACTACGTATTCATGTTTAGCAGTATTACATTTTTCAAATTTGGTGTATTAATACTATCCGAGTTTCGAAACTTACAGTTCAGCTTTTGCACAAAAAATCATAAAAACTTGATTTTAAGTACTTTTTAATAAAAATATGCAGTGATACTCGGTATTTTTTTAATCACAATAACAAACAAAATATAGGACATATAAAAGAATACAACCTTTAGTAAAAGTAAACCGAAATTGATTATCATGAAAAAACATTTTACGCTCAGCTTTATACTGCTTCTTATTTTCAACATATCAGTATTTGCTCAACCCAGTCCTCCCTCTGGCAAAAAATGGGAGAAGGTAGCCCTACTCTCCGATGAGTTCGAAGGAGGACGGCTAAATGGAAACAAATGGATACCCAACCATCCATATTGGGACGGTCGTGATCCCAGTCAGTTCCTTCCTGCCAATGTCTCTCAGGATGAGGGGCAATTGAGGTTGAAGTCAACAGTGAAGAACAGTAACAAAAGAGGTAACTGGGTATGGTCATCCTGTGTAACCTCAAAGACGAGAGCCATGAAGAAAGGATATTATTCCGAGGCCAAAATCAAGTGCTCCAAGTTGTCCATGACCACTTCTTTTTGGTTTCAGGGCAGATACTCGGAAATTGACGTTATCGAAAATTTTGGTGCACCCAGTGCTCCTAAATACCGTAACCATAACAAGAATATGAAGACAAATACCCACTATTTCAAAAATGGTTGGGATAATGATGAGGAAACCCCATGGGAAATGGGAGGAGTTTCTCCAGCAGTAGGCGATGCCTTCCATACTTATGGTGTTTGGTGGAAAGACAGTAGGACCATGGTCTTCTACCTGAATGGAGAAGAGGTACACACCACCACGACAAAGGGTAACTTCGATGAGGACATGTATATGTTTTTTGACGCGGAGGTATTTTCTTGGGGTATCGGTCTTCCCAGTTTAAGCTCATTAAGGGATGACAGTAAAAATACAGGACTAGTGGAATGGGTACACACCTATAAGCTGGTCAATGGTAATAGTGGAGGTAGCGATGGAGGCAATACGGGAAAAAAGGATGAAATAGCCTTTTCCAATGCACCCAAGACCATCAGTTCAAAAAAGCGTTATACACTTAATGTATCTTACGAAGCAAGTACCACTAGAGAACTCGTTGTTGAAGTTTGGTCCGGTAGCAAATGGTTGGGCAGTAAGAAGGCTACAGTATCCGCAGGTAAAGGTAGGAAAAGCCTCACGATAGACCTCTCTGCTGCACTTGCATCAGGAACCGGATATACCTATAAAGCCCATATTCGCCCCGTCGGGACGAACTGGAGAGCTGCCTTGGACCGGGACCAAGTTGATAATGTCACTGTGACCAGTGCCCCGAGTTCGAACTTAATCGCCGAGGGTACCTATTATATCACCTCTATTACCAATAACCAACAGCTACTGTCCAGAGAGTTGGACAGATATGATGCCAAAATGCACTCCCCAGGTAATTTTGCGGACCAGCAGTGGACCCTAAAGCATCTGGGCAATGCAGTATATACTATACAGAACAAAGCCACTGGGCGCTATCTAGAGGTATCGAATGCCCAATGTGGAAATGGTAAGAATGTCGCTACCTGGATCAATGCATCCAACACTCATAAACAGTGGAAAGCAGTCATAGACGCTAATGACAACTATAGCTTCAAACCTATGCACTGCCTCTCAAAAGCACTGGACAGAGCGGCGGGTGCCCTTGATGCCAATGCACAACTATGGGACTATGATGCTTCCAATACCAACCAAAAATGGTCGCTAAGGCCAGTTGTTGCAAGTAATAGTAAATTGGTAGCAGAATCTTTTGACGGTAGCCCAGAACAGCAAATCAGCCTTTATCCTAACCCTAGCGATAACGAAGTAACACTATCAGGAACCGTCAAGGGTGACATTGTCATTATACACGACTTCATGGGCACCGAATTAAAGCGGATTGCTACTGACAGGGATAATCAAGTTCTTTCCATTGAAGAGTTGAGAGCTGGATCGTATATCATTTCGATTATGGGCAAAGGAAGCCATCGATTAATGAAAATGTAATTACCAAAACATTTAAAATCAGAATGTTCATTAGAGTCTCATACTGACACAGCAACATTTGAAAATCAGAAAACAAACTCCAAATTACATAGTATTGCTAAGCGTAATTGGAGTTAAACCCAAAATAATCAATAGTCTTCCTATTACGAGCATAAATTACTTCAAAATCAGCGGTTTTACGCTGCGCAGGTTCGTCACCTTAGTGATACAAAGGCCTCCTCACCTAAACCGCTGATTTTATTGTAATTATGCCCTCATCACGAAATCCTATTGATCAATTTGGGTTAAAATCATCGAAGAAATTGATATAAGAATGGTTGAGTCCGTCATCTATTTTCCAATGAACTTTCTGAGTTAAACTTCATAAACCATCTACAATCATGAACAAGAAGTATTCTTTATGGTGTGCAGCGCTTTTTTTTTCAATATCGGGAAGCGCTATAGCACAGTCCAAAGTCACTTTTGACCCTACCTGTCAGCGCTTTATCGGAAAGGTCTCCGATTTGGACAGGACAAAGTATTTTACCATCCATAGTAACAGCAGCACAGACCCTGAACATAAGAAACTTTTCAGGGATTTCAATGTATCTCTGGGAAGAGGGTTCTACGGTCCGTTTTCGCATGCAAAATCCAAAACGGGTGAGGTAGGCAAGTACCCTGCCCCGAAATCCTCTTCTGACCGAAGTGTGCGGGAGACTTCCCGTTTTGTCGCCACAGAACACCCTAAAAACGTAGTACGGTATAACAAAAGCGCAGAGAAAGCTGCCAATTGGGTAGCAGAATATTATAAAAACTTCGTAGACAAATCCGGAAGGCCGGAGTTTTTCGAACCGATGAACGAACCTTTTGTCCATTCGGATGATGATGTTTTTGCCGCACAGCAGCCCGACAGTGATAAAATGAGACGCAGAATGGCCGAATGGTTCGCTGCCATAGGCAAGAAACTTGATAATACACCCGAATTGGCCAAAATGAAAGTTGTGGGATACTCCAGTGCTTGGCCCTCCATGGAACTCCAGGATTTCGGTCACTGGAAATCTAGAATGAAAATGTTCATGGATGTTGCCGGCCCTTCCATGGATGCTTTTGCCACCCACCTTTACGATGGTATCAATGTCACAGGACAAGATAGCCGTCGTTCGGGGAGCAACTCGGAAGCGATTCTGGACCTGATAGAAACCTACAGCTTTATCAAGTGGGGACAGATAAAACCGCATGCCATAACAGAATATGGAGGTATCACCAGAGGTGATGGCCCGGAATATAGTGACATCACCAGTGTTCAGACCATAAAGTCATCGAACAATATGCTTTTCAACTTTTTGGAAAGAGGTGACAGGATGGCCATTTCCATTCCTTTCAACACGGGCAAAGGTACTTGGCACATCAACAAGGCCAATAATTACCAGCCCTATGGTGCTGCTACCTGGAGACCTTTGTCCATCGTACAGACGGATAACCCAAATCGTCCCCGACTGAGTAATTGGGTCTATACCTCTAAAGTACATTTCTACAGATTGTGGTCCGATGTCAAAGGGAAAAGAATCCAAGTAAAAAGTAACAATCCTGATGTACAGGTACAAGGTTTTGTCAGTGGTAAGACGGTATATCTATCTTTGAACAACCTGGACGATGCTTCACAGACCGTCGACTTGGATATGGTCGGCAAACTATCGGGACTAAGAAATGTCCGTACAAAAAGTTTGAAAATATATAATGATAAAAACCCTATCTATAAAGATACGGAGAGTAATTCCGCCCCAGATAAAATCACCTTGGAAGGAGGCGAGACCGTAGTTTTAGCCTATACTTATGGCAGTACGATAACCTTTGCCAACAGTATCAAACGAAAGGACTATTACAATAAAAAGTACTTACAGGAAATCAAGTCTAGGAAAGTAATCGACTTCGAATTCGATGGTGTGTCAACAGGAACAGGCCATGCCACTTTAAAGATGGCCATAGGCAGAAAGCACAACAGATCCAAGTCGCCTATATTGAAAGTAAATGGCACGCGAGTGGCAGTACCCACAAACTGGAAAGGTTATGATCAGAAGAACAGGTCCGATTTCTTTGGTACCATAGATATACCTGTAGCAATGAACCTCCTTAAAAACAAAAATAAGGTCACGCTAGAGTTTCCTGATAATGGAGGACGAGTAAGTTCATTGATCTTGACCGTAGAGCGTTTTGATAAAGCAGTGACTACAGAGCAGCTTATAAAGGACGGTACCTATTACCTGACCTCGGCAACAGGTAGCCAGCGCCTATTATCCAAAGCGGCAGATGAGCACAATGCCCAAATGACCGGTGCAAGCAGTAGCAATGACCAGAAATGGGTTATCGAGCATTTAGGAAATGATGTATATACTCTTAAAAACCAATCTACGGGCCGCTACTTAGAGGTACCCTTCGCGAAATGTGAGAATGGTGAGAATGTAGCTACATGGCCCAATGTATCCGGTACGCACAAACAATGGAAAATCGAGGCCAATGGCAACGGATATTCTTTGAAGCCTATGCACTGCCAGACTACAGCTCTGGACAGAGATAAGGGCGAACTCGATGCCAATGTTCATGTCTGGGCCTTTAATGCCAGCAATAACAATCAAAAGTGGAAGATACTTCCTGCGGGAACAGGTAACAGAAGCTCAAAAGTAGTCATCGAAGACCAAGAACAAAATCCGGTGAGCTTGTATCCCAACCCTGTCGTTGATATCATGAGCATTACGGGACTGGAAGATAATGAACTACTGGTAATCAGAGATGCAAGAGGTATGGAAATGATGAAAGTCAATCTAAGCGATGACAACACCATAGATATAGCACAGTTACGCAGCGGGTTTTATCTTATTACAACTAAAAGCGGTAAATCCATCCGTTTTGTAAAGCAGTAATAGATCTATTCCTGTTATAAGTCCTTGATGGTCATCGGTGGGTCTCTTCCCTCCGATAGACCTAACAGCTCCCCTTCATCTTTTTGTTGAAGGGGAGCTGCGCATTTATAGGAACGGTGTACCCTATACTATAAAGGCAATCTGATCGATTATGAGCAATCTTATATTTAATCCAAATTGATCAATAGGGTTTCGTCATGAGAGCATAATTGCAATAAAATCAGCGGTTTAGGTGAGGAGGCTTAGTGCATCATTAAGGTGAAGAACCTGCGCAGCATAAAACTGCTGATTTTGAAGCAATTTATGTTCGGAATAGGAAGGCTATTGATCATTTTGGGTTTAAAAACCCATTGCTATGAAAGCTAGGAAAACAAATAAAATTTGAAAAACATCAAGCAAAACACGCTAATTATTTTGAAATTCTCATTTGAATACATATTTTAGAGAAACATAGTACCTTGTTCAATAGAATACAATTCAATTCAACGAATCCAGATAGATGAAAAGCAAAGGAAGCAAATGGAAGTTCAGTCCCGCATTAAAAGCCAAAGTTACCTCCGAAGCACTAACAGGTGATGAACCCCTTGCCAAAATTGCTTTGAGATATGGTATACAAGCGAAGCAAATTTTGCTTTGGACCTCACAATTAAAAAATTGAAGAGACACTACAATTCGATTTGTGTGTCTTTTTTTTTGACTTGTTGTAATCAATATCTTTAACTATAATACTCCCCAGAAATTAGGACCGTTCGCTAAGGTTAAATTTAAATGATAACTTAGTAGAGAACGATGAAAAAGACAAGAAGAAAATTCACGAACGAATTCAAGGCCTAGGTTGCCATTGAAGCTATCAAAGAACGCCATACACTCAGTAAACCGGCGGAGAAATTCGAGACCCACCCTACGCAGATCAGACAATGGAAAAAAGAGTTCCTTGGCAAGGCCTTGGGAGTGTTCGATGGGAAGAACAAACCCGAAGAAGAATCCGTTGACCAAAATCGATTGTATTCTATAATTGGCCAATTGGAGGTCGAGCGTGATTTTCTAAAAAAAGCTTAAGGAAAACAGGTCTGTTGTAATGTTGCGCTCTATGACCGATCCACAGGATTGTACCCTCTCAGTCCATAAACAGTGTGGTCTGTTGGGCATCCACAGAAGTGGTGCCTATTATGTCCACAAGCAGGAAAGCGCCTTCAACCTGATGCTCATGGACAAGACGCACAGGTGGATGCTGGATGACCCTAGTCGAGGGAGTGTGGCCTGGAAGTGCCTAAACGGGGAATCGAAGAATATAGCAGGCCCGAAATCGTCAATTCCGATCAAGGGTCCGGTTTACGTACAAAGAATGGGTATCAAGACCAAAAGAGGCCCATATCAAAATCAGTATGGATGGGAAAGGAAGAGCTATCGATAATATTTATATAGACCGTTTCCGGAGAACATTAAACCCAGAATGTCCATTAGAAAATCTATTCCGGACTTAACTGGCTTCAAATCAGTAAATGAATGCGTTTTTTGAATTAACCGTAGCGGTGCTACGCTGAATCCAAGAAAACGCCCTGATTCATTGCCATTTAAGTCCTCATGACGAAGTTCCAACGAACATTCTGGGTTAAAGCAACGGTATGTATATTTAAACCCAGCGGATGACGGACTGGAGCTGTTCAATGGGATACAATAATTTATGGACAGACATAATGGAGACATCAGGGAATCAGTAGGGTAACCCCTAATCATAAATACCAAAATGCTGCTTGATTCCAATGAAATAAAAAAACTTAAAACGGTGAAAAACCGGTCCCAACATTGGGGAGTATTATAAACTGAAGACTCAGATCAACATTATTATTAAGTAGCTTGTTTTAACCCAAAATGATCAATAGAGAAACTATACTGCGCATAAATAGCTTCATACCGGAAGCTTTGCCCACCGGTCTTCATTCACCATAGCGGTGCTATGCCGAACGAATCCAAATGGCCGGTATTTTGCTATTGATACGCTCATCACGATTGCTATCCATCAATTTGGGTTGAACTCTGGGTAAAGATGCTTCTTTACAGCTGTATAAATGCTTTCCAGTGGAGAGTTTTTGATTTTCTCAGCGATGAAAACCCCCAAAGTATCAATGACATCTTCCGTCACTTTAAATTCCTCACTGGCAAAGTGTAAGTAACCCGCCTTGATTTGAGAAGGATTTTTGGGCAGCAAGATCTTTTTATCTTCCGGTGTTAATTGCAATTGCTCCAATTCTTCCAACTTCTCAAGGGCACTATTCCATAACTCTACGATAATATGGACCGAAGGGCTTTCACAGTCCATAATTTGAGGAATAACCGTGAAATAGACTGTATCGCAGCAGGGATTGTAGTAATAGGTATAAGTACGTGACTTGCGCTGGTCTACCTTAAGATTCAGATGGGGCAAAAGTTGGTGGGCAGTATTGACTTGGTCCCAGATATGTCGGTACAGTGTTTGCTGTAGCTGATCGATTTTCCCAATCTCTTCACGGTTTTTGATATAGAAGGCGAAGTATTCTTTGGCATTTTGGCTCATGGTGTAATTGCTCAGGTTTTTGGAAAATTGCTTGAGGTGGTAGAGGCCATCCTCTGGCATGTCGACAATATAATTGCCTATCATGGACCAAACCTGGTCCAGCCACTGCCGGTGGGTAATATTGATATAGTGTCCGTTGTTAGGGGCTAAAGGAGACAGGGTGAGCAAAACACCTTGTTTGTTCGCATCCTCAAGAGAAAAATGCTTGTAGTACAGCGCTAGATCGTTATGTAGGTGATGAAATAGTTTGTTCTCGATAATAATAACTTTACTATAGGACTCGCTGAGGACCTCACCGTTAGTGATGACCAGGTCAATGCGTTTTTGTTCCGCTACCGGAAACTCGCGATACACATGCACCACATCGAAATCATAGTGTGTCTCAATACAACACTGTAATGCCTCCAAAAACAAAGTACCCAGACCATGTTCTTCCTTCGGGTCTAAAAAGTAGGCATATACATTGGAAACTACGTTTTCATAATGAGGAAAGCCAGCGATATCGAACAAAGTTCTTTGCCACGGTTTTACCTCAACGATGGGTTCATTGAGAAATTTCTGAAGGGCTACTAAATCTATCACAAAAGTACATTTTTATTGACATAAAGCATTTCTCTTAAAAAAACCGGGATGTCCATTCCGATTTTCTTATCAATCCTTAGAAATTACAATATCATCACAAGGAGCTAAGAATAGTCAGGCAAAAAAAATACCTCAATCTCTTGAGGTATTTTTTTGAATAAGATAGATTCTTTATGATAGAACTTATTTGATTTTATTGACGATAGCTTCGAAAGCCTCAGGATGGTTCATTGCTAAGTCAGCAAGAACTTTTCTGTTCAAATCGATATTGGCCTTTTTCAAGTTACCCATGAAGTGAGAGTAAGACATACCATGAGTTCTGGCGCCGGCATTGATTCTTTGTATCCAAAGTTTTCTAAAGTCTCTTTTCTTAGCTTTTCTATCGCGATAAGCGTAAGTCCAACCTTTTTCGACAGCATTCTTTGCTACTGTCCATACATTACTTCTTCGCCCCCAATAACCTTTGGCGAATTTCATTATTTTTTTTCTTCTGGCCCTAGAGGCAACAGTATTTACTGATCTTGGCATTTTAATTTATTTTTTGAATGATGGTGTCTTTATATAAGAACTTGAGGAACCAGCATTCCGGTGAAACATTTAACCTATAATTACTTTGATTGCAAATTTGACATCGGGCAAAACCCGTCAGATTCGGAGCATGTCCTTGACATTTTTCACATCAGACTTATGTACAAGCCCCATAGTGGTCAAGTTTCTTTTTTGCTTTGTCTCTTTCTTGGTCAGGATATGGCTTTTGAAAGCATGCTTTCTCTTGATTTTGCCTGTTCCTGTCAATTTGAACCTTTTCTTGGCTCCTGATTTAGTCTTAACTTTTGGCATTATATATGATTTTTAAAAAATCTATCTTACTCTCTATTTAATCAATTCTTCTTGGCTCCTTTGGAAGCTATGAATACCGTCATCCGCTTTCCTTCCAATTTTGGAAGCTGCTCTACTTTTCCATACTCTTCCAGTGCTTGCGCAAATTTCAATAAGAGTATTTCACCTCTCTCTTTGAATACTATCGTTCTTCCTACAAAGTGGACATAAGCTTTTACCTTGGCACCGTCTTCTAAGAAGTTAATGGCGTGTTTCAACTTAAAGTTAAAATCATGCTCATCGGTATTGGGCCCAAATCTGATTTCTTTGATTACCGTTTTCTGAGCTTTTGCCTTTATCTCTTTCTGTTTTTTCTTCTGCTCATACTTAAACTTTGAGTAATCAATGACCTTACAGACCGGTGGATCTGCTTTGGGAGAAATCTCCACGAGATCAAGTCCTTGCTCTCTGGCTATTTTCAGAGCCTCTTGCTTGGAGTAGATATCTACTTTGACGTTTTCTCCTACCAGCCTAACTTTCTGTGCTAGGATCTTTTCGTTTACCTTGTAAGGTTCCTCTACCCTTCCTCGATAGGGACGCCTTCTATTAAATCGTTGTTTACTGATTTTTACCTCCTTGGTTATATTATAAGAAAAAACAGGTTGCAAATATCGTTATAAATTAATTATAACGAAAGCTATTGTCCTAAAATAAGAATTTTAAACAGTCTTTTTAAAGCCTTCTAGCGATTATTAATCAAAATTCTTTTCCAACTCTCCCTTAAAGTGGAGTACAAAATCCTCTAAAGACATACTTCCCAGATCTCCTTCCCCTTGCCTTCTAGGGGATACCACATTTTCTTCCTGTTCTTTTTCCCCAACAATAATCATGAAGGGCACCTTTTTCACTTCAGCATCACGTATTTTTCTACCTATCTTCTCATCACGATGATCGATGTATCCTCTGATATCCTTTTCTGCCAAGGCTTGATAGACCTTCTCTGCATAACCTCTATATTTTTCGGATATGGGAAGTACGGCCACCTGATCAGGGCTGAGCCACAATGGAAACTTACCTCCACAGTGTTCTATCAATACGGCCACAAAACGCTCTAATGAGCCAAATGGCGCACGGTGAATCATGACGGGCCGGTGTTTTTGATTGTCTGCTCCGATGTATTCCAGTTCAAAACGC
This sequence comes from uncultured Cyclobacteriaceae bacterium, assembly GCA_947492745.1. GTDB lineage: Bacteria > Bacteroidota > Bacteroidia > Cytophagales > Cyclobacteriaceae > Aurantiphycus > Aurantiphycus algarum. The sequence goes on along the minus strand of CANLOE010000054.1, from coordinate 10,919 downwards.
TCGGGCAACTGATAATCTACTTGAATAGTACCCAACTGCCACTTTCTTCCCAAGGCATCTTTGACCATAAAGTCCAACTTGGGGCCATAGAATGCAGCCTCACCATGCTCTATTACCGTACGGAGTTCCTTACCTTCGGCGGCCTCCTGTATTTCCCTTTCCGCTCTTTCCCAAAGATCGTCCGCACCGATGTATTTCCGTTCTTTCATTGGTTTTTTGGCATCCTCGGGATCTCGTAAGGAGACCTGGGCCGTATATTCTTCAAAACCAAGTGCTTTGAATACATAAAGCACCAAATCGATAACCTTGACAAACTCTTCCTTCACTTGGTCGGGACGGCAAAAGATATGGGCATCGTCTTGAGTGAACCCACGTACACGCGTAAGCCCATGCAACTCACCATGTTGTTCATAACGGTATACCGTACCGAATTCTGCATATCGGACGGGCAGGTCTTTGTAAGAGCGTGGTTTTACTTTATAGATTTCGCAATGATGAGGGCAGTTCATTGGTTTTAACAAGAACTCCTCCCCTTCGTGGGGTGTATGGATAGGCTGAAAGGAGTCCTCTCCGTATTTCTCATAGTGCCCTGATGTCACGTACAGTTCTTTGTTACCAATATGTGGAGTGACCACTGGTTCATAGCCCGCCTTCAATTGTGCTTTTTTCAGAAAACCCTCTAAGCGCTCTCGGAGCATGGCCCCTTTTGGAAGCCACAAAGGCAGTCCCATACCCACTTTGTCCGAAAAGGCAAAAAGCTCCAGTTCCTTGCCCAACTTACGGTGGTCCCGCTGTTTGGCTTCTTCAAGTAACTGAAGGTGTGCCGTTAGCTCTTTTTGCTTGGGGAAGGAAACACCATAGATTCGGGTCAGTTGCTTATTGTCCACGTTGCCCCGCCAGTATGCACCCGCGACATTCATCAGTTTAATCGCTTTTATGCTACCCGTATGAGGTATGTGAGGCCCACGGCACAAATCAGTAAAATCACCCTGTTGATAAAAAGTGATGTGACCATCTTCAAGACCATCGATCAGCTCTAATTTGTATTCATCATCTTTTTCCGTAAAATACTTTATGGCATCTGCCTTACTGACTTCCGTTCGGATAAACTCATTCTTATTACGGGCCAACTCCTGCATTTTCTTCTCCACCTTTTGTAGGTCATCTTCCCCGAAGGTACGGTCACCAAAATCGACATCATAGTAAAAACCATTGTCGATGGCAGGGCCGATACCAAACTTGGTACCGGGATAGAGTGCTTCCAATGCTTCGGCCAAAAGGTGTGCCGAAGAATGCCAGAAGGTCTTTTTCCCTTCCATATCATTCCACGTCAGTAAGTGTACAGTGGCATCTTCAGTGAGAGGTCGGTGGGCATCCCACACTTCACCGTTTACCTGAGCGGCCAGTACATTTCTTGCCAAACCTTCGCTAATGCTCATAGCGATATCGTGGCTGCTGCTCCCTTTTTCAAATGTTTTGACCGAACCATCGGGCAAAGTAATGTTCATCTCCATGTAACTGATACTATAATAATACTACTTTATTTATTCTCTATTGGCGCGCCACCATCTCCACGACCTAAGCCGATTTCCTTTTTGGGAAGAAGGGTAGGCTGTATCTCCATCTCTTGTCGTCGCTGCCGCACTTGCCACAAATATGCAACTTTTCTTTGCAATTTATCTAATTCTGTTTTAGCAAAATTATCTAAAGAATCCCTATTCAATAGTTGTCGGTACACCTGTATCGATTCTTGATATATGCCTCTCTTATCATAGCTCTGCGCCAAGACCCTACCTATTTCACTACCTGTACTGTCTTGTCCATAAGCCTTACTGGCATACACAATAGCAGAATCGTATTTTCTCTCTTTAAAAAAGAGTTTGGCCAGTTGCACATTGGCCTGCTTGTCCTCTGGCGAAACCGCTAACCGCTCTCCTAGAATCACTTTAGCCGATTCAAAATCACCTTTGAGCTCTAGGAGTTCAGCCATTTTGTAGCGGTATTGCAAGTAATTCGGTTTGCTCTCCATGGCCCTTCGTAAATAAGTATCTGCTTTATCCAGCTGTCCCTTGGCCAAGCTCAGATCCAAGGCCAGGTCCAAGGCCTGCGAAAAACCGGGTGCCATATCCAGACTTGTGTCAATATATCGCTCTGCCATTAGGGTATCGCTCAGCGCTAGGTAAGCCAGCGCCTTTAGGTAATGTGCTTCGGGGTCATGAGGACGGTTGACTATAGCATTGTTAATATAATCAAAGGCTTGGGTACTTTTGTTCATCTTTAAGTACTGCCTCGCAATGAGCTTGAACAGACCAGGGTCTTTTTCGCCCATTTCGATAGCTTTTAACGCAGAGAACAAAGCATTGGCATGTTGACCATTGACATCTTGGAGTTCTGCTAACAGGTAATGAGCATTGGGAGTTGTATAGCCTAGTTCTATGGCCTCCTCTATCTGTGCCAGTGCTTCTATCACTTCACCGGTGCCATAGAGCAATTTGCTTTTACGATAATGGTATTTGGCGGGCTGTGCCACCAGAGATATGGATTCCTCCAATGACTGTAGCAAACGCTCATTGGAAAACTCCTCTTCGTGCATCTTATCATTGGAATGCACCTGTACGCAAGAGGACAAAACAGCGTATAACAGGACCATTACTACAATATCAATTCTCGCACTGTTAGTTATCATACTCAAATTTATAATAATTATCATAGAACGGGGCAGAGCTGAAAATTAAAAATGTCCTGAGGATTTTCCTGCCACGTGAGAAAGGATAACAGCGCTATCTGTGAGAGTTTTCAAAACGGGATAGGACAATATCGAAGATTGCTGAAATTAGATTATTGTCTTTTAACCTAGATTCAACAGTTACTCTTAAGCAAGGGTAAATTAGAAGGCTTGAAGGAAGAGAGCACTTTTATAGAAATAATGTATCATAAATTATACAAATTTGGGTTTCAACTGTCGTATAAGATTCCGTGGGTCATTTTGTTTCAATCAAGGCGAGCACCGCAGGGATAGCAGCACTATCCCAAGGATTGTCAACGCAGAGTGAAGCAAAATGAACAGGAAGATAGGCGATTTCAAACCTGGATCATGCATTGGAAAATCTACTGCGGATCTAAATAGCTGTAAACCGGTCGTTGCACTACGTTTATTGAATTCATCATAGCGGTGCTATGCTAAATCCAATAAAACTCCCTGATTTATTGCTATTTAAACCCTCGTTACGAAGTTCCAACGCATGATACGGGTTGAATAGATTGTATACAACCTATGCCGTTCAAGAAAATCCTGTTATCCACAATCATATAACTGATTATAGGAACTCAATATTACCTATGGATCAATATTTGATGAATTTACGTATTGGCTCTCCATCGATAACTAGCAGGTAAATCCCTGGAGTCAGTGGAGAGATATCAACGCTCTTTGCAGTATTTTCCTTTATTTCCATGACCACTTCTCCACGATTGGAAAGAATGGTCAGGTTATGGCCTAGCTTTGCCCCGACTATATTCAAGGAGGAAGTCGCTGGGACGGGATACATATAAGGTTTGAGGGTATCATCATTTACCGGTGCCGTCAAGTTCTCTATCCATTCTTTCAGAACTTCTTTTCCATTTTCATCTACTTTGTTCTTTGCCAGAGGTGGCATGGCTATACCATCATCTGCTGCGGCAGTCCTTAGAAATAATAATGATTTGTCAGGACTGCCCGGTGCTATCAGTTTGGCATCGGGCAGTCCGAGGTTATCTTTGCCTGTAACGTCAATAATACCTTGATCCTCTAAAGGAGTACCCAAGCGCAGGTCGAAACCCGTAGAAGTACTTCCTCCTGGCCTATGGCAGTAGCTACAGTTTACTTCCAGATAAGACCGAGCACGTTCCTCTAAACTGGCGCTTGGGTCATCCAGTGCCACTACTTTCTGATATTTCTCGATATCGTTCTTATTTAAGGGAGTAGAAAACAGGCCTAATTTATCAAATGTTTCCAATTGATTGGCCGTTCTCCCTGTTTTGGCATAAAAAGCTTCTCCGTTCATTTGATAAGTAGTAGGTCCGAGCACATAACCTGAGGCACTTTGATGACAGGTTTTACAATCTTCCCTGTTGGGATAATACCAGTTCAGCGTCTGAGCAGTACCACTGGCATCTATATAGGGGATATCCTCATTGATTTCCGTGGTAACAAGCTCGGCATCTGTTCCTGCGGTATTCCATCGGTAGGTCATGTAGTAAAACCTCCCTAGCTCATCCCTGACTTCGAATCGTGTTTCCAGCCTTCTTGTTTTTGTCGGGTCGCGTTCATCGGTATTGAAGTCAAAGTGTTTGATCAGTACCGTTCCTTTAGGGAAAGTCCATGGCTCATTTTCTTTAAATTGAATCTGCTCCTCTTCAGTGTCATGGCTACCGTCATTGGGGACGGCAATCCAGCGCCTCTTCAATGCACCATCAGACCAGAACGGTTGGTTGACCTCAAAAGGCAGTAGGCCTTCTACAGGCTCCAGTGTGTTCAGGTCCTTGAAAGCACCTGTCTGCGAAAGCAAGGTCGGGGGTTCGGGATTGGGTTCTCCTGCCTTTGTAAGTCGGTAAATAATACCGCCTCTAAAAAGGCCCAGGACATACAGTTCTCCATCAGCATCCGTAGCAAAGGCCGCAATACCCGTACCACTGGCCCGCATCAGCTCTTCTACTTGGACATCTCCCGTATCCACATCATAATCCAGTGACCATATACGATTGGACACAAAGTCACCAAAGATATACTTGCCGACCAGTTCAGGATGTTCAGAACCACGATACACATAACCTCCCGTGATACTTTTATCCCCCATAGTACGGCCATAATCATAGATAGGCCCCGATTCCACGCCAAATACCTCTCCTGGTCTTGGTTTGGGACCATCCAATGTGGCTTCTTTAAATGCCCACTGATAGTTGTATCCCTTCTTGATAATGTTCACTTCCTCTCTTTGGGCCTGACCTACATCTGCGGCCCATATGGTATTCGTAAGTTCATCATAGGTTACCCGATGAGGATTCCGCAACCCAATGGCATAGAATTCTTCCAGTAGTCCTCCTCCTTCGTCCAGAAAAGGATTATCATTAGGGATAAAATAGTTGTCGGTAAAACTTTTATCATCGACGTCCACTTTAGCTGGCTGCCTACGGATAGGATGGCTTTTACCGGCATCCTGATCCACATCGATACGCAACATGCCCGCAAAGAAGCCTTTGTTCAATAACTGCGAATTGTTAAAGGCATCGTCTCCAAGACCTTCATCACCAAAAGAGATATGTAGAAATCCATCCTGATCGAAGAACAGGCCGCCCCCATTATGGTTACAGGCCTCGTCATATACCTGAATCAGTACTTCCTCAGAATCTCGATTGGCTACTTGGGTCATTTCATCCACTTCAAATCGTGATATTCGTGTGTAAAACCGTTCGTCACCCAGTTCTTGATATTGATAAAAAACATAAAAATATCGATTATCAACACCATAACGGGGATGAAAAGCAAAGTTCAGCAGTCCACTTTCTCCTTCGAAATGCACCTGATCACGGATATCAAGGAACATGGAAGACTCGTCAGGACCGTTCTTATCCACGGTCACGATGAAACCTTCCATCTCGGCGACCAATAACCTGGTAGTACCTGGCTCCTGAGCCATATGGAGTGGCTTGTTGACATCTTCCAATAGGAAAACTTCTTCTAATGTCCAGTCTCCATCATTGGTATTTGGGCTGAGTTCCGGTAATTTGCCATTCAAATACTTTCCGATAGGCTCAGGGTCATCCAGTCCGGTAAGTAGCATGTTGGGTAGTGCTGCGGTAAGAAGGAATGCCGCAAATGTCATTAGCACAAATAATTTGGTAGTTTTCATAAACAGAGTATGAGATTTTTGGTTTAGGTTTTAGGTTTGATGCAGACATAAATGGTAATAAGTCTAAATCATTACAAAGGTAAAAGGAAGATAGTTAGGGGTGGCCAAAACTTATATATTTTTTCAACCAAATGCCTATTCAGTAGATAATTGCACAAATGAGGCGGACAATGACTTTCATTGCGGTTATAATTACCGATGAGGAGGAGAACCTTGCCGAATAATGGTAAAAGTGTTTGAATTTCAGTAAATAGGGAATATTATGTTTTCGAATAAAAAGAACAATACAGTTGAAGTTAAGGATTTGGGGAAAACCGAAGACGGACCGGACCTAAAATGGGTAGACCGTATATCAATATTATTGGATTCTAAATTTACTATTCCGGGTACAAATACAAAGTTTGGGCTTGACCCCATTTTCAGTCTTGTTCCCATCATCGGGGACTTAAGTACGTTTGTGGTATCATTGGTTTTGATCCATACCATGTACCGGCATGGCGCCAGTGGTAAACTAGTTTACAAAATGGTCTTCAACGCTACGTTGGATGCCCTAATTGGTTCCATACCGATCGCAGGGACAGTTTTCGATTTGTTCTTTAAATCCAATGAAAGGAACATCCGTCTTTTGAGAAAATACTATGCGGAAAATGGGTCTCGCGTTAAAGGGAAAACAAAAGAACCAAAAAATTTGCCTTATGAAAAAACCAACCCTCCTTACCAAAAAAAGAGGGTTAGCACTGATAAACTTCCAAGATTGAAATCAGATACTTGATTTTCCCTGGAGACTATCGCGGGGATATCAATGGGCTTCTGACTGCGCTATCAATATCAAATCTCCTACCTTGCCGAAGTCTACTGTTCCCTTTTCGACCTTGGCCGTCTTGCCGGAATACCCGTCGGTCAACAACTCCCCTTCAGCAAAAGCTCCCTTAAGGTCGATAGGCCCTGTATTCTCTCCCATGACCACGACGACCTTATCCAAATAACCATCCCTCTCCAGTGTCCTGGAAAAGGTATAAGGAACTGTAGCCAGCTGTCGGTGAAGACCCGCACCTATCGATGGGTGTTCTTTCCTGAATGTACCCAGTTTGGCCCAGTGCTCAAACAAGGCGTCTACCTGATAGTCACCCTTCTCTTTACCGATATCTTGCCAGTTCATGAAAGATCTCAAGTTGGCATCGCCCATGGCCCCTTTGTCCGTTAGTGGCCGTGCCAGTTCATCACCATAGTATATCTGTGCAGCTCCGGGAGTCAACATCAATTTGGTGCCCGCTTCGAAAACCTTTTCTCGATGGAGGTCGAAGGGTTCGCCATCATCATGGGAGGAGACATAGTTCAGCACGTTTTTCCCCTTGAAGTCAGCGCCTTGGAGTGTCTTTGCATAACTACTGAACAGCTTCTCCGGATTTTTTTTGGCATCCTCTTTAAAAGAGAAATTGATGAGGCTGTTGAAACCATGTTTAAAGAAATCGATATTTCTACCCTTGCCCATGGGATAACTTCTACCATGACCTAGCGTATAACCGTATACCTCTCCTATCATGTAAAATGCTTTATCGTCCAATACCTCATGGGGGTGGGCACTTTTCCAATCGTTAAATGCCAATGCCGCCTCCTTATATAATACGGACCATACTTCGGGTTCCGTGTGTTTAGCGGTATCCACTCTAAAACCATCAATACCTAAGGCTTTGACATAGTCACATAACCATTTGATAATATAATATTTGGGTGCGCGAGGATAGCCCGTACGCTCAAAGAATGCATCCAAAGATGCTTGCTCTTCTTCAAACCGGCCTTCTAGCTTCCATTTTCTAATCAGAAAATCAGGTAGCGCTACATCTTCTTCCAGCTCTGTTTTTATATCGGGCAGATTTTTCACCAAGGTACAAGAGACGGTAGATTCAAAGTCCTCATAGGTACAGCTGGGGCCTACGCGCACCCAGTCCAAAGGCCACTGCTCATCAATGGGCGTAACAGGACCTGTATGGTTGACGATGATGTCCATTAATACGCGAATACCCCTCGCGTGTGCTTTATCTATAAGCTCTTTATAATCCTTCATAGTACCGAAGTTAGGGTCCAGCGTAGTCCAGTCCTTTGGCCAGTATCCGTGGAAAGGATAACTTTTACCTGTACCCTCATCCGTACTTCCATGAATCTGCTCCATCATTGGGTTCATCCAAAGCGCCGTCACTCCTAATCTATCGAAGTAACCCTCCTCCAGCTTCTGTATGATACCTCTGATATCACCTCCCATGAAACTCCTTAAGGGAGATCCATCCTGCTTCCTACCAAAGACAGGTGGTCTATCCGGGTCGCCTATGTGGAACCTATCGGTCAGTAGAAAATACACAGTGGCATTTTCCCAGAGAAAAGGGGCCTTTTTTTTCATAACGATAAGTTCTTCGAGTTCAGCGTTGGTTTCTTTTTCAGGTAATTGAGACTTGTGATTACAGCCTGTAAAAAGACTGACCGTTAGCAGAGCAGTGAATAATTTTGATAGCATTTTTTATTATTTTGACACTTTATACCTAGAAGCCCTATACATTTAGCGCTATTTCTTCCTACCCTATTCCTTGATCACGATAGATGGAACACGAGGCAATTTTGTTTCAGGTATAGTTAACTATTGCTAATATAGCATCATTAACAATATCGACAATATTTAGTTATGGTTTTGAATGTAGCTACTCGGACAATAACGATTCTTTCCTATTGAAATTCGCTTTTGAAGAGTACCCAAGAGGTCATCGCCGGTATAGGTTGTCGACCGCCTTCCATAGAGGTCATCCCCTTTAGGTCAACTTCCTCGGCATTGACGGCCAGCTGCCATGTCCCCGGCGGAAGTAGGAGTTCCACAGGTTCGGTATTGGCATTGAATACCACCAGTATAGTACTCCAGCTATCGGCAAGAGCTTTACCATTAACAGTGTAGGCAATGACAAAAGGGTCTTCCGTATCCAGAAAACAGAGATTTTCCACGATTTCTTCCGTGGAAGATATCCTGAAGGCAGGATGCCCTTTTCTAAGAGCGATAAGGCCTTTGATATAAGAATATACAGGCGCATAGCTTACTTTACGGCTCCAGTCGATTTGGTTGATGGCATCGGGACTGCGATAAGAGTTGTGTTCCCCTCCTTTCGTCCGGGCCATTTCCACTCCCGAATGCAAAAAAGGGATTCCTTGGGATGTCAATAAAATAGCATTGGCCATTTTATGCATTTTCAGTAGCATGTCTTCTTCTACAGTACCATCTTCGGTGGAAAGATACAATTTATCGTACAGGGTATGGTTATCATGACAGCTCACGTAATTGATACATTGTGAGGGTTTCCTGGCCCAAGCTTGTCGGGAATAATGGACAGCGTTATAATCGACCTGTGGATGGTATACCGAGGCCACTATACCGAACTTGATACTTTCTGCTGCTCCCGCACCTCCATTGACAAATGCTTTGCTCTTTTTATCGAATACGGAGCCTTTTACGGCATCTCTCAGGTCGTCACTGAAAGCTGCAACATCATATAAACGCGGAACATTGACCTTCAGTGCCCGCTGATGTTCGGGCAAGGGGCTGCTCCCGGCGGACCATCCCTCTCCATATACCATTATGGAAGCATCGATGGCCTTCAAAGCTTTGGATACGGCATTCATGGTATCCAGATCATGTATGCCCATGAGGTCAAAGCGAAACCCGTCGATATGGTACTCTTGAGCCCAGTAAAGACAGGAGTCAATGATGAACTTGCGCATCATCACTCGCTCGGAAGCGGTCTCGTTACCACAAGCGGAGGCATCGGAGGGTGTACCGTTGTCCCTATGGCGATAATAGTAACCGGGTACTTCCAGGTTGAAATGTGAGGCATCATACACATGGGTATGGTTGAACACCACATCCATGATGACACGGATTCCATGACTGTGCAGGGCCCTGACCATTGTCTTGAACTCTCTGATGCGTATGACCGGATCATAAGGGTCGGTAGCATAGGACCCCTCGGGGACATTATAATTTACCGGGTCATAGCCCCAGTTGTACTGAGGACGGTCCAGTTGCATCTCATCTACCGAGCCAAAATCAAAAGATGGTAATAGATGAACGTGGGTCACGCCCAGTTCGATGATATGGTCCAGTCCTGTACTCACGCCCTCTGGCCCACGGGTACCACTGTGGGCCATACTTAGATACTTACCGGGAAACGGGCTTCCGCTACTCTCATGTATCGTGAGGTCACGAATGTGTACCTCATACAATATACTATCAATGAGACGGACCAGTTCAGGCCGTTTATCTTTTTTCCAATCCGGGGGATGGGTAGTGTCCATGGCCACTACCGCGGCCCTGTATCCATTCACACCTACAGCCTTCGCATAGATGCCCGGTGTTTCCGCCAGAAGTTTATCCTCTTCTTCTATCTGATAGGTATAGAACAGGCCTTTTAGATCTTTTTCTACTGCCAGCTCCCAGCACCCCTTATCTCCCGCTTTCATCTTTAGGGCTTCCAGCACTTCGCCTCCAAAGCCATTTGGATACAGGCGAAGAGTGACGGCCCTCGCCGTCGGGGCCCATAACTTAAAGATAGAGACACGTGGAGAGTAACTTAGGCCTAGGTCATTACCTTCATATACAGGATATTGCTCATAGTTTCCCACTTTCCACTGCCGTGTTGAGGGTTCATTTTCACTTAAGGTTATCAGTGCTTTGTTGTCGGTAGATATAGTCATTGTTTCCGCATTTGTTTTCACCTCTATATACCTAACTATTTCCATGAAGTCTTATAAAGCGTACCTACTACGGTTTCAGTTCTCTTCTATTTGATTTGAAATAGACTCATCACCCAATACTGTTTTTCATGTTCCATATCAGAATAGAAATAGGTCGGACATCGTCTGATAGGTATTTACTGTAATATAGTATTACTTCGATCAAAACCCGAAGTTTACAGATGGTTTTAACCCAAATTGATGGATAGAAATCGTGATGAGCGTATCAATAGCAAAATACCGGCCATTTGGATTCGTTCGGCA
>CANLOE010000053.1 GCA_947492745.1 uncultured Cyclobacteriaceae bacterium | reverse complement strand
TTTCGTTGAAATTTCCGCTAGCTAGCGCGACATGCTATCTTTGTCAATGGCTCACGCGGCAGACCGGCCCCTTCACTAATAATGCCCCGAGGGCATTATTTTAACACTCGGTCCTATCCAAAATAAGGGATAACAAATTCTAAAATAATATCTTCAAAACAGTCTCTAAGGTTATTATCATATTATCCATCAAGTCGAAAAACCATGAACAGTTTTATTTTCAATTAGTAAACGTACAATTTGCCAAACACCCTACCTAACAGTAAAGCCTTATACAAAAAATCAACTATCAGTCAATCGGCTATTTAGGCGAGTTGTGAAACCATCCCAATCAAAATATGATTTGAGGCTGTTGCTAAAGTAATCCCCCAAGATGGATTTTGTTCAGGTCCAGGGTCGAATACTCCAGGAAAGGACAGACCCGAAAGAGAACCTATTTCCAAGGAAGAAAATATCATATGAACCAAAAACATGCTTAAGTCAACGGCAGTAATCAGCCCTTCTATTACGATATCAAATATCTGAAAATCAGTAAATTGAATGCGTTTTTTTTTGAATTTATTATAGCGATGCCATGCCAAATCCAATAAAACTCCCTATTTATTGCTTTTTAAACCCTCATAACTAAGCTCCAATACATAATCCGGGCAATGTCGTTTAGTTAAGGTTTGTAAGTTATAAAACAGGCAGGCCTTCCTCCATACCTTCCAATTCTATTGACAGTCCTGTTTGGCCTTACTACTTCAGCTTGAGCGATCAGTTGTATGGCATATTTTTCCAGTGTCTGTAGGGCGGCAGCTACGGGTAAACGAATCAAACTGCATCAAAACTGAAACTGACTTGCAAAGGCTGGCTCAATACATTATTTTAGAAAAAATGAGTCCTTTCCGGAATGACCATTGTCGGAACTTGGGGATTCACAAAGTAAAACATGAAAATTGCCTAGAGACAATGAACACTTGGGAAATAGCAATAACAGCTTATACCATCATAGGGGTACTGACTTTCATCCCTGTAGTCATGGCCATGTTAAAACAAGTAAAATTGAATCCGGGCGGTGCTTCTTTCGAAAGTTCGATTCACTTTTCCGAAAAGAACAAGGAACTGCTCCAGCAGCATTATTCCAGAATAATAGGAACATTGGTCTTCTGGAAAAACAAGGCCGAATGGAACCGCCGGTTTCATTATTATGCACTATTCTGGACCATACCCGTAGCCATACTGATTCCCATTATCACACAGGCCACCAACGATACCTTTGAGGCCAAGTTATTTCTCACAATCATCTCGGCCCATTCGGCACTCTTGATCGGTTTCCACAGGGCCCTAAAGGTCGAGAACAATTTCAAAGCTTTTCGGCATGGGGAATCCGAGTTTTATGACTACTATAGAAGAATGCTCGATAGGCCTCATAGTTATGGTGATACCGAAGAAGAGCAGATCGAAAATTATATTGTGGAAGTAGAGCGTATAAGAAAGTTTGTGAGAAATGCCGAAACCGATAACTTCCCTATTATCGATGAGTCGAAATTCAAAGGAAGGAATACTAAAATCACGACTCCCTGAGAAAGAGATAAGAACTTAGTTGGAAACCGGAATTCCTATAAAAGAAGTGATTTAGACTTTTTCTTCTGGCTGCAAATAAGTCTTGTTTTACCCCGATCTTGACTTTTTCTCCTGACGTAACCTTGGCTACGCCACTCAAAAAAGGCTTTGCCGGGGCAAAAAATCCTTTATTTTCGCTTCAAAACAAAAAGTCTAAATCACTTCAACGGTATTATATCAAGGCCAATGCTCAAGCATACCTATTAGAGTATTGGTTTCGCTTCTTGATTCTGTAGTGTAATACAAACTTAGCTTTTAACCATCGCCTATCTTCCTGTTCATTTTGCTTCACTCTGCGTTGACAATCCTCGGGGTAGCGCTGCTATCCCTGCGGTTATCGCCTTGATTGAAACTAATATGACCCGCGCAATCGTATACGACAGTTGAAACCCTAATTTGTATTAGAGACTGTTTTGAAGTGTTTTTTCACACCGTTCGACTCGAAATCTACAGTAGTCAGTAAGCCTTTTATTTCAGAATAAACTCCTTCAATTCAATAAAATGGACCTACTTGTTAGGCCGGCCCTAGCGGTACTGAACCGTATCCAAGAAAAACAATATCACATACTGTTGGATAGGAACGGCCTGATGGAGAATATTTAATTGTACGCTATAGAATACACCTCTACCACATCCCTATCATAGGCCCCCACCCAGAGGTACCAGTTGTCCTTATTGTTTTTCAGTGTCATCCCATTGTAAATGGAATAGCCCAAATCTATCGATTTGATGGGCCTGAGTATACCATCAGCGCCCAAGGAACAGACCTGAATTCCTTTATCATCTCTGGTAGCAATAAAAACAAGGGCTTGTTTTTCATTTGTTTTTATAATTTCAATGCGTGTTGCTCCTTTTAACAGGAGTTTGTTATCATCTTTGAGCTGAGAATGCAGCCTCATTTGCCCTTGTCCACTGACCCTGAAAACGTTGATACCATCTCCATGATAGTGTTTCTCCGCATTGTCCATAGCGTAATGGAGCTGATGACGATGTCCCACAAGCAAGTAATTTTCATTTCCGAATTGGACCGCATTCACCGGAAAGGTTCCGTTCAGAAACAAGGTACTATCGTCTTTGATATTGGATATGTTTTGCAAATGCCCATTCTGCATTACTTGATAACAACTGATACCATTATCAAAAAATGCTCCGGTAAACAGGAATTGTTTGTCCCCTATGGACAATGTCGACATACCAATGATGCCATGAAGGTGCTGGGTCTTATCATCTGCAATGGATTGCACTGGATGCAACACTCCGTTTTCGGACAACTCATAGCAGGATAGCCCTTTGTCCAGGCCTCCCGCATAAATAAAGGTCCTACTCCCTATCGTAACTTTCTGAATCGTAACCGTTTCATCGATAAAAGTCGTGTCCGTATCATTGACCGAACTTAGCTTTCTCAGCTCTCCATTGCTCCCCATCTGATGGACTTCAAGGGAATTATTGGCTTTGTTTCCCAGGATAAGCACCTCATAACGGGCGAGTTTATGGGACGTCAGTGCTCTCAAACCTCCAAATCTGTCCGTAATGGGGTACTGCTTCATAAAATCCAGCTTACCTTTTTCATCTATCCCATACAGCTCAAGGGTGTTCTGTTCTCCGGCCACATATCCGACCAGTCCATTCTCAGTAAGGTGCATCAACATCGAAACCGCACGGGACGAGTGGTTGGCCGAATCGAGCAGTGCTATCCGGAATTTGCTATGTCCGACATCGCTCTTTGAAGAGCAACTTAGGGAGCAAAGCAGAAAAAGTGAGAAAATAAGTCTTAAGGAATTGTTCGATGGCATGTTTCTTTCAGTTCAGATACCTAATAGATAATAAGATTCATGTTTTGAATGCCACATAAAAGTATCAAGGGCCATTTTATCCCATTAAATGAAAAATCGTTGGATAGCAGCACTATTACGAAAATTCCCCACATAGTATGGGACAGAACGAACAGGAGAATATGCATCATTCGAAAGATAAGTTTGTATAGAGCTACAAAGTCCTACATGGACAAGCCGACATCCCTAAATTAGCAATAATCCATGGATAAATACATCCATCAACCATATAATACAAACTTAGCTTTTAAAATTGCCTATCTTACTGTTCATTTTGCTTCACTCTGCGTTGACAATCCTAGGGATAGCGCTGCTATCCCTGCGGTTATCGCCTTGATTGAAACCAATATGACCCGAGGAATCTTATACGACATCTGAAACCCAAATTTGTATAAATAGCTGCAAACCGGTCGTTGCACTACGTTTTTTGAATTCACCATAGCGGTGCTATGCCAGATCCAATAAAACTCCCTGATTTATGGACATGTAAACCCTCGTTACGAAGTTCCAACGCATGATCCGGGTTTAATGGTTTCGTGAATACAGCCGTATCCGAAGTTCCATCATAAGGACTCTAAATGCAATAAATCAGTGGATTGTTTTGGGCTAAACGCAGCATCACTACAGTAAGTTCAAAAGACAGGTCCATTTTACTGATTTGAAGAAGTTCACCCCGCAATAGAAGCAGCCAATGAATGCCCTGTGATGAACGCGCAATCCAAAAATGGAACCATACAGCATCGTCATTTATCCAAGTCACCATTTCCCAATCATTATTTTCTTGATTATATAAACGAAAAAGCTGTGTCATTACAAATGAAATCGGGTGTCATCCCTATGGTGGTGGACAACCGTGGCCACGGAGAACGGGCCTATGATATTTTCAGCCTCCTACTGAAAGAGAGGATCATCTTTTTGGGAACAGGAATCGATGACCAAGTATCCAATGTGGTGGTAGCACAACTGCTCTACCTCAATAGCCTGGATGCCAAGCGTCGAATCGACCTTTATCCCAAAATGTCCATTAGAAAATCCATTCCGGACTTAACTGGCTTCAAATCAGTAAATGAATGCGTTTTTTGAATTCACCGTAGCGGTGCTACGCTGAATCCAAGAAAACGCACTGATGTATTGCCATTTAAGCCCTCATGACGAAGTTCCAACGAACATTCTGGGTTTATATCAACTCTCCTGGAGGGAGTGTCTATGCCGGCCTGGCCATATACGATGCCATGAACATGATTTCCGCTCCCGTCTCTACGGTTGCCGTGGGCTTCTCGGGGAGTATGGCCACTGCTCTGCTCACTTCCGGACAGAAGGGAAAGCGCTACGCGCTGCCTCAGGCCACAGTACACATGCACCCCACGGGTGGGGACACAAAAGGATATACCGAGGATGTCCGCATCGCTACCCGTGAACAAGAGCGCATTCAGGCCCAGTTGTCCCATATCATGGGGCAGAATACAGGACATCGTTGGAAGGAAAATAGGGCCGTTGTTTTTACGGGATAAGCTCATGAATGCCCTATAAGCCCAATCCATCGGCTTTGTCGATGAAGTTTTAGGGGACAGCAGCGACCTGATACAGCTGGAAGAACAGGAGCTGGCCATCAGCCTACAGTCCGTAGCCAAGAAGAAGGCATAATGCTTATTCTGCCCTCTGCTTGGAGTAGCCTATAATGAGTTCTCCGGACTTGGTCCGTCCCAATAATTTGCCCGCAAAATTGTTCTTCGTAAATCCATTTTCGGTACCACTAAAGAGGACCAATAGGTCTCTGCCTTTCTTCTTTGAGCGAAGAGCGCGGCAGCCTCTACCAAAATTGACCTCCTCGGAGGCACCAAAGCGCAGTGAGGCCAGATTGATATCCCGCTGTGCATCAAAACCGGGTTCGGAACGAATAAGAAGCTTAATTTTCCGGGTAGTGGCATCGATGACATCCTTGTTCAATAACCGTAAGCGTCGATGAACCCTTAGCGGTAGGATGATATTTTTCGAATTGTGCTCATCGCCCGGTAGGTCATCTCTTTTGGGCACGTCCAGTGCAGCGAGTGATACGTGTGTGGCGCGTCCGTATTCGTCCTGGAGTACATGCGGACGCTCCAACTTGTACCAGAGTGTTCGCGTACCATCCACATAAGCGGTACTCTTCGGTGTATAGGCCAGTCCAGGATCAAACTTCCAGTGAATGCCATCAGGAGAGCGTAGGTATATGGCCCGCTTATCGATGAAGGCGTTGATAAGACAGTGAAACTGAACTTCGTCCCGCCATAGTACCGGGTCTTCATAGCCCGAGCGGCGATAGCGCTCCGGAATGGTCTCATTCTTCTGGATGACATCGCTCAGTACGTGATAGGGACCAAGCAATCCATCACTGCTTTTGATCATTCTTCCGAACTTGGATATGAACAGTAGACTGCCGTCCTCCAGCTGTAGTCCTGATAGGTTACGTTCCACTTGGTATTTACGGTCATCGTTCAGTGCTTCGGCATCGTAGATAATATCCATAATACCCTCTCTATGCCAAGGACCACTCATGGTAGGAGCGGTGAACAGTGTAGGTTCCCAATCAATAAGGGAATAGAGCAGGTAGCGGCCATCATTGAGCCGAAGGACATCGGCATTATGCCCTAGACCGTTTTTATAGTCATAGGCCGCGGTATCGGTGGGTAGGTAAGGACCTGTGGCCTGTTCGGAAATTGTATGGACCACGGTAGAGTTGGGCCACTCCCAGTGTCCTTTCAGGCCATTGGCCGGCCATCGAACGACCAACATGTGGTATTTCCCATCGTGACCGTACATAGGGTGACCGCCCCAGTAGGACCAGTCCGGGTGTTCTATACCATTATGAGGGTCGCGGGGTACTACTCCCGGCGCACCCCAGACTTCAGAACTCAGTTTCTTGTGGATGGGCATGGGTAAGATCAAATCATGAAAAGAAGCTCCTTCTACGGTCTTGACCCTTGCGCTGATTGGAGATGAGGCCGCACTTTTGTTGCCGCTATAATCGTGGGCATGGACAAAATAAGTGTTGCCCACTTCTTTGGGCGGATATAGGTCTTCAAAGTAAACCCCCAGAATACCCTTTGCGATTTCAGTTCTATGTTGACCTTGGGCATCGCCCCTTTCTATGGAATAATAGGCCACGTCCTCTTCTTCGGCTTTGTCCCATACGATACTGATCTCCGTATCATAAACTTGGGTTTTGGTAATCCTCGGTGGTCTCGGTGCTATTTTATCTTCTCGGGAAACACGGATTCCATTGGATGGCGCAGAGCCTGGATTTCCTGTACGGGTCACTCTGTAATGATATCCAACTCCATTGACAATGGTCGTATCTATATACCAAAGGTGTTCGGTATTCCCTATATTTTGATAGCCCGTCATTTCTTCCCTACTCCTATAAATAGAATAGGTAGAATTACTCTTTACCGTATCATTCCAAGACAAGCGCAGGCCCTTTTCATCTGCCGTCCCTTCCAGTCGTTCGGGACCTGGGTTGGCCCTAGAGGCCAGCACAATAGTTACATAGTCCAGAAAGACCTTAATTTCTTTTTCGGAGTAGAATACTACCCTTACATAAGGCAGACCTGCCTGACTGTCCTTTTGGCTCAGGGTATAGCTCCCACTAAAATGTTCTATCTTTCTATCTGCACCTATCAACGGTACTTTCTCTGCTAATAGGTGTTCCTCCTCTCCGAAGACAAGACTCAAGGATAGGCTTCCCTTGCCTTTGTATTCCAAATCGGCACCAAAACTCCAGTTCAGAATATCTCCCGATGACAGTTCCCGACACAAGGGATTTCCACTTAGTGGTTCGGACTCCGCCACTCCTATTTCATTGGCACTGAAAAGTTTGCCCCTATGTATTCCCATAGGGATATCACCCTTAAGTATGTGGGTCTTCCAAAATGGAGATTGCTTGGCCTCCCTCCAATAGGCCTTGACACTTTCAAAGTCGCCATCTCGGATATTTCCATAGGGGATATTGTCCCCGAGTAAAGTAATCTGCGACCAAGATGAACTTGGTAACAGCAGAAAAACGACCAAGGACAAGTATCCTATTGGGTCCTTTACAAAAGGGAACGGCATCAAGGAGGTCTTTATGATCATATCGCTGAAAATAGTTTTACCCCAGATCATGTGTTGGAACTTCGTAACGAGGGTTCAAATAGCAATAAATCAGGGAGTTTTATTGGATTTGGTATAGCACCGCTATGGTGAATCCAATAAACGTAGTGCAGCGACTGATTTGCAGCTATTTAGATCCGCAGTAAATTTTTCAATGCATGATCTGGGTTTAATGAATAATGCAGTAATCTCAAATTTTACTTTGAACCCAAAATAATCAATAGCCTTCCTATTACGAGCATTAATAGCTTCATACCAGAAGCTTTGCCCACCCGCCCTCATTTACCATAGCGGTGCTATGCTGAACGAATCCAAATGGTTGATATTTTACTATTTATACGCTCATCACGAAATCTTATCGATCATTTTGGGTTGAAACGAAATCGAATCGGGGAATTTACCGAAGGAAATGCGCTAAAAAAAGGACATCGGCATAATTGTCAAGAGTTGATTTGGTCATGAGCGTCTCCCGTCCGTCGGACGCATCATTTTCAATCGGTATAACCTGTAGGTGAAACCGGAAAAAATAAAACCGGCAGTTCCAAGAGACTATTGCAAACTACTTTTCATTTGTAGGTATCAACTTCCAAGGGGTACATGGGATTTGCAGGAACATTATTCACCTCAAATTTTCACTTTCTCTGTCCGACTCATTTCCCATGTATTCTTTCGGTGCATCATTTCGTTGAATTTTCAGTAGATAGCAAGCTATCTTTGTCCATCTCGTGTAAGGCAGCTCCCCCCTTTCTCGGCTAAATCCTCAGGACATTGTTTTAACGCTGTTTTCACGCTCGGTCCTCTCCAAAATAAACGACAACCAATTACAATAGTACATTTCAAAACAATCCTCAGAAGCATCAGTCAAGGGCAACTGAAATACTGCATCTTATACAAATTTGGGTTTTAAATGTCGTATAAGATTGCGCGGGTCATTTTGGTTTCAATCAAGGCGATAACCGCAGGGATAGCAGCGCTATCGCGAGGATTGTCAACGCAGAGTGAAGCAAAATGAACAGGAAGATAGGCGATAGTTAAAAGCTAAGTTTGTATTCAACCCAAAATGATCAATAGAGAACCTATTCCGCGCATAAATAGCTTCATACCGGAAGCTTTGCCCACCGGTCTTCATTCACCATAGCGGTGCTATGCCGAATGAATCCAAATGGCCGGTATTTTGCTATTTATACGCTCATCACGATTTCTATCGATCAATTTGGGTTTAAATGAATCCTAATATTATAGTAGCGTTTTTCTTTCAGAACATAACTTTCCAAAGAAAAATCATCTTATCCCCACTCATTTGTATGTATGTGTATATTCATTTTTACAGAACCACAAAAGAAAAAGGACCGATGAAATTCACTGGCCCTTTTTCAGGCATTGTTTGCAGTTCAATTATTCTTTTCGACTTATAGGAGTGGTTGGGAGATTGTTTTGAAATAACCCCAAAACCGTCCCTTATTGTTTGATCAGTCTCTGAACGTATACTTTGCTATCATCATTCAGAACCCGGACGAAGTAAACGCCCTTAGGATAGTCTTCCATGCTCAAGTGCAGGCTATTCTTTTCAGAAAACTCTTCTGTTAAGAGTTCTTGGTTATGGATATTGACCAGCATGACTTTTCCATCCATGGTATAGGGCAGGTTTATGTTCAGCGCTTCCTGAACAGGATTAGGGTAGATACTGATATTCTCCACCTGCGCCTTAGCCTCATCGCCGAAGCCTATCTGAGCACTGCCTGCCCGTGCGCCGGAAGGGGCCGCTTCTACAGTGATGTAGTCCACAGCCACAAAAGGGTAAGCAGCACTTATCCGTAATGTTTGCGTACCACTCAGTAGGTTGATTTTATTCGATACTGTCGTTCCCCAGTGCATGTCCCCCAGTGGAGTATCCATCAACAATGGAGAAACAGAAGTGGGGTCTCCCGTCATCGATAAGGAAAGGCCATCGATACTGAAGTCATAACCATTGAAGTAGTAAGTAGGGCTTGCGGGGTATCCCGAACGAACACGGGCCTTGATGATGTATTCGCCCGCTGTAGGAACGGAAATCTGAAAAGAAATGGCATCGTCCTCATCCATCAACCTTAGTCCCGGGTCACCGTCAAAATTAGCAACGTTTACATTACCATTGGCATCGGCAACAATCTGAGCATCACTCTCGGCTTCATATTTTGTGGGGGTGGTTCCTCCACCAGGCCCCGACCCACCATTATCCTCTGGCCAGAAATAACCTTTGCTGATGGCATCGGCCTTAAACTTATTCAAGAACTCTCCCTGAAAGTGACTTTCCTTTCTGCCGGCCCTCCAGTCCAACCACGATACGCCCAGCCTTTCCAGCGTTTGTCCATTGTACAGTTCGCCGGACAGTACGGGGGTGTAATCATTACTGTAAGGATAGTCCCATTCCGTACAGATGACAGGATACTTATCCTTTAGGTCGGTCAGTCGATGGATATAGCTGGCACTTCCTGCGCCGTAGAAGTGAAAGCCTACGGAACTTTTGGTCCAATCCACGTTGGGGTACTTGCTCGCAAAACCATCAACTACAGAGAGCAGGTCCTTGTTCAGGTTCTGAAAAGAGAACAGAATGATATGGGACTGGGGTGCACGGCTCCTGACGATATCATAGAGCTTATAAAAATTTGCATAGTGGCCTCTACTTTCGTAGAAAGCCGCATTGGTATTACCACTATGTACCGGCTCGTTGAGCAACTCGAAGACCACATGTGTCTCGTCCTTGAACTTACTGGCCACTTTGGTCCAGAACTCTTCGGCAAAGTCCATCTCATACCGTGACACATCATGGAAATTGATAATGGCATACATACCATTGTTCTTGGCATAACCTACCAACTGTTCGATGATGGGCATCTGTTCGTCCACGGTACCGTAGTTGTAGCCTTGGCTTTTTCTCCAAGGATCAAAAAAAACGATACGCATGGCATTTAAGTGACCATCTACCTTGGCCCTGACCCAGTTGGACTCATCGGTAACCCAATTGAACTCTATAGGTTTTTTAAAGATATCAAAAGGCATGGGTCCGCCCCTGAGCCGGCTACCGTTTTCGGCAACTACTGTATTGTTGGCTATTTTGACACGGCCCCTTTGCTGTCCAATACTCTGATTTTGACAGAAAAGGGTCGAAACACAGAGTAGTAGACACACTCTGATTGTAAAATAAATGTTTGAACTGTTCATGAAATTCGTGGTTTATTTAGTGTGAAAATAATTGTGTGTATGTTAAAATCGGAAACTGCAAAACATAACCTTAGCAAAAGACTGCCCTCGGAAAGAGGAAATCAGAACTGACTTACTACAGGATCGTATTGCACTGACTTAAGTAGTTTTTTGTGAAAATATCAAAGGCGTTACAGATTCCTTCATGCCGGAGAATCGCCTAAACCCCTACCATACTCCGAACAAGGGAATCATTGGTTCTTGATAATTTTGATCTTTTCTCCATAACCGTCAATCTTCAAAAAATAAACCCCTGATCCGTATCCCCGCAAATCGATATGATCTGTAGTCGATACCATCATTCTGCAGAGGACAAGCTGTCCCATTCTATCGTACAAAAAGACCTTTGTATTCTCTTTTTCCACGCTGAGCGTAAAGGATTCAATGGTAGGGTTGGGATACAAAAGGACCACTTCCGATAGGGGCGCTCCCATCACTTTGGAAAAGTTTGCTTCGTAAGCTCCTCTGTCGAAAGGATTTTTGTCCGCATCGCGAAGATTGTCCTCTAAATCGAAGGTAACTCCGTAAGTCTTCAGATCAATGCCCGTATCCATGGCGGGAGAGTCTTCCGTCAAAGAATAGTCGCCACTTTCCCTGTCCGCAAAAAAAAGTTCATCGGCATGGGCAGCACCTGTATTGTTCATTAAACTTACTTTACTCGGAGAGGCCGAAAAATAGCTTCGTCCGGGATTGACCACAATATTATTGGCAAGCATGTTTTTTGTCCTATCGGTATGGGTTATCGAGAAATGGATGCCATTACTGCCGGTATTCACGATGGTATTGTTAAAAGCACGGTAGTATACAGTAGGGTCGCTATGGTTTTTATCATTGGTATAGATACCATTGCCTTTGGTATCCACGATGAGGTTATTGTACAGTGTCGTATTACCAATACCGATATCGATGATACCATTACCACCGACGCCCTGACCATGAAGTATTTTGTTATTGTACCAATGCCCTGTGGTACCTGCACCAACTTGCATGCCGTTATCCTGCCCGGAAACCTTTCCCAGTCCATAAGTGTCGATATCGTTATGATGCACCTTGACCTCTGTCGTAGCAGAGCCTACCTGTATGCCGTCCCATCCTGAGCGATGAATAACATTATGGTGTATGTTCAGATTTTCCACACGGTGTGGATAGAGATCTGTCGTAATCCCCGAACACTTTAATTGCCTCTTTGGATACCAAGAATACCCCACATAGATACCTTCCCCTTCCACATCATGGATATAGTTATGATGTAGTTCTACACCCTCCATCACAAAATGCCTCAGATCAGGAAAAGAGCAGGATGGATCCGTTTTGGCAATGATGCCGGCAAAGCCTACATGACTTATCTCGATATTATTGATTTCAAAGTGGGATGAAAGTCCAGTGGCATTGACTCCCATAAGGCCGGTCTTTTCGATAGCAATGCCATACTCTTCCTCATCGTTTCTTCCCGATAATTGGAAGTGTTTGCTGTTTACGAAAAGTATACCATAGTTAGCTGTAGTATTGATAACCACTCTCTCGCCATGGCCAACGATAACTATGGGATCAGTAGCTGTCCCTTGTAGGTTGTTGAAGCGAAGTTCTTTTCTAATACCACCTTCTAGGCATACGATATCGCCCGGAGCGATACTGTCGCCATTGACCACTGTAGTGGCCTTAGAAATAGTATGGTCACAATCGCAGGATGCCTCCAATACTAGGGAAGCTTGGGCAGAAATCCCTCTGGCAAAAAGTAGTACCACTAAGCAAATGGTGTGAATTCTGTTATCGTGTATAACCGTAAAATTTGTTTTCATAGTATAGTGTAAAGGTTAGTTGCCAAAAACCTCAATAGAGTACTACTCCATTGATGAATTCTATATAAGCCGTATTCATGAAGCGGTAACTTATAGGATATGTCCACATAGGTCACAAACACTTCGAGGTGAATTTCAACCTGGGTCATGCATCAGCCCTTCTATTGCGGTCTTCAATTGCTGCAAATCAGTAAAGTGAATTCGATAAAACACCCTGATTTATTGCTATTTAAACCCTCATAACTAAGCTCTAATACATCATCCAGCTTCAACGTTATAGTGATCTCTATCGGGGTATTTGGGCTTTCATTGCATTGTTGTTATTGGTTGAATATTTTTCGTTCGTTAGTACATAAAGCCTACATACCAGTAGCAGTAGTATATCACTGATACCAGGTTCTCTTTAGGCACGAGGATTCCAAACACAGTTCAATAGGGTTGTCGCCCATATCCAAGGGTAAAATTCACTCTTTTAGAAAGACATTTTTTCACCCATTTCAGGTGATTTTAATATTTTTATCATTATTTCGCTTTCCGATGAAATAAAAGCACCATTTCTACGCTAGAAAAGAACAATCATGATACTAGAGTGAAATAGAGGTGTGAAAAATGAGCGGGCATCATTATTGGAATTATTTTTGTGCAATAGATAACTGAGAATTACCTTAATTTTTGGATCAAGCTTATGTTTGTATCGAATTCTGACCTTTGAGCAAGAGACCCTAAAGAGTCTCCATGAACTCTATTGGCCAGGGCATTATATGCTGCTTTCTCTGAAAAAGGTTCGCAAGGTTTTTGACTTTAAAACAATGGACTTAAAGTACAAGCTTGGTGGTATACTTCTGATGTCCCTGATGCCCTATCTATCGGTTATGGGGCAGTATAAGGTGACACACTACAGTAGTGCCTCCGGCTTTCCCCATGACTTTGCCTACGGCCTAATGCAGGACGAGGACGGACTCTTATGGATAGGAACAGATGCGGGTCTCGCCCGATTCAATGGTACGGCCTTCGAAACCTTCACTGTGGCAAATGGCCTAAGAAGTAATTTTGTCATCGATATTGTTGCGATGGATTCGGCCCGAAAAATCCTTGCTACCTGGGGTGGCGGACTGCACCAGCTCAATGAACAGGGGAAAATCAGCCCTTTGCTCCCTCAAGATAGCTTAATGAAAATCAGCACCGTTATTCCTCATAAGAAGGGGCTTATCTGCGAACTCAATCAAGATGAATTTCTCCTCTATAGAAAAGAAAAAGGCTATCGACCTCAGCATTTTCGATTCTATGCAGACCTCGGTTCGGAATCTCTCAAAGAAAAGAGATTGCGGATGAGAAACCCGAATACCCGCATCAAGAAAGTTTCGGGGAGATTTTTTATTCATGATATCTCCTCCCCTGATGTAGGCATTTGGGAGCTGCACAGCGACTTTTCCATCGATCTTTTTGCCGATTTCATAGAAGGGCAACCTATATTGGATTTCGGTCTTTATCGACCCGGTGTATTTTTTGCTCTTGGTCAGGACGGCTTGCTACTTTTCTCGCAGGAGGGGCAAGCGATGGATACCCTTAGCTATCCTGAAATCCCCTACCCATTCGAACGGTTCCATAAAAGGGGAAATCTAGAGGTATTAATCACACAGTTACCCAAAGGGGGACATCAAGTACATATCAAAAATACAGATAACGGCACCATCTTTTCCATGGATAAAAGTTATCTAAATCAAAAAATGGTCAGTGAAGTTTTGATAGACAGGGATGGTACCGTATGGGTCAGCACCTTCGGCAGTGGACTTTTCAAGCTACAACCTGAAAGCACTGCACCCTTCATTAATTTAAAGAAAGGGGGAGTATTCTCTGACTGGGCAGAAGACGACAATAATGGCTTTTTTGTATTGGAAGAGAACAGCCTTTGTTTTATGGATACTTCGTTAGCGAACATCCAGTGTAGGCCTACCACTAAAAACTATAAGCTTATCCAACGAAACGGCGAACTATTCGTGCCCCTGAAAGATACGGACAAACAAGAACCCTTTTCACTCGGAGGGCGAAAAATCAATTTTTATGATATCGATAAGCTTATCGTTCACAGCGAAGATTCCATTGTCTATCATAAAAACTACATATATATAATACGCAATGGAGAGCCCCTTACGCTTTTACACAGCGATATGGAAAAAAAACTCCAGCACCTGAGTATCAAAGATGTCATTATCAACAGAGATACGTTATGGTGCGCGTCTAATTTGGGGGTCTTCGCTTATGACCTTCCTTCACTTCGATTAGTAAAAAGAATAACCAAGAAAGATGGGCTGGGCAGTAATCTCGTGACCGACCTGGACGCTTCCAAAGCAGGAGTCTGGGCCACCACGCTAGGCGGTACCTATAGGATAGATACAGACACCCTTAGTTCTCCGGAGATGCGATGGGACATAGCGCCCCGGCAGACCAATGCCCTTGTTATGGACCGCTTTCAACAACTATGGGTAGCTACTCAAAAAGGGCTTACACTCTATGGTAAAGATGAGGTCTATCATTTTGATCGCTCCAATGGGCTTTCTTCCTCTTCTTTGACCGGAATAAAAAAGGATAGCCAAGGCCGCTTATGGCTACTTGGCAATAATGGTATCGATATCCTTGAAAACAAGGCACCTTTCCAACCCACAGAGGCGGCCATTATCCAGATAGAGCAAAAAGGAGCCGTCTTTGATATAGAATTGATCGATTTTTCAGGAAGCAATAATACTATCGCCTACCGAATCAACACCAACTTATGGAAAGATTTCAAAAGCGAACGCCTCGATCTGAGCGACTACAAGTATGGGAATTATCACATACAGTTCAGGACAAGAAAACAGGATAGCAACTGGCGCTATTCTACCCTGCTACACTTTCAACTTACTCCCCCCTGGTACAAAAGGTGGTATACCCTCCTACTATTGGCACTATGGGTACTCTCCGTTCTATCTTTTCTGGTATTGCGCTACTTGAAAAAGCTAAAAAAAAGAAACGCCTTTCTGAAAGAAGTTATCGACAAATCCGATGCGCTACAGAACGAATTGGAATTTGTCCGAGAGAATATCGCTCAGGATTTTCATGACGAATTGGGCAATAAGCTGGCCGGCATTACAGTGAGTTCTGAAGTTATCCTTCAGGAAATGGCCCCCGGAAATGAGCTCATCAGCCAACAACTGAAAAGAATACACAAAGATGCCACATCACTCTACAAGGGTATCAAGGATTTTATATGGAGTATCGATAGCAATAACGACAATCTTGGAGAACTGACCTTGTACCTGAAAGATTTTGGCGATGAACTGTTCGATAATAGTGGTATACGCTTCTTCTTTAGTCCGGACCCGGGACTCATGACGATAAGACTACCTTACTACTGGTCCAGGCACTTGCTACTGATGTACAAAGAGGCCATGACCAATGTCCTAAAGCACTCGGGCGCGGACCGTGTGGACCTCCATGTCAGGATACTCAAAAATCACCTCTGTATACTGCTTCGTGACAATGGAGGTGGATTCGACCCAAATACTGTCAAGCGCTCCAACGGCATCGACAATATGGAAAACCGGAGTTCCTCCATCGGTGGAAAAGTACGGTTTCGCAATAGAAATGGCACCAGTGTTTTCCTGATTGTAGCACTGGACTCTGAGCATAAGGACAAGCCGAACTCCACAAATAGAACTGATATATCGACACCCATATCCCATCACTAAAAAACATCACCCACTTATGAAATCAAAAAGAGTAATTTTAATAGAAGATCATCAATTGATTCGCGAATCCTATATCAAGATCATCGATGCGGTCGAGGGTTATAGTGTCATACAGGGCTACGAAAGCTGTGAAGAGGCTCTTGAGGAGGTACTACAGACCAAACCCGATATTGTTTTCATCGACATAACACTCCCCGGCATGAACGGCATCGAGGGTACCAAAAGGTTCAAGCAGCTTCTCCCACAAGCACAGATTATCGTTATAACGGTCCACGAACAGTCCTCTTACGTATTCGAAGCATTATGTGCAGGCGCTATAGGCTACCTGACCAAAGCGGGCGGTATGCAGCAAGTATCCGAAGCCCTGTCACAGCTCCAGCTAGGGGGTGCTCCCATGAGCTGTAACATCGCACGAAAAGTGGTAGAGTCTTTTCAAATGAAGAAAATCAAAAGTCTGAGTACTCGTGAAAACGAGGTACTCGACGAACTCGCCAAAGGAAAAAGCTATGCCTCCATAGCCGACGTAATGTTCGTCAGTGTAAATACCATCAAAACACATATCCGCAATATCTATGAAAAACTTCAGGTCAGCAATCGCGATGAGGCCGCCGAGTTATACAAGAGCTATCAGTGAGTCCCTAGGCGGGACTTAGGACAAGGTAATCGTCCCCTGACGGGCCGATGCCATGCCATGAAACTGTCAAAACGGCTAGTAGCAAATAGTATGCCCCCTGCTTTCGCGGTACAGGGGCAAAAGCAGGGTTCGGTCGATAGGCCATCGACCTAGCGCTAACACTGCCTTATCGGTAGAGGCAGTATTATTTGAACCCAAAATGATCAATAGAGAACCTATTCCGCTCATAAATAGCTTCATACCGGAAGCTTTACCCACCTATCTTCATTCACCATAGCGGTGCTACGCCGAACGAATCCAAATGGCCGGTATTTTGCTATTTATACGCTCATCTCGATTTCTATCCATCAATTTGGGTTGAAATGACTGTTTTTTATACAGCTTACTTTTTCCGGAGCACCACTCTTTGCAGTTCACCTCCGGTCCGAACCAGGTAAGTACCGTCCCTATAGGCATGCAGGTCGATGACGGTCCCGTTTCCCATTGCAATAACCTTACCCAAAAGGTCCAATACCTGCCATTCCGCCGCCGCTGAGAGGTGGACCATCGCTCTGGTCGGATTAGGGTAAAGCGATGGGGCGGTAGCATTTGCGGTGAACAAAATCGGCTTTTTTTCCTGTTCCATGGCACTGGATACTTCAAAATGTATGGTCTTTTTTTCCAAAAGCTCGTTTCGATGGTAGGCCGATGCTTTCAATGTATAATTACCGGCGATGGGTGTCCATGTTTTGTAGTCTCCACCATTATCACCAAAAAGTGCATAAGGAGCCATACCCTCCGATTTACCATATGTCATGGCTCCTTCAAGGATAAAGTCGATTTTGGTCACTTCATCTGCCTTGGCGATAATATTTATTTTGTTACTGGGCAGCATCTCCATATCTATGATATCCCCATCGCGCAGTATGTCTATTTCTCTATCTCTAACTGCATCCACGATATAAAAACCACGAATGTAAGACCCCATACCGGAGATGCCCTCGCCGGAAACCCTGAGTTGCGCCACACCCTGAGTTGCTGTAGAATGTAGTTGCATAAAGCCCGAGTAAATCGATTCGCTGGTGGGCTGAAAAGTTATCGTTACAGTCCGGCGGTCCCCTCCGAGAATCGTACCGGAGTGCCAATCGGAAGAAAAGCCTCTGGGGAGGGACAGTTCGGATACTGTAATGGGACCTTGTCCTATATTAAGGATATGCACGCTCTGTTTTGCAGGGACACCCGTAGCTACTTTTCCAAAATTCAAGGTTCCTGCTATTTCTATCCCAGCTTCATCATCATATTCGAAGATGCCCATATCGGGAGCCTCTCCGTAATAAGGAAGACTGGCCATATCACCATCCTCCCAAGCTATCGGTTGCTCTAGCCTAACTTCATTGATACTATAGTCAATATGGACAATGAGAACAGGGGCATTGGTCCCTACTTGTAGACGATCTCCCTTTATCAGTCCATAACCATCGAAAAAATAGCCAGCGTCCTCCAGCCGTAGCACCTTGCCATGGCCTTGACCTACCGTCTTGGTCAGAAAGTGACCTTTGTCTACGGCGGGACTCGATGCCTTGAGATGAAAATCACTTTCCCTATCGATGTCAAAGGGTATGGCCACAAACCCGGGGGCTTTGTCTACATTTCCCTGAACATAAGCAGGGTAGGTCCGTTCATAAAAAGATAGACTAGCCTTATTGTCTGCATTTTTAACGAAAAGCACCGAGGCCCTATCTTCATTATAAATCAGGTTATGTTTGATCTGGTTACCGTCGAAAGGGTCGGCGGGGCGTAGCCACTTTAGCCAGAACAGGATATCGCCTTCTTTTTGTTTGTCCCCTTTGATGTTATAGGGATCTGTACCATTGTTATAGATGATATTGTTCAGCAGTACATTGTCCGAAATAGAATAGCCTTGGCCCTCGGTATCCGTAAGCGCTACTGCTCTCCAAGTATTGTTAAAAAAGATATTGTTATAGATTTTGTTTCTGGTACTATAAGGATGTTCATCGCGGGTATTCAGTGCGAGGGCCGTGCCTATATTATTTCCCACCCTATTGTAACGGAATACTTGGTTGACCCCGAACAGCTTTACACAAAGATTTTTGATGTTATCGGGAAACCAGCCCGTATTTTTGAAGACATTATGCTCAATGATATTATAACCTCCAGCATCTTGCTCCGCTGTACCTCCATTGGAACAGTTTTTTACAGGACGGGCGGAAAAAGAACCCGCCCTGGAACCGATATCCTGTCCATTGCCCCAATCACTCCAGTCGGCATCGAAGGTATTGTGTCGTATGACGTTATAGCTGTCATCAATGACAATGAGATCATGGCCCCCATGCTTCATGGTATTGCCCTCTATTAGATTATACTTCCCGCATTTGAGGTAGAATAGATCTCCGCTGTCATCTCCTTGGCCCGGTAATGTGTTCGGAGAATCGCTCCAGCTACCACAATAGTCAAAGTTGTTGTTCAGGAACTTATTAAAAGAGCTCTCGTCTTCGAGCAATATGCCGTACCAGCCCCTAGCATAACGAAAATCAGTATTGCGAAGGGTACAGTGATGACTATTGATCAGCGTAGCCCAGTGCTTTACTTTGGCCCTTTCACCAATTTGTTCACCATTGATATGTATCCCATCGATAGTGATATAGGACCTGTCACTTAGGTCGATACCTGTGTGTACCCGGGTAAGTACCGGTACTTCCCCGGGATACGCTCCATAGGTGATTGTGGCCCCTTTAAGTCCTGAATTTTCCGGCCGAACAGACTGCCCTATATAAGTGCCACCAAGAAGATAAACTATATCACCCGCCTGCAACAGCACATTGGCCTGAGGCAGTGTCCATGGCGAATTCAGGCTCCCTGCACCACTTCCCGTAGCATCGGGCGAGACATAATATACCGCAGCATGAGCCGCGCTAAGGGATAGTAGACAAACAATGCATAATAAAGTTCTTATAGGTTTCATACCATGTTGATTCAAGTCCTGTCATTGATACCCTAGTCTCGGCAAACCCTTCGCCGAAGGTCAATGATTCATTTGAGTTCTGTTACACGGTAAATTTGCCCAATATCCAAGGATGATTTTTCATCCTATATGGGTGATTTTTCAGTGATGTGAAAAATCGCTTATCAACTCCAGCCCCTTCATCGTCCATCGGGGACGGTCCTTTATCCATCGACTTACAAAATGTCACCTCATCACTGTATTTTTGATACGATTGTTAAAACAAAGCTATACTGCCATGAAAAAAACAAGTTATTTCGCAAAGTATCTATTTGTACTTTTTACTGTCGCGATGGCCTGTAATGAAGAGTCCATTACGGAAGTACCTGTTCCGCTACAGAAAAAAACACCACTACTTTCAAAAGAGGAAAACGAAGAAAGAGCCTCTATCTCGCAGCTCTACGCTGATTTCACAAGGGTACTTCGGGATATCGAGATCGAAGAGGACATCATGAGCTACCCAGAGTTTGAAAAGGCTCTGAGAGAAACCAATAGTAAAGAAAGGGACCTACTGAAGCGGGAAATCAAAGAAGCCATGAGTGGCATGGACGAAAATACGCGCACAGGTGCAGCGGGCCTCAAACTCGAAGGTAACTGCAAATCCAATGTCGTCAGTAGAGAAACCAGTTCGCGAATCAAGTCACTGGGCAGGAGCCGTGCTAGAATAAATTGGTCCAATAAGGCCCGAAGTCGATACGGTTGGAAGTATCGGAAATGGTCCAAGGCCAAGGATAGGGGCTACTATCACTATACGGACGGCACCGATTTTCTACTATGGAAGTATCGGGCCTATGGTAAACCTTGTAAATGAAAATTTCCGAAGGATTGGGTAGACTGTTCCTTCGATGGAAATATCGCGGAAAGTATTTACTTAAGACCAAGTTCAACCCGGATCATGCGTTAGAACTTCGTAACGAGGATTTAATCAATAGAGAACCTATTCCGCGCATAAATAGCTTCATACCGGAGGCTTTGCCCACCGGTCTTCATTCACCATAGCGGTGCTATGCCGAACGAATACAAATGGCCGGTATTTTACTATTTATACAAATTTAGGTTTTAAATGTCGTATAAGATTCCGCGGGTCATTTTGTTTCAATCAAGGCGAGAACCGCAGGGATAGCAGCGCTATCCCGAGGATGGTCAACGCAGAGTGAAGCAAAATGAACAGGAAGATAGGCGATATTTGAAAGCTAAGTTTGTATTATACACTCATCACGATTTCTATCGATCAATTTGGGTTTAAAAAAAATCGGCGCATACAATTATGCGCCGATTTCCTGAAATTCATTATTAGTCCTTAGGACCAAATCGTGAACAGCATCCCATTTCAGATGTATTCACTTATTTTTTGATGATTTTGATGATATCGTTCTTGCCTTCAGTAGTTAATACTTTCATCAGATAAATACCTTTACCCAAGCGTTCGATTCCTTCTACTTCTCCACTGGCATCATTGATATGCCCTGACAGTACGGGTTTTCCATTCATGTCCACTACTGTATATTCTGAGGCCGTAGCTTCCAAAAGTCCTTTTATGCTAACGGGTCCTGAGGAGATAAACAGTGCCTCTTTATTTTGGGAAGCACTTCTTACAGCAGTAGTACTGGATAGGCTGAAACGATCTAGGTTCCACTCCCATTTGCCAGGGTTGGTACCCGCTCCCATAAGTCTTATGGTATACTGACCTGCGGCCAAGAATATTTCCTTGGAAGCTTTCAGAGGTACAAAGTTGTTCCAGTTGCCATTATTCCTGACATTATCTTTCAGCTGCGATACACCATTGACAAAAAGCTCGATAGCACCCATATCTACAGGAGTAGCAATATAATAGGTAACTTCATAGTTCTGATCTTTAGGAATATCCACTTGATACTCTACCCAGTCTCCTGTCTGGTTGAAATCGATCGCTCCTACGCCATCAGCGGTAGTATACCTGTTGAAGCCCTCGAAAGCACCTCCGGTTTCAGTGAACATTTCTGCTTCGACAGTGATGTTCGCATCAGAAGGTGGCACATTGATTTTGGGCAGATCAAATGGGTGATGCACTCCCGTAGCATTCAGGCCAGTAACCTTATATAGGTTTTTGCCCGCCGTAACGAATAGAATGTCTTTGTTCATTCCTCCAAATGTACAGTTCGTAGCAAATTCGGGTATAACGACAGTCTGTACGGGAGCCAATCGGCTACCATCAAAAACATGGACCGCTCCTTTGGCCGTAACATATAGTCTACCGTTAGTATCCATGGTCATACCATCCGCACCGGTATTCTCAGCATTGTCGGGAATTTCCCCGAAGACGATTCTGTTGCTCAAAGCACCATTACCCTGATTGATATCGTACCTGAAGACCTGCTTACTAAAAGTATTGTTCACGTATAGTTGTTGCCCATTAGGTGAGATGATGACTCCATTGGGTTTTCCTTTCATAAAATTATCGACAATACTTACGGCTCCGACACTGTTTCTATAGTATAGTCTGTTCTCTTGTTGAGAGGAGCTTTCGAAATCGGGGTCAGTAAAGTAGAGTCCTCCCTTCTTATCGACACAAAGATCATTGGGACCATTGAAGCGGGTTCCTGCGAAGCTGTTTACTACCGTTTCCAGAATATTTCCACTTGTCGTTCTTCGCGTTATCGCTCCCACTCCACCTTCACAGACCAGCAAATCGAAGTTGCTATTGAACATCAATCCATTAGGACGGTTTGTATTCGTAAAAGCGTCCGAAAAAGCACCCGTACTTAGACGATAGGATACGACCTTACTGGCAGGGATATCCGAGAAATAGATTACATCCGCATCATCCCATACAGGGCCTTCCACAAACTCGAACTGATTATTACTTAGTTTCTCGACGGTTTGGGCCAGTGAGTTAAATAAAGGCATCGCTGCTAAGGCCAGCGCTGCGCAAACCGGCTTATAAAAAAGTTGCATTTGGCTATTAGTTTAAAGTTGTTTTAAATACTGATTAAATAATTACGAAGATAGACCTTAAATAAAATAAGTACCAAGCTACCATTTGCCCAAACACGCTTTTATCCGTCGAAACGCTAATAAACATCTTTTATGCCTTAGTCCCACTTCGATTAACCTTTATCAATTACGAGTTTTGAAGTAGGGCATACTTTGTATCCACCTGCTCTCCAAAAGATTATAAAAATTTAAGAATCAATGCATTACAATCATAAATAAGATTCCAAGGAAAAAAATGCAATAGTGTACCACAATACAAAAGATTTCTTTTTGAGGTTTTTTATTGCCCTACCACAGTTCTTCGAGAACGCCATAATTTTCGATGAAGTATTTCACTCTGGTGCATTGATACTACTATTTCAAACAAAGCACTGATAAACTGATACTTACAATACATTCTATCACCCTACCTTACTATTACTCATACTTGATGAGGGTAGAATACGCTCTTTGTCCATTCAAGGCCTCGCTAAAGATTTTTCACACTTGCTTTGAGTCCGTTTTGAAGTGTGTTCATTGATTTCCAGGGGTCACAGGAAATCAATGAACATAACATTCATCTTAAGCTGAGTACTTTCAAGATCTAGGCTCATTGCTATAGGAATCTTTAGGTACATCATTTTGTTGAAACTCCTACTGGTAGCACTGCTATCTTTGTCAATGGCTTACGCGGCAGACTGGCTCCTTTACTAATAATGCCCTCGGGGCATTATTTTAATCCGGATCATGCGTTGGCCTTTCTATCCCAGTATTAAATAGCTGAAAATCAGTAAATTGAATGCGTTTTCAGATTCACCGTAGCGGTGCTACGCTGAATCCGATAAAACACTCTGATGTATTGCTTTTTAAACCCTCATAACTAAGCTCTAATGCATAATCCGGGTTTAACGCTCGGTCCTATCCAAAATAAGCGATAGCAAATTTTAAAATAACCTTAAAATAGCCTCTTACCGTTTCCGCAAAAAAGCATAATGACATAAAATACTAAAAATCAATAATTTACATCCAAAAAAACTTATCAATTAGTACTATTTGGAAGTTGAAATCTCAAAAAAATATCATTTAAGCAAGTAAGTACTGATAAGTTATCTCTGGTTTACAAAGTATTTATTATTTTTATAAAATACTTTAGAAACAACAAAAAACCATGACCATTCCAAACCACATTACCCCCGTCATTATGTCGCCTCTAGAAGATGGTGTTCATAAATTAGTCTCAGCTTCATTTTTATTGACTTTACCGTAGTCTAAACGTCGGTAGGTAGATTATCCGACGATTTGCTTGCTCAGCTATCTTTACTGGAGGCTTTAAAATAAGGCACTGCATTCTATTGTAAGAATCCTATATTTCAATCGCTTACACCTTACTTGTGTATGCTGATGGACTTTATAGGAGTGTTGACCATTTTCATGCGAGCGTTGAGGATACTGTTTCTCTACATAATATATACCCACCTCATTCGAAGAAGAGGTTTTGGGTAGGTTTCTATTTCTGAATTATCAAAGTAATTAAACAGAAAACACATCATAGAACACTATAACATATCGGAAGACTGTTTTTTCAGACGCTAAAAACAATAGATATACCAATAATCAATTCTTTAAACCTAAACCAAAACTACTGATGAAAAGAAAAACAAGAGAAAAAATACTCATGGCATTCGGCCTTTTTATTGTGGGGGGGCTACTTGTCGCCAGTGACCATATCGACTCCCCTTCTACCAGGGGCAATACTGCTGATTTAGCCGATCTTTACGCCTTTAAGAGTCCCGTAAATCAAAAAAGTACCGTTTTCGTTGCTAATCTGCAAAGTAACCTGCCTCCGGGGGACAATGACCGTGTCTTTGATGAAAACGTGCTGGTCGAATTCAATATTGACAATAATAACGACCTCATTGAAGATCTGGTCATTCAGGCCATTCCCAAAGATGGTATTATGTATTTCTTCGGCCCTTACAAGCCCATCGAAACTGGAGCAACGGGTACTATTGACCCTAGCAGGGCACAGTATATCGGAAAGGTGGCCATCAGTGGGAATAAAGAAACCATTACTGCCGGTGAAAATGGGATTTCTTATTTTGCGGGACGCCGGGAAGATCCTTTTTACTTTGATGTCAGTCAATACATCGCTGTATTTACCGGCCAGTCCAAGGAACCCGGTGGTGGATTCAGACCTCCGAACCATACATACACTCCTAGATTGCTCAATGTATTGTCCATAGTAGTCGAGGTTCCCAATGACCTCTTGGGACCCACTTTCGCCCATCCCGTGGGTAATGGCGAACAGGTTATCAATACCTGGCTCTCAGCCAAACGTCGTCAGTAATCGACTGAAAGGTGGGGTTATACCCTCTACTACTTAAGAAAAAACCTATAGAAAACATTAATCCATAACAAAATGAAACTATTCCCATTGAATCATAAGCTGCTCATTTTACCGCTGATACTATTTTTTAGCTGTAATGAAGACGCTCAAACTCCCAATGCCGATGCCGATGCCGATGCCATGGAGCAGATTAAAAATCCTCCGGCACAAGACGAAATGCCTGACTTTTCAGGCCAATACAAGCAAGTCGATTATATAGGCAGGCCCGAAACTACACTGAACTATATCATCGATGGTGCCGATCAAGACAAGTTCAATCAAATACCCGCTACCGAACAGAGTGCCTATCAACCTGTCATCTCCAATAGACTACAGCAGATGCATAGCCTATTCGGCACTACTTATGAGACCAATTACTTGGGTCTGGACCTGATCCAGTTCACCACGTTAATGTCCAAGAACGTCTTGCAGGTATCCCTGAAAGGCCCTACTTCCTATGCTGACCTGACAGGTAGAACGCTCAACGACGATGTTATCGATATCATGCTCTCTCAAATGTTCGGAGGAAAGACAGGCGACCGTTTCAATGGTCAGGATACCGATAGTGATGGCACTCCCGACCTGCCCATACTGGTTTCGGACAATAGGAACGATGATCGAGTGAACCCTAGTTCTGAGTTTCCTTATCTGGAACTCCCCATCGACTTATAGTCATTAAAAATACAAAGGGTTTCTTGCTGAACTTCTGTGATTTTCAGAGGTTCAGCATTGGATTTTCTAAAGCGGACCTTAAATTAAAGATAATACAAATTTAGCTTTTAAAATCGCATATCTTCCTGTTCATTTTGTTTCACTCTGCGTTGACCATCCTCGGGATAGCGCTGCTATCCCTGCGGTGTTCGCCTTGATTGAAAAAAAATGACCCGCGCAATCCTATACGACATTTAAAACCCAAATTTAATACCATTAGAATAATGAAACGATTCATTACAATCTACCTCTTAGCGATTCTATTCGGCCTAGCGGCCTGTCAAGAGGCCAAGAAAATTACCGACCCTAAAGATTATGACCGGTATCTTCTGAGCAACCCACAAAGAACAGCTGCTATCCGTGCGCGGATAGACCTCTGGAATCGGCATATCCAAAAGGACAGTATGCAAGTAGTGGAAATAAGGAACATTGCCAATGAATATACACAATTGTTCGAGGCTACCGCTGAGATTGTGTATTTGAAAAGGGCCGAGCAGGCTTTATTGAAAGTGCTGGATTTTGGTGGATTGAGAAAAGACCGTCTATTATTGGACCTTGCCAGGAACTACATCTCTCAACATCGCTTTAGGGAAGCTAGTGAATTAGCCAAGGAGGCGCATCAGATTTATCCTAACCGCGCTGCAAAATTAGTCCTTTTTGATGCCTCCATGGAACTGGGAAGATACGGTAGTGCCGAGACTTTTCTCTACGATAGTGCTGTGCATCAGGAGGACGATTTTGACTACCTGATCCGCTCTGCTAAATGGAACGACCACTTAGGTAATATGGGCGCTACGCTAAGAGATATGGAAAAGGCATGCGCATTGGCTCAAAAAAGCAATGACAAGTTCTTGATGCAGTGGAGCTATACCAATCTGGCCACTTATTATGGACATGCGGGTTCTATTGAGAAGTCCTATGACTTTTTCCTGAAAGCCCTCGATATCGACCCTAATAATGCTTTTGCAAAAAAGGGAATTGCCTGGATAGCCTACTCTCATGAGCAGAATGCCAAAGAAGCTTCGAGAATTATGAATGCCGTAACACTTACTCATAGTGCTCCTGATAATTACCTGTTCCTTGCTGAACTGGCTCAACATGAACGGAATGAAGAAAGCCGTTTGTCCTATTTGAGAAACTACGAAAAGGGAGTCCGCGATAAAAGGTATGGCAATATGTACAATATGCACAATGCCTTACTGCTCTCCGAAGAGCATCATGACTTTGAGGCGGCACTGGACCTTTCCGAGGAAGAGGTACTGGGAAGGCCAACAGCTCAGGCCTATAGTCTAAAAGCCCATATCCTTAATCTAAGCGGGAAACATCAACAAGCCTTGGCTATCGTAGAGAAGTACGTCACTGACAAAACCTTTGAGCCGAAGGCCATCTATTATGCCGCAGAGGTTTACAAGTCCAATGGCCATAAAGACAAAGTCACTATGCTCAAGAAAGAACTGAGTGAAAGCAGTTATGAACTGGGCCCTATTATAAATCAAAAAATCATGGAACTCTAATCGAAAGGAGCTACTGATATCCACACTCAGAAATCATCAAAGTAGAAGCTAGAGGAAAAATCCGCTCGTTGCTCATCGATACTGCGCAAAAGTTCTTTAGTGGTTTTCTGTGTTCTGAGTTGTTCTATATCGGTCTTTATCTGAGCCACCTGATTATCGATACCTTTTTTGTAATCGGTGATTTTTTGACGAGTGCCTTTTTCTGACCTAGTGTAGAAGTTCTCATAAAAAAATGAGGATTCGTTATCCACATGCTTGATTTGATACAGTTCGTCTTCCAGCATTCTAATCTCCTCATTCAGCTGTCTGGTCAGTGAACGAAGCTGTTCCTTATCAAGTTCTATGGATTCTTTACCTTCACTTTCCGGTAAGATTTCTTTTTGTAGCTGCATCAGACCTAAGTAATCTCTCTTTTCCCATATTTCACTGAGGAGTTTCATCCGATGTTCACATTCCTCCCTTTCCTCTTCCGTTGATGCCAGGTCAGGATGCGTCGCTTTCACTAGACTTCTATACAATTTTTGGAAGTTCTTGTCAGTGTTCTCTATTTTTCCGGACTTTTGAAATTGCTTCCATTCTTCCTGTCTTTCCCAGTGGGCTTCCTGCTGTTTAGAGAATATGTCCTCAAAAATACGCTCTCTGGAATCACTATCGGTGATATCGAAATCCTTTTCTTCAAAATCCACCTGCATATCTTTTAGGTATTCTTTGGCCATCTCATTCATGAACTCCTTGTCGTCACTGCTCATGTTCTGCATATCCATTCTTTCTAGGTCTTCCCGTATGGTCATCAGCTTCTGTGAGGAATAGCCCCAATCCTGCAACTCGTTCAAGGTATCGAATATCATATTACTGAGCATCGATTTTTGCCATCCGGAAAACGATTTCTGAAGCAAACGCTGATAGAGCTTTTCAAGAAATTGCTCTTTGACCTGAAACAGCGACTGCATCTCCGTCTCGACTTCTTCCTTATAGTATCTTTTGATAGTCGCTATTTTTGACCTCAGCGTCGTCGCCTGCCGTTTCAACTTGGCTACCTTCTCTATCTTTTTATCCACTTTTTCTTTCTCTGTCCTCTCTTTCTGACTTGCATCTTTTTTGAGCACGAGTATCGGATAGGTCTGGTCAGTCATAGACTCCATTGGTTTTGGTTAACGATATAGATAAAACAATATAGAAATCTTTTTTGTTGAAAAAGATTATCGATTTCAAAGGTATTCGTCGAAGCTGTGTTTTTTTATTTGAGATCTGTTTTCCAAGGGAACTCATGAATCTTCGATTTGTCTCCTTCCATTAGTGGTATGAACTTCTTAAGATCGATGCATTGAATCTATATTTTCGAATTAACCATAGCTGCGTTAAACCGAACCCAATAAATCTATGAATTTATTAGATTTTTAAGGCCTTCGTAAACAAAACTACGATGTAGAATTCGGATTTCATCATTTAAACTTATGGCATACCTTGGAAATATCACAACAAGATAAGGGATAATACTTTTTTAAAACTCAGCAAAACGGCTATCGTTCAGTAACTGGTCATCTGTCAGTGTTTTCAGGAAAGCAATGATCTGCTGTTGTTCATCTGGAGTCAAGGGGAGGCCTAGGTGACCATCATCGTTTTTAAATAGTGGGTCAATCGTTCCCGAATCCACCATGCCGCTGGTGTAGTGTTCCAGGACTGCTTCCAAGGTTCCAAACCTACCGTCATGCATGTAAGGAAAGGTCAGTTCGATATTTCTCAGATTGGGTACCCTGAATTTATACCGGTCCTGAGGCAGTCCGGAAATTCGGCTTCTACCGATATCATTGTATTTTTCATCGATGGGCAGGCCATTATTACGAAAGCTCTGATCGGTAAAAAGTGTACCCTTGTGGCATGAGGCACAATGGGTATTGAACAGCGTAAAACCTGCGGCCTCTTGGTCGGTAAATACGGCCCCCTCTTCTCGTTCTATCTTATCGAATTTCGAGTTAGAGGAAGTAATCATAATCATGAACTGCGATAGGGCCTTGAGTATATTTTCAGCATCTATTTTGTTGTTTTCAAAAGCAGCATCGAACATATCCACATACTCCGGGTCCTTTTTCAGTTTTTGAATGATTCCACCGAAGGTTTCGTTCATCTCCACTTCCGCAGTAATGGGGATAACGGGCTGCAAATCCAAATGGGTAACTACTCCGTCCCAATTGAAGCTGTTCAAAAAGGCCAAATTATGCAGTGGCGGTGCATTGCGTGTA
This sequence comes from uncultured Cyclobacteriaceae bacterium, assembly GCA_947492745.1. Classification (GTDB taxonomy): domain Bacteria; phylum Bacteroidota; class Bacteroidia; order Cytophagales; family Cyclobacteriaceae; genus Aurantiphycus; species Aurantiphycus algarum. The sequence continues at coordinate 17,340 of CANLOE010000053.1, read as the reverse complement.
CCTATGGCACCGTTCACTCCATGACTCACGATGTGCGAGTGATGCGTAAAAGCAAAATCCTGCATATGGCAAAAACCACAGGAAACCACTCCATCGGAGGAGAGCCGACCATCATAGAACAGCATTTTACCCAGTTCAAAGCCCTTCATCGTCGGCGCGTTGAGACTGGTATCATAGGTCAGTTCCGGAAAATTTTCAGGAACGGTAAGTACAAGCTTGGGGTTATTATCGATAGACGATGGTTCTTCCAAAACAGGAGAAAGATTTTCCTCGCTGGAAGCGCAGGACGCCCCAGCAAGGAAAAAAGCAATCAGCATATAAATAAAGGTTCTCAACATCAAAAATCAGTTGGATATATTGACCGCCTCGAACATGGCAGTCAGGTTTTCAGCAATTTTAGGGGCATTGACAGGGTCTACCTGTATATCGCTCTTTGTAGATAACTCGATAGTATTGGTGCCATCAAAAACCTTGAGAATATCGGCCTCCACCTCTAATGAAGGTGAAACATCCTCACCAATGGTCAGCACACTTGGCAGATCGAGGGTCACTTCCTTATAATTATCCTGTGTTGTGCCATGCGTACCAATGTGCATCACGAATTTCTCATCTTCAATCGTTTCCGTAGAGAAAGTACCTTCAAACTTCAAGAACTTATAGCCAGCGGACCAGCTCCACAGCATTCCTTTTTCTTCCGCCGTAGGGATGAAATTAGCGACTCCATTGAGCGGATACTTGGACTGGTCCACTCCTATGCCAAACTTTACTTTTGTATATTCTCCTGCCTGAATGTCCTTGAGGAGAATCCGTTTACTATCATTTTCATCAATGACGAAATAGCTATCCGCCACGGGATAGGCCACTTCACCGCCGTCCTTCTTTATCAGGACGATATTACTGACTATATACTTCAGCTCCGACACGATAAAACCTTCCTTGCCCGCATTGGTATATGTTTTCGTATCCATAGTTATCCCCTCGCCATTGATGGTATTATTGAATTCGATATCCAAAGTGCCGGGTTTTGTAGTTGTATCCGTGTCTTCATCATCACAGGCATATAGCCCCAGTACAACTAGGGATAAAAATAGATAAATGGTCTTTTTCATAATGGTTTTCATTTATACTTAGCTATCAATAAGTCTTTAGATCCTTTATTTTCTGAAATATCAAAATCGCTGCTCTCGGAACTTCCCACAACAACGATTTCCCCCTGCTCGGTCTCAACACCTCCAAACCCAAATTCGGCATTACTACCTCCAAATGTAGCCTGCCATTGGATTTTGCCTTTGGCATCGATAATAACACCGAGAAGATCGCTTTGCCCTTTGTTGGTATCGACATCCATGTCATTGCTCCTACTGTTACCCGTGATAAAAAAGTTCCCATCACGCAAGCGGAAGATGTCCCTTCCCGTGTCGAACTTGGTACCTCCGAAAGATTTCTCCCACAGCAAATTGCCATCACCATTTATTTTTATGGCCCATAGATCCGCATTGCCCTTGGCATCGGTAACCGAACCGTCGGCACTGCGTGCATCCCCTACGATGATGTAATTGTTATCGACCGTCTCTGTAATGGCATAGGCAATATCGGCTTCAGAACCCCCGAATGACTTTTGCCAGATCAGGTCACCGTCCGCACTTACTTTCAGCACCCAAAAGTCATAGCTTCCTTTACTATCAGTGACATCAAAATCAATACTTTCCGATGATCCTACCATGAGGAAGTCCCCCTCTTTGGTCTGTAGCACATCATAGCTCCGGTCATTATTCGACCCTCCGAAGTAGCGTCGCCATAGCATCTTACCGGAGTCATCGAGTTTTATACCCCAGTATTCGCCGACGCCATGCTCTGTGGCCGATAGTCGTGTTCCCTGCCTACTACCGTCTTCATTTCCCTTACCATCACTGGCAGTAACGTCCATAAAACCCGATATAAAAAAACCTCCCTCTAAAGTCTCTACGACCGAATAGGCCCTATCTATACCTGCAAAACCAAAGTTTTTCTCCCATTCCAGTTCGCCTTGGGTATCTACTTTCACGATCCAGTAATCCTGTAGTCCTTCATTTGTAGTAGCGTCCTCATCATTGCTCCGACTGTAACCAACCATAACATAGCCTCCATCCTTCGTTTGTATCAGTTTTTCCGCCCTATCGTCATTCGTACCTCCATAGGTCCTACTCCAGAGTAGGTTTCCATCTTCATCCAAGCGTAGCAACCAGTAGTCGCCATCGGTAGCTTTTTTATCCCGAATATCTCCATCGGTACTCAAAGTATATCCTGCAACTGCATAGCCACCATCCTCCGTAGCTACCAAGGACAGTCCATTATCCTCTTTCGTGCCTCCAAAGGTCTTGGTCCAGACCAGTACACCCTGAAAAGGCTCATCTCCAGAAGGGCCGCCATCGGTCCCTTGGTCCGTCGGTCTGTCCGCTGTCACACCGTCATCACTACAGGCACCTCCTACCAGCACTAGCGCCAGTAAGAGGTACTTATATCCTATTTTCATCATAGTCCGTATATTATATCTTTTATTATGTAGGACAGGTACCTATTCTTTGATGAAACGCTCTGAGAATAGATATCCTTCATAGTTGATTTTCAACAGATAAACTCCATCTTCCAACCCACTGACATCAATCTTCTTTTTGCTGGCTACTCCCCTGCTCACTTTACGACCTAAAACATCAACTATCTCATAACTAAAGTCTTTCGCTCCAATGGTAGGTAGGTATAGTCTATTTCCGTCTATTGGGTTAGGGTAAATCTCAAAGGAGATATCATCCAAAAAGGACAAGCGATTGATACTACTCGTACCTGTAGTCAAAGAAATAGCATCGATAGCCACATCGGCCTGCCATGTACCTCCTGTCTGCCGATTGAAACGAAACTGAACACTATTGCCGACATAGGATGCCAAGTCTATCGCGACGGTTTCCCATGCATCTCCTTGATTCCCCGCCTTATTCCACAATGAAGTCCAAGAAGTACCATTGTCAGCACTCGCCTCTAAAGCTATACTACCCATATCGGTGGCTCCGAACATGTGATAAGCAAACGATAATGTGGCCGAAGTCACTCCATCAAGGTCGAAACAAGGGGACACGATCAGCGCTCTTTTATTAGGAAAACCGGTACCGTTAACAGAGGCTTCCACATAGAGATAGTCACTGCCTTCGCTGGCAGAGGCCGGTCCTGTATTATTGGAAGGAGTACCATTTGCATCTATGGCCCAATCAATATCATCAGTACTCACCTGCGACCAAGCCCCCAAGCTACCTTCAAAACCTTCACTATACGGAAACGATGAAATCCCCGAGGCACAACCCGTACCGCCACCATTTCCATCAACGATATTGACTGTATAGTCCTCTACTTCACCAAAACGGAAAGACTCACATGCTGTGGGGAGAGCGTTGTATTTCATGGATACCCTAAGCCTTGTTGCTCCTATAGCGGCTGTGGCAGGTATGGTAATACTTCCACTTACCGATGCGGAATTGGTAGGGCTTTGTGTCCATACCTGCTCTCCTGCATCCGTAAAATCACCATCCTTGTTCCAGTCTATCCATGCACTGTATCCTTCATTGTAAACAGTCCCGGTCCAAGTAGGGCTTACCGATAGAGTGTACGTTTGCCCCAACCCTAGGTTTGTTGACAAAGAGGTAAAGTCCGAATAGCCTCCACTGCCTGCACCGGAAGTATTGTCTATGCTCCCAAAAGCTACTTTGCCTATAAACTCATCCGAAGCGTTATCCCCATTAGAACTACAATAGTTCAATTGTACTGCCGTCGTAGTGAACCTGACCGAAGCACTGAAATTGGAACTAGTGCCATCTGCGCATATACTTCTTACCTGTGCTTCATAAGCTGTGGTGGGGACAAGTCCCGAAATGGTGTAAGAACCGGATGAAGACATCGCTGAAGTCCATGCGGAAGTGCCCACTACCCTATATCTTACCGTATAGCTCGCACTGGGTACCGTACTCCAGTTGAGAGCTGCACTATTGGAACCAATAGTACCTGTAGCTATACCTGTAGGAACCGTAGCGTTACAAGAAAGAGTGCCGCTCTTCCGAATGACGAAAAGCCCCCCCTCAATATCACTGACAACGATATTGCCGCTTGCAAAATAGGGGTACACATTCCAAACCCCATTAAAGGAGGAGCTATTACTTGAGGGGTAGGTATCAAAAAAACCGATTTCACTCATATTTTGATTGCCAATGTCCGCAATATCTATAATGCGTATACCGGCCCTATAATTGGCCAAAAAGAACAAATTTCCTTTCACATAACCATTGTGATCCGCTGCTGCAGTAGGTCCTGTATAGATCATATGTTCTTTGGGGTTATCCAGATCCTGAAAATCAAAGACAATACTCCTTGTATCAAAACCTACATTTTGCTCATCCAGCTCATCACCTAGTATAAAGTATTTATTGTCTTCTGTAAACCATCCCTGATGGGTATACTGAACATCCGGATAGGCTATAGTGGATATTGTTACTGGATTGGCCTTATCGGATATATCCGCAATAACAACTTCTATTTCATTGCTCCCGATAAGAATCTCTTTCCCGATATGATCAGGGTCGGGTCCTGTGTAGGTAATGACCTGAGCGTCGTGGGTATAGGCATTTTGTCCCGTCGATAGATAGCCTCCCGCGTTGATGGGATTAGTGGGATTTTGAATATTGACGAAAAGGGGGCCACCTCTATAGGGACCTGTAAACTTTTGTGCCCCTACGATATAAGCAAAACCGGTATTCTCATTGATCACTATATTATGGGCATTACCAAACTCAGTGTAGCGGGTGTCCGCAGTAAAAGTTTGTGGAGGGCTACTCACACTACGAAGTCTTTTGAGATCGAACACCTGCATACCATGATTACGCGCTTCACTAACGATAAAGGCATGATCATTATACACTTTTACGTCCCGCCAGCTGCTACTTACGGTAGCTGTTGGCAACTTACCCAGGTATACAGGGTTTTCCGCGTTCGAGATATCGATGAAGGCAGTACCATTGTTCAAGCACATAATAGCATATTCTTTTCCGGTACTCGGGTCGGTCCAGCCCCAGCTGTCATTACCTGCGGATGCTCCCATTTGAGACAAGGGTATTCTGGACATCAAATCATAGCCGTCGCAGGGATAGACCCCTGCCTGTCCATTGATACAGGGGGATATCTGACCGTACCCGCCAGCGGTGGCAAAGAGCATCAAAAAAATTGAGTATAAGATTCTTTTCATAATGTGAGGGTATGTTTAGGGGTAATGGTTATAATTTGCGGGAATGTCAAATTTGGGTATCCCACTATTCTAGTATTAGAATTAGGTATATCTAAACGACTATTTTGAAATGGTATATATCTTAGCTTTTTCTCATTGAGAAACCCACAGATGCATTATATCTTTTTGTATTTTAACTGGTTTTGGCTCTCAATGGCTGCTGTGTCCATACAGGTTTAATTTCATCAACAAAATCCAATCCGATAGAACACTTACTTATATCACAACTCCTACTTATATAAACAAGATAACAGACCTATTTTGCTCAAGCCAAGGTCAAAACGGGAACGATGAGAATCAATAATAGAAATGCATTACATATGCGATCCGCGAGTCCTATTGGCTGCCTAGCTCACGTGCAAACCTGAAAATCCCTAACCTAGAATTTATCATCGGATTTATGAGTGGTGCATTCATTGTCTGACTGATAGTTTCTGAATTTCAAAAACTTAATTTAACAAAAGCATTATTAAATTACCAACCATGCAAACCCCCAAACGGTCAGGCAGTCCTCTATCCAAGTATATATTGCAAGCAACATTTTACATTAACCCCTAATTATGAGCACTTAACAGATTTAACCATTTATTTCAAAAAACTTTTAAAAAAAATGACATTGAGTAGATGATGCACTCATAAAACAATGATTCGCAAACCTTAACGAAAATTAGCACTTTATGGTCTTAGAACGGTAAAAATAATAATTACTGTAAATACTGGATGGCATTCACTCACGTAATTGATGACCGAGTCAATCTTAGGATACAGCGTGATATCATTACTTCAAATAAGTAGGTCTGACATCCACTTGAACAAATGATGTGATGGCCAAAAATCTTTTTATCAGGGTGCTCCGACCCTACGGTCAATGAAACCGATAGGAAACCCGCACTGTAAATCAGTGCAGGCCATCACATCATTTGGCATAAAAAAAGGCTGTATCACCAGTGATACAGCCTCTTGTCTTCGTTCACTTGATATATCAAGCAGCTTTTTTGTATTGTTTTTTCGCCAAGCCAGCTTTCTTTTCAGCTTTTTTGACTGCTGACTTCTTTGCTTTTGCTATTTGAATCACTTTTTTAACTTCTTTTTTCTTGACATCTTTCTTTTTGAAAGACTTTACAGTAGCAGAAGCTTTTTTTGCAGCTTTCTTCTTAACTACAACATTAGCTATCGCTTTTTTCAGTGCTTTTTTAAGCTTACTCTTTTTTGACATAATTTTAATCATTTGTTAATATTACCTCAAAGTTAAGAAAAAGTTTCTTTAAAGTTAATTCATGTAATGCTTTTACCGCACTTTACTCAGTACCCTAAACTTCATCGGTATTGACAGCATAAAAAAACACTCTGTAAATCAATGAAAATTAAATTATTATATTTTATCCATAATTAGAGATCATATGATTTATTTTTTTTTTAAAATGTATTGTTTAGAGACTGTCTTGAAATGCATCTTTTATTCTTCAAGATTGGTTTCAGTGTTCAGCAGAGGTCATCGATCAGTCCCGATATATAGCCTTAAGTTTTTCGGCATAAGGCTTTAGTATGAATTTTTGATAGGTAAAAACTATGGATTTATCAGTAGCTTTGCTCATAAAAACCCTCATCAGTAAATTTCTTGAAGATGAAAGTCTGTATAGCGGAAAAACCAAGTGTAGCTAAAGAAATCGCATATATATTAGGTGCCAAAGAACGTAAAGATGGATACTTTCAGGGCAATGGCTATCAGGTTACTTGGACTTTTGGACACCTCTGCACACTAAAAGAGCCACAAGACTATGCTCCTGAACTGAAAAAGTGGAATATTTATGCACTCCCCATTATCCCTCCCAGATTTGGCATCAAACTCATCGGTAATAAGGGGGTCAAAAAGCAATTTGACATTATATGTAAGCTTGTTGGAAATGCCAAGGAGGTCATCAACTGTGGTGATGCCGGCCAAGAAGGAGAGCTGATTCAGCGTTGGGTCCTACAAAAGGCCATGTGCGACAAGCCCATCAAGCGACTTTGGATATCCTCACTGACCGCACAGGCTATTCGAGAAGGTTTTCAAAAACTAAAGGACAACAGCGAATTCGATAGACTTTACTGGGCGGGAAGCTCTAGGGCTATTGGTGACTGGTTACTGGGCATCAATGCAACGAGGGCCTATACCATCAAGTATGGTGGCTATGGCAATCTGCTCTCTATTGGCAGGGTACAGACACCTACCTTAGCTATGATCGTGAAGCGATATCAAGAGATAGAGAATTTTGTATCCAAACCTTTCTGGGAACTGAAGACAAAGTACAGAGAGGTGGTTTTTTCTTGTGTAAAGGGAAAGTTTCAAAAAAAAGAAACGGCTACCACATTGCTGGAACGCATCCGGACAGAGCTGTTCACGATTATCTCTTTTGAGAAAAAAAATGGCAAAGAAAGTGCCCCAAAGCTCTTTGACCTCACATCGCTACAAGTGGAGTGCAACAAAAAACTGAACCTATCTGCTGATGAAACCCTAAAGACGGCCCAGTCTCTCTATGAGAGAAAATACCTCACTTATCCAAGGGTAGACACCCGCTACCTTTCCGAAGATCTGTACCCAAGCATTGAAGGCGTACTGCGTTCTATGACTGACTATAAAGCTTTAGTACAAGCCCTATTGGGAAAAGCCATCCGAAAGTCAAAAGGGGTCTTCGATAATAAAAAGGTGACCGACCACCATGCGATAATCCCGACCAATATGACCGCTCAAGGACTTAGCAGCAGAGAAAAAGCCGTATATGACATCGTGGCCAAACGCTTTATCGCCAATTTTTATCCCGATTGCAAGGTATCGAAGACTACTGTTATCGGTGAGGTAACTCAAGAAAAATTCAAAGCGACCGGAAAGCAGATCATCGACCCAGGTTGGCGTCAAGTCTATGGTCAAGAACCAATAGATGAGGAAGACGGCAAGTCCAAAAAAGAAGAACAAGAAGCGCATCAGCTACTTCCAGAGTTCAAAGAAGGGGAGCAGGGACCTCACGCCCCTTATATAGAAGAAAAACAAACCAGCCCACCAAAGTTGTACACCGAAGCCACACTACTGAGGGCAATGGAAACAGCGGGCAAGCAAGTCGAAGATGCAGAGGTCAGGGAGTTGATGAAGGAAAATGGAATAGGGAGACCTTCAACACGCGCAAACATTATCGAAACCCTGTTCAAGAGGAAGTATGTCAGCAAAAGGCGCAAGAGTATCGTACCTACAACAGCAGGCGTACAACTCATCGATACGCTAGAGAACGACCTGCTAAAATCTGCTGAGCTAACAGGTAAATGGGAGAAACAACTGCGACAAATAGAAACAGGACAGTATGATGTGCATCTGTTCATGAAAGAGATGAAACAAATGGTGACGGGCCTCATCCATGAAGTAAGAACAGCAGCCAATGTCACCAAGATCATTGTGGAAGAGAAAAAGAACGATACCAAAACGAAGAAAGCAAAAACCAATTCTGCCACCAATGACAAAACCTCCCTATCCTGCCCCAAATGTAAGCAAGGAGTACTTCTGAAAGGAAAAGCTGCCCACGGTTGTAGCCATTATAAAAAAGGTTGTGACTTCACCATACCTTTTGTTTTTATGGAAAAGAAACTGAGCGAAAAACAACTGATACAGCTTGTTAACAAAGGAAAGTCACCTTTGATAAAAGGGTTTCAACAAGAAGGGGAAAAGGTGGAGGGGCACATAGTACTGGAAGAAAACCTGACCTTGTCCCTACAAGTTAAGGAAAAAGGCAATATGAGTTGCCCTAAATGCCGAAAAGGCACTATTATCAAAGGTAGGCAGGCTTATGGCTGTGACCAATACCGAGAAGGGTGCCGTTTTGTGGTTCCCTTTCGCTTAATGCAGAAAGAATTGAATGAAAGCCAAACCCGATCCTTAATCGAAAAAGGAAAGACTCCTCTAATTAAAAATCTGATCCGAAGCGAAGGTGACACCGTTCAGGGTCGGTTGGTACTCAATGAACAGTTTCAAGTAGTGTTCGTAGCAAAGGATTGAGACCATTGTAAGTCGTCTTGTTATGGTTCAATGAAATCCCTAGGCAACTTTCCACTACCTTTGCACCACTCACACTTTTCACGACTTCGGGTTCCTTCCCAGTAGCCTAAACCTTGACACCGGGGACAGGCCTTGTACTTACCTAATCCGATATCGATTTTTCTACCGCCCAGCGCTTGATATAACTTATAGGCCAGTGCCCCCACGCCCAATACGACCACCAACAAAAAGAGTATCCTTATCATAGAATTCCAAATTACTATTTATCTCTTTCTTCACCAACTTCAAAAGAGCGATGCTCCCTACCTATTTTATTCGAAAATCCTTTTGGGATTCCTTCATTAGTGTCTATTTTCCTTTATGCTCTATCATTAAACCCAAAATGTCCATTAGAAAATCTATTCCGGACTTAACTGACTTCAAACCAGTAAATGAATGCGTTTTTTGAATTCACCGTAGCGGTGCTACGCTGAACCCAAGAAAACGCACTGATGTATTGCCATTTAAGTCCTCATGACGAAGTTCCAACGAACATTTTGGGTTAAATCAATATTAAAGTGATTTGGATTTTTCTTTCGTAAGCCTCCGATACTATCGCATCTTGTGTTTTCGGAGTAAACTTCGGTGCGATTTTTGGAATAGTTATGGTTCTTTACTGATTTATGTCCCATTTTTTTGCTATTCTGCGAAATCCAGAAATCTAGCCGATTGATGGATGTCTATACTCTTCCAGTTGTGGTATTTCACTTATTAGGGACAATTTATCAATTGTTGCTTACGAAATGCTATCTTTGCAAGATGAGCGAAAAAGGGCATAAGGCGGGTTTCGTCAGTATCATAGGAAAACCCAATGTGGGCAAATCCACACTGATGAACCAAATGGTCGGTGAGCGTCTTTCCATCATCACCTCCAAAGCACAGACGACACGCCACCGTATCATGGGTATATTGAGCGGGGAGGATTTCCAGATTATCTACTCGGATACACCCGGGGTCATCTTGCCACAATACGAACTCCAGCAGTCCATGATGAAGTTCGTCCATAGTTCTTTAGAAGATGCGGATGTCATTCTTTATGTCACCGATCTTTATGAGAAAGCGGATGATGATACGGGGCTTTTAGAGAAAATCTCAAAATTAGGACTCCCCATAGTATTTATCCTGAACAAAAGCGATCTGGCCAAAGGCACCCAGTTAATGGATAAGATGGAGTACTGGAAAGAACATATCCAGGCCAGCTCCTATGTTACGGTATCGGCACTCAATGGAGAAAACATAGATGCATTGTTCAAAGCGATAGTAGATAATCTCCCTGAACACCCGGCCTATTTCCCTAAAGATATGCTGACCGATAAGCCGGAAAAGTTTTTTGCTGCCGAAATCATTAGGGAAAAAATTTTCAGAAATTACAAAAAAGAAGTGCCCTACAGCTGTGAGGTGGTTATTGAGTCTTTTCATGAAGATGAAAAAATAATCCGTATGCGCGCTGAAATTTACGTAGAACGAAAAAGCCAAAAGGGAATACTCATAGGTAAGGGTGGTGCTGCCCTTAAAAAGGTAGGTATAGAATCCAGAAAAGACCTAGAGACCTTTTTCGCCAAGCAGGTACACTTGGAGACCTTTGTAAAGGTCGCTGATAGCTGGCGGAAGAAAGAACGTAACCTCAAGGGTTTCGGGTATACAAATTGAACAAAAAACAATAATTACAAATCGGGTATCGCTTCAAATCGTCAAACGTTGACATTTAAAATATACGTAAAGGACAGCCTCATAATAAACAGCGACAGACCCCATACATCATCTCGACCGATAATAGGGTCGATGTGACTCAACAAAAAAATCAATGGCAAATATAGTAGCAATCGTCGGTCGGCCCAATGTAGGGAAATCGACCTTTTTCAACCGTCTTATCGAGAAAAAAAGTGCCATAATGGACAATGAGTCCGGAGTGACCCGTGACCGACACTATGGCTATGCCGAATGGGTAGGTAAGTATTTTACGGCCATCGATACCGGGGGCTATGTGGTGGGTTCGGAGGATAAATTCGAATCCGAAATCAGAAAGCAGGTTGAAATTGCCATTGAAGAAGCCACTGTCATCCTATTTATGGTCGATGCAGAAACTGGACTTACGGGCTCGGACGCTGAGTTTGCAAGGGTACTTCGGTCCAGTAAAAAGCCTATTTATATCGTAGCTAACAAATCCGACAATCATGAGCGCGTTTTTGCCAGTAGCGAATTCTACGGTTTGGGCCTTGGAGAAGTATATCCCATCGCCTCTACCAGTGGCTATGGCACAGGAGATTTATTGGACGAAGTTGTCAAGCACTTTGACAAGGGTACTGAGAACCCAGAAGAGGGCATACCGCGTATTGCCGTATTGGGTAGACCCAATGTTGGCAAGTCCTCTTTTCTTAATGTACTATTGGGAAAAGAGCGGAGTATTGTTACCAATGAGGCCGGTACTACCCGAGACGCTATCAACACACGCTATACACTTTTCGGAAAGGACTTTATCCTAACGGACACCGCTGGCGTACGAAAGAAATCCAAAGTAAAAGAAAACATTGAGTTTTACTCCACATTACGCTCCATCCAGACGCTACAGGATAGTGATGTCTGTATCATCATCGTAGACGCAGAAAACGGCTTAGAGGCACAAGATGTAAATCTTATCGGTCTGGCCCAAAAGTACAATAAAGGCATCATGATCATGATCAACAAATGGGACCTGATCGAAAAGGATACGAAGACCGTAGAAGTCTTTAAAGAACGTATCTACGAAAAACTGGGGAGCATGACATTTATCCCTATCATATTTACCTCTGTACTCAAAAAACAGCGCATATTCCAAGCAATAGAGAAGGCTATCGAAATATACGGAAACCGTCAAATCAAAATTCCTACCTCACAACTCAACGATATCCTACTGAAAGAAATAGAAAACAACCCGCCACCAGCAATAAAAGGCAAATATATCAAAATAAAGTACATCACTCAACTCCCTTCCAAGACGCCTGCGTTCGCTTTTTTCTGTAATCTCCCACAGTATATCAAACCCCCTTACGAGCGTTTTTTGGAGAATAAAATGCGGAAATACTTTGATTTATCCGGGGTGCCGATTCGCTTGTTTTTCAGAAAAAAATAACATCCGATTTGACCTGAATACCATCTATGTGTATATTTGATGCTTAATTAAACCTGTAAATTATGAAAAAGATTTTTGCATTTTTGCTAGTAGGTGGATTTTTCTTTGCTACCACTGCATGCGATAACACGAAAGATAAGGCCAACGAAGCTGCTGATGCTGCATCAGATGCAACCGAAGAAGTTGTTGATGAAGTTGGCGATGCTGCGGATGATGCAGTAGAAGCTGTGGATGAAGCTATGGAAGATATCGGCGACGCCGCAGACTCTGTTGCTGATGAAGCTGGCGATGCCATGGATGACGCTGCTGAAGAAGTAGAAGACGAAGCAGGACATTAAAAGTTCTATTTGATATTTACGAGAGAGCCTTGAGCAGGGATGTTCAAGGCTCCTTTTTATTTATGCTCCACACCAAAGCCCAAACGTTCAAAAAAGTACTGCAATCAAAAATTCCCGATGAAGCACTTGATTACTGTACACAACTCTGGATAAGTCATCCCTTTCATTTTAAAATAACAAAAACCAGGAAAACCAAAAGTGGGGATTTTCGCTTTCGGCAAAACCCATATTCCTTTACGATTACTCTCAATCACGACCTCAACCCTTTCAACTTCCTGATTACCTACATCCATGAAGTTGCCCATTTAATCAATTTTAAACAACATCAAAATAATGTACCTCCACATGGTGCAGCATGGAAGCGCAACTATCAGCAACTTATGCAACCACTGTTGATTACCGATGTTTTTCCGGAAGATCTCTTGGTCTGTCTCAAGAAACACTTTCAGAACCCAAAAGCCTCGACTTACTCCGACGCAAAGCTAGCGCTAGTGCTGCGTAGCTATGATCAAAACTCTCCAAAAGAACAAGGTATGAAGAGTCTGGCACATTTGGAGAAAGGACAACAGTTTGAGTTTCACGATAGAGTCTTTGAAAAGGGGGTACTTAGAAGAACAAGGGTGTTGTGCAAAGAAATGAAGAACGGAAAAAACTACCTTATTCCCAACCTAGCACTTGTCAAACTTATTCGAGAAAGTTGATCGTAAATATACACTCATCAATCTCCCTTTCCCGTCACTAAAAACTGTTCCAATGGCTGATAAGCAAGATGGCCTCCAGTGTTTCCATTGGTGGAAATCACAAACCCTATGTACTTATCAGCATAAACCTTAAACCCAGAATGTTCGTTGGAACTTCGTCATGAGGATTTAAATGGCAATGAATCAGTGCGTTTTCTTGGGTTCAGCGTAGCACCGCTACGGTTAATTCAAAAAACGCATTCAGTTACTGATTTGAAGTCAGTTAAGTCCGGAATAGATTTTCTAATGGACATTTTGGGTTAAATTCACATTTGAAGTCCCCATTATCTCCACCATGTCCAAAAGTAAGTCCGAAAGGGGTCTCTTCTACTTGTATGCCCAAACCGAAGTAGCTCCTCCATTTGCCTGATTTCCAGCCCTTATATTTATCGGTAGCCGTATGCTTAGATAACATATCAGTGTAGGTCTCTAGCCGTAAACCTCTTTTCTCGTATAAATCCAGATTATGTATTGAAAAATCTACTGCTGATCCAAATAGTTGCAAACCGGTCGTTGCACTGAGTTTTTTGAATTCACCATAGCGGTACTATGCCAAATCCAATAAAACTCCCTGATTTATGGATATGTAAACCCTCGTTACGAAGTTACAACGCATGATCTGGGATAAAGCAATAGCAAAATCGGCAAATGATTTTGCCTTCGTATGCATGCTCCATGCCATACCAGCTTTTTCGGGCAGGGTAATCTTATGAGGATAAGCATCATCATGCCCATGGACTATTTTACGAAAGAGTCCATCCTTTTTTTTGAAAATACAGATTTTTAAGACGAAGAGGTGTCACAACACCTCTTCGTCCAAGACTTCTAATATATCTTTCTGAGTCACTTTCTCCACAATACGTTTAATACTAATTTGTGTTTATAATTTCGCATAATTTCATCTATGGGAAAACAAATAGAAATATTGGTAAAAGAGAACCTTTCCACCTTAAGGCTCCTTAAGTCAAAGCAATCGAATTTAGGTAAGGAACGTCGAGTATATGCCCTGATCTGCTTGAAGGAAGGCCGTTTCGGTTTGCGCCAAGGGCTTTCCAACCACCTTGGAATCAGTCTGAGGTACCTTGAGAACTGGGTGGTCCAGTACAACCCCGAAGGTATCGATGGGTTCCTTTCGGTGAAGGCGCGCCGGGAGGGTTCGGGCATCATCGGTCCAGAGGTCCACGACGGCCTTGCCGCACGTTTCAATGATGGTAGTGTACCCTTTAGGGGCTATCGGGACGCGCAGCAGTGGATAAAGGAAGAATATGGCCCGGAAGTGAAGTACCATCGCGTCAGGGAATACCTGATCGGGCACTTCGGCACGAAGGCCAAACGGCCGCGCAAGAGCCATGTGAAAAAGGACCCCAGGGCCATTGAGGCCTTTTTAAAACTGCCCCACCTTGTTGATATCGCTTCCCAAAAACCTAAGGAACAGGGCTTTGAAAAAGTAAACCTCTACTTTCAGGACGAGAGCCGGTCGGAATCCTGCATCGCTGCCAAAGGAGTGGTTCCCGTCATCGATTACCGGCCACCTACCTGTACGGCTCCTATTCCCCGATCGATGGGGACAGTTTTATCCGGGAGGTGGAAGGGGTCTCCACAAAGATATTCGAGGCATACCTACAGGGACTATCACGGCACAGGCCCAAGGAGTACAAAATGGTGGTCGTTGACAATGCCGGGTTCCATTCCACAAAGAACATACAGGTCCCGGAAAACATATTCATGATCAACATACCCGCCTATACACCGGAGTTCAATCCCTGTGGACAGGTCTGGAAGTACATCAAACAACGCTTCAAGAACAGGGTGTTCAAGGCTATGGAGGCAATCAGGGAATGGCTGGGCAAAACCGTTAGGGACATGTCGGAGAAAACAATCATTATATCACAGAATACAATGTGAAATTTAAAGCCTAATTTAGTATAAGGTATTCAAAGCCCTCTCCCGAATAGCCAAACTAGGTGCCTAGCTCAAAAATAAGCTCTACCTTATCTGAGTACCAATTAGTAAAACCCGATGTATGACTGAGTACATGCCTTGCAGTAATCTTTTTGTATTTATCATCATACTCAATTGCCTGAAAAGACAGGTATTGGCACATAGGTTTATCTAAGTCTATAACTCCTCTTTCCGCAAGTCTGGCCACAACAAAAGTAAATACAGGCTTAGTAATAGAAGCCGCCTCGAAAGGTCCCGTTGTACCTACTTTCTCTTGTGAGTAGGTGTTTTGCACACCATACGTTGCATAATAACTGACTTCCCCTTTTTTAATAATAGTCAAGGAAACACCCGGATTTCAAAAAAATCTATGTGGGCATGGACAAATGTGTCTATCCTAGCGTACTTATCTTTCGGGTTTTGCAAGAGAATCCCAATCTCCGGCAATAGGTCAAAAGAATCAGCAACCTCTATTTTCAAATCGAGGACATTTACCACCTAATGCGGATTCACCTTAGGCTCAATGCTTTTCTTATTCACTTTATATTGCACTTTATCCTTATTATAGATTCTCCATTCGGGGGCAATATCATAGATTCCCTATGGCAATTGCGTAGCATAATAACCAGTAGTATCAACAGCTTCTCTTATCCAAAAAGAGGGATTGCTTCGAGAAGAGATTCTTATCTTATCTATAGGATAACCGAGAGAGTCTCCTTTCCACTTCAGGTGTCCTTCGAGTACTCCCATCCTTGTCTGCTCATCAACCATAAGTACATAGCCTAATTGGAATGGTGAATTGGTTTTCCCATCCGTATCTTGCCTAGAAACTCTTTTAATACTCACTTCCCGTTCTAAGGTATCACCATCATAAATCATACTATCACAATAACCCATTCCCTTAGAAATAGCTTGCCCACAAAAGAGCTGAACCTCATAAAAAATCTGTTTTCCTGTTCTACGAACTGCAACGTGTACATCTTTCTTATCAAAATCACTCACCGCAGGGTCCAACTGACAGTGGTATCATCAACTTCCTTACAGAACGACTCATTAAATACGTTTACTCCTGATTCTTTAGGATGATGCTGACTGTCCAAATAGAGTAGACATTGATCCTGCCCATCAGACAAAGACCCACTGATGATATTAGCAGTATGTATATCATCGTAACCATTATGGCCAGTAAAGCACTTTATTTTCTTCAGAATACATTATTTGAGAGCTTGCTTGTCAGTCTTCAAGGTTTTTAATTTCGCCTTCCAGTACGGCCTGGATAGGGTATCTTTTCAATCCTCTGGGGCCAGTCACTGGCATCTCCATCAGTCGTCATAACATCAATAGGATAGGCCGAAGCAACTTTGACGGCATCCCCCATGCTTATAAGAAAATTCACGCTATCTGCTGGACCGACAAGCGGATAGAATAACCAGAATCGCTAATGAGCCAATTATATAGGTATTCTTATGAGAATATAATATATCATTTTAAAACTATATAATGAAAATCAGCAGGCTAATTTCGATTTTCCTATATGTTATATACCGAACTGGATATAGGTTACTACATCACTTATCGCGATATTATGACAACGGTAAAATAAAATAGCCAATTTAAAAAATATCATTAGTCCTTGAGAAATAATATATGTCCAAAACAGAAATTGTCGTTCATCTCTATGGGATATTTTCCAAGCCATTTTCAGTCCAATGCTTTAGTATGGGTTTCAAGGTATTGAACAATAAAAGGTGCTGGTGGGCACTTATACTAATTTGTGTTTATAATTTCGTGTATTTAAGTTATGGGAAAACGAATTGATATATCAGTAAAAGAGAGTCTATCTACCTTAATTT
>CANLOE010000052.1 GCA_947492745.1 uncultured Cyclobacteriaceae bacterium | reverse complement strand
TCTTGTTTTCTTCATTCTTTCTGTAAGTTAACCCTATTGAGCTTTTCTTACTGTCCAGTCAAATGTATACACTCCACTTTTCGATTCAACCCAAATTGATCAATAGGATTTCGTGATGAGGATATAATTTCAATAGAATCAGTGGTTTAGGTGGAGATGATCAAATCGAAGATTCATGAACACCATCAAAAAGACGAACACAACAGTAAACTAAATCGCAGGTTCGGCGAATACCGTTGACACCGCAGGTTCATGAGCGCCATTAAAAATCAATCCAATGAGCGAACTAAATCAATCGATATTTAGTAGTAAGGTGGCGAACCTGTGCAGCGTAAAACCACTGATTTTGAAGCAATTTATGCTCGTAATAGGAAGGCTATTAATTATTTTGGGATTAACCGAGTACTACGCCGAATCCAACAAAATACCCAGATTTAAAACTATTTGAGCTTCCATAACAAAGTTTTAGCGCGTAATCCAAATTTAAGTTCGGTTATAATGATACGAAAGATTGGTTTGCGAAAGTTCTGTACCTAGAACAGAATGTCAATGACTCCCCAAGACACGGCCAATATAATCGAAAGCCACAGTGAAGGCATGAACCCATCGGTTTTAAAATTTTTATTGGTCCGGTCAACCAATTCGATGACGATGGCATAAGCTATCGTTCTGGTAATCATTCCCAAGCCTATCAGCCAAAAAAATCCAAGGGTAACCATATTTAAGAAAAAGGTCAGTAACCATCCTATCAGAAAGCCAGCGATGATGATTCCAAATGAGGCCCAAAATGCCGACTTGATATCTCTTACATGTACCTTGCCCATTAACTTCGCGCTTAACATCAAAATAAAAGGTGTGATTATCAACTGTAGTATAAATTCCATAGGGAAAGTTCAGCAATTTTGGGACCATCGTACTAATAGATCGATTATAGTTATTTCAACTATTTCCTTACTCTGAAATGAGTATCTCATTACCTACTCTGAGCATTTGATTCTACATCAGTTTCTACAGTAGTAGCACGGTCATCACTATAGTGTCATCAGAATAAGATCAAAACACCTTGAAATTTAGCAAGATAGGTTAAAGACCAAGGTCATTATTGCTTTAAGGAGCAATTTTTGTAATTGTTAATAGGTCAACAAGCAAGTAACTGTCAATCGGAGGTCAAGTAAAGAACTCCTTGCCTTGGTCCAAACGGTTATTTTTTAATTTTACTTCTAAGCAAAATATTCATGTTAAGTTTAACAATGTTGCTTTTAGCCTTGGACTTCAAACCTATATCCATAAGGTCAGTAATAGCTTCTACTATTCTCAACAGTTCGGTGACTTTTGTGCAGAGCGCGGTAGGACGGGGCGGCCTGTATCCATTGCAGATCACGGTAGCTTTCCTTCGAACAAAGAAAAAAGCGAGTCAGCTCATAGACAACAAACCCTTACTTTTGATGGATGGCCAACAGTTGTTACATCAGAATATGAGAAAGGCCAAGATAACAGAAACGGATATATGAGGAAAATTCAGGGAAGCTAATATTTTGAAATTGAGTCAGATAAAGGCTGTGATATTCGAAAGTACGGATGATGTCTCTGTACTGCATACCGACAATCCCGAAATCCAGATTGAAGACTACATATTGCTAGATGTTGAAAACTAAATGGTAAACAAAAAACTCATACTTTGAAAAATATTATTATTGTCGGTGTCGGTCCGAGAGGACTGTATGCTTTGGAGAAACTAGTGGAAGCCATTGGTTCGTTTGAGATAAATCAAGAAATACACATTAGTTTGATTGAACCCACTGATCAGTTAGGGAGCGGTCATGTCTATGATACCGACCAACCGGAGACCAATTGGATTAATATAACAGATAGGGCGTTAGAGGCAGATTTACAGGGAAGACCTGTTATCACTATCAACGGATTGAATATTGAAGGATTTCCATCCTATCGTCAATGGAACCGTACAAAGACCTCTGAAAAGATACGGCAAATGGATGTTTTTCCTCAACGTGCGCATATGGGAAGGTACTTGCGCGAACGTTTTGAATCGATTGCAGGGACACTAAGTAGTACAGGTTTACTTACCATTTTCAAAGATCGAGTAACAGCTGTAAAAAGAGATAGCGATAGATTCAAAGTAGTACTGGTCAAACATAAAGCAATGATGGCCGATGAAGTTCTGCTTTCTATTGGGCATCAGAGCACTGCAAATTCCGAACAAATAAAACGGTGGAGGAAGCATGTCATCAAGTATAACAACCTACACTTGTTCGAAAAGACCTATCCTATAGAAAATTTAATGCGCATTCCAGAGTTATATTCCGGGAAAACCGTAGCCTTAAGGGGTTTTGGGCTGGCCATGATCGATGTTGTCCGAATGCTTAGTGAAGGGCTCGGAGGACAATTTACCTTGACAGATGTCCAAGCCCGCACCATGCATTACGAACCTTCCGGGAAAGAGCCCTCGGCCATTATCCCCTTTTCCTTGGACGGTCTGTCAGTAGTGCCAAAGCCCCTAAATGAATCCATTGACCAATTGTTCCAGCCCACTTCAGAGCATGAAGATAAACTTAGGGGTGCCATAAAAAAGGCCGTGTCCAATCCCAAAGATATCATCGACACAAGGTTTCTCTTGGGTCCAATGGCAGAGATATGCGCTGCGGTATATTGCCGACCCAATGGTAGTGCTATTTCACACGATTTAAGTAAAGCAGAAGTCTTTACTCTCATACGTCGGTGGCTCTTGGACGAGGATTTTAGCCATGATCTTATTGTCCCCAAAGACCAACTGCCCGAGACAAGCATGCAGGACTTTGTAAATATGGCGGTGACAGGAAAGCAAGTCAGCTTGGATTATAGTATAGGACAGGTCTGGCGCCTTTTACAACCGCTTATGTACGAAGAACTGGCACACAGTAATCTGAGCAGCGAGATACTGGCACAAATCGTTCATCTCGATGAGCGGATAAAGAGGTACTCTTATGGTCCTCCCATGGATAGTATCCAGCAGTTACTAGCATTGATAGCGGCCGATATCCTTAAAATCCGACTTGTCGATGACCCTGATATAGCTCTTGATGAGGAAGGATGGCATTTCGAATCGGATAAGTCGTCAGATACGGCCACCATTTTGATCAATACTGTTCTGGATTCCCCGAAGTTGATAGAGGTCGATACTATGTTGGTCAAAGAGTTACTGAAGGACGGAATGATGCAGCCTCTGCATCCCAGTTTGGGAGTATTAACGGATAGGGAGGGTTGTGTTATTACCGTTACCGATGAAAAAATTCCACTGGCACTCATCGGAAGACTGGCAAAAGGAACTCTACTGGGGGTCGATGCTATTTTGGAGTGTTTTGGTAGTCCTATTGAACAGTGGGTAGAAGGAGTGGTCAAACGGTTGAACCCGAATGTATCAGTGTCTCATCTCCGATAGATTGTCTATTGTACATCTAGGGCGTATGCCATCTTCGCTATTATTGCTCTAAGCTATGGTTATCTAGGAAATATTCTATGTATTGAGGGAGTTGCGTTCCCAGATAATAGGGGAGGTTCATCAGTAAGAAAGGTGTTCCTTCTATGGTGTTCAGTTTTTCGACTTTGAAAGCTCCTGCATAAACCCTGACAGCATAAGGGTGATCGGTTCTATCGACAAATTGATGTAAGGATTTCAAGGTTCCTGTTGCTCCTGACTTTATCTCAATGGGAATCATCTTATCGCCATGAGAGTATACAAGATCTACTTCCGAGGAGGATTGCTTTTTCTCACGCACCCAAAAATTAGGTTTCGTATTTGTTATTCTGTTCAGGGATATTAGTTCCTGAATAATCAGGTGTGGTATTATTGCTCCCTTGAAGGCCGGGCTCAGGTCCTTCATGCCCAGCATACGGGCCTGTATCCCGAGCGTATAGCTGGCCAGTCCTGTATCCAAAAACTGTAGTCTCGGGGATTTTTTGATATCGGGCTTACCGGGCGGTGCTGTATCGGTCGTAGGGTAGATGAGCTGTATGATCTTGGCCGCATCCAGATTGCGCATCGCTTCTCCCACTTCTCTTGACCTATAGTTGGAGTTTCCGAAGTTCTGGAATTTGACACGTTGGTCCATATAGAGGTGGGCCGTATCCATGATATGTTTGATGACCTTTCTTTCACTGGAGTTGGTGGCATATTTTTCTACATCGTTTTTGTAGGTGGCCCAGATGCTCTCGTATACCCTCGGCAAGCTAGCGAGGTTATTGTCCTTGATATCGGTCTTTACGATTTCGGGCATACCTCCGATAATAGCATAACGATGAAACAGGCCCAATAGTACCTGATGCGCAATAGGCCTTAGAGGGACGGTACTCAACTGCTTTACAGCAGTGCTATGCCCGATGGCCTCTAGGTACTCGTGGAAGTTCAGCGGATAGAGGTACAGGTATTCTATACGGCCTACGGGGAAGTTTGCCACCTCTTTCATGGCAAACTCTAAAAGAGATCCGGCGGCGATGACGTGCAGAAGGGGCACTTCTTCATAAAAATAACGTAATAGGGCTATGGCTTTGGGTAGTTCCTGTATCTCATCAACAAAGAGTAATGTACCGTCTTGTTCCTTGGGACTGATATTGTGGGCCAAGAACAGTGCCTCCACGAGTTCTCCGATATCATCATAAGTTTCGAAAATAGTCCTATCTGCTGGCTTTTCCAGATTCAGGAGGATGTGATTTCGATAGTTTTTGGCGAATTCCCTGACCAAAGTCGTCTTGCCCACCTGTCTTGCTCCTCTTAGGATGAGTGGCTTCCTATTGGTACTGGATTTCCACTTTTTTAGGTAGGTAATAGCATGTCTCTTAAAACTCATATTTGGCTGTTTTGTAACAAAGTCAGGGTAAATTTAGTCGTTCTTTGTAACAAAGTCAGGGTAAATTTTACGTTTTTTTGTAACAAAGTCAGGGTAAATTTTACGTTTTTTTGTAACAAAGTCAGGGTGAATTCGATGAGAGAGCTCGTGTAGTATGGGATTATGGTCATTCATTGACGGCATTGGTTTGGTAAATGAAGTCCGATAAGATAGGGTAATTGCTATAGATTGATACTATTTATTCTCAGAGACTGTTTTGAAACTGTAGTGTATATTGAGTGTAACTCAATATACGCCCATGTAGCTGCAAATACTTGTGAGACCATTAAAAATCTCCTGGATTAATATTTGTGAAAAAGAAATAAACGTATGTTGATACGTTTGTACAATTGTTGTAGCCAATTACAAAATAAGAACTATAATGAACCTGAATGACAAAAAAAATGCGACTACAGAAAATAAAAGCGGATTATCATCAGACGAAACAATTTTTCACTATTTCCAGAGTGGAACCACGATTACTGAAAAATATAAAGGAGGTTCAATTCTTGAAGGGCTTATAATTGGGAAGCAAACTCAAGATTCAGAAATTGAACTCTTGTATCAATGCCTAACAAACGAAGGAGAATTGAAAGCGGGAGAATCAAAAGGTAAGATTTCAGAAACTTAAATTGGAATTTGACTGGAATTGGTTGAATGGAGATTTATCTGGTGGAAAATCAGAGTATATAGAAATTGAATAAAACCGAATCAAGCCGAAAAGTTGGGGTAAAAGGTTTTTTTGTGGCTTTTTTTGTGTAAAAAGAGCGTCGCATTGGACAAAGAGTTAGTGCGCCTTCTTCTGCCGGAGGGACCGGTAGAGTCAAACGATATTGGACTTCTTTGAAAGGCAGAGCACAAATGCTGGATCAAGCAATATTTCTGTGGGTTTATTTTTTTTATTCTTTCCTTTGTTGGAAAAAGTCGCTTTGGATAAAGAATTAATGAGCCTGTTCCTTCCAGAGGGTATTCTGGACTATTTCAAGATCACGGATATTGTGAAGTCGGCCGATGCTATGACCATCCATTTGGAGGAAGAGAACATAGTTCCCAAGGAGCACTCCGGTTCCGGGTTGACCGCCCACGGTTTCCACGAACCCAGATTGGTCCATGACTTCCCTGTCCGGGGCAAGTCCTGTTGCCTGAAGGTGAGACGGCGCAGGTGGCTCAACGAGGATACGGGGCTGACAGTGTCCCGTGACTGGGAGCCGGTAGCCAAGGGCACGCGGATGACAGGGGAATTCGCGGCTTTTTTAAAAGGGATTGCTCGATACCAACCCGATCGGCTGCAAGAGTCTTGGGACCTACTTCAATCTCAACGGCAAATTGTTGGAGGGGCATTATGCCTACCGTTTGAGCGGTTTCACCTCTTGGGACCAGCCGGACCATGCTTCTGAGTGGATACTGTTCCCCGAAAACCTGGGCGAGCAGATGAGCATCGGTGAGACGGCCCTTTCCCAAGGAGAGCTCTACACAGTGGTCACGAACAAGGCCGCCAAAGGCCGGAAGGGCTGCCTTGTGGCCATGGTGAAGGACACTGACAGTGAAAAGGTGAGCAGCGTGCTGCGCAGGATACCCAAGGGAAAAAGGGACAGGGTGAGGGAAGTGACCCTGGACATGGCCGCCAGTATGGAAAAGATAGTGTCCCGTTGTTTCCCAAAGGCCGCAGCGGTCACCGACCGTTTCCATGTGCGGTAACTGGCCTCGGAGGCCGTACAACAGATGCGCATGGAATACCGCTGGGAGGCCATAGAACAGGAGAACAGAGAAATGGAGCTGGCACGAACACAACAGGCCCTTCACCGCCCAACGGCTCGACAACGGTGATTCCCTCAAACAGTTACCGGCAAGGGGCCGTTACCTGCTCTTCAAGGACAAGGGGAAGTGGACGCCCTCTCAGGTGCACCGCGCTGAATTGCTGTTCGATCGCTACCCGAGGCTGGAAAAAGCCTATGAACTGTCAAGGGAGCTGGCTTACATCTATCAGAGCACCAAGAACAAGGGTGTGGCCTTCACCAGGTTGGCACGATGGTACGATAAGGTAGAAAAGGCAGGGTTCAAATCCTTCAACACCGTATCAAGGACCGTACAGAACCACTACAGGAACATCCTCAACTTCTTCGATAAAAGGAGCACCAATGCATCGGCGGAATCCTTCAATACAAAAATCAAGGCTTTCAGGGCACAGTTCAGAGGAGTAAGGAACGTGGGGTTCTTCCTGTTCAGACTTTCAAATATCTATGCTCGAAATATCATAACCCACAGAAATATTGCTTGATCCAGAAACTATAATGATTTATCTCAAAATTACTAAAGTTAAGAAGTCTTCGGAACTTACAACAATTCTCTAAAACTATGCACAGTTCGTGCATTACGAAGCATAATGAAAAGCAATAAAATAGAAAAAGCCTCATAACATTCTGTCAATGAGGCTTTTATTTTCTGTCGGGGTGGCAAGATTCGAACTTGCGACCTCCTGCTCCCAAAGCAGGCGCGATGACCGGGCTACGCTACACCCCGAACAAGGTCATCAAAATAAGTGATCCGCTCAGGACTCGAACCTGAAACCTACTGCTTAGAAGGCAGTTGCTCTATCCAGTTGAGCTAGCAGACCGATAAGTTTGTTTGTTACCTCTAAATAACATGATATTTTAAGAGGTGAAGCATGAGTTTTCTAATTATAAAACTCATGCTTCTTTCATCTTCAGAGCGGAGAGAGGGGGATTCGAACCCCCGGTACCAGTTTCCCAGTACGACAGTTTAGCAAACTGCTGGTTTCAGCCACTCACCCACCTCTCCGTGAAATGAGATGCAAATATAGTATATCTGATTTGTATTGCGCAAGACTATCTCAAAAAAAATAAAGGATTTTTTCTCTGGTCTCATACTTTAAGAAATTTCACTAGCCCGAAGTACTCTTTTTCCAGTCTAAGAACACAGTATGCGCTGTTTTGAGGAATATCAAAGATTGCTTTGTCCATACTATGTATTTCATTTCATTTTCTACGTTTTAACCCGAACACTGCATTAGCTTATCGCTGTGAGTCTGTTTTAACCCAAAATGATCAATAGCCTTCCTATTACGAGCATAAATTACTTCAAAATCAGTGGTTTTATGCTGCGCAGGTTCGTCACCCTAACAATACGCTAGGCCTCCTCACCTAAACCGCTGATCTTATTGTACTGTATGCCCTCATCACGAAATCCTATCGATCATTTTGGGTTTAATGGTTTTGTGAATATGTTGTATATAGAGTTTTGTAATTAGGGATTTAAAATATTGTAAATCAGTAAATTGTAATTTGTCGATGCTTTGTCTGTTTTTTATGGAGTCAGCGAATTTGCTTGTCATGAACATCTATGGAAATCAATAGATATAGTGTAGTAAATGTATAATTCGAGTTTGCTGATGCTTTATCAAGTAGCCTTCTGGCCTTAGAGTCAGGCCCTTTACACGGATAATAGGTGTATTTTACGGACCATTTCGTTTTTTTCAAAATAAATCCCTGATACCCCGTTTGTGGGCTTTGATCCTTGCCTTATATTTGTAGGCATTGGTAAATTCAAAAAAGGAAAACCTGACCTATGACATTCATCAGAACACTGGAAACGGTTGATTGGGTATTGATACTGCTTTTTTCAGTATTTTACCTCACTTATCTCATACGGATAACACGTATTGCGGGAGCGTTGAGAAGCCCCTATTCCGGTGTTTTCTACAAATTGCCTTTAAGGATACTCTATTTTGGATTGATACTGTTTGCCTTTTTGGGGCCGACCAGCGGTATAGGCCATAAGGAAGAAGTGAAGTCCATAGGGAAAGATATTTTTGTGTGTATCGACCTGTCTTTGTCCATGAATGCCAATGACATTGCACCCACTCGCTTGGAAAAAGTAAAATACGAACTCAAAAATATGGTCAAGGCCTTTGGCTCCGACCGAATAGGTCTGATTATTTTTTCTTCGGAAGCCTACTCCCAATCACCCTTGACCTTTGACCAGAGCATACTCTTCAACTTGATAGAAAGTATGAATACCCAGCTGGTTCCGAATGCGGGTACCGACTTCGGCCCACCGCTACAGATGGCTTTGAAAGGACTGTCGGATGAGAACATTCCTACGAATCAAATGAAATCAAAAGTAGTCTTACTGATCAGTGATGGGGAGGATTTTGGAGAAAATACAGATAATGCCATAGAAAAAATACAGAAAGCAGGTATCAAACTGTTCACGCTGGGTGTAGGGACAAAAAGAGGGAGTACCATAAGGGATGGGCGCGGCATCAAGAGAGATCGAAATGGACAGGAGGTCATCACCAAATTGGATGCACGCTCCCTGAAAGACCTGGCCGCTAAGACAAGAGGAAAGTATTTTGAGATCAGTGATAAGAGCAATGATATGAACC
Organism: uncultured Cyclobacteriaceae bacterium; assembly: GCA_947492745.1. Lineage (GTDB taxonomy): Bacteria > Bacteroidota > Bacteroidia > Cytophagales > Cyclobacteriaceae > Aurantiphycus > Aurantiphycus algarum. Next base: position 38,232 of record CANLOE010000052.1, on the reverse strand, counting down.
GACTGATCAATACGATCAAAGGCATCAAGGGAGAGCTCAAGGACACCCGTTTACTGGACACCTCCTCGAACCGGTATTTTCCCGTACTTATGATAGCATTGTTCCTATTGTGTATCGATGTAGCGACCAATGTACGAACGGTCAAGATATAAGGTGGAAATCTTTTTCTTTTGCCTATGAGTAAGCTACTGTTTTGAAACAAGAAAAATGCAGAAGCGTTATACTAAAGACAGAAAATCAGCTTAATTATGAAATATATATTGAGTATAGTATTGCTAGTTATCTTGAACAGTAATATCACAGAGATTGCCGAAACCAATCGTATCAAATCAGAGGCAGCTGAGGCCTATCTGAAAGGGGATTATGCCCTTGCTGTGGAGAAGTATCAATTTCTGGTGGACTCCTTTGATATCGATAATGATACCGTACAGCTCAATATCGCCAATGCCCATTACAACCTAAAAGATACGGCCCGAGCAGAAGACCTCTACAAAGCACTGAGAGAAAGTACGCAGAATGATATACGCTCTGTTGCTTTTCAGCAAATGGGGTTGATGGCAGGAAATCAAAAGAAGTACGAAAAAGCACTGGGTCTGTTCAAAAAAGCACTGAAGGCAGATCCTGGAAATGAGGAGTCCAGGTACAATTATGAGTTGCTCAAAAAACTACTCAACGATCAGCAACAGAACAAAGACCAACAGGACAATCAAGATCAAAATCAGGAGAATAAAGAAAACAAGGACCAACAGGACAAAGAGAATAAAGAAAACAAGGACCAGCAAAATAAAGAAGGAGAACAGGACAAGGAAAGTAAAGAAGATAAGGAAAATTCGGAAAAAGAAGGAAAAGACGATTCCAAAGATAATAAGGAAGGCGAAGGGGAAGACTCCGATAAGAAAGAAGGGGATAAAAAAGAGGATAAGGAAGGGGACGAAAAGAGCGGCAAGGAAGAAGGGGAGGAACAAAAGCAAGACGGCAAAGAGCAGGGCGACGAAAAGCAAGAAGGAAAACAGGAGGAAGATAAAGAGGGTGAAGGAGGCGAAAAACAAGAGCAGGGAGAAGAAGGAGAGGAGAAAGAACAAGGTGGAAACGAGGAAAAACAAGGAGAGAAAGGCGGTGAAGAAGACAGTGAAGAGGATGGAGCAACCAAAGGGATGAATACCGATAAGACCGAAAAAGTAAAGGAAATCAGTGAACAAAAGGCTCGTATCTTTTTGGAGGACCTGCGACAGCGAGAGGTACAATACTTTCAGCAGAACAGAAGAAAATCTTCGAAACGTAAAAACTCGGACAAACCCGATTGGTAAAGAGATCGGAAATCAGGCATAAACTTTTTATCCAATCTTATTTGTCATATTTTAGACTGTAAAAATAACAGAGATTAGACGAACACATCCCATTTTTTGGGAATATAGAACGGATAATAGCCAACAAAAAAATCAGACAAATGGATTTGTTGATGGGTAAAGATTTGAGATAGGATATAATAGCTACGAGCTTTCTCCATAGTATCCTTTTCATTGACCCCGAGGCCTTCAAGCCAGAGTGTATTTGGTTCCTTACGGTTTTTAATGCAAACAGTAGGTTCTGATAGGGAGTATAAAGTCATGACCTATACATTGATGGGAGCAATTTTGCTTTTGGGAAGAATCATACTCCTGTTGTATTACAATTTTACCATTAATCCCTAATCATAGAAATCATATGGAAGAAGTATATATCGTATCCCTTGCCCGTACCCCTATAGGAAGTTTCGGAGGAAGTCTGGCACCCTTGTCCGCTGTAGAATTAGGTACGGCAGCCATAAAGGGTACCTTGGAAAAGATAGGCCTAGAGACCGATCAGGTTGAGGAAGTCTATATGGGCAATGTCATCTCGGCCAATCTGGGACAGGCTCCTGCCCGTCAAGCCGCCATAGCAGCTGGAATAGGGCACAATGTGCCCTGTACAACGGTCAACAAAGTATGTTCTTCAGGGATGAAGACCGTAATGCTCGGTGCACAATCCATCATGCTAGGGCTACAGGACGTGGTCATTGCCGGGGGGATGGAAAGTATGTCCAATATTCCCTATTACATCCCCAAAGCAAGGTATGGCTACAAGTATGGTAACGGAGAGCTGGTCGATGGCCTACTGAAAGACGGTCTATGGGAAGTGTACAATGAATTCCCTATGGGCAACTGCGCCGACAATACCGCAAAGGAAATGGGAATTACCAGAGAGATGCAGGATGAATATGCCATCAGTTCATACGAACGCTCCAAGGCCTCTTGGGAAGCCGGTAAGTTCAAAGATGAGGTGATTCCTGTAAGTATTCCACAAAGGAAAGGCGACCCACTGATCATCAGTGAGGATGAAGAGTATAAGAATGTGAAATTTGAGAAAATACCCAAGTTGCGCCCTGTGTTTTCGAAAGAGGGTACAGTCACTGCGGCCAATGCCTCTACCATCAATGATGGTGCCGCGGCACTCGTACTGATGAGCAAAAAGAAAATGGAAGAACTGGGCCTTCGACCACTGGCCAGGATACGTGGTTTTGCAGATGCAGCCCAAGACCCGCTATGGTTCACTACTTCGCCCTCACTGGCGATACCCAAAGCCATGCAACAGGCGGGAGTAGAGAAAGGTGATGTGGACTTTTACGAGATCAACGAAGCTTTTTCTGCCGTGGCCATTGCCAATAACATAAAACTGGAGCTGGATGCCGAAAAAGTAAATGTCAATGGAGGGGCGGTCTCTCTCGGACATCCTTTAGGCTGCTCGGGGGCAAGAATCATCACGACACTTTACAGCGTATTGAATCAGAACAATGCGGGTATAGGCGTGGCCGGAATATGCAATGGCGGTGGTGGAGCCTCGGCCATTGTGGTAGAGCGTACGTAGCTTTTACAATGATACTAGGTTCGATACGTCAATAGATGCCATCAGAGGAAAGATTGTTGACCTATCGGTTAGCTAATATGCTGATACAATAATAGTCAGGGCCTTGCGTGGATTACGTGAGGCTTTTGCCATTACAATCATAGAAAAAATACCAAGACGGTCTGTGGAACTGCCCCGTTCTGGTCATGATGAACGCCGATGACCACTGGATGACAACATTTTCTACTGGTACAATACGAAACATTATGCTCTATTCTCGTTAATAGTAAAAGGGATATAGTAAACTAATATAAAGAAAGATAAAATGACAATGAGTTTTGGGTCTTATGCGAAGCGGTGGAAGATAACCATAGTGTTTATTTGCTTTCTGGCGATGGTACATGTTTCAAGAGCGCAGAAAGAGGTCAGGACTTATCATGATGATAAAAAAGAAGTAATCAAAGAACAGTACCGGTTACTGACCAATGACCCGGAGAGTATCCATGGAAAGTATCGACGCTTCCATACCAATGGGGAAATTGCTATGGAAGGCACTTTTGAAGAAGGAAAGAAAATAGCCCGGTTTTCAGAGTACTATCCTGACGGACAGCTACAGCGTACGATTTACTTCAAGAACGGAATCAAAGAAGGTCCCGTCAAGGTCTATGCCCCCAACGGGGAACTGTTACAGAAAGGATACTTCAGCAATGATGATTTGGCAGATACCCTTTTGCTCTATTACGAAAGTGGTCGACTGAAAAGCAAAGGCTTCTTTGTTGACGGTCAGCCTGATGGGCTGGTGAGGGTATACTATGATGGAAATGACAAAGTACTGAAAAGTGAGATCAACTATGTCAGTGGAAAACAGACGGGTATCACGAAAACGTATTTCCCCAATGGACAATTGCATACGGAAGGAAATTACACCAGTGGGGTCCTGAACGGCTACTACAAGACCTATTATGACAATGGTCAGCTGGATACCGAATCCCATAACGATAGTGGTACCAAGAACGGGACCTTTAAGACCTATGACCGATCCGGAAAGCTAGTGCTGGAAGGGAGTTACCTCAATGGAGAACTTCACGGAGATAATAAAGGCTATTATGCCTCGGGGCAGCTGCGTCACCGTATTACCTATAAAAAAGGGAAGAAAAATGGACAAAGCCTACACTACTACCCTGATGGCCGGTTAAAGACAAAAGGAAACTACAGTAACGATGGAAAGGACAGTCATATCAAAGACTACTATGAGGACGGTACCCTGAAGTCCGAAAGCTATACGAAAGAAGGAGAAGCCTCCGGGACCTCGGTCAGTTATTATCCAAATGGCAAGGAGAAGCTCAAGGAAACGTTTAAAAACGGAAAGCGCCTTGGGCCAAAGATGATGTATTATGAAACGGGTATACCCCAGTCCGAAACCCCTTTTCAGTACGATGTCAAGATAGGAACAGCGAAGACCTATTACCCCTCAGGAGAGACGAAATCCGAAACCCAATATAAGTCCGATACCCGACATGGCCCTTATAAAGAATATCACGAAAATGGGCAAGTAGCTCTCTCCGGTAGCTATACAGCCAATAGAAAAGTAGGAGAGTGGACCTATTTTGATGAAGCCGGACAAGCAACAAAAAAACAGACCTACAGTAACGGTAAGTTGGTGAAAGAAGAGCGGATAGAAGTCCCCGACACGGGAGTTGAGGAGAATTAAAAATGGCATTTGTTTTGAAAGTGTGTCCCCATTCCTAAATTTGCCCACTAAGGATGATGGCTGTTATCCAGTATTCGCCTTATCACCAAATAGAGCATGAAAATGTTCGCGAGAGCTAAAAAACAGAATACAATCAATGACGGCAATTAAGGAAACCAATTTTACATTCGAGGGTCAGGAGGGTTTTTATCGAGGTAAGGTAAGGGATGTCTATTATTTCGCAGATAAACTGGTCATGATTGCTACGGATAGGATATCCGCTTTTGACGTAGTCCTACCAGAGGCTATCCCTTTTAAAGGTCAAGTGCTGAACCAGATAGCAGCATATAATCTGAAGGCTACCGAAGATATCGTTCCCAACTGGGCCAGCGACTCCCCTGACCCGAACGTGACCATTGGTAAGAAGTGTACCCCATTTAAGGTAGAGATGGTTATCAGGGGCTATCTAGCAGGTCATGCTTGGCGCGAATACCGTTCGGGCAAAAGAACACTGTGCGGTGTGACATTACCGGAAGGATTGAAGGAAAACGATCCGTTTCCACAACCCATTATCACCCCGACCACAAAAGCGGATGAAGGGCATGATGAAGATATATCGAAGGCGGCTATTCTGGAGCAAGGTTTGGTGAGTGCCATTGACTACGAACAATTGGAAGCCTATACCAAGGCACTTTTTCAAAGAGGAACGGCACTGGCCAAGGAGAAGGGACTCCTATTGGTCGATACCAAATACGAGTTTGGAAAATATGAAGGAGAAATCGTCTTGATCGATGAGGTGCATACTCCCGATTCCTCTCGTTACTTCTATGCAGAAGGCTATAAAGAACGCCAACAGAAAGGAGAAACTCAAAAACAGCTCTCCAAAGAGTTTGTTCGGCAGTGGTTGATCAGTAATGGGTTTCAGGGTAAGGAAGGGCAGAAAGTGCCTGTCATGGACCAAAATGTGGTGCGGTCCATCTCCGAAAGGTATCAGGAACTGTTCGAAAAAATAACAGGCCGAAAATTAGAAAAAGAAGAAACGCAAGATGTACTGAACAGGATCAATAGGAACATTGTTGATGCTTTGTGAGATGCAGATCAGCTGAATTTTTACTATATTGTTCCGACCGATTTTAGTATCCTACCAGTAGGTCACAGCGTAATGTTCCCGACGTTTTACCGTACTTATCGTATGGAGATACGAAAGATTTGGACAATGTAAGCTCATTTTATTGATGCTATATGAAAATATAGTGTAAATTTGAGACATCTTGATAGCATACAGCATTCATCAAGGTACCAATGTTGATTTATAGTATGTGGCAAAGATAGAAGGTAGATATTTTGGAGAGAGCAGTTATGCTGTACTGTCACCTATCATGATGCGTATCCAGTACGGATGGTGGTATCGTTTCGACTCGATGAGGTCTCCAACAACAAAATCAATACACAAATGAAATATAGCGTAGACAAACAAGAAAAATATACCATTTTTAAACTCAATGAGGAAAAAATGGATTCAAGTATAGCTCCCAATGTCAAATCAGAATTGATTACACTACATGCAGAGGGAGTCAAAAATATAATTTTGGACCTGTCCGAGGTCAAATATACCGATTCCTCTGGATTGAGTGCCTTACTGGTAGGCAATAGGGTCGTCGGCGAAGACGGGGGAGCCTTCGTTCTTTCCGGACTCTCTGACCATACGATGAAACTCATCAAGATATCTCAGCTGGATAGTGTGCTGAACATACTGCCCACCACTGAGGAGGCCGTAGATGCCGTGTTCATGACCGAAATAGAAAATGAACTTAAAAGTGGAAGAGAAGGTGATAGCGACGGTTTATAAATAGTCAGAGGATTTGACATTTACCGTTAAGATACTCGGGTCGAATTCTGCCATGCCGGCTTATGGTAGGCATCATAGTGCTCAATTATTACAGATAGACCGACACTTCTTCCTTATCGATTGTGGAGAAGGTACACAGCTACAGTTGAGTGAGTACAAAGTCAAAGCTCAAAAGATAACCCGCGTATTCATTAGTCATCTTCATGGTGATCACTATTTAGGTCTTATAGGACTGGTCAAAACCATGCATTTACAAGGAAGAGAGGCTCCTTTGTACATTTACGGTCCACAAGGTCTGCGGGAAATCATCACCATACAGCTCAAATACTCTTTTACGGTACTGAACTACGATATAATCTTCCAGCAAGTGGACAATCAAAAATCACACACACTTTATGAGGATGATTTGATTACCGTTCAGGCCTTTCCACTGAATCACCGCATACAATGCTCTGGTTTTGTTTTCAGGGAAAAAGCAAAATCAAGGCGTATCAATAAGGAAAAGATACCGGAAGATATGCCCATAGAATACCTGAAAGCTTTGAAGAAAGGTGAGGACATCAAAGATGAAAAGGGTGATATCCTTATAGAAAATGAAAGCGTGACCTTAGACCCTAGAAAATCAAGGGGATACGCTTATTGTTCGGATACCAAGTATGAGGAAAGTATCATTCCTCATATACAGGGCGTTGACTTATTGTACCACGAAGCTACATTCCTCGATGAGAAGGACTTCTGGGCAGAACAAACCTATCATTCTACGACAAAACAGGCAGCTACCATTGCGCTAAGGGCCGATGTGGAACGCTTGTTGATAGGGCATTTTTCGGCCCGTTACAAGGATTTGACTCCTTTTGAAGAAGAGGCAAGAGCAGTTTTTCCCAATACATTTCTGGCTATTGAGGGGAAAGATTTTGAGGTGCATCTCTAAGAAAAAAACTGTCATCAGGAGAGTCCCCTTTGGTCAAGGTTATTCTGAAACAGGTCTATGTATGGGCTTTCAGGGGAAATCCATTCTCATAGAATCTTTACGGTATGGATTTCAGTATAGACCTTTAGCTTATTCTAAAAACAAAATTGACTGCTCTGGTATTATCTAGATACGTTCAGTTGAACTCGAATCATGCATTAGCACCTCAGTTGCAGACTTAAGTTACTTCAAATCGGGAAAATGGACTTGTTTTTCGGATTAGCCGTAGCGGTGCTATGATGAATCCAAGAAAATCTACTGATTTATTGTGCTTTAAACCCTTGCCATGATGCTCCTGTACATAATTCGGGTCGAATAAAACCGATTGACAATCCCAACCAACGATTGACTTTTATGTTCAAAGATAAAAAGATAGGCCTTTTCATTGTATTGGCAGGCATATTCATCACCAACGCACTTCTCGCGGAAATCATAGGCTCAAAACTCTTCTCGGCCGAAGCTACTCTAGGTATAGCTCCCATTGACATCAAGATATTCGGAGAAGTCTACAACTTTAATCTTACAGCAGGAGTGACCTTATGGCCTGTAGTGTTCATAACTACGGACATTATCAACGAATATTTTGGAAAACCGGGAGTGAGAAGGTTGAGCTTACTGACCGTAGCACTGATATCTTATGCTTTTGTTGCTATCTATTTGGTGACGGAGCTACCGCCAGCACAAGTCTGGCTGGAACTCAATGCTACTGATGTGGAAGGAAACCCTTTCAATATCGACTTCGCCTTTAACAAAGTATACCTTCAGAGTATGGGCATTATTGTCGCCTCACTGTTGGCCTTTTTGATAGGGCAGTTTCTGGATGCCTACGTATTTCATAAGCTCAGAAGTATCACAGGAAGTGACAAGATCTGGCTAAGGGCAACAGGCTCTACCTTGGTATCACAGTTGGTGGATAGTTTTGTGGTACTGTTCGTTGCCTTTTACTTACTGGGTAACTGGAGCCTGACCTTGGTGCTTTCCGTCGGTGCTATCAATTATATGTATAAGTTTCTGGTCGCCGTGTTGATAACTCCATTGTTATACGTCGCACATGCCTTTATCGATAGATACTTAGGGAAAAGTGCGGTCAGAGATATGACCGAAAAGGCCTCTGCCGACAGCAGGTCCTTTTTCTGAGGCGCGCGCTATTTGCGGAAACCCCCATCAGATATAAGCTTCCTCTAAGGAAAAAGGGCGCTTTATCCCAAATTGATCGATAGTATTTCGTCATGAGAACATAAAGAAGTAATAAAATCAGTGGTTTGGGAGAGGAGGTTTTTGTATCACTAAGGTGACGCACCTACGTAGTGCAAACCGCTGATCTTGCAGCAATTTATGCTCGGAATAGGAAGGCTATTGATTATTTTGGGTTTATCCCAAAATGTCCATTAGAAAATCTATTCCGGACTTAACTGGCTTCAAATCAGTAAATGAATGCGTTTTTCGAATTAACCGTAGCGGTGCTACGCTGAATCCAAGAAAACGCACTGATGTATTGCCATTTAAGCCCTCATGACGAAGTTCCAACGAACATTCTGGGTTTATGTAAATATGGATGCCGATGCCGTATAAGATTCGGTAGATTGTTTTTTTACAGCTTTTTTTGCTTTATGCTCAAGAAAAAGTGAAGTGCGTGCCGATAGTGGGTTAAACGGAGCGGCCTTTTACAAGCTGTCAGAGGAGGAGAACCTCGGCTTTGTGTTGGGACTGACTGGTAACGATAGGTCGAAAAAAAGGTGAACCGGGCAGGAAAAGTCGTATTCCATTTATACATTCAACATCACGGGAAACATCAACATTTTATCAGCTATACCTATCAGGCCAAGAGTTGGCACAGGGAACAACAATGCTATGTCAAAATAGAAAGCACGGGCAAAGGCTTGAATACCCGGCATACCGTAAGTGACCTGCCCGAAAAAGATGCCCGGGAAATCTACTTTGAAATCTATGTAATACAAACTTAGCTTTTAAAATCGCCTATCTTCCTGTTCATTTTGCTTCACTCTGCGTTGACAATCCTCGGGATAGCGCTGCTATCCCTGCGGTTATCGCCTTGATTGAAACCAAAATGACCCGCGGAATCTTATACGACATTTAAAACCCAAATTTGTATAAAACGTGGCGAGGCCAGTGAAAACAGAATCAAGGAGGTCAAAAACATGTGCTTTTCCGATAGTTTGTTCAATCATGGTTTTTTTTGACTTTTTCAAGTTGCTCATCAGTAGCCTGGCCTGCGAAATGTTTTTGTTGCTCAAACAAAAAATAGCAAAAACCGGTATCAAAGAAGCTCATAAGTGGTGTGTCGGCTCGATAAGGCCCCGATTGTTCAACCTGAGTCATGCGTTGGGACTTCGTAACGAGGGTTTACATATCCATAAATCAGGGAGTTTTATTGGATTTAGCATAGCACCGCTATGATGAATCCAAAAAACGTAGCGCAACGACCGGTTTGCAGCTATTTAGATTCGCAGTAGATTTTTCAATGCATGATCCGGGTTAAAAGTTGGGGCTACCATCAAAAAGACCAAAAGGAGAATATATTGCCAGCTATCAAAAGTGTTTTTTCACCAAGATATATTCAGGCAGTTGATCGTCCGGTAAAGTAGTGGGCAGATATACTCAAGAAATAGTGAAATGGGAAACCCGGGGTTCATAAAACTAGGGGAAAATCCTGCATTGGTGAAATAGTCATTAGTGGATTGGTCATTAGGGCCGCTCTGGACGGAACATTGCTTTCGCAATGATTTTCAATCTGTCCCAAAACAATTGCGTTTGGGTATAAAACAACTATATGGGATAGGTGCGTCCAATTCTTGAATCTTGCCCGAAACCGACCATAAAAACTCAAAAAATGTATGACAACTTCTGCAAAACCATCAATTAGGGCAACCATTAACTACTCGTTAGTGCCAAATAGCAATTGCTGAAGACAACTGTCCGTATGCAAATCCATAAACAAATGTCCAATGAATAATGCGGATCAAGTCAATGGCATTTATTTTCCAATGTAAAGTGCAGTATAGTGCGAATATAGGATAGAAGTGATTTAGACTTTTTGTTTTGAAGCGAAAATAAAGGATTTTTTGCCCCGGTGAAGCCTTTTTTGAGCGGCGTAGCCAAGGTTACGTCAGGAGAAAAAGTCAAGATCAGGGTAAAACAAGACTTATTTGCAGCCAGAAGAAAAAGTCTGAATCACTTCATAAGCAGTGCTCATAGCTTCAACTATGAAAGAGCTTCGAAATCCCCCTATATTCAAAGTTTACACTGAACCTTCATTGGCTTCATCCTACTCACATTCTCCGGCAGTATCAAGTGTGGAGCAAAGATTACCGGAACGCTTGGGCGAGTCAGAGTCCCTCTGGATGCACATTATTGTACTATCTCTGAAGATTACAATACAATATGCATTAAGCTCAAATCGCACACTGGAAATTTTTTCATTCTTTTTCAAAACAATTTCTAAGGCACGAAATGGGAGATAGTAGTGTTGCTATTCAATAATCAAATCGGTACTAGGAACATATCAAGCCAAAATGTATTTCCATTAATGTTTTGATTTTGAATAGCTTCGAAAATTTATTGAATTATTGATTTTTTTTGTGTATGGTAAATCGATTGATATGCGTTCTATTAGGGTTCTGAATCATTGTAAATAGTATAATGATGAAGAAATTTTTTGCTTTTGTAGATCTAACTAATAGAACAAAATAGCTGATATCCAGTGTCTTTGTCAAGTTACCCTACAAAGGAAAGAGGAGGAAACAAACAATTTTTTTAACAACCTTATAACCATATATATGACCATGACGAAAAGCATACCGATATCAGTATATCAAAGAAGATATCTGACAGCTTGGCTTAACTCCCCCAGTGAAACAATGTATAATATTTCTTTGGTATATTATATAAGGGGCAAATTAGATCGAGAAAAATTGAAATTGGCCTGTGAACTAGCTTTAAAGCGAAATGAGATACTATATTCAAAATTTACGACAAATGGTAGAGAATGCTTTTGCGAAGACTACCTCATCAGTGATTTTTTCAAAGAAGTAGCTTTTGAGGTACTATCAGTTACCGCAGAGACTCAATTGAGCGAGTTTCTTCACAATATTCATTTTGATCTGACCAAAAAAGCATTTTGTGCATTTTTGGTTAGCGCGGGGGAGGATAGCTATTATTTTATTCTGCTTGCACATCACGCGATAGCAGATGCCAATTTTGGACTACACATATCAAGACAGATAGAAGGTGGTTACAATAAAAATGTAAATGATAGTATAATTCCCGTATACCCCGATGATGCACTTGAACAGGCTATAAAAGCAGAAAAAGACATTCTTACCACTGAATATACCAAAGCCGCAAAACAATTCTGGTTGACTTTCATCGGTGACTTCTCTTTGAACGTACACTTTCCTCACCTATCGGGCGGATCTGTTGCAAAGAATGAACTCAATGAAATAACGGGAGTAGGTAAATCTATTTTTTTGACGCTTGGTAAAGAGGAAACTCGAATGCTGAAATCTTTCGTCGAAAAAAAATCAACTACCATTTTTTTAGTGATATCGGCAGTGTTTGGACTGGTCATTTCAAAATACAGTAAACAAAATAATTTTTTAATCAATTATCCGATTGATGCACGTGAAAAAGGGCACAAAAAGGCTCCTGGATCTTTTGTGAACAAGTTGGTATTAAAGTTCGATTTTGATCAGGTTAAAGACAGAGACGAATTACTGAAATTTTTAAAAGAACAAAGGAAAGAGACTAGGAAATATGAAAAATATCCATATGATAATATTATGGACGATCTCAAGTCTGAAAAAGAACTGAAGCTGGAAAAGCTGTTCAATATTGGAATTTCACAAACAAATCTCAATACAGTTTCATTGAAGCTGAATGATTTAGAGGTTGAACCTGTCAATATTTCATGGAGCAATAAGATTTTTAATGACATAGGGTTGTTTTTCGATGCATATTCAAATGATACAATAAAATTCAAATTTGAATATAGAAAATCTTTGTTCGAAAAGGAATTTCTGAAAAAGATGGTAAATACTTTCGGTAAAATACTTAATGAATGGATTTCAAATTAATACCATATGAACAAGTTCCATCGGTTACCGGTATGAAAAAGAAGACAGTAATTATGGTTTGAGTGGCATCTCTACACAGCTTTGAGATTGTTTTTAAATTATATTGGAAATTTGTTATCACTTAATTTCGATATTATCGAGAGTCTAGTAATGCCCTGGAGATTTAGCCAGTCAAAGGACCAACCTACCATGTGAGAGATCGATTGAGTTATCAGTGCTATACAAGGAAACTTCGGTGAAGTTACTTATGCGTCAAAAGAAGTCCATAAGATAATAGAAGGTATACCGTTCAAAACCATCTTTTATAGTTTACAATAAGGGTATAGTTCTACAATAAGAACGAGAATAACCTTAAGCCGCAAAATCATATATAAACCCTGATTTTGTTTTTTTTAATCCCCTAGCTTCTGAATCAGCGTAAAGAAAACTCAACTAAACCATAATAGCACAAGGTATGATGAAAATCAGCTAAATCCAAAAAAAGCAGTCAGATTTCGTCATGGAACCTTTACCGTATCTACTGTAAGCTGATAGGTGAAAAAGTGATAGAGCTTTCCTACTTACAGAGAAAGTGGAAGCCTCTCGTAACAAATCATAATTTCTTATAACCGGCCATTTGGGTGATCAGGTAGAGCTGATCATGGAAATGCTCGTCTGAATTTTGATTTATGACCAGTAAAATAGAGGAAAACTAGGATTTGATAATCGTCAGGTTTGAAGATTAGAGAGAGAAAAAAAATATCAACGGAGACGAAGTACTCAAGATAATATAAAGAAAAAGCTTCGTCGGATTAATTAGTATAACATGAACAAATATCACACAAAATATATACTTGGAGAAAGAAAGACCAAAAGGAGAATAAATGAATTGCTGGTTGAAAAAGAAAAGCGAGTGTACAGATTTTTTCGACCTGGCAATAGGACTCTGTATGGTTCACCCAACTTTATACATGAAAACATTGACGGGGTTTCTTTTTTAGGAATAATCGACACAATCGGTGACAATGAGAAACACATATTGCCCACTTACCTGCAACTTTTCCCCATACAAATAGTAGAAAGGAGATGTGAAAAAATAGCATTTCTGAGAAACGAAGATTTTATAGGGGCTTACTCTTTTTTGAAAAACCGGGAATCATTGCTCTTGGAATTCCAATCTATCTATCGTAAAACGAACACTGATGAGGTGACAATATATGAAATCAATTTCATCTGATTCGTTTTGTTCACAAAGCGGTAGAGGATATGTTGACACTGACCAATGAAGGGCATATTTTAAACATAAAAAAAACAGTTTTTGGATTTTAGGTTGAACTGGATACAGATTTGGGTTTCCAATACCCTATAATACAAACTTAGCTTTCAAATATCGCCTATCGTCCTGTTCATTTTGCTTCACTCTGCGTTGACAATCCTCGGGATAGCGCTGCTATCCCTGCGGTTCCCGCCTTGATTGAAACAAAATGACCCGCGGAATCTTATACGACATTTAAAACCCAAATTTGTACAATACAAATTTAAACCCAGAATGTTCGTTGGAACTTCGTCATGAGGGCTTAAATGGCAATACATCAGTGCGTTTTCTTGGATTCAGCGTAGCACCGCTACGGTTAATTCAAAAAACGCATTCATTTACTGATTTGAAGCCAGTTAAGTCCGGAATAGATTTTCTAATGGACATTTTGGGTTAAATATAATAGCAGGATTTGTGGATCATTTTGTTCCGGCCAAAATCGCTTTATAGCAGCGCTATCATGAGAAATTACCAATGTTGAGTAGGACAAAATGAACAATAATATGTACGGAATTTAAGAGCTATTTTTGTTTAAGATGTTGTATGACAGTGCTATCGACGAATCCGATATACTCATTTGTTTATTGATATGAAGCTATTTGGCCTCTCGGTCGATGTTCTGATCAATGCTATATACTTGAAGAATGTAGTCTATAGTATGTATGTCGGTGTCGAATCGATGAGTTTCGTATAAGACCGTGGGTTAACTGATGTGCCGAAACTTTGTGTTTAGGAATATTACCGTTCTCGGGCCTTTGATGACATATTCTATAGGGTGAAAACGTTATCATGAGCAATATGTACCAAAATGGTACTACAGGCCGGCCCGAGATCTTCAGTAGTTTCTTTATTTTTGATATTCTTCGATTCGGACCTAAGATAAAGACAAGATTTTCCGAATTCTTTCAGAAAAGGCGCCGGTCTACCGCACAGATTAAGGGCTGATCTATCCACAAAAAGAAAAATTGATTCCGAAGAAGGATAGTCGTTAACAGCTCCCTCACAAAAGCCTTAAGTCAATGGCACTGATTTTCCAATGCAAAGTTGCAGTATAGTATCAATAAACTCAATAAACAGAAAATATACAGCAGTTACAAGCTAAATTCACACTGTTCGGGGTGAAATCTTTTAGGCCCAACAAAGCAAATCTACAACGTATATAAGCTGAATTCCGATTCAACCCCAAATCGATCAATAGCCTTCTTGTTACGAACATAAATTGCTACAAGATCAGCGGTTTTACACTACCTACGTGCATCACCTTAGTGATACAAAAGCCTCTTTTTCCAAACCACTGATTTTATTACACTTTATGTTCTCATGACGAAATCCTATTGATCGATTTGGATTAAAAAAAACATTCATATTTCAATCAATTATAAGCCCTGTGTGATTTAAACTGCTTTTTGTTTTTTTTTATGCAGGTTTTTAGGGGTTTTGCTTTCAATGGGTTGGGGTGTTTCCTCCCTCATCTACTTATTTTTTCTTAAATAAGTTATATAATAGTTGAATTTTCGATTTCACCATAGTATTATTGTGTTAGTAAGCATGTTTTTCACTTTGGAATTGACAAGTATTTTTTTTGGAAGTAGGCACGTGAACATGTCAAAATTACCGGAATTGGCTTAAATCAACCTTATCAATGCCTAAATCAGAAATCAGTAGTTTGTGCTCGAATAACGGGATACACAATGGCTTTATGAAAAGATCAGGGTATGAGGTGCTTGGAACCAAGATTATTCTAATGATAACCATAAACTTTTTCATGTTTTGTGGTGGTCACACTTTTGCACAGGACGGTATAAAAAGTAAGCTTAACGAGCATGCCGATGGGTCACTGGTCAATACGGAGGTAGAACAGATTGTAAACGATACGAATGAAAAAGTACGTGAACTCTCTGAGGAATTGGATTCTGCCAAATCTGTCATTGATAGTGTAGCTGTACGGGATTCCATTGAAAGAGCCGAAGAAGCGGCCTTACTGGCCCCTTTGGAGGAAGGAGAAACGAGACTGATAGATACAGCCAAGTTCGAGAAGCGGTTTTTTGACGTTAGGAAAAAATCCATAAAAAAGGATTTGAGAGGGGAACAATCGTGGACTCGTAAGTATAACCTGACGCATACTGAAGTATATAAAGAGGAACATGAACTCAATCCCACCAAACAGGTATTTGGGTGGCACCCTTTCTGGATGGGTGAGGCCTATAAAAGCTATAACTTCAGTTTACTGAGTACCATAGCTTATTTTTCCTATGAGCTTAACCCTACTACAGGAGGGTATAAAACCATACATGACTGGAAAACAACATCCCTAATCGACTCGGCACAGGCACATGGCTGTGATGTGTTGTTGAGCGTCACGAATTTCGGTACTGCCAATAACGCAGCTTTTTTGTCCAATAAAGTTGCTCAGGCCAATTTTATCGGGAACCTTCTTTCCTTACTGAAGGAGAGAAATGCCGATGGAGTCAATATTGATTTTGAAGCTATCCCCCGAACCTCCAGTGCTGCACTGAACAACTTTATCATAGATCTTTCAGGACAGCTTAGGTCAGCCAGGTCCGATTATAGAATCACTTTGGCCTTACCGGCTATAGATTTCGATCATGTCTACGATATAGAACAGCTCAACAACTACGTGGATACCTATATCATTATGGGATATGAATTCTATGGATCGAACAGTACTGTAGCCGGTCCCGTATCGCCACTGGCAAGTGGTAGCCGCTGGTGGCAGTATAACCTACAGAGTTCTGTATCCGATTATCTCACAGCGGGCATCCCTGCATCGAAACTTCTTCTGGGTCTACCCTATTATGGTGCGGAATGGCAGACTCAAGATCTTCGAACTCCGTCATTATCACGACGCTTTATCCGTTACCCTATGTTCAGGGATATCAAACGAAAGGGAGGAGTAGGTATCATTGACGAGCCGAGTCAAAGCAAAGTAAAGGCCTACAGAGACGGCAACAATAATTACAGGCAAATATGGTATGAAGACAGCGTAACACTCGGCGTAAAGTACGATTGGGTCAATGAACAGGGGCTTGGTGGTGTAGGTATCTGGGCCTTGGGTTATGATAATGGTTATACTGACCTTTGGCAATTGCTGGCCCGTAAGTTCGCGATGACAGAGGAAGTAGCATTGGCCACCGCCAAAACAAGACGGAGATTTTCGTGGAGAAGGATGCTGAACCTAGGGCTGAGGGCCGCACGCAATCCTTATTCTATTTTGCGTAACCCGAGGCCACTGATAGGTATCTTTGGAGGGTTGTTCGGTCTTAACATGATAGGGTTTTTTATATTGTTCAGGTACGGCAACCGGCTACGGCGAGTATGGAAGTTGTTACTCAAATCATGGATAGTATTACTTGTGGTAATAGCTATCGTGGTTCTGTTCGTGGCAACTGAGTATATAGGTGTACCGGAGATGTTATTTTTATTGGGAGGATTGGTACTGGGAATAATTATTTTTCTATTGTTCAGTCACAGATTCTTGTCTGAGAAAGACTTACCCTAAGTATGTGTTTTTTTGATCGAGCGGGTCGCGAAATGAATAAGACCGTTCTGTTCTTTTTATAAAGTATAGTGTAGGTAATAGTCCTTACGTTCTCTCAAATGGAAAAAATATGATTGAGACAGTTTTTGAATCCATGGTAGATAGGTTGAGCACCTACTTTTCCAATAGATACACGACAGGAGATGATTTTGTGATTATCTCTAATTTGGCCAATCAAGACGGAAGCTCTGCCGTGACAGAATCGGATAAGGTGATACTTACCTTGGCCAATATTCAGGAAGAATCAATCAATAACCGCCCAATAGGCATGAACCTTTTGGAAAGTCCTGTCAATATCAATATACATGTTCTTGTATCAACTTATTTTATAGAGGACAATTATCAGGATTCGTTAAAATACCTATCAGGAGTGATTAGTTTTTTTCAGGCCAATCGGGTTTTTAACCATTCCAATACGCCCGGTCTGGACCCTGAAATCGATAAGGTCAGTTTTGATATCGCTAATATGGATATACAAGGGCTGAGCAATCTTTGGGGTATTATAGGAGGGAAGTACTTACCCTCAGTATTATATAAGGTCCGCATGGTACCGATAAGCGAAGGTAATCTTACCGGAGACATACCGCCGTTCTCAGGATTCAACGGAAGCATTAGATAGATCTAACGATGATACAGCTACAATTTCAATACCGCGTCATAGCTAGCTTTACCGTAGAGCATCAATACTATGCCAAAAGTTTAGCAAAAGATCTGCACTTCCTACCGGCACCCGAAAGTGCCGCTTTGGCGGAACGTATAGGCTTGTTTTTGAAAATTACGGATGCGGGGATATCCCTCTCTTATGATGTGTTCATGGGAGATGCTCTCTTGCGCTATATCTTGGATAATGAAGACCTCTACTTCGACTTTTATTTGGTTACCAGTAATTTTCACTTCGTTAATTTTACGGATATGCCTACAGAAAGTGTAGGGAACCTCTATTATTACGACACCGATAATGCTACAAAAGAAGAAAAAGGACAACATCGCTTGCACAAAAACGACTATGTAGACAGTGCTGATAGCCTGCCTATGGTCGATGCCGATTTTTATAGAGAAACAAAAAACAAGGTAGATTATGCCCTGAAAAATGATGCCGGTCAAATCCTTCGGGAAGGTTCTGTCTCAGGTAAATACAAAGTGGCTTTAGCTGGGCTACCGGCCGGTAGATACGGAGTGTATGAAAACGGCAAGTTTCAGCAGGGTTTTGTGTATCGGGCCGTTGATTTTAAAAGAAGACACCGATTGGCCATGATCAGATTGTCAATAAAAGGTGGTTTACGCAAGTCCATTATAACAACACTCGAACAGGGTCAGGTCATCTCCGAGTCCAAGTACAAATTGAAGTTCGACTCAAGAAACACGTACTGGAAGTATTTTATAGTGTCCAAATACAAATTACCATTGGAGAAGTCCGGGATAGATACCAACGACACAGATATAGAGTTTGTCGGCCCCGAAAAAGTAAGTTTATCCAATGGGGAAACCGCCTTTCTATTCGAGTCCAAAGTGTCCTTACCCTTGAAGGAAATACAGGACCTCAACTTCAAGCTAAGTAAGGATAGAAAGTCAGGAAGGGGCAACGGCGAAGCGTATCTCAACCGCTTGCCCACTCCTTCAGCGGATATGATCAGGCCGGCATCCAGGGACGAAGCGGCCAAAGTATATTCTGAATTAATTGTTTATGTATAAATTGATTAACTTAAATTAAATCAACGATTATGGCTCAAACACTCGCAACCCCAGGGGTTTACATTGACGAAAAGAGTTCGTTTTCCAATTCGGTGGCTGCCATTCCCACGGCCGTTCCGGCATTTATTGGATATACCGAAAAAGGTTCTAGAGATGGACAGTCCCTGACCAACAAACCCGTGAGAATATCCTCATTGGCGGAATTTCACCTAATCTTCGGTGCCGGCTTTCAATCGCCTTTTAAAATCCAAACGGCTGCATCTGATGATAAAGCAGTAGATTTTGAAATCGATGGCAAAGGCTACAACATCGTTCCTGAAAACACTTCAAGGTTCGCGTTTTACGATTGTATCCGTTTGTTTTTTGCTAACGGAGGAAGTACTTGCTACATTGTTTCGGCAGGTACGTATTTTAGTGATGCAGCACCTGCACCCCTTCCCCCAAAAGACCCTAAAAAACCGGGAGATATCAAGCCTGCCCCTGCTACCGCAGCGCGCAAGTTGAACACCATGAAGAAAAAAGCTTTTGAGGCAGGGTTAGAAGCATTGAACAGCTACGATGAGCCCACAATTTTGGTTATCCCAGAAGCGGTTATGCTGGAAGAAGCCGATTGTTTTGCGCTACAACAAGCGATGCTCATGCACTGCGGTCTACAGCTAAAGAACAGGTTCGCTATCTTGGATGTCTATAATGGTTACCAAGCGCGGACTTATGATAAGAATGATGTCATCACCCGCTTTAGAGAAGGTGTCGGAAGTAACTATTTGGCTTATGGAGCTAGTTATTACCCTTATATCTACTCTTCTATCGTTCAAAACGAAGAAATCAACTACAAGAGCATCACCAACATCGATGTGCTGGAGGACATTCTGAACAAGGAGGCAGATGCCGGCGATAAAAAGAAAGCAGAAGAAATCAAGACCGAAATCAAGAAACTGAATCAAAATGTTGATACAGAGAGCTTGAACCAGACCTTGTCCACCATTAGCCCTACCTATAAGAGGATTTTAGCTAAAATCAAAATGCAGCTCAATGTCCTCCCGGTGAGTGCAGGTATGGCGGGTATTTATGGAGCCGTGGATTTGAACAGAGGCGTATGGAAGGCACCGGCAAATGTAAGCTTTAGTTCTGCGATTTCTCCTTCTGTCAACTTAACACATGACGATCAGGAAGATCTCAATGTCACTCCTTCGGGTAAGTCAGTGAATGCTATTCGATCATTTACCGGTGAAGGTACGATGGTCTGGGGGGCAAGGACGCTGGATGGTAATAGTGGTGACTGGAAGTTTATCAACGTAAGGAGGACCATCAGTTTTATTGAGCAGTCCATTAAGTATGCTGCAAAACCTTATGTCTACGAAACCAATGCTACGCCTACTTGGATCATGATCAGAAGTATGATCGGCTCTTTCCTCAACGGTATCTGGAGACAAGGAGGATTGGTCGGTACTACAGCGGATAGCGCTTATGAAGTGCAGATCGGTCTGGGTACGACGATGACACCACAAGATGTGCTGGACGGTATCATGAGAGTGACCGTCAAGGTTGCTGTCGCAAGACCTGCTGAATTCATCGTAATCACGTTTGAGCAGAAAATGCAGGATGCCTGATCATTTTCCGACAGGATAAGCGACTAGATTATAAGTTAAAAGAGCATTTAAAAAAACAATCAATAAAATTAAACATATAGTATTATGGCAGATGCATTATGGCCAGTACCTAAGTTCCACTTTACCGTGGAAGGCGCCAACTTTACGACGGGTTTCCAAGAAGTCACCGGTCTAGAACATGAAATCAACGGTATTGATTACAGAGCAGGGGACGACCCTACTTTTATCATGCAAAAGATACCCGGATTGAAAAAATTCTCAGACATTACGCTGAAAAAAGGTGTTTTTGCTGATGATACCGCTTTTGCTGATTGGTTCCATGAAGCCAGTACAGATGTTGAAAGGAGAGAGGACATTGTTATCTCCCTTTTGGATGAAGAAGCTACCCCAGTAGCGGTTTGGACAGTAAACGATGCTTTTCCTATCAAGTATTCCGCTCCTGACCTGAAAGCCGATGCCAATGAGATCGCAACAGAATCATTAGTGCTGACGCATCAAGGTATCGAGAGGACCCAATAAACAGTAATGAGCCATAAATAATTGAGCCGAGAAGCCAGAATCCTGTTCTGGCTTCCGGTCATATGGTATATTTGAGTCAAATTAAGATGGTCGAGATAGCAGGCAAGGATTTTCTTGTTCAATGGACTACCACTGGCTTGTTGTGAAAAGATAAACGAATTCTTATGATAGGAAACATGAAGAGCATGCTGGGAATCAGCACCCCACTACCCGTCACCGGTTTTCACTTTAATGTGCTGATGACAGATTTATCTTCGAATCAGAGTCCTATGGATCTGGCCAAGACCATGGGCAAAACACTAGCGAGGGGAGCTATCAGCAACCGCTTCACGGAAGTATCCGGACTAGTGGCTACTGCTAAAGAGTTTACCTTTGAAGTAGGCGGTCTGAACAACGAAGTAGTCAGTAGCATCTCTAAGATCGAGTACAACAACCTCATATTGAAACGCGGCCTTGGCAACGACATCACACCCTTTACGATTTGGTGCCAAGAATCCTTTTCCGAACTGGCCAAAAAGGTTTCCGAAAAGAAAGAAGGAGTTATGGGCAAACTCAATGCTGTTAAGTCCTTCGTCGGTGGTGGAGAAGGAATCAACCGAGATCTTTTGATCTTGTTATTGGATGAAAAGGGAATCCCCAGTCTTGCCTGGACCGTGTATCAGGCCTACCCCGTCAAGTGGGAAATATCCCCGTTCAAATCAATGACCTCAGAATTTGTCGTGGAGACCTTTGAACTGAAATACAAGAAATTTGAAATGATGCCCGTACCCGGTATTCCAGGAATGGGAAGTGTGGGTAGCCTACTGGGATGATGATTACATATTATCTATAAGGGAAATTATGGCAATTGAAATTAAAGAGTTAAAAATCAAGGTAGTAGTAAGCGAAGCTTCCCGCTCGGGTGAAAGACATACCGCGGAGTTGTCCGCGCAATCTCGGAAGCAAATAATAAAAGAGTGTGTGGACCAAGTAATGGAACGATTGGAATGGAAATTTGACAGGTAAAATCCGACGCATATGAGTGAAAAAATGAAGATTACAGCTTTCGAAAATACCGAATACACGAAAGCATTACATGGAGGACAGCCCTTGACAGTACCCTATAATCCTACATCTCTGAAATACACCTATACCATTGAGTATAAGGAATCGCCGGCCCCTAACAATGCAGCCCCGGAAGCCAAATATAAAAATACCTCACCGGAGACACTGGCCTTTGAACTGTTCTATGATGCGACCGCTTATGGAGAGATATCGGTCGATATCTTTGATGAGGTAAAGAAACTGAAAGAATACATCTATGATTATCAAGGGGTATCCCATGAAACCCCGTATGTCATCATCGATTGGGGCAAGGGGGATAAACCTTTTAAAGGGCGCTTGAAGAGTATGGACATTACCCATTTGCTGTTCGCACCGGACGGAATATCCCTGCGGGCCAAGGTCAACCTCTCCTTTCAGAAGTCGATAGACCCGGAGACCATGACCAAGCAGAGCGAGAAGTCCTCTCCCGACCTGACCCACCGCAGGACTGTGGCAGCAGGAGATACCCTGCCGCTGATGTGCCAAGAAGTATATGGGGAAATGTCCATGTACCTTCAGGTAGCACGGGCCAATGGCATACTCGATTTCAGAGATTTGGAACTCGGCATGGAAATCTCGTTTCCGCCCCTCAAATAAATCAATAGATACAAGAAATAGATACGGTACCCTATGGCCAAACAAAAATCATTAGCGACAGCAGCAGGAGGAGTAGTAACCTACGCTATCAGTATCGACGGAAAGGAGTTGGAAGCTTCCTATCTGATATCGTCCATAGTGGTGTTCAAGTCCGTGAACAAAATATCCTCTGCAAAGATCAAGGTCTCCGATGGTGCTTCTAAAGGATTGGAGGGAGACTTCAATGCCAGCGCCTCCGGTAGCCTGAACCCTGGTAAAGAAATAAAGATAGAAGCCGGGTACAACTCTAAGAACAAGGTAATCTTCGAGGGCATAATCATCAAACATGGTCTGAGGGTATCCAATAGGGAGAGCGTCGTACTTATTGAGTGCAAAGACAAGGCAGTGTCCCTGACCGTGGGGAGAAAAAATGCTGTTTTTCTGAAAAAGAAAGATAGTGATATCATTAACGATATCTTGAAAGAATACCCTTCCCTGACCAAAAGTATAGCCGTTACCAATTATGAGCACTCAGAGGTAGTGCAACACTATATCTCAGACTGGGATTTTATCATCAGTCGTGCAGATGTCAACGGTATGATAGTGGTCACCGACTCTGGAAAAATAACCCTCCAACTGCCCGAAGTAGACGCCGCTACAGATATGGTCGCGACCAACGGTAGTGATGTCATCGGTTTTCAGGGAGAAATCGATGCTCGAAATCAGGTCAGTAAGGTCAGTAGTGTCGGCTGGGACATGTCCTCTCAGAAAATCCTGACCTCAACCTCTAGTTCGGCCACCGAAGTACCTCAGAGCAATCTGAAGTCGAGTGATCTGGCCAAGGTCATCGGTCTAAACGAATACGTCCTACAGACTTCCTCTAGTGTGCCTGTAAAGGTGCTGGACGACTGGGCCAAGGCCAAACATGCAAAGGCTGCCCTGTCCAAAGTCAAGTCAAAAGTCGAAGTACAGGGTAACCCTGACAGCATACCCGGTGGTTCCATTAAACTGGAAGGCTTCAGCGAACAGTTCAATGGGGCGGCATTTATCTCGGCTGTGGAACATCGAATTGAAGACGGCGATTGGTCCACAACACTTTATCTTGGCCTATCTCCAAGTTGGTATACCGAGGAGGTCAGTAATATCGATGCCGCACCGGCCTCGGGCCTGTTCTCTCCTGTAAAGGGGCTACAGACCGCTAAAGTTAAGCAAGTGGATCAGGACAAAGATGGACAATACCGCGTCAAGATTGCTTTGCCTACCTTGGGCAAGGATAATCTGATGGTCTGGGCCAGATTGTCCAATTTTTACTCTTCCAAAGATGCCGGTCTGTTTTTCTACCCCGAAGTCGATGATGAAGTCGTCATTGGTTTCCTCAACGAAGACCCACAGAATGCTATTATTCTAGGTTCGGTATACAGCTCAGAAATAAAACCGGCCTATACACCCGAAGCGGAAAATTATATCAAAGCCCTTGTGACCAAGGGCCAGTTGAAAATAGAATTTGACGATGAGAAAAAAATCATCACCATCATGACCCCAGGTGAGAACGTGATCATTATGGATGATGACAAAAAATCGATTACTATAGAGGACAAAGCCAATAAGAACAAAGTAGTGATGGACTCCGCAGGCATTACTATGGAGACGGATACCGATATCACTTTAAAAGCAAAAGGGAATATCGCCCTGGAAGCAAAAGGGAATATAGAAATGAAGGCCACCGGAGATGTGAAGACAGAAGGAATGAATGTGGAAAGTAAAGGCAAGACCAAATTTGCGGCCGAAGGGGCACAGGCCGAATTGAAAGGCTCTGCACAGACCACCATTAAAGGTGGAATGATCATGATCAATTGATCTTGGCAGAAGGAAAGAATGTACGAAGTAGAAAAAGATATACCGAATACCCTAGCCCTGCTACAGTACTCGGTATCGATGATAGGAACTAAAAATCAGTGAATATGCCACCAGCATCAGTTGTAGGAGATAATCATGTATGTCCCATGGTAACAGGAACGGTCCCTCATGTGGGAGGACCTATCTTGCCTCCGGGAGTGCCCACCGTCATGATAGGAGGGAAGCCCGCAGCTGTGGCGACAAGTATGGCCGTTTGTACAGGTCCGCCCGATAGTATTGCCAAAGGCTCAGCGACAGTACTTATAGGAGGTATGCCTGCGGCGCGTGTAGGTGATACCTGTGCGCATGGTGGGGCCATCGTAGGTCCAGGGGTACCGACCGTCATGATAGGGGGCTGAACAGGAAGCCATGAGTTTATTGATAGTATTATAAATCGAGCAAATATCGATGAAGCATAAAAAAACATTTTTGGGAGTAGGGTGGAAATTCCCACCGACCTTCGATAAAAAAGCCGGTAGTGTGGTCCTTGTTTCCGAAGAAGAAGATATAAGGGAGAGCTTACGGATAATCATGTCCACAAAAAAAGGAGAACGGGTCATGATGCCCGATTTTGGCTGTGACCTGCACCATTTGGCCTTTGAGGGCATCGATGGTACACTGATCAACGAAATAGACCGTCTGATACGTCATGCTGTCCTCTATTTTGAGCCTAGAATTATCCTAAACGATGTGGATATCGATACTTCGGCCTATTTGGATGGCCTGCTCAATATCAATCTGGAATATACCGTAAGGAGTGTGAACAAGAGAAGTAACATGGTATACCCCTTCTATATCATAGAAGGAAACGATGCCCGGTATAGACCACAATAATAAAGCTTATAGCTAAATAAGAAAAAATCAATTATGAAGGAGTTCGACTTCAACACAACGATAAAAAGTGGTACTTCTCAGGAAAACAGATTCTTGAGTGCGCTTGATTTTGACTATGTCAAGGTTGACGAGCGCTCTTTCGAGGATTTACTGGTATTTGCCTATGGGTTCTCGAAACTGATCAATTTCTATAACCTAGAAGGACAGGTAGAAGGCGATTGGTCTGACTTCCTCAATGATGAGACCATTATTCTGGCAACCATCATTGACTCCGACCCGACAGAGGTAGAGATACGTTTCAAGAAGAATCTACAAAAGGCAGGCCTTTTTCTGGACAAGAAGAAAAAACTGATCTATCTGCACAAGTGCTTTGAAGAGATCTACAGTATGGCTATGAAGTTCGAATCATGGCTGGTCCGTCTCAAGGCCGTAGAGGATTTTACCAATACGGAAGTCAATGTCAGAAATGAAGTCATTAACGCTGTATCTTCCAAATTGAGTATGGCACTGGCTAAATTGCGCTCTTTTGATCTATACAGTAGTGATGATGAGATGCTGGGCAAAGACAGGACCATGAACTACGCCAGTTTCTCTACTATCTGGAAACTCAATGCCGAAGAGCGAATAGAAACAAGGCTAAAAGGGAAGAACAAAGAAGAAAAATTTAAAAGTATATCCGAAGGCCTGGAAGAGATATTTCAGGAGTTCTACGAAACGCTGCTCTATCTAAAAATAAAGGCTCCGGAGTACTTGGAACAGTCATTGAAGAGTGATAAGCACTATCCCGAGGTGGCATTGTTCCTATCTTTCCTGAAATTATTCGAAATCTCACAGGGAGATATCAACCAGTTGAATAAAAGACATCTGGAGTTCTATTATTCGAATATTCTAAAGGAAAAACCCAAAAGGGCCGTATTTGATAAGACTTATCTTAAATTCGAACTGTACGATACGGCACTATCCGCAGAAGTGCAAAAAGGGACTGGATTTTTTGCCGGATTGGATGAAGAAGGAAATGATATTGTCTATACTGCTGACTATCTGCTGCCTGTTAACAGGGCCAAGATAGAGAAGATACATACCGTATATGTAAATAATAACCCGATGAATATCAGGGGAGTCAGGAAGGATCTCTTTCAAAGGATACTCTCCTCCTCCATACCTACCGAAAAAGAGGAGGTCAGTGAAGAGAGTGAAGTGGCCATAAAGACTTATGCTGCTTTCGGGGAGGACCAGTCGACAAAAGGTACACTGGAGAGAACCATGGTCGATGCTCCTGTTGGTTTTGCCTTGGCATCCCCAAACCTCCTGCTCAGTGAAGGAGAGCGCGAAATTACAATGAACTTTCAGTTTACGAAAGATTCTTTTGAACATATGAACAGGTATATGGAAGACCTGACCTATGTCAATAATGCCGACGAAGATGAAACCTTCATCAAAATATTTATGGAGGCATTCGTTATCGAAATCACAACGGATGAAGGGTGGTACCGTATCCATAAATGCGTCGTTACCAGAAATAAGTCCAAAACCTCTTTGAAAGTAGTTTTCGATCTGAATAGCTCGGAACCAGCGGTCACCAATTTCGATTCCGAGATTCATTCCGGTTGCTACGACACTTCAGAACCCATTATCAAGTTCCTGCTCAATACGGAAGGTTACGTCTATGCCTACAACCTCTTGAACAAGTTGACACTCGACCGTTTGGTTATCGACACACAGGTGTCGGGAGTAAAAAACCTAGTGTTGCACAATAACAATGGGCAGCTTAACGCAGATAATCCCTTTTACCCCTTCGGTCCTTTGCCCAATGTGGGTTCTTATTTGTTGATAGGTAGTAATGAGGTGTTCCAGAAATCACTGAACGATCTCAAAATCAATATCGAATGGTTTGACCTTCCAAGGGACAAAGCCGGTTTCCATAATTACTATAAAGAGTATAAAATGGATATCGATAATGCTTCTTTCGAAGTGGACCTGAGCGTACTGGAAGGAGGAAGATGGAAACCGGAAGAACCCGAAGATAGACAACAGTTCAAACTGTTCAGAACAGGCAAGAACTCTAAAGATAATGAACCCAGACCTCAGGGAACACTTAATGGTCGCACACACTTGAGGGATATCGATATTGATATCATAAGCAAGTCGCCCAACTATCAGAAAATCAACGATGAACTGGTCTATACGACCATGGAAAAAAGAGGCTTTGTAAAACTGGAACTGACGGGGCCGCAGTTCGCCTTTATGCACAGCGTCTATCCTACCGTACTCTCTAATGTGGTCACGGAAAATGCCAAGATCAACATTCTGAAGAAGAAGGATAAGAAAGAAGATAAAATGCCCAATCCGGCATACACTCCACAGATCAAATCCATATCACTGGACTATGGTTCTTCGTCTATCATTTCCTTTGACCGATCTAAAAAACAGGATGAGTCGGATGCCGTAGGGAAGCTGTTCCATATTTTCCCTCATGGTGAGGGGCGAGTCTTTCCCGATAATTCCAAACAAAGTACGCAGATACTGCCCGAATACGATTATGAAGGCTCCCTGATTATGGGCTTTTCCGAATTGAATACTCCACAGACCGTGACCATACTGTTCGAGATGCTGGATGAGTATACCGTTTCCTCCGAAGAAGACCCACCGCTTATCGAATGGAGCTATTTGGTGGACAATGAGTGGAAGGAAATCAAACCCTCCAAAATCCTGAGGGATGACACACAGACTTTTCTCCGTACAGGAATCATCAGTATCGAACTTCCTCATGACCTATCCAAGGGTAATACCATACTCGACCCCGACCTGTACTGGGTGCGTGCTGTAGTATATGAGAATATAGATGTGGCCTCCAAAATAGTGGGTATCACAACACAGGTAATGACAGCGACCTTCAGTGATATCTATCTTACAGCGGCAAAGGGAAAACACTTGGATGCGCCATTGCCCGCAGGTACCATTCAGCGTTCGGTTGACAATATCGTAGGCATAAAATCCGTCGTACAGCCATTAAAATCCTTTGCCGGGCTACCCGTAGAGACCCCGAAACGGTTCTATACCCGTATTGCAGAGCGACTAAGACATAAGAAAAGGGCCATAACCGCTTGGGATTATGAACGCATCATCTTGAATAAATTCAAAGAGATATATAAGGTGACCTGCCTTACCAATATGACCAGTAAGAATCTGGACTCGCCGGGCAGTGTACTTATCGTCGTCACCCCTTATAATGACGACATGGCCAATCCGAACGAGCCCATGGCCAGTAGCGAACTGCTGTACAAAATCAAATCGTACATGCGGAACCATGTCAGCCCTTTTGTGAAACTGGAAGTGCGTAACCCTAATTATGAGCGCTTGAAAATCATCTGTTCCGTCAAATTCAAAGAAGGCTATAATTTCGGTTTTTTCATACAGCGACTGAATGAGGAAATTCGACGTTACATCTCCAGAAGTATTCTGGAAGGCGATAAAAGTGTGGACTTGGGTGGCCGAATCAACACCTCCGACATCCTCAGTTTCATGCGGACCTTGCCCTACGTGGAGTTCATTACCAAGTTTTCGATGGTACAGACGGCCAAGGACTTTGGTGGGAAGTACATACTATTGGATACAGCCAAAGAAGGGGACCCTAAATCTTTTCTGAATGCGACAAAGCCATGGTCCGTATTGGTATCTGCCCATGAACATCAGATTACGGTGCTGAACGAGAAGATGGAACAGAAGTCGAGACAGGCAGGTATCAATTACCTCGAATTGGGTCATGACTTTATTATAGATTAAATTTGGACACTTAGCAAAATTTAGCTCATCATATATGTCTTTACAAAATAGGGATACACTAAAAAGTTTTTTCAAAAAGGGGCAGAGGCCGTCCGAAAATGACTTCAACGACTTTATTGATTCCGTCATCAATAAAGTGGACGATGGGGTGTCTAAGTCTTCGGAAGATGGCTTGATGTTATCCCCCATCGGAGCCTCGAAGAAACTGCTCAGCTTCTACAAAAGTATAGAGGACAAGAGCCCCGCTTGGGGCTTGGATATCAATGATGCAGACGGTAACCTGAACATCAATAATCATCTCGGTGACAGTATCATGTCCTTTCAGAGTAATGGTAAAGTAGGTATCAACAAAGTTGACCCCGACCATGCACTGGATGTACACGGTGTCATCGGTATGGAAGCACGCATAGGTACCAAGTATCAGGGCAAGATACTGGCCGATGGAGAGTGGTATCCCATATTGACAGAGCTAAACGGCTGTCATGCCTTGGAAATCGTCGCGGGTGTGGGCAAGAAAAAATCAGGACGATACGCATTGGTACATGTCAATGCACTGTCCACCTATGGTAAGTCAAAGAACGTTATCGATGTCAAACAGGCCTACTATGGCGTGAGTGGCAATAAAATAGAACTGCGATGGACCGGCAGTACTTACAATTTCAATCTGGAAATGAGGACCCGTTCTAACTACGAAGGCAAATACTATATCAAGTATTTTATCTCCGACCTATGGATGGATACCTTTATGGATGAAAGTATCGATATGGAATAGTGTACTCCGAAACAGTGATGAAAAATGGTCCATATGGCCTCCTCAGGTCTATGACCAACTCCGATATACAAGTGATGGAAAAAAAAACAATTACACTGGAAGTAACCTTGAACGAAGCCAAAAAAATCTTCGAAGCACTAGGAAAACAACCCTTTGAAGAAGTGTACGAACTCATAGGGAAGCTCAATGATCAAATCAATACCGGCTATGGGAAAGAAGGAGAAGACAAGGAAATATAGCTATTGGTCAAATAAGAAAAAATGACCGAGGTAGCAAAAAATCAATTTAACAAAGCATACCGATACCTATGGAGGCACCATTATTTATAGATAAAAACGAAGTCCCTAAGAAAAGTCAAGACTACGAGTTTCTTAGAGCGGAGGGAATCAAGTTCGTACAGGAACTGACCGGTGCCTACTGGACAGACTATAACGAGCATGATCCAGGAGTGACCATACTGGAACAACTATGCTATGCACTTACCGACCTATCCTATCGCACGGACTTTGATATACAGGACCACCTCTATGATGAGAAAAACAAAGACCACGCCTTTCTCCAACCCAATGAAATACTTCCTTGTAATGCGCTGACAGTCAATGACTATAGAAAATTGATATTTGATTCTATTTTCTCTATCAATAATGTATGGGTAGTACCGATGCGCCCTGATGTACATTCTATCAACGGCTTGTACAAGATACTTTTGGACATCGATAGTAATATCAAGGACCAAGAAGAGAAGGAGAAAATCATACACCAGACAAAAGATATATTCTGTAACAACAGAAATATCTGTGAAGACATAGAAGAGGTCAAGATACTGGACCCTATGATGATGTCGGTACATGCCGATGTCGAAGTCGATGGTATTCAGGACATAGAGACCATTTTGGCAGAGATATTCTTTCGGGTAGATGAGTACCTTAGCCCTGAAATCCGCTTCTATTCTCTGGAAGAACTGCTGACCGAAGGCTATGGTCTGGACGATATATTCAACGGGCCCTTACTGAAGCACGGCTTTATCAAATCGGAAGAGCTGTTCCCTAAACCAAGAGTAATCCTGATATCGGAAGTGACCAAGATCATCATGCAGGTCAAAGGTGTGGTCAGTGTGAAGAATCTCTACTTGAAAGTAGGAGATAGGGTATACGATAACCAAGTCGATATCGATGAGGCCAAGATACCCAAGTTGATGACCAAAATAGAGGCTGAAGACCAGAATCATGCCATACAGTTCATAAGAGGTACGGTTACCTATAGCTCGATTGATACCAAAATTGTCAAGCGTAAGCTCAATGAGTTCAAATCGGCCAATAAAAGAGTATACCGTTTGAGTGAGGAAAGTGTGGAACTCACCAAGGGTAAACCTATCAATGTGGAGAACTACTATTCCATACAGAACCAGTTTCCCGTCATATACGGTATAGGCAAGTACGGTGTACCCAAATCGCCTACTGTAAAACGCGAGTCTCAGGCCAAACAGCTAAAAGGATATCTAATGATATTCGAACAGGTCATAGCGAACTACCTGTCCCAGCTGGCGCATGCCAAAGACCTATTCTCACTTAAAAAGAATGTAGAGCAGACTTATTTTTATCAAGGCCTGGATGCTATCCCCAATGTAGATGAACTCTATAAAAAAGGAAGCGATGAGTATATCCAAGACGATATGCTACAGGACAATAACATACCTGCCAATTATCGACAAGGACTTCCTGCTCTAGTAAAAGCCAACGATAAATTCGTGGGTAGAAGAAACCGCTTTTTGGATTACCTGCTGGCCGTACACGGAGAGTCCTTCGCGGAGTATTCGCTTTCTCAGTTCAATCATTACTTCGATGAAGAAGGGTTCGAACTCCAATTGATACAAAGCAAGGTACGCCTGCTGAACTCCCTATCCACGATCAATAGGAACAGGGCCAGGGCTTTTAACTATCGTAAAGTAAGTATCGGTACGGATAACATCACGGGCATGGAGGCCCGTATTGCGATACTAATGGGGTTAGGGGTAAGCGGTACGGGTGGTGGTGTCAAGACCTATCTGGCACATTCCCTATTGGAACATTATGGAAAATTTGGACTGAACCTAAAACACGAGTCCGTTGCCGCACAACAAAGGCGCGAATGGGTGAAACAAGGTGATATTTCCAAAATAAACCTCAGCGAAGAGGAAATACTTCAGAAATTCGACTTTGTGGACGATGAAGAAGTAGACTTATCGACTATTGATGAAGAGGCCAAAGAAAAGTTAATGAAAGCTACACTGCCCTTTCGCAGCAAGACCATCCTAACGGACTTCTTGAGAAAAGGGATGAACCTGATCAATTATCGTATAGGTCAGGTGAAGGATGGGCAATACCATATTGTATACCATGAACAAAATGAAGAGCGGCAATCTTGGTTGTCCATAGCCTCTTTCGATGACTACAAGGATGCCGTAGTGGCCGTGTTGAGTTTAGTGACCTTCCTAAAACAACTCAATGTACAGAGCGAAGGACTACATATTATAGAACATACCCTGCTAAGGCCATTGAAAGAAGATCGACGCTTTGGGTTTTACCTAAAGGATGCGAATGGCCATAATTTCTTCAGAAGTACGGGGCTGTACTCCTTTGAAGACCGCCAACGGGCTATTCGTTTGATCGAACCTGAAATCAGAGAGTACAATAACTACTCTGTAGAGCGTCGGGACGATGGTGATTTTGAAGTACACTTTAAAGCCAAAGGCGGCAAGGTACATTTGGTCAGTTTGGCCTTTCGCGAATCTGTAGAGCAGACTCATGAAAAGATGGAACAGCTCTATCGCTTCCTGTCCGATGCCGATGATATTATCCCCTACGAAGATAAAGTCGGTCTATACGTCCAAAATAGCGAAGACTCCTCCCGCTTGCCCGAAGAGTTCTATTCTTTCCGGATTACGGTGCTTTTTCCTTCATGGACCGACCGTTTTCATGACGAGGAGTTCCGTTCTATTATCAACGATACAGTGGATACGCACCGTCCGGCGAACATAGCTTCCAAAAGCTTCTGGATGAACCCCAGGGAGATGGAAGAATTTGAAAAACTGTATTACGAATGGATGCAGGAAAAGATGAAAAATGGCGATAGCGGAGAAAAAGGGGATAGCTTGCGCATACAACTTTCAGAATACCTTTTTGACCTCTATGATATTGTTGGCTGATCAGTCTATCGAAGGATTTGTGTGCAACCCGAATGGTACATTAGCTCATTGTTATGCTCGTTTTGTGGGGTTCATGAATACGCTTATCGGGAGCTTCGTAACGAGGACTTAAAATCCAATAAATCAGCAGATTTTATTGGATTCAGTGTAGTGCCGCTACGGTTAGTTCAAAAAGTGTATCCATTTCATTGATGGGAAGAAGTTTAAGTTCGCAATAGAAGGTTTGATTACTACAGTTTGCTTAAGGATTTTAGCTTATTCATTTGGGAAATCCAGGAAATTGTAGGTTTTATGAAATCATTTCCGGTTTTGAGCTGCTTGCTTCTCTTTCCGATTGAAATGCGTAGCATTCATGAACACCTATGGGAGTAAGCTGCAATCAGCGATAAAAAAAGGAAGACCGACCCAGCGGGCGCGCAACTATCTATAAAATGATGGTTTCAGATTTTGGGAGATTTATTGGTTATGGTAAATCACAAGGGAAAATCAAGTCAATGACATTGAAGGGTCTGTGCGTGATTCGTGTTGAAATGAATAAAGGTATATATTGGAGCCGGCAAAAGAATGGCTGCACTTCATGCGAGGGCTCTTGAGAACAGAAGAATATAGATGAATGAAAAGTCACATATTATAAAGCAGCAAAGCTTTCTGGCGGAGTACGATAATGAGAGCAATTCCCTTCAGTTCCAACATCGTTTTTCCAATCTGATCAAAAACAGTCTATTGCCTCAGATAGAGGCCGTTTTCAATAATTTTGATAAAAACGAGGGGATCATACGTATCGATAGCCTAAGTGTGGACTTGGGAGAGGTAGATGCGGATGAAATGGACAACGAGCTACCTCAGCGTCTGGCCGACAGACTATTTTCGGCACTTAAAGACAAGGTCAATGACATCCAGCAGGGTAGGGGCAATTTTGGAGAAGAGGTCATCACGGAAGAGGCTTTGCTTTTGGATTCTTTTCTATATTACCTACAATCAGGGACCATGCTCTGGTGGGGAAAAGAATATATCGCCCGAGGATATGGTTATGAACAGATTTTCGAGGGACTGATACGCATCGCATTACCTCAGCTGATGCAGCGCCTACCCGAAACATTAAGGTCTACTATCGCAAGAAATCGGTTCTTGAAATTTATCGGAGATGAATGGATTTTGATGTACTTGGGTAAGGCATACCCGGAAGCTCTTGTGACATTCATTGGAAATAGTCATTCTCTGGTGCTTCCGATATTAGAGAAGCTGGAAGCTGCTTTTCGGAAAAAGTGGGACCATCGGCAAACATTCTGGCAGTACGTATTCGACTGGCTTTGGCTGCAAGGGGCTCCGGAAATCGATAGTGATACATTTCAACAAAGCCTTGTTCGGCACTTATTATTGAAAAATGAAGTAAGCGCAACGGAAATTAACGATAGACTACCGGAGATCATGGGAAACCTATCCGAGAAAGAACGGTCCGTTTTTGCTGATGCCGTCGCTGTAGAAGAAAGCTTTCAAAAAATCATGGCCCCTCTATTGCTGAAAGGTTCCTTGGCGCAGGAAGGGGCCAAGACCATGACAGGAGCTTTTCATGCCAGTGACCTACAGTGGGTGGCCCATCTGGAAGAGGAACAGTTTATCGCTGTGCTCAAGCGCAGTCTTCCTAAGGAACATGCCTATGTCATAGCATTTATAGGGGATGTTATCCGGATATTACGAAGTAAAGGAGTTCGGCTTACCCATAGCGAACAGTTTGTTAGAGTAGTATGGGAGTCAGTGATACACTATCTCTTTGTTGTAAAAAGAGGGGATTTCGAAAAAGCCGATTTCCTACAATCAAGTTTGGGCCATGTTGCAGTTTTTCTGCGCTTGAACCTACAGGGAGTCGTCCATTATTTGCATCCTGAGCTGTCCTCCTTACGAGACCTGCCTTCCTCCATCGCCGAGAAAGCGCTCTCGGACACAAGTCCTCTCGATACCGAAGAGCTGCAATTGCTCAAGCAGGTAGCCTATAAATATTTTCTGGTTTTTGGTAGTCTACCCACGCATTCCGTACTGAAGAGCGCCCTTCCACAGTACAGAGAGGCAGTGCTGGATATGGAAGTACTGAATCTCTCCAGCCCGAAGGCCTTGGTACAAGGCCTTGTGTCCATGAATGCCAAGGAAGTCACAGCACTATTTGCCGATATCGATATATTGGTCCTGCCTCTGGTCCTAAAAAGGTTAAAACTACAGTTGCCACAAGGCCTGATAAAAGAACTCATGGACAAAGTGCCGAGCTTACAATGGATAGAATTCGTGGACAATAGCTTTTCGGGAGTTGAAGAGTCGTTGCTCAAAAAAATCAATGCATTGCAGGGGACCTTGAGTGCTATTTTGGACGCATGGACGCAAGATTATGCCTCCGATGAAGATAGGGAAGCCGAGGCACTTCGCTTACTGGCGACATTGAACATCTCTCCATACCAGGAAAGAAGTGAGGAGATTACCGAGGAAGGCGAAGAAGTGATGGAGAAAGGTGAGGGAACAACGGAGAGAGGGAAAAGAATCATAGAACTCGCGTTGATCGACTTCATGGAAAGGCCCGAGCGTTTGCCGAAAGGTTGGACCAAAGTTGTACTGATAAAAGCCCTCAAGGCCTTTGTACAGTTGCCGGCTTCTGAATCTGCCAAGCTCAAAGTGGTGATTACTACAAATGCCCTCGTGGAAAAAATCAGAAATACATGGGTCGATCAGTTACCTGAAAACGTATTATTGGACTTGGCTCGGTGGATAAAGCCACAACAGATCAGCAATATTGTGCAGAAAGTGGAACTCTATATCGCTAGAAAGGTCAAGGCCGACGGCTATCGCAGTACGCTTAGCGAATGGAAACAGTTGAAGTGGAAACTGATTTTCGAAAAGAGTACTACAGCGATGGAAAAACTACTGAAAGAGCAGCATGCTGAATATGATAAAGAAGAAAGGGAGCGGAAAAAAAACGAAAAAGCAAACCGTCAGGAACAGATGGAAGCAACTTTCGGTAATGAGCCCCTTTATGTTAATAACGCAGGTCTGGTTATATTTCACCCCTACCTCCAGCGTTTTTTCAAAATGCTGGGACTACTGGAAGACAACCGGTTCAAAGATGATGCCGCTGCCAGCAAAGCCGTATACCTACTACATTACCTGGCCTATAAAGACCAAGAGATGCCCGAGTATGAAATGACCCTGAACAAACTGCTCTGCGGTATGGAAGTGTTTGCTACATTGGACGAACCCGCCCCATTAACGGATAAGGAAAAAGAAGTGGCCGATAGCCTTATCAAAGGGGTTATTGCCAACTGGAAAGCCATTAGTAACAGCTCTATCGATAATTTTAGAGTGTCTTTTCTACATCGGGAAGGAAAACTGGAAAAAAGCCTTAAAGGTTCTTGGCAAATGGAGGTCGGACAAAAAGGCTATGACGTACTTATGGGAAGCTTACCGTGGTCCTTGAACATCATAAAGCTACCTTGGATGAAGACGACATTGTATGTCAACTGGGGAGATGATAAAAGCAGTGTTTGATTGGGTTTTTCAATAGCATGGATACATCTATAGTATTCGGAGGGTAGAATTAGTATATAAAATAGGATTAAAGTGAAGGTATTTGTCGGATTTAAAATGCAAATCCGTATCTTTACTAAGTTGTGAAGATGAACGGTATAACTTTGGAACTACTTCATCAGAACGGCTTACCTACTGAACATAACTTCCAACTTCTTGCATTATGAATAAAATCGTACTCTTTTTAGTCGCTGGGTGGGTTGGCCTAGGAATTTCCTCTGTTTTTGCACAGGAGCCAACGGTGATTTCCGCTGAAGACCTCAAACCCGTAATACCACAGTCAGAAAACATGGAAGTGGCCATGAGTGAAGCACAGGTAGTGCAAGAAGGCAGTAGAAGCGGGCAGTACCTTGGCCAGTTTAAAAAATTGGACGTCAGTTATATAGGCAGTACCCAGAACTGTGTCGGTTATGATATCTATGCGCTGAAGTACAAAAGAAGTTGGTTTTTGGCTATAACAGTGCAAGATTCACCTAATTTGACCGTATTTATCGAGAAACCTCCCCGGTCGGAAGAAAAACTACCCAAAGTTTCCGATTTTACGATTGAAGGATTGAATGGTATACTGGTCAACCAATATACGAAAAAGAAAACACGTCGGAAGAAGGTCAATGATCTTGAACTCTACGGGTTCTACAAATTGCGTCGACAGGGCAAAAGAGTTGCTAAAGGTATATTGTATGTTGAATTTCCCGATGATGTCAATGCCGAATCCAACTTTTTCCTGTTCAAGATGATTAAAGGGATATTTGGGAAAAAGCTCCCCAAGGCTCCAGACCCCAAAAGCTTAAAACCTGAATTGCAGAAAAAGATAGAAGCGCCTATTAAAGAGGCCGAACAAAAAATCGATTCAGCTATCAAATAGAAAGTTTAATAGCAATAATCTCATTAGGAGTAATCATTACACCTTCATGGTATAAATTTCAGAAAAGACAATGATTCTAAAGTCCGGGGTGGTTCCCGGGCCTTTTCTTTTTTCTTTCCATCACCCACTTGGCGCAAGCGTCCGCTTGTGCCCCCGTAACGGACCTCCTACGAAACTATCACCATCACCCACCCATCACATCGTTACCCTGCTGCACCTTTACGAACAAGATCGTACCGGCGCGCTCCCCATCCCAAAAATCACCGGGCCGACCTCAATATTCCCAACAGACCGGGAAAATTCCCTTAACGGGACAGTGTTATGATGCTAAAGTATTCAAAAAGAACTTTTAAAGGGTATTTCTTGTTTTTGGCATGGTGTTGGTATAAGGATAGATAGGTTTTTCATTTTTTTTGTTTAGGTTAAATTAAGGTTAGTTTTTTCGTGGGGCCGGTTGCCCCGATTTTTTTCGAAAGGACAATGATTCAAAGGCTCGGGGTGGTTCCCGGGCCTTTTCTTTTTCCTTTCTATCAC
>CANLOE010000051.1 GCA_947492745.1 uncultured Cyclobacteriaceae bacterium | reverse complement strand
ACTCCAGAAGAGTTTAGTAAAATCAATTATTCAAAATGTGCTTAACTTATTGTCCAGTTTTTTATTGCAATTCCACATTTACTGATTTGAAGCCAGTTAAGCCCGGAATAGATTTTCTAATAGACATTTTGGGTTAAATATATATCGTGCAAGGTACGGGGCCAAAAGCGGAAGTCAATAGCAAAGAAATGCCGATATCAATTCGGATGCGCTAAGAAACGCAGGTACACAAAAAGGGGCTTTCCACATGGAAAACCCCTTTTGTTTGCAATCAATATAAGTAATCTTATTGAGGTTTTAGCCCGGATTATGTATTGTACAAACTTAGCTTTCAACTATCGTCTATCTTCCTGTTCATTTAGCTTCACTCTGCGTTGACAATACTCGGGATAGCGCTGCTCTCCCTGCGGTTCTCGCCTTGATTGAAACTAAAATGACCCAATGGAAACGCTTGCAAAAGCTGAACACAAGATCAGCCGTGGTATAGGTGACCTTTAATAGAGAAAACCTTGTAAAGGTATGACCACTAAACATATATAAAGTACTTATACTTTTCCTTGTCCTTATCCTTGATTTTCTTGCCATTGATTTTCAGGCTATCCTCCGTTTTTATTAATTTCTTGATTTTGTCTCCTTTCTTGAGATAGCCATCTTTGATGAGTTCCTTTTCCAAGCTTTTGAAACGCGACCGCTGCTCCATGAGTTGACGTTTGTTTTCAGCCCTTGCTTTACGCATCTCTGCCACACGGGCATGTGCCCTTGCTCTGTTCATTTCCGCTTGTTTTCTGACCTTTTCCCTGGCTTTTCTATGTTCTTCCAAGTATTCGCGGTTTCTTTCTGCAAGCTTTTGGGAGCGCTCTACTTGTTGCTTTATTTTTTCTTTCATCTCCTCTCTCATCTCCATTCTGACTTCTTGCTGCTCCCCTTGTTCGATTTGCAGTTTTTCTGCAATATCCGCATAGGACCTTCGTAGGTCTTCCTGTAATTGGTGAAGATTTCTTTTGTACTTTTCTAAAGAGGCTTTGAATGCTTCTAGGGTCTCTTTATCGATGAGAGTATCGTTCAATGCCAGAACTTGGGGGTGGTCAGAATTGAGATCAAAATCGGAATCAAAATTCAAGCTAAAATCATCAGGGTCTGGAATGTACCTGAATTGTTGAAATCCTTTTCCCTCTACGATAGTGATATCTTTTAGGTCTTCTATGTCCTCTAGGTCCAGTGCAAGTGCGAAGACCCTCTCTGTCATTGGTAAGACTTCGCCCTTTGAGCCCATCAATACCGTAAAATCCTCACTTATGACTTCTTTATGTACTTTTCCGTTCTTGCCGATAGAGAGGATTGTCGTTCTTTGTTGTGACTCTAGAGGCTCTGGGTACTTTTCCGGTTCCTGCTCTAAAGGAGAATCTTCCCTAGGAGCAATGCCTTCGACGATTTCGGGTGTTTCTTTCGAGGGTACTACACGCTCTTCTTTCGTACTGCCCTCTTCTGTTGTATCCTGAAGGATGGGGGAGATGGCATCTTTCGGAGCGGTCAGGTTTGCCAATAGCGTAGCTGGGTCGATGAGCTTGGCCTCGGCTTTTTCGACATACCAAGATACGGAGAGAATAGTAAAGAACAGTAACAGGATAGAGATAGACCGTTCATGCCCTTTCGGCCTTTGGACGGTAGGCTCAAGTAGACGCTTAACACGTAAGAGCAAGTGGTTTTTAGTGTTTCCGATTTGCATAGCGATGTTGTTGTTATTGTTAAAGTTGAGTTGTTCCAAACTACTGAGTGCCTTGGCATAGGTGAGCGAGTCATAAGCCGTGGCAGCTATGGCCAGATCATCACAGCAATGCTCTCTTTCATTGCGAATGCTTTTTGAGATGAACCAGACCGCTGGATGAAAAAAGAAGATGACTTCTGCAATGGACTGTATGATATTGATCAGAAAATCATTTCTTTGAATATGGGCAATCTCATGTGCCATGATGGACTCAACCTGCCATGGCTCCATTCCCGTCAGTAGGCCCGCAGGAACAAGTACGATAGGTTTGAGGTAACCAATGGTCATGGGCACATCCACTTTTGGCGATACCAGAAGACTGATGGGTTTATATAGTGAAAAACGTTCGCTAAGTCTATGGAAGGTTTCACTGAAATGGGCTTCCGCTGGTAGGCAGTGATGCCGGCGGATACGGTGTACCCATAATAGTCCGCCCAATAAGCGAAGGGTAAACACAAATGCTCCTAAAAACCATAGCAGAGTGATTTCGGTGGTATACGCATGGAGATGCCCTACTGTCGTTTTCCATTTGGATTGTAAGCTATGCACAATGGACGTTTTTTCAATGAGTGGATGAGTACCCGTAGTGAAACGCAGCATTGTCACAGGTTCACCGATGGTATACCCGTCAAGGTCGGAAGAACGATCATAAGTATTGAAAGTATGGAGCGACCAAGCACAGATCAGGGCCAGCGATGATAGACTGAGCCAGTACCGTTGCCGTGCATTTTGGATGCCCAATACTTTAAGGCACAGCTTAAGCAATACTAACACTAAGGTACCCTGCCATAGAGAATGTAGGACCGTCCAGCCAATGGCCTCGGCCAGCAGGGAAGTATTGAAGTCAGCGAAAACCATCATGATTCACCCCCTTCCAAACGATCGAGATAATCCCTGATTTCATCCAGTTCCTTTTGGCTGGACTTTCGATTGCCCAGTGCCTGCATGACCAGCTTCATCGCAGAACCACCAAAAGCCGTATCCAACAACTTGTCCAACAACTGTTGTTGTGTGCCTTCCTTGGTGATAGTGGCCTTGTACACGTGCGTCTTGCCCGATTTCTGTCGGCTGAGAAAGCCCTTGTCATACATAATCTGCATTACTTTAAGGGTAGTCGTATAACCAATGTTTTTGGTCGCGTTGAGCACCGTATTGATTTCCCTCACTGTAGCAGGGCCTTGCTGCCAGAGTACTTGTAGGATTTCCAGTTCTTTTTCGGTAGGTTTTGCTGTCTTCATATTATCTACGAATATTTTCGTAATACAATGATAAATGCCCTTGAGGACAGTTGCAAGTCAATTACGAAGTTTTTCGTAATTCAACCTGAAGGAAAGGGCCTTGCAGGGATTTCACTGGGCCTAAGTCGGCTAGTACATATTAGGGAAAGGATAGAAGGCAGTACAATCAGCGCGATAGCAGTGGAAGTATGGCCTTGACCATGGTAGCAGGTCAATATAATTTCGATGTGTCGATTTTGGGTTATACAAATTTGGGTTTCAGATGTCGTATAAGATTCCGCGGGTCGTTTTAGTATCAATCAAGGCGATAACCGCAGGGAGAGCAGCGCTATCCCGAGTATTGTCAATGCAGAGTGGAGCAAAATGAACAGGAAGATAGGGATTATGTCATGGTTGGTTTTTTTTGAGACCTCCACTATATACCGGACAACCTAACAATAGGCATACACTGTGCTAAAGATTTCAATACAATAGTTACCCTCTTCGAATAGTCGATAATCACTAAGGAGGTGGTGTTGTCCCTTATTCTGAGTACAGAATGAGGAAGGATCGGGCGCTAAGAAAATGTCCTTGAGGATTTGGTCAGCGAAGGGGCCCGCCCGCCACTTGAGCATCATTGAGAATAGCAGTATCGCTATCTAGGAAAATTTAAAAGAAATGATGCTCCAAATGATTACTTACAGTAATGCGCATAGTGGAGAAAGTATTCGACCAGAGATCAACTTGTACCTGCGAATTCTCTATCACCATTAGAAATCGAGAATATATTTATACCCAAACGCAATTGATTTGGGACAAGATAGTTTGCAGACTTAGGTGACACTATTTTCTAAAGGTACAAATGACAAGTCTACCCGTAACGATTCAATAATATCCGGACTTCCCCCGAGGCCATTACCTGTAAGGTTTCCCATTTCATTTTTTCTTGGGTATGGAACAGTCTGTTAAGGGGGAAACATTAATTACTCTTACAAACGGTGATTTTGATGACTCTATCATTAGATGTGCTCTTGTCTATGGCACTGCCTACATTGCCACCCGCCAGTACGATTTTAGCATCGTCACCGATTCCCGAAAGATGAACTTTTATACTGGCTTCCATGGCCAAGAGGTCATTATAACTGAGTACAGTACCATCGCTGAGTAGGTTCAGGTCGGTTTCACTACGTCCACTGGCTCCATGAATCGGAGTCAGAAGAGCGGCGATATCTCCATCACCATCGATAGGCCCGAAATGAAGGTGCAATGGATGATAATTGTCTCCCTCGGTTCCGGAAACCTCCACTAGAACAGCGGTACTGCCATCTACTTTTTCATTGAAACTGACCGTACCTTTGACATTATAATCTGTCGTGGCCTGAAAAA
The DNA here is from genome assembly GCA_947492745.1 of uncultured Cyclobacteriaceae bacterium. GTDB lineage: Bacteria > Bacteroidota > Bacteroidia > Cytophagales > Cyclobacteriaceae > Aurantiphycus > Aurantiphycus algarum. The sequence goes on along the minus strand of CANLOE010000051.1, from coordinate 44,586 downwards.
GGCTATATACTATCTTATTGCCCGTAAATTCACTGACCTGTTGTTGTGATTCCTCTTTACAGGACCCTAAAAATACAACGATAAGTAGAGGGAAGAGTATTTTCTGGAATAGCTTCATTTGTAAGGTGATTTATGCTATTATAATTATATCCATTATTTATTATGGGTATGAAATCGTCTATTTACCATTGGCAACTTGAACTGATACCAATCATTTTTGTGTAAAAGGCCCATAGACTTTATCATAAGTTAACGAAAATAGATAAAATAAAGTTTGCTTTAGCATAATTTACTCTCAAATTGTACAATTTCTGTGCACAGAGGACAATGTCGCTTTTCTGGAATTGCAGATATAAAATCCTGTCCAGCATATGGAAGGAATAATTTTTTCAATACGGCATTATATGGAGATAATTTGGCACGAATATAGATAGTTATAAAAAAAACTTAAGCGCAGCGATGGTCAGAAAACTACACGTCCCTATACTCTTTTTTTTGCTGGTACCATTGTTTTCCTGTAGCCCTTCATTGGTCCGGCAAGATCAAGGTCATCAGAAGGAAGCACTGACCGCTGGCCCGCCGGAGTGGGTGAGCCGTAAACCGGGCAGCAGTATTTATTATATGGGAATCGGGCATGTCAGCAAAGCAGCGACAGATAGTTACAGACAAGCAGCAAAGAAAGCAGCCTTACAGGACTTGGTTTCGGAAATCAAGGTAACCATTTCCAGTAACTCATTGCTATTTGAGACCGAAAACGACTATCAGTTCAAACAGCAATACCAGTCCAAAATCATGACAAAGGTGACCGACGAAATCGAAGAATTCGAACTGGTCGATACTTGGGAGGATGAGCATAGCTACTGGGTATATTATCGTTTGTCCAAGCAGGATTACGAAGAGTCCAAAGCCAGAAAACGAAGAAATGCGCAAAATATAGCATTGGATTATTTTAAAAAAGGTAAGGGCATCGAAAATGGAGACAGTAAACTGGCGCTGGGATATTACCTACAGGCTTTCTACCATTTGAGGGATTACCTGGATGATGCCAACAAAGTGTACTTTGAAGGGAAGGAAATACTATTGGGTAATGAGGTCTATGCCGCAGCGCAACTGCTGCTGAGACAAATACGCCTGACAACAGGTGCCTATAATTCCAATACCAACAGAAGACTGATCGAGGGCCTTTCTATACCTGTTTTTGCAAGCTCTGATAGGGGCAAGCCCTTGTCCCATATGCCGTTGAAAGCCGAATTTGACATTGGACAAGGGGTGCTTCACCCTACTTATACCACCGGCACGGAAGGCCGGGCGAATATTATCATCTCCAGTATTGGTTCTAAAGAAGCGAAGCAAAAGATACGGGTAAGCTTGGATATGGAAACATTGTCCAAAAGCTCGGGGGACGAAGTGTATGCACTTCTAATGGAAAAAATTGTTGGTCCCCAAGCCATGATTTCCTTGCAGGTACAAAAGCCAAGTGTACATATCAGTGCACAAGAGTCCATACTGGGGAAACCCGCCCCTACGGGGCAGATTTCCAACAAGCTGAAAGCCCTGATGTCATCAGCTGGGTTTACTTTCAGCAGCGAAAAGAAAAGCTCAGATCTGTGGGTGGAATTGAGTGCCGATACGGCACCTGGGCCAGTGTCCGGTAGTATCCATATTACCTACCTGACCCTGAACATCGCAGTGGTGGACGCAAAGACAGGACAAGAGGTCTATAGCGCGGGCCTTGATAAGATCAAGGGCTTCAGCCTGGATTACCAGCGCTCCAGCAGGGAAGCTTACGATAAATCCCTGGAGCTCTTAGAGGAAAGTGCCGCTGATGAGCTTATAGAAGCTGTTTTGCGCTGATAATTAGCTATTTGCTTTTTTTGGCCCCATTGTTGTTTATCCTAGTATATACAGCGTGACAAAGGGCAAAAGGTCAAATTTACACTTGGTCAGTGCTATGTGACATCTGAAAAAAATAGATAACATCTACAACAAATTAAATCCTATTAAATAGTATCGCTATGAAAAATTCGACATTGATTCAATATATGGCCTTTGCCTGCCTAGGCGTGTTTGCAGTTGCCTGTAAGAGCAAGAAAGTAGCCGCGGACCAGACCCCAAAAGACGAGGTAGAAGTCGTGGTGCCCTGTTCCGGTACGGATTATTTCACGACCAATCAGGCTTTTCGCTCTAATTCCAGTGGAGAAAGTATGGACCAGGTCACTTCCAAGAAAAAAGCCCTGACCAATGCCAGGAACGAATTGGCAGCCAGTATACAGACTATTGTAAAAACAGTCACCGATAATTATGTCAACTCTAGAGAGTTCAATAACAAAGAAGAACTCGAAGAGCGCTTTGAAAGCCTGAACCGAGAGGTAGTCAATCAAAAATTATCGGGTATCAAGACCATTTGCGAAAAACTGGTCAGGACCAAAGAAGGACGCTACAAAACCTATGTAGCCTTGGAGTTATCCGCTGATGATCTTGTCACTGCATATAATGAACGTTTGTCGAAAGATGAGAAGCTGAAAATCGATTATGATTATGAAAAATTCAAAAAGACATTTGAAGAAGAGATGAATAAGTTCGAAGCCAATTAAGAAAAACAAAGACTATACAGAAACCATACGATTGAAAAGAGGTGAGGCCACATGGCTCCCCTCTTTTTTATATGAAATGATTTGGGCTTTTTTCTGCTGTTAAACCCAAATTGATCGATAGAAATCGTGATGAGCGTATAATACAAACTTAGCTTTCAACTATCGCCTATCTTCCTGTTCATTTTGCTTCACTCTGCGTTGACCATCCTCGGGATAGCGCTGCTATTCCTGCGGTTCTCGCCTTGATTGAAACAAAATGACCCGCGGAATCTTATACGACATTTAAAACCTAAATTTGTATAAATAGCAAAATACCGGCCATTTGTATTCGTTCGGCATAGCAACGCTATGGTGAATTCAAAAAACGTAGTGCAACGACCGGTTTGCAGGTATTTAGATCCGCAGTAGATTTTCCAATGCATGATCCGGGTTCAATACCTATCCCAGCGCATTCCATTTTTTATCGACATCATTTCCCCAAAACTATATATATCCAAATGCAATTGTTCTTGGACAGAATGAAGAACATTGCAAAAGCACTGTTCCACCGAGAACGACCCTAATGACCAATAAATAACCAAAGAAATTCTACCAATGTATGATTTTTCCTGGCTTGCTGAACCCTGAACTTCCCATTTCACTTTTTCTTGAGTATACCTTGGGTACATGTCCATGTCCAACCCTTATCCGGTTATCAGTGTCCTAAGAACATACAACTCAAAATTCAACGAACAACAATAGGATGATGAATGACAAAAGCCGAGATTACGTTTATGGATTACTTTTATGTATTGCTTTCTCACTGTGTTCCTGTGGCCAGGATGATGATGCGGAAAAGATAGCCTGTCAATCGGAGCGGCCCTTGGAGGAGCTGCCATGGCTACGGGCTGAAGTCCAATCCATACTGGATATGGGCGAACAGGGAAATGAATTTTATATAGAAAAAGGTCAGCTCAAAGGCCAAACCGTATTTATCCTGAATAACTGCTGTGCCCTCTGTAATTCCGTGATTCCAGTGCTGGACTGTGAAGGTAATGTAGTATCCGATCTCAGCGGCTTGGAAAGTCAAGGGATAAGCTTGGAAAACATGCGCTTGCTATGGCAACCGGAAAATTTTACCTGCGACCTTTGAGGGTATACCTACCAAAGAGCCGGTACCAAGGACAGCCGAAAAATCAGCTGTCCTTGGCATTGATAGTGCCGATATTTTGGAAAGATTCCGGGATTACCCTTCCAAAGCTTTGACTCCGGGCAGTTCCTTGCCCTCCATGTATTCCAAAAGGGCACCACCGCCCGTGGATACATAAGATACCTTATCACCATAGCCCAGATTATTGATGGCGGATGCGGAATCACCACCACCGATCAAAGAAAAAGCACCTTTATTCGTAGCCCCGACAACTGCTTCGGCGATGGCAACGGTACCTTTTTCAAAATTGGACATTTCGAACACGCCCATTGGGCCGTTCCACAATACGGTTTTCGAAGAGGTAATCACTTCGGCAAAATCCTCTCGCGACTTGGTCCCGATGTCCAGCCCCATCCACTCATCAGGGATTTGACCACTGTCCACTACTTTGGTATTGGCATCGTTATCAAAGGCATCGGCTATTAGATTATCTTTGGGCAGAAGTAGGTTTACGCCTTTGGCTTTGGCTTTTTCCATCAGTGATTTGGCCAGCTCCATTTTATCGGCTTCGAGTAAGGAAGTACCGATATTACCTCCCATGGCTTTGGCGAAAGTATAGGACATGCCACCACCGATGATCAGATTGTCTACACGGTCGAGTAGCTTTTCGATCATCATGATCTTATCAGAGATTTTTGCTCCGCCCATGATAGCGGTGAAGGGACGGTCGGCCTTATCCAGGACTTTCTGTGCATTTTCCAACTCAGTGGCCATGACATAGCCACATACTTTTTCCGCAAAGAACTGAGCGATAATCGAAGTAGAAGCATGAGCACGGTGAGCGGTGCCAAAGGCATCATTGACGTATACATCCCCTAGACCTGAGAGTTTTTCCGCAAAATCTTTGTCTCCTTTGGTTTCTTCCTTATAAAACCGAAGATTTTCCAAAAGCAGGATTTCCCCGTCTTTTAGGTCAGCGGCCTTCTCCTCGGCTTCGGTACCGATACAATCAGTGGCAAATTTGACGGTAGTCCCAAAACGCTCGCTGAGGTCGTCTACGAGGTGTTTTAGGGAAAACTTTTCTTCCGGTCCTGTCTTGGGGCGGCCTAAGTGAGACATCAGTATGGCAGCACCACCATCGGATAATATTTTTTTAATGGTCGGGGTAGCAGCCTTTATCCGGGTAAAATCAGTGATTTCGAACTTTTCGTTCAAAGGAACGTTGAAATCTACGCGAATCAGTGCTTTTTTGCCTTTAAAGTTCAGGCTGTCGATGGTTTTCATAGTTTTGAGGTATTATAATGAAGGTATATACTCATCCAATTGAAATCACCGTAAAAGTATTCAAAGAAGTTGAAAATGCAACCTATTCTACTGCCGCTCTACGCAAGCGGTCGTTGATAGCTCTTCCCAGCCCCTCTTCGGGAACCTCTTCGGCCAATATGAGTTCGGCATCACTCTCATCCAAGTAGCGCAGCGCGGAAAACAATTGGGCCGCTGCTTTTTGTATATCCCCTTCTTTACTGAGGACACGTTGCCGTACTTTGGCAATCTGAGGGAACTCTTCCCTGAAGGATAGGACGGCAACAGGGGTATCTACATGTTCTTTCAATAAATAAGGGATATCGCCGAGGATCAAAGGTTTCCTAGGGGCGTAATGGCTTTTGAGCATACCGGGTGCCTTAGGGTCTGAAGAAGAGTGCGCTTTTACATCCATGGGGCCTATAAGTGCTTCTAACTGCTCGATACTCATGCCCCCCATACGGTATACGATAGGGAGATTTTTCTCAAAACCGATAATGGTCGACTCTATTCCTACCTGACAGGGACCTCCTTCCAGAATGTAGGGGATACGCTGTCCTAGCTGATGATCTACATGTTGCGCGGTTGTAGGGCTGATGTAGCCAAAAGGATTGGCGCTGGGAGCAGCCAGCGGGAAATCCAAAACCTTCAACAAATCCAAGGCCACGGGATGACGGGGCACCCTGACTGCTACGGTCGTCATCCCCGATGTTACCAGGTCAGGTATGGAGGCTTCCTTGGGCAGTAATAAGGTCAATGGACCCGGCCAGAAATTCCGAGCCAGCAGTTCGGCGGCTTCAGGGACATTCTTGACAAAAGTCCGTACCTTCTCCAAAGAATCCGTGTGTACAATGAGCGGATCGAAAGAGGGACGGTCCTTGACCTGAAAGATACGGGATACGGTATCTACGTCCAGTGCATTGCCCGCAAGTCCATAGACCGTCTCTGTTGGAAGACCTATGAGATTGCCCTGCTCCAAAAATATTTTCGCTTGTGTAATATCCGTTCCAATAGTAGCCATATCGCAGTAGCGAAGGTATAAATTTTAATCTTGTTTGATGAGTAAATCCATTGTATATTTTATATTTACAGCTCAACATAAGCGAGAACGATACCTATGAGCAATAAAACAAGATCGACCATCAAAGGAGTAGCTGTACTATTGGTTTTATTGGCTGTGCTGATGCAGTTGGGCATTATCAGTATCGCTGGACTACAAGCATATCGTTTTTGGATGGTCGTTATGGGGTTTGGCCTTGTAGTGATGGTTTCCCGATAGTTCTTTGTTGGTATGAGTCGGATAGACTGTTTGGAGAGATAGTATTTTAGCATTTGCTATCGCTTATTTTGGATACAAAATGAGCTGGAATCGAGCGTTGGGAAAATGCCCCGTGGATATTTGTAGTGAAGGAGTAGCCCATCTATCACATGGGGAAAGATAGCGGTGCTATCAGCGAAGGTTTCAGCAAAATTAGGCACTATATCCGAGATAAAATGAATCGGGAAAAGCTCGGAGGAGCAGTGAGATGTAAAGTTAGGGGTGGGTTTCGTGTTTTTCGGTCTGTTGCTCTGGGTTTCCACAAGGTTGTTCCTAAGGCAACATTTCCTATAGTTCCTGACGCTTTAACCTAAATTGATCAATAGAATTTCGAGATGTAAAGTGCAATAAAATCAGCGGTTTAGGTGAGGAGGCTTAATGGATTATCAAGGTGATGAACCTGCGCAGCGTAAAACCACTGATCTTGAAGTAATTTATGCGTGTAATAGGAAGGCTACTGATTATTTTGGGTTTAAGCTAAATGATTTTGATGGATTTATTCAGCATTCTTAAAATCGATGCCTCTCCACCTACCTTGTCACTGACTTCTGGCAAGGTCACCCATTCCACGGCCTTACTTTCATGGTTTTGTGACAATGCTTCTCCCCGGTCAGCTTCCAGTAGAAAACGGACATCATAGTGAAAATGTGCTTTTTCTTCTTTTCTGGCCGGAATCAGGTGTATGTCCAGATCGAAAATGGTTTTCTGCAACACACTGATATGAGAAAGCCCCGATTCTTCTTTTGCCTCTTGGATAGAGACGGCAAGTACATCGGGATTACCATCGGTATGTCCTCCGAGCTGTAACCAGCGGTCCAGCTTTTGGTGATGCAGTAGGAGGGCATGTGTACGGTCCTTATCCAAAATCCAAGCTGAAGCAGTGACATGCCCGATATCCAGGCTCCTTTCAAAACAGTTGGGGTATTGTCTTACAAATTGAACAAACTGCTTTTTATAAGATTGTTCATCCTTATCTTGTGGTAGGTACTGCCCAAGTTGTGTTATAAGTGTTTCTCTTTTCAAAAGTGCTATGGATACTACTTATTCGATAATAATATTGACTTTGTTGAGTTTCCCCTCTAGTAACTTATCCGTCTGTACTCCCGCAGCGTCATTATTTTTATCTCCTTTGACCGCATGGATAAAATAGACTTTCGGCTTTAGGTCCTTAAAAGTAACCTTCCCTTTCTTATCAGTGGTCAAGGTAGGGGTCGCGGGATTCTCTTCGTTGCGATAGTCATCATCGCTTTCATACAAGGTGACTTTAGTGCCGGCTTCAAAATTTCCCAACTCATTAATAATGGCAATTTTCAATGAGGTTTTGAATATCTGTAAATCCTCAGTGGGACTGTGTGTCAAAAAAGACATCAAGGATAATGTAGATACGGCAATGACCGTTAGGAAGAACTGACCTCGTTTCATAATTAGGTTTCGATTAGGGATTAACATTACTTTAAGGGATATAGTCCCATAGAATGGGAATTTTAAGCCTGGTCATGCACTGAAAAATTCATTAATGACTTAAACCAGGATTATGCATTGGAAAATATACTGCGGATCTAAATGCCTGCAAACCGGTCGTTGCACTAAGTTTATTGAATTCACCATAGCGGTGCTATGCCAAATCCAATAAAACTCCTTGATTTATTGCTATTTAAATCCTAGTTACGAAGCTCCAACGCATGATTTAGGTTAAATCCAAAATAATCAATAGAGAACCTATTCCGCGCATAAATAGCTTCATGTCAGAAGCTTTTCCCACCTGTTTTCATTCACCATAGCGGTGCTATGTCGAACGAATCCAAATGGCCGGTATTTTGCTATTTATACGCTCATCACGATTTCTATCGATCAATTTAGGCTAAACCCAAAATGTCCATTAGAAAATCTATTCCGGACTTAACTGGCTTCAAATCAGTAACTGAATACGTTTTTTGAATTAACCGTAGCGATGCTACGCCGAATCCAAGAAAACGCCCTGATTTATTGTTATTTAAGTCCTCATGACGAAGTTCCAATGAACATTCTGGGCTAAACATAAAAAAGTTAAACAAGACTCACAACAAAAAAACGTCCATCTTCAAAATGGACGTTTTTGTATGTAGGAATCAAGAGGGTACTTCCTTGATTGTTCTTATCTTATGAGCAGTACCCCACCGCGCTGTTCCAACTCCGTGTCGGGATTGAACTCATCGGCATATTTAATCACATAAGGATAGGTCCCCGCGGGCATCGCTTTACCGGCAAAGGATCCATCCCAGATAAAGTTAGGATCATTGGATTGGAACACGATTTCTCCCCAACGACTATAAATGAATATTTCGAAATTGGAGACAAATACAGGAAATACACTGAAAGTTTTGTTGTTGCCATTGGGCGCAAAAGCATTGGGTGCATCGATTCTCGGGCGACAATCTTCCTTGATCACAACACGTTGTGTGAAGGAACAGCCCTTAAAGTCACTTAGCCGCACTTCATAGTCTCCCGGATCGGTAATATTTACGGTAAAACCATCGGGTTCTACTATAGGGTCAGGCCCACCACTGGTATTGGTCCAAGCGACACTGCTGAAATTTCGGATAATAGCGTCCAGTTCTTCAGCGGTTGCGGGCAAGGTCAGTTCTGAAAAGGCGGGTGTGGGATCAGCAGGACAGATATTATAAGACCTCGCAAAAGGGCTGGGGGCACCATCTTTTCTTTCCACAATGACATTGTCGAAGGCCTGGCATATATTGCGGTCATTACTGATGGCAATGACACTGATATCAAATGCATCCGCATCACTTTCTACGGTAAATATATTTTCTATAGCTCCTGTCTGTACCCGTCCATTGATCGTCCAAGCAAAGGTGTAATCGAGAGGGTCATCATTTGCTCCGATAATGTCCGCCTCCACTTCGAAATCACCACCGCTACAAGGAGTGACGGGTAGGATGCTGACAGAAAACTCAGGAACAATTGTGACATCCTTCTCATCAGATGTGCTTGCAGGTAGGCATCCACTTACAGTATTGACGGCCTCCACTCTATAGGCACCATTTTCGGTAACCGCAATCTCTTCTCCTACACCAAAATTGGCACCATCTCTAAACCAAGTATAACTAAAACTACCCGATAGGTCCGTAAAAGCGGTCAGACTGACATCTCCGCATATGTCGGGAGCGATGAAATCGACAGTAAAAGGATCTTCGAAAACAACCACAAATTCTTCAGAAGAAATACAGGTACCCGACGCATTGGAGAGTTCCGCAAAATAAATACCGGGAGTGCTTACATCGAATTTGGCCACACCGCTAGTGTTCTCGGGACCCGTCCAATTCACCTTTACACTATCAGAGAGTGGTGTGGTTTGGATTTCTAACCGAGCCACATTTCCTGGGCATAAAGTGATGGTCGTAGGGCCGATAGCGACCAGCTCGGGGACATCCTTATTAATAACGATAGGAGTACTGGGGTCGGTCCCCACATTACATCCTGTAGCATCTTGAATTACGTCCAGTAGATAGTTGCCGTCTTCGAGAGGTGCTTCTATCCTGAAGCTGGAAGGTAAAATACGGGGCGAAGTGAAGTTGCCCGTAAATTCTTCACCCGTATCTTCATTGATAAGAGCATAAGTAATGGGATAAATACTCTCCGGAGGAGCAAGCGGGTCGAGTGGGGCTACCTCTATTTCCAATTGTACCAAATCACAATCCAGCTGAACAAAAGGCATTACATTGACCTCAAAATCCGCTGCGGTATTATTTACCGTGACTACCTGTAGTTCTTCACAGCCCGTTGCCTCATTGGTCAAGGTAACCTGATAGGCTCCTGAAACTAGGCCACTAACGACCACGGGAGGGTTGGTAGCACTACTGGCACCAAGAATATTGACATCGTTGGCGACAATAGAGCCTCCCAGATCGACAGCGTAAGCGTATGAGCCTGTGGAAGAGATATCAATAGTGATGCTACCATTGGGCGATGTACAAGTGCCACTGGCACTGCCCGGAGTCAGTGTAAACTCTGCCGAAGGATTGACCGTGACCTCTACCTCTTCAGAGACCGGACAAGTAGGGTTGATGGTAGGCAGAACGGTCAGTCTATAGATATAATCGCCCGGTATACTGGTATCGATATCTTGGTCTTGCGTTCTGGAAAGTGTGGTAAAAGTAACGCCTCCATCATTGCTGATGGTCCAAGTATAATCACCCGCAATGGCCGGGGTGGGTATCAGCGTGAAATCTTCATCTTTACACAGAGGGCCCGGTTCGTTCAGGGTGTACTCTGCAGCTGGTGATACCACAACACTATCCCTTACTACACAACCATTGGCACTGGTCAGACTGTAAAAGTAGGTGCCTGTTTCTGTAGGTTCTATATCCGAGTCCGAAATATCATCATTGATGACGGCTCCATCAAACTCCCAGACATATTCCACACCGGCCTCATTATTGTCGGCATCCAAGGTCAGTGGAGTGCCATCGCAAAAGGTCTCTGTAGTGTTCAGTGAGATAGGTTCGGCAGGAAATGGGAATATCCTTAAAGTTTCGGGGTCGAAGGTAAAGGTATAAGGGGCGCCTGTCGTCGGGTCGGTACAATCATTGACAATGGTCAACCGAACGGTATAATCACCGGGTCGGTCAAAAGTATGTTCGAAATCCCGTTCCGTAGAGGTGATGACTACCGTACCCATATCATCCTCTACACTCCAGTTGAAATTATCAAGTTCCTCTCCATCATAGGTATTGGTAGCCGTGAAGCTGACCACTTGGTCTACGCAATTATCCGAAAAATCAAATGTAGGGTCGGTAATAGGTTCGGAAAGGGTCTGTACAAAGCTGGGCAAGCCCAGACCACTGGTCTGACCCGCTAGGCTAATGCTGGAAGTCGTGGGGAATACCACAATGGAGTTATCTGTAGGGTCAGGAAGGAAGTCAATATCCGGGTCCGTGACCGTTTGTAAATCGGTGGCACCGTCTTCAGCGATATAAAGAATACCATCAGGGCCGACCTGTAGCGCGCCAAAGTTGCCGGAGATGGGTATTTCCTGACGAGAGGCCGCTATATGTACGGGCGAAGTGGAAGTGGTCAAGGCTGTGGTACTGTCCACCTCCCAGATAAACAGTTTTCCACCACCCCCGCCATTGCGAAGTGTTGCATACAAGTTACGTCCACTTGGGGAGAACTCTACCCCATAGGCTTGACCCGCTTCGGCAAAATCCAAGGACAATTCATTAAAGATAAGCCCGGAAGCATTATCAAAATCAAAAAGCTCTACGGTATTATTAAAGGCTACTGCCAGCTGACCGTTATTGCTCAATTTCATATACCCTTGGCCATCACTGGTAGTAAACTTGGAGTGGACTGCTCCTACGGAAGAGAGGACGGGAGCACCGATACCGTCGGGGGTGAGCGGATAGGAACGGAAAGTATTTGTACCCAGCTCATGAGCAATAAGCCAATCGTCATTAGCGGCAATTCTCTCCGTACTCGTAGCGAACAGCAAATGACCTTGCTCGACGACAGCACCAAAACCAGCGTTCTGTGCCAAGTCGAAAATAGAATAGTTCAATTCAAAATCCGTACTTGCACCGTCCATGGGCTGTGTCGTAAAAATATAATATTGAGATCCGTTTTGAGGTACCTGTACGATCAGTGCCGATTGTGCCGAAGTGTTATCCCCGCCTATTCCTGTCGCTATAGGTGCCCCACCTCTACGGTCCCATACATTATTGCCATCCGTGTAAAATATGGGGTCACCATTGGCATCGCTAATGATGGAGGTCCCTTCCGGTGAGATGATTTCATTGTTGAGCGTCAGTATTCCCGAAGGTACCGGAATCCCTATCGCGGGATTGGTCGGAAATCCATTGAAATCAATGCCCGCCTGATTGCCGAAGAACCATACATTGGCCCGCTGGTTTTCTTGACGGTATAAGCGTATGGTTATCGGATATATCCCAGCGCAGCTACCATCGGTAGCGGTAAGGTAGTAAAGACCGACACTGTCCGTTACGGATAAGTCAAGCGTAGGGCCTACCTGCCCATTGTTCCATATCAGACTACTGGCTCCCGTGGTATTCTCAGCTGTGACAGAAAAAGGTAATGCACAGATAGTTGTATCATTGACCAGATTGATTTGCAAATTGTAGGGGTCAATAGTAATCGGTGACGTGGTTCTGTGAGGTATACCGCCTACAAAAGCAGTCAGGGTAATAGAGGCGGGAGGGCCGCTGCCATCATCCATAAAGGTATGTATAGGAACGATATGGGTACTGGTGGTCCCATCGCTAAATTCCCATAACAGGCTATCGGGACTGATAGGGTCTCCCGTTAGGGTATTGGTAATGCTGGGTATGTAATTGACAGATAGGTTATTGCAAGCTGTTTTGGGATTGAAATCTACTGTTACAGGGGGGTTAAATGCAGCTATGTTGGGAAGCCTTGTAGCGTTGAATACTGTTCCGAAGAACGGGTCAGCGTCATAATTGACCAAAGAAGGAATAGAATCGGGTTCATTGACCCTGCCCAAAAGAACATTGCCTCCGGCCTCATAAAGATGGTACAGGGTATTATCGGGACCTCTTCTAAGCCCTAGACTTTGGTCGACGGATGCGGGCAGTACGGAAACCAATGACCCGCTGGGGAGACCGATATCGTATTGTACCAGATCATGGTCGGGATCTTGTTTGGAGATATACAGCTTATTTCCAGAGACAGACCATTCTGCATCGAAAGAGGCATTCGTGGCAGCCCCTCCCGAAAACTGCACGTCCGTATCGAAGGTCAGGATGCCCGTTACGGGGTCGAAATCGAGTATTTGTACATTCCTGCCTATCGTCTGGGGAACAACAGCTATCTTATCGGTATTGCGGTTATACTTTAAACTTCCCGCTACTAAAGGGTCACTCAATGCAAATGTAGTAGGGGCCTGAAAACCCGCTGCGCCGGCACCATCAATACTGGATACTTCATAATTATTGTTATTGCCGCTCTGCTTGTAGATGAGCCAAAAGCCTATGCCATTTTCCTTGGCCACCACTAGCATAGCTTCGGAGGTATTGTTCAACCCGCTAGCGGTAAGTGTTGAGGTCACTTCACCCAGTGGCACGGCCCCTCCCGAGTTACCGGGCAAGCTCATGTCCACAATGGAAAAGCTGATGTTTCCCGCAGTGGGTCCCGTCGCATCGTTGGTAATGATAAAATACTGATCGGGGACACCGGGAACCTCGCAGACGACCACGGGTTTTTCCGTGCCGGGGATAGGACCTCCGGGCATGGCGGTATGACTGGCATCAAACACGAGGTTACCATCGGTGTAGAACAGTAGTTCGCCGGATGAAGGATCTGTGGCTACGGCGCTACGCTCAGTGCCGAAGGGCAAACCCTGATCGGAGACTAGGTTGGGCAGCGTGCTGGCCTTGCTGAAATTGATACCGGCATCCGTCGAACCGAAATACCAATTGTAATTGGAGAACCCTTGCGAAAAGCCCTCACCAATAGGTAGAAGGGATGCCAGCAGGAGAAGCAAGAGTGTATTGAAAAACCAAGATTTAGTACGGTTGATCAGCATAGTTGGCGTATTTTGTTGTTTATTAATAACTTAAATCCAAGCATCTCATTGTGCGGACCTGAAAGAAAATTTACTCTTTTCACCCTAAATTAATACAATATCGTTGAAATCATCGTTACCTATCGGATTTGAGATGGAATTATCGCTAATTTCGATTTTCTATTTTACGTTCAATACTACAGTTTGGACGATGAAATGTAAGTTTAAATCGTTGGTCGCCCCGTATTGGACCTGCTCAAAGCCCAAGTGTCACATACGCGTAGAGATAAGTAGTAGAGTAGAGGTGTGAGTTTAATTATTCATCAATCGATTGATTTAATCAAAATATATTGACTATTTTGGTCCTTTTTAGTGAAAAAAAGATTTTATGCGGAAATTACTCTTTATTTTTTGTTTTTTGACTCTAGGAGCGCCGCTATGGGTTCAGGCTCAAGACCCACAGTTTTCACAGTTTTATGCAGCTCCTCTGTACCTTAACCCTGCTTTCACCGGAGCTACCCAGCAGGCAAGAGCGGGCATTAACTACCGGAGCCAGTGGCCGGCGCTGGATGCTTCTTTTGTCACCATGTCGGCCTATTTCGATTACTATTTGGACGATTACAATAGCGGAGTAGGTATGTTGATTACCCATGATAAAGAAGGATTGGCCGACCTTCGTTCGACCAATATCGGCCTATTGTATTCCTATCAATTGTACCTTACTCCCAATCTTACCTTTCGACCGGGCCTACAGGTTTCGGTGTACAATAGAAATGTAAGCTTTGCGGACCTTACTTTCGGCAATCAATTCAATCCGAATACGGGTAACTTCGATCCTACCACACCTTCGGGAGAACGCTTCGAAAGCGGTCTGAGCAAAACATTTATCGATTTGGCGGCAGGAGGTGTTCTGTATACGCGCAGAGCATGGTTCGGTATCGGAGCGCATCATCTGAATGCCCCCAACCAATCCATCGTAGGAGAGCAAAGTCCACTGCCGCGCAAATTCTCTTTTCATGGAGGATACAAAATCATGCTGAAGCCCGGGACTATCGGATCGGGACTCTATTCCAAGCCGCAGGAAAGGAGCCTGACACCTACTTTTCAGTACAAGACCCAAGGCAGCTTTGATCAATTGGACCTTGGACTTTACCTCACGGCAGAACCGATAATTTTCGGTCTATGGTATCGAGGGCTCCCCTTTAAGCCCTTCGAGGGATTTCCCAATAATGAGTCTCTTGTCTTTTTGGTGGGATTTACCAAAAAAGGTGAAAATGATGTCCTGAATATCGGTTATAGTTACGACTATACGATATCCCAACTGGGAGCAAGCAGTGGAGGTGCCCACGAATTTTCCATGTCCTATTCATGGCCCATGGCCAACCCACGTAAGCCACCAAAGAACGTAAGACAGATACCCTGTCCCGATTTTTAGAGAGGAAAAAGTTCATGCTATTTTCCCATTACTGTATACAAAAAGGGTCAGAGGAAATCGATGTCCGAGTTGAAAGGGTACTTCATCAGGTATTGCAAGGCTTCTTCCGGAGCAAGTTGCTCGAAAAGTACTTTATAGAGCATTTGAGTGATAGGCGCTCTTACCTTATAATGCTCTGCGAAGCGTTTGGCTATTTTCACGGTATTGATACCTTCGGCGGTTTCTTCCATAGTCTCTAGGATTTTTTCCAAGGATTCTCCCTTGGCCAAACGATTCCCCACAGTATAGTTACGGCTCAAAGTACTGTTACAAGTGGCCACCAAGTCCCCAATGCCCGCTAGACCTATAAATGCCTGAGTATTGCCGCCCAAAGCCTTTCCCAGATAGATCATCTCGACAACCCCGCGACTGATCAGGAGTCCCTTGGCATTTTCCCCATAGCCAAGCCCACTTAATATGCCTGCGGCGATAGCAATAATATTTTTCAGGACTCCCGTGAGTTCTATGCCGATGAGGTCCGTGTTGCCATATACTTGGAACCGGTCGCTACGCAACAGTTTCTGTCCTGCCAGTATTACCTCATCAAAGTGACTGGCAACAACAGTGGCTGCCGGTTGGCCATCGATCAGTTCTCTGGACAGGTTGGGTCCCGCAAGACAGCCTACCCTGATGGCAACACTTTCATCTTTGATGACCTCGCTCATTGTTTTCACCTCTTCCCGACTCAGGGAGGGATGACTGACCAGGGTTTCCCCCTTTGGAAGGGAAAAGTCAAGCCCCTTCGTACCGTGAATCAGAATATGATACGGGTGCAGGTAAGGGGATAGGTCTTGTATCATATCACGAAAACCGGAAGAGGGGATCATGGGAAAAAGAATGTCGCATTGATTGGCAATCGCTTCAAGGTCATTTATGGCCTTGATATTGTGGCTCAATTGTATCCCTTTGTTCTCATGATGTTGATTGATTTGGGACACCTGCTCAGGGTCTCTTGCATAGAGCAGTACACTGCTATTGGCTGCTAACAGATTAGCCATGGCACAACCAAAACTTCCCGCTCCGATAACGCCTACAGGCTTGTCAGATGTATTTTTCAAGGTCGTACCCATCTAGTCGGTTGTGATAGTAGAATAAGGTGTTCAGGTCTTTACTGGTAATATCTCCCGATTTTGTTTTAACGAGTGGGCGCTTGGAATGGTACATGCCTACATTCTCCAGCCCTAATCGGATGACTTTGTCGATATCCCCTTCCAGATGGGGAGCTGTTTGGACCTTGCCTTCACTTTTCAGTTCGAAGATTTTTTGTCGAAGCCTTTCATAATTGTTCCTGAACTCCAGGTAAGGAAGAACCAGCTCTTCCTCAGGTAGTCGGAGGAAGTTGTACAGGTCGAGTTTATAATACCGTCTTCTCAAGAGCTGAAAAGCAGTAAAAGCAGCCAAGTGGCTCGCAAATACCCGATTGATACGGTGGTATTCCTCTACGATGATACTGCTGAGCATTCTGGTATATTGCTTTTCCCTTTGTTTGTTGACGGTTATCTTACCATCGGACATAAAATAGTCCTTGGTGTCGATGATACGGCCCTGCTTGTCGATACTATTGCCTTCCATATCGACATAATTGCCCAGTACATCCATCCCTTTGCCGATGGAAACGGAAATGTCCGAACCCTTGGTGAAAAATTTCAATAGAAACTTCACCATTCGAAAAGAGGTGGAGTATTGGTCATTCTCAACATAGTACCTTTCCTGCCCTTTTCTTTTCAGGTATTCATTGATAAGGCCAGGGGCCTCCAGTGTAAAGTGGTAGTTGAGGACTACAGGTACGATGAATATCTTCTGGGCCTTATCATCCTGATCGCTATAGTTAATGCGCTGAGCTTCCATAGTAGTACTGAGGAGGCCAAGTTTAAGGCTTTTCTCTAACTTGCCCGACCGCGATCGCGTACCTCCCGGAAAGAACAGGCTATGTGCTCCTTTTTGCAAGGCTAGGGTAGAATAAGATTTCAATGTCTCTAAATAGGGCAGGTTTTTCTTACGACGGTCTACTTTGTAGGCTCCTAGACTATTCATGAAATAGGCCAGGATGCCTATATTGAATAAGTTCAGGCCCGCACCATAAATAAAAGCGGGAAGACCCAGGGCATGAATAATCCAACCGATCAGTATAGAGTCCAAATTACTGAAATGCGTCGGTACCATCACTACGGTGCCTTTGGTAGCAAGGGCCCGTATCTGATCGGTTTCACCGACAATTTTTATTTTGTCCTTTAGGGTCAGTTTATTGGTAAAAAAAGCACCAAAGCCTTTGATTCTCGCCGCATTCAATAAGCGGGCAAAGCCAAACTTGACGATTTCCCGAGCTAGGCGATATGAACTTGGTTTGAAATTTCCGGCAATCTCATCAGCATAGCGGAAGATAATATCATACATGATCTTACGGATGGAATCCCCGTTTTTTTCCTCTTCGACTCCGCTTTGCGGAGAAAAATTGACCAACCTCGATTTGATATCCTTCCAAAAATCCTTTTCATCTTCAGGGTCGACCTTCCAAGGATTTTGCTTGATGCGCAGTTGTTCACGGTATAGCGTAGTCTCTATTTCCTCTATAAGGGCTCCCTTGCCGGAGTGTGATAACAATATCTTCGAAATACTGTCCTCCGCTACAGCTTTGATGAAGTCCTTCCTGTTTTTACTTAGCTGAACAACGGGCCACTGCGCCGTTTTTGGTAATATGGGACTATAACTACCCGTCTTTTTTTGCTTGGTACTTTTACGCTGTATTGCTCTTGCTGCCATAATGTGAAGCTCCAAAGATAAAAATTAAGCAGTCAAATCTTCTGTAAAGACAAAGGTATTTCTAATAGCTGATTTTTTTGCTGTGATTATCGTCGGGAATAATGATGGATTCCGGGGTAATACTACCATAGGCAAAAGGGTGAAGGCCATCCTTTCCGATGCGTTCGAACCTGATCTCACATCGTGCCAGAACAGGGTCGATAGCTAAAAATATCCGATGTTTTGATTGTTGTCGATGGTATTGAAGCTGGGCATAGGTATAGAGCATCAAAGGCTTGTTCTCCACGAACTCAAAGCCCTTTTTCAAAATGACTTCCTTCTCCTTCTCCCATTTTTCCGGTGATAGGGATGCATAGAACATTCTTTTCTCAGGGAAACGCTGACTTTCGAGGTACTGATTGACATAGTGGATGAAGGAGGACAGATTATTACTGATACTCCTCATCATAAAGTGATCTTCTTTGATAGAGGTGACCATGGATAGGGTAGGGGACCCACGCCAGCCATGATAGAACAGGAAGACGCCCATGAAACAGATGGAAAGCATCAGCCATGGGTTGGCAAAATAGTTAATAAGGGCTATGCTACCCAAAGAGGCAGAAATGCCTCCAGAAACCAAGGGGGCAAGTATTTTTTTATGCTGAAAGCCTACCTCTCTTAGCTCCCAAAGCTCGAAAACGGTATGTCTCCCTCCTTTGATCAAGTGTAGGTGCTCTGCTGTCAATAGGCACTTGTTCTTTTCATCCTTGTCTTTGTACAAGTAGCAAAAGGCAATGATTTCTTCGCTTATCTGCGGTACTGAAGGTTTTTTTACGCTGAAGTTCAAGTATTTTGTAAAGCTTTGTTCAATGATAAATGCATTTCTTTAAAACGGTTCAGGGCGGCATCCATAAAAGCATCGTCCAGTAATAGGTCGATATCCTCATCTCCCGCCAGATCCATCTCACTTATCTTGAACGTTTGTTCGATAAGACCTTGTTCCAATTTGATCAAATATTTTTCGTTCCAGGAAAAAACACTGACTCTACACCCTTTTTGTTCGAATTCTCTGACGACGCGCATATTTTTTTAATTGTAATGGAGATTATAGGTGCTGTTAATGGTATGTTGCTGATTTGTAATTGTATAAGGTGGATTGTCGTCGGTTCGACTGCCCTTGCCCTATAGACCAACGATACACCTATAATCCTTTTCTGTAAAAATAGAGAAATGAAAACATTTTTAAAGGAAATTCCAGACTCAAACAAAGGGAAGTGGTTCGAACTGTCCTCGAAGAATGGCTTGGGCATCACTCTGTAACCACTGCCCAAGTAAGGTAGCATAGATTCTTCTAAAATCGACCTGATGTACCAGATCTCCTTCATCCAACTGATGTAAGTCAGGACCTGAATTGAAAAAACCGGGTTTTTTCAAGTGCTTGCCGACAATAAAAAGGTTATTGGCCTTACCATGATCGGTCCCTCCGCTGGCGTTCTGATCCACACGTCGTCCAAATTCCGAAAAGGTAACGATAAGTGTATCCTCAAAGCTTCCCGAAGCCTTCAGGTCCCGCACGAAGGCATACAGGGCCTCACTGTATTGTTTTAGCAGTTTCTTTTGTTTTCCTTTCTGTCCGACATGGGTGTCGAAGCCATTCATAGAGGTATAGTATACTTTTGTATTCAATCCCGAGCCGATGAGGCCCGCAATTGTTTTTAGATTTCTACCAAAATAGTGGTTGGGATAGGATATGCTGGTCGTATATTCCTGACTACGGTCATAAATATAATTAGCTGATGAGACGGTCTCGGCCATGGTCTTGTACAAATAATCCATAGAGGCGTTTTGCAACGGTTCACCGTGATAGTGTTTGTTGAGCGATCTGAAGGGTTCTCCGGAGACGATGCGATGTAGCTTCTTCGGGTGGCTCATGGCAAGCCCCTTCACATGCTCACCTTTTAGTGCTAAGCTCAGTGCATTGTCCACCTCTACGGCCATATGCGGATTGGGACTACCTCCGCAGGTCGCATCGAGGTACCTTCCGAGCCATCCATGCTGCCAGTACTGATCGGAAGGGCTGGCACTGTGCCAAATATCCATGGATCGAAAGTGAGAACGGTCGGGATTGGGGTAACCCACATTGTTCAGCACAGTGAGCAGGCCCTCGTCATATAATTTTTTCAAGGGGCTCATCTCAGGATTGAAACCTAACTCATCGGTAACCTTTATCACTTCCGATTTCGGAATGGCCAAACGCGGGCGACGTTGGTAATAGATGTCGTTTTGATAGGGGACGATGGTATTGAGCCCGTCATTCCCTCCGGATAATTGGATCATAACCAATACCTTTTCCCTATTGCCCCGTAGTGCGTTATGAGGGAGAAAGGATTCTTGCTCATAGGCCTTTAAAAACCCGGGAATCAAAAAAGACCCCGCTGTAGCGAGGGCCGACTGTTTCAGAAATTTTCTTCTATGGTTTTCCATAACCTTCTTTTCTTTATGCTATTTCATAAGATGGATGTCGATGTGCGGAACTCCATCCGATATTTTTTATACTGTAGTGTTGCTTTAACCCGGGGCATGCATTGAAAAATCTACTTCGGATCTAACTATCTGCAAATCAGTCGTTGCACTAAGTTTTTTGAATTCACTATAGCGGTGCTATGCTAAATCCAGTAAAACTCCCTTATTTATGCACATTTAAACCCTCGTTACGAAGTTCCGACGCATGATCCGGGTTGAACCTCTTCCGGGCTTCGGAGAGCCATTGGGTTTTTATCATTCCCCCACGTTGTTCAGCAAAGCTGATATTCGGGCAGTGACATGTAGGCAATACAGCGTTTGCGGAAAGCCACTTCGGCACTTTTGTAGGAAGAGAGAGAGTTGGCGATCATGTCGATATTGGCAGCAGAGGTTTCTCTTCCCAAGAAAAACAGCGCAAACCTATCCAGTTCTTTTTTTCCTTTTTTTTCTAGGGAAAGATAGTGTTTCAGACCTTTCCAATCGATGGACATCTTGAGCTTTTCCGCCATGCCTTTCCCGATTTCGGGTGCATTGGCATCTCCTTCTTTTTTGGCTTGATAGCCACTTTTACCGCTACTGGCTAGCACAGCAGGAATGACCATTCGGAAGGCAAGGCTACTACTGTCTATCCAAGCTTTGCCCGAGGGCCAGCCCCCCACATTGGGCGGGAAAAACAGTATCTGGCCCAAGTTGTTTTCAAGAAATAATATACTGTCTTCTTTGACAAACTCTCCATTAAGTTGCTTGATAAGACCGACAATCAGTTCTACCGGTGACTTTATTTTCGTGCCGACATTTTTCTCGTCATAAAACCAGTCCGACAGGAATATCTGCTCCATTAATAGCTCGATGTCATACCCGGAATCGTAGAACTGCTGTGATAACTTGGATATTACATCCTCTCCTCCTTGCTCATTGACAAAATAGCGATAGATTTTCTCCGTGATAAATTTGGCCGTTTTGGGCGAGGCCAGAATGATATCGACAATATCCGCTCCATTGAAGTCACCTTTTTTGCCCATGAACGTCTTCTCACCGAAATCGTGCTGTCGCTCATTGAAGTGGAACCCGCCACTTTTACCCAGTCCCCAACCCGTAAAAGCTCGGGCTGCATTTTTTATATCCGGTTCACTATAATGTCCATGACCTATAGAGAAGAGCTCCAATAGTTCGCGAGCATAATTTTCATTGGGGCTCTTTTTTTTGTTTTGATGATTATTCAGAAACAATAGCATGGCCGGGTCCTTGGATACGGCCAATAATAAATCCCTGAATTTACCAAGAGCATGTTTCCGCAGTGTATTGTTCTGTACCTGCACAAAATAAGCGTTGCCACTGACACAGGCAAAGTGGCCGTGCCAGAACAAAGTCATGCGCTCCCGCAAGACTGATTTACCCATAGCCATACGCTTCACCCATGTTGTGTTGATCTCTTTGACTTTTTTTCTGGATTGTTCTTGAAGTATCTTTGCTTTATCCTTGGGCGGTTTTTCGGGCATTAACCAATGGGGCATTAATTCTTTGCCCACTAAAGATATCGGGTCATATTTTTGTGAGTCTTTGAACAGTAGTTTCACGGCGAACTTTCTGTTCAGTTTCTCTAAGTGTCTCAGCTCTTGAATCGAACAGCCAAAACCGGCACGATTCATCAAATGCCTTACTTCTAGTAGGTTATCCATAATGTAGAATTCTTTCGGGGCATATACCCCTTATTTTGGTTTTCGGATGACTTCGAAAGCCCCATCTTCTTATTAAGTTTAGACTCGGTAAGTATGCCTAAGGTTTAGCCGTTGAAGAAAAATAGTTTCAAAAAAAACGCCAAAAACATCTTTCTGTTATCGGTCCGGTGCATTTGCAATGTACTTCTTTTCATGCGAAAAACCAGTACCGTCTGTCCGGACATATCCCGTGAATTTTGATAGAAAATGAAAACGGATTTGCTCCTGAAGTAGTTTGAGCCCGGATTATGTATTGGCCCTTAGTTATGAGGGTTTAAAAAGCAATAGATCAGGGTGTTTTATCGGATTCAGCGTAGCACCGCTATGGTGAATTCGGAAAACGCATTGACTTTGCCGATTTGCAGCTATTAAAGGCCGCAATAGAAGGGCTAATGCATGATCCGGGTTGGAATATACTTTTCGATAAGGTCGTCCATTGATCATTTTGGGTTTAGGACCAAACGGAATGTCCGATACCTTTGACAGGTAAGGAGCTGTTTTGAAAGAAATTATATTGAATATTTATTATTATCTTTTCAAGTGCAAAATGAGACAGTCACAAGCGTGAAGAAAATGCCCGGTTAATGGTATTGGAGAGGGAAAGATATTGTTTCCAGCTACAAAACTTTGTAATAAGGGCCGAATAAACATAGGGAGATTACGTTTTTATGCTCTACTTTAGCCGAAAAGAGATTATGAAATCCATAGGCAGACCAACACACTGATACTATATTGAAGCAAAGGATTATGACTAAAAAAATCAAGCAATACTTAGGACTGGCATGTATAGTGTTTTTACTGACGAACTCCACAGTGGCACAGATGATTACCGAACCGACCCTAGTTACAGAGCAAACCCCACTTATCGTGACCTATAAAGCTACCGGCCCATTGGTCAAACGAGTAACTTTCGATGTAACTATGGACAGTGACTATGCTAGTTTGAGCCTAATGGACGGCGAGTCGGTTCTGCTGGATAATGTCCATATACCTAGTGCCGGAAAACATGAACTGAACGGATTGATCAGGTTCAGTTCTAATGACGATAAGGTGCTGAAGGTAAGTGTTAAAAGTGGAGACGTGACGCTGCATCGTATGGATATAGAAGCTTATCCTGGCTTGGGTATCCCTTCTTTTGAGGATATCTCCGAGCAGGCCGGGCTGGACCGGGTCAACTCTATCAAATACGGGGGACCCTGTGTGGCGGATATCGATCAGGATGGCGATTATGATTTTATCCTGATCAATCATAATGCCGAGACCAATAAACTCTATTGGAACAATGGCGATGGTACGGTGCGCAAACATGATCAAAACCTCTCTCGGTGGTGGCTGGAGGACCTGCACGGTGCTTCTTGTGCCGATTTTGATAATGATGGTGATTTGGACATTATGCAGACAAAGGGCGGAGGTAATGGTAAAAACCCTTCACTACCTGATTTTTGGAGAAACGATGATGGCAAGTTGGTATTGGTCACGGGAGATGTAGGTTTGAATGCAGGGGCAAGAGGACGTGGTGCACGATGGTCGGATATGGACTTGGATGGTGATCTGGACATTATGTTTATCAATGCAAAGGACATTAATGGAGAGACACCGCAGCACCTCTTCTATCGTAACAAAGGAGACGGTACATTCGAACCACTACGTGTGCCCGGTATCGAGTTGGTCGATGCCCAGCGCGCACTGGTCACCGACCTGAACAATGACCATATCGATGATATCGTACTCTACGACCCTACGAATACGGTCTGGCTGGGCAATGGTGATTTTACCTTTACGGAAGCTACTGCTCAAATGCCCAAGGACTTTTCCTCTATGAGACGTATGATGGGGGCTACCGATATCGATATCGATAATGATGGTGACTTCGATCTTTATTTTGCCAGAGGGAAAGCCTTCGGAGTAGGCGACAGACCGACTTTCGATTTTCATCCCTTTCAAAAACGGATAGACATAAAAATACGTCAAAAAGGCAGTTACGAAATGACGCTGCAAGCCGAAGGAAATATAGATTTTCAAGACTACGATTTTGTGGGTAGAAATGGCTTCAAAGGAGAAGATTTTCCCGTATATCTGGGTAAAAAGAAAGATAGACATACTTTCAAAGTGGGAGGCAAACTTTCCATCGCTCCTTCCATGGCCAAAGGATGGCCCAAACGCCTATCTGACAATGGTATTTATTTTGGCCATATCGGTAAAGGATACTGGAAGTCGGCCGTGGTCATCAATGGTGATATCTTCTGGAATGTAGGCTTTGGACTGACAGGTGTCAAAAGCTCGGAACCTCAGTTTGTCCCCCTAAACAGAAACGAACCTGACCTCTTATTGAGAAATGATGAAGGCAGCTTTACCGATGTGTCCCAAGAATGGAATGTGCCGCAGGCAGGTAATCACTCCGGGGTAGCGGTCGGAGACCTGAACAATGATGGTTTTGAAGACCTTTTCGTACACCGCTGGGGCTTTTTATCTTCGAAGCCAGCGGACTACATGTTGTTGAACACGGGAAAGGGCCACTTTGAGCGGATGACGCCTACCGATGCCAGTGATGTGGATGATGATGGGCATGGCGATATGGGACAATTGTTCGACTTTGATCTCGACGGAGATTTGGATATGCTCAATGGTAGTGATGATCATGGGATGTGGTACCTCTATGGAAATAAAGGCATCTCCCATAATAATTATGCACTGGTGAAGGTGGGTTATGCTCCCAGATCCCATGTCGATGCCATAGGGGCAGAGGTGTATTTGAAGACAGCTCATAGCGAATACCGAAAAAGGATAGGTTCATCGGGAGAGATATTCTCCCAAAGCTTACTGAATATCGTTCATTTTGGCTTGGGCAAAGCAGAAAGGATAGAAAAAGTTACCGTGAGATGGCGAAATGGAGAAACTACCGAACTGACCGATAAAAAGGTAAACATGCTGCTGGACACAGATAAAGTCGACCCCGAAAAGATTATCATTCCATGGACAAGGCCCAAGGTGAGAAAAGGGACCTCCATTCAACTATCCGCCGAGATAATGCCCATAAATGCCGATAAACAAGTACAATGGTCATCATCGGACGAAAGAGTATTCACAGTGACCAGGGGCAAGGTTAAGGCAGTGGGTAAAGTTGGAAAAAAGGCGGTAATCAAAGCCATGAGTCCTGTCAGTGGTATCTCTTCATCACTCCCACTGACCATCGAGAAGTATTATCCCGTTCCTGTAGAGAAAATTGAAATAGATGGCGGAGACACGACCTTGTACGAAGGCGATTCCTTACAACTATTGGCCACGGCATATCCTGTACAGGCAGATAACCGGGACTGGGACTGGGTCAGTAGCCATCCGGGAGTAGCCACCATAAGCAGTTCCGGACTGGTCACGGCATTGAAAACGGGGAGTGCGAGCCTAAAGGCCGTATCGAATGGGAAAAAACACATTGAAGGAAAAAAGTCACTCAAAGTTCTTGCCTATACAGCACCCTATATCAGCTTTGGAGATTCTACCCATTACCTTAATACCGCCTATGTCATAGGGGAGGAGATGAAAGTAAAGGTGAACTACCATGCTGGATCAGGACATACAGTGGCTTCACAAGACCTCGGTGGGGTGAAAGTAATGTTACGGGAACTGGATTTCCGGAGAGCCTATAGAAATATCGTATATTTGGAAAAAGATGCCCTTGGAGAAGAAGCGGGAACTATCCATGCCACATTTAAGTTGGATGGCCTGGTACCCAGTTCGGAACTGCCAGAGGGCCATGCTTATTACCTGATTGTATATATGGCCTCAAGCAATGGCACATTGTATACCAAGAGTCTCAGTCCACTCACTATTGTTGGGAAAGAATGAGCTAAGAGAGGTCTTGACAACTATTATTATGGAAATTGTTATCGCTTATTTTGGAGAGGTACGATCGTTAAAATGATGTCCTGAGTATTTAGCCAGTGAAGGGGCCGACCGGGTGGGAGATGGGCAAAGATAGTAGCGCTATCTGCGGAAATTTCAACGACACCCCTTGCCAAAAGATTATTTAAGAAAATAAAGACGCACAAGTTTGAAACAGTTTCTAAGTACAGATCCGATACATAGTCAGTTAGCTATATTTTTATTGATGGGGAACTTAGTGATTTGAGTTAGTAGAGAGCGAAGGAGGTATATTTCGATGTGATCTATGCTACCTTGGAGGTGTTGGTTTTTGTTATCGTTTTGGTCTCATTATCAAGATTTTGTATAGTAGTGGCTTTGAGGTGGAGCAAAAAAGAGGTTTATTGGTATTGAAAAGGTTTAAATGTGCCATTATCTTGTAAATCAAAAAAAAATTGTAACTAATTTTTTTATTTTAGTGTTTATCTATATGAAAAACATAAAAAACCGACGCTATCAAAATATTCAAATATAATCGCTATTTACTTCGGGCTGCCTACAGCTTGTTGTTAATCCTGTTGACTGCTTTTGGGCATTTTGCAGAAGCTACCCACATTCGTGCCGGTGAGATCACGGTTACACGTCCTAATTGTTTAACGAGAGATTTTGTGATTACCATCAGAGCTTTTACGGACACAGGTGGAGCCAGCCCTCCGGTACAGTTCGGTGATGGTCTGTTGGATTTTGGAGATGGTAGCGAGCCGATGTTTATTAGTATTAATGATGTCCGGAGAATGGATGTAAGTGGCTTTGCCAATACTGTACTCAATATAGTAACAGTGACACATACTTTCCGGGGATCTGACGAGTTTAAGATCAGCTACAAAGAATCCAATAGAAATGATGATATCCTGAACATAACCAACTCCGTTGACACGCCTTTTTATATAGAAACAAAAATAACCACAGATAATTTTTTCGGATGTAATAATTCCCCACAGTTAAATGTAGCTCCATTGGATGAAGGCTGTACTACGGTTGCTTTCTTTCACAATGCCGGTGCTTTTGATATTGATGGTGATAGTCTTTCCTATGATTTTGTGATTCCCCAAAGCGATAATGGAGTAAATGTCATCAATTATAGAGACCCTAATGCACAGGGATTTTATGGATCATCAGGGCTGCCTTTCAATCAGTCCAATGAAAATGGCGATGGACCGCCAATTTTTACCATCGATCCCGTAACAGGAGATATTGTGTGGGATGCTCCCGGTACAGCGGGAGAATATAACATTGCTTTTCGTATCAGGGAATGGAGAAAGGTCGGCGATAAGTGGATTGAAATAGGCTATGTTACCAGGGATATGCAGATTATCGTATTCAATTGTAATAACGAGAGACCGGAACTGATAGTGCCCGCTGATACCTGCGTTGTAGCGGGTTCTGTTCTGGAGGCAAAAATACTTGCCCAGGACCGCCCTACCATGGCTCAGCCACCCGGGTCGGGGCCTGACCGTTATGACCCTGTAAAAATCGAGGCTTTCTCTCAGTTATTCGATATAACTCCTTCTCCCGCTACTGTAGACCCGGCCTTTGTCGATGTCTTTC
Organism: uncultured Cyclobacteriaceae bacterium; assembly: GCA_947492745.1. GTDB lineage: Bacteria > Bacteroidota > Bacteroidia > Cytophagales > Cyclobacteriaceae > Aurantiphycus > Aurantiphycus algarum. The sequence continues at coordinate 16,789 of CANLOE010000051.1, read as the reverse complement.
AACCTACAGGACCGAGCCTCTTCGCCGAATTTGGATTTAGGTGGCAAACGGACTGCCAGCATATTCGAGAGCAGCCTTATCTAGTGACGTTCAAGGCTACCGATAGTCCGCCCAATGGCCCTAAATTAGCTACTTTTAAATCCTGGTCCATCAGGGTAGTTCCACCGGCACCGAATCTGACCAATGCAGAGCGGATAGTTTCGGGCCGTTCCGTAAGATTGACTTTCGATAATTACGAGACCGAGCAATGTCCCAATGCCGATCATATAGAAGTCTGGAGGAGAGTGGACAGTTTTGAGTTTGAGCCCGATATCTGCGATACGGGTATGCCGGATTTTGCAGGTTATGAACTGATTGATAGAATAGAACCCGATAGTGATGAGTATATAGATGATAATAATGGAGAAGGCCTGGACTTTGGGGCTTCCTACTGTTACCGTTTGGTGGCACAGTTTCCATTGCCAAAAGGAGGGGAGAGCGTAGTTTCCATAGAGCAGTGCGTGGAACCTATCGCCGCAGAGGCCCCCATTATCATACAGGTGAGTGTCGAGGACACGGACGATAGTAATGGTAGCATAGATATCGCATGGAGACCTCCCTTTGATATTGACCAGATAGCTTTTCCACCTCCCTACTCATACCGCATACTTCGTTCCGAGGGATTCAGTGGAGCGGTCAATCAAGTAGAGGTCGGGGTTATGGACAGAACAGGCCCCCTTGATGTTGATGAGGTGTTTACGTTTAGGGACAGTGGACTGGATACTAGAAACATAGTTTATAATTACAGGATTGTCTTTTCCTCCAGTGGTTCCGAAGTGGAAACCTCTTCGGTAGCTTCCAGTGTGCGCTTGGAGTTGTTCCCCGGCCTGCGCCAGATTGAATTGGACTGGGAGGCCGATGTCCCTTGGTCTTTACGATCACAGGACTTTCCTGGACATGAAGTCTTCTCAATGGAAGTAAATCCTGCTGAGGATAGGCCTACTTCTTGGAGAGATTCTCGATTTGCACTCGCCGGAACAGCGGATGTGAATGTGGAAGGTCCTCGGTTTTTAGATGAGACTACCGTGGATGAGACGAAAGAGTACTGTTATTTCGTTGTGACCAAAGGAGTATATGGCAATGATAGGATAGATGAGCCACTTATCAACCGTTCCCAGATAGCTTGCGCATTTCCAAATGATAGTATTGCTCCCTGCGCACCTGGCCTGACGATTGATTTGATACGGTGCAGGGACTTTAGCGATTTGGAGAGTAGCGATACCTTTTTCTTTGATAATAAACCATGTGACTTTGGCGACTATATCAACACATTAAGCTGGGCGATTTCAGATTTGGAATGTGGCGAAGATATCAATAGTTATAATATCTATTACTCACCTACCTCTAGAGAGGAGGACTTTGCCTTCCTCAGGAACGTTAAGGCTACGGGTAACCCGCTGGACAGCGTCATCTATCTTCATGATACGGATATCAATGGAGAACCCCTGACTTCCTTTAAGGGATGCTATCGTGTCACCGCCGTGGACAGGTCCAATAATGAAAGTGTATTCAGTAATACCGTATGTAAGGACAACTGTCCGAACTATGTACTTCCAAATGTTTTCACTCCCAATATAACACTAGGCTCGAACGATACCTTTATGGCTTTTAGCGATGCTTTTACCAATGGAGGAGAAGGTGGAGGTATTGGTGATTTTGACCGAAGGAAGTGTCCACGTTTTGTTAATGCGGTTCAGTTTGTCGTATTTAACCGTTGGGGTAGGGAAGTGTACAGTTATTCTGCCTCGGCCGGCGACGAGAATAGTTTGCTCATCAATTGGGATGGACGAAACAATACGGGACGTGAACTGGCCAGTGGTGTCTACTATTATCAAGCGGAAGTCACTTTCGATGTATTGGATTTGGACAAAAAAAATAGAACTTTAAAAGGATGGATACAACTGATACGATAGGGAAAGCTTCGCAGAGCGTTGTTCTGTTCGATGGAGTCTGCAACTTGTGTAACGGAGCTGTGAGATTTATTATAGAAAGGGACAAAAAAGCTGCTTTTTCTTTTGCGTCCCTTCAGTCCGAGCAGGCTAAATCATTACTTTCAGGTAGTGATATCGATTATGCCGCACTTAAATCCATTCTATTGGTAGAAGAACATGTGATTTATAGTAAAAGTGACGCAGTACTTCGGATTGCCGCACGTCTAAGTGGTCTATGGCCCATGATTTCATTTTTCCGATTTATTCCTCGTTTCATTCGAGATGCTATTTATGATTGGATAGCCCGTAATCGTTATCGTTGGTTCGGCAAAGAGGAGACCTGCCTACTGCCCAGTCCAGAGCTGAGGCAAAGATTCTTGGATGCTACCAATAATTAAGTCCAAATAAGTATCTTTGTACAGATAATGTAAACCTGTTAGTGTTTCAATGTGATTTTTGAAATCCCGCTCCCTTGTAAATAAGGTGATTTATCAATTTGTTATGTTTTTTGAAAAGATTGACTGAACATACGGTTTTACTTGAAGGGCACAAAAGAGAGGATAGCCAATACAGATGAATAGGAGCGATAACACATACAGGTTATTTGTAAATTTTGGACGTTTGATATTCGATGCCATATTGGTTTGCGTCAAAATCAGATCGTTGAAAATCCATTAAAAAAACAAGGAATGAAAGCATATGTATTTCCGGGCCAAGGAGCTCAGTTCCCCGGTATGGGCAAAGACGTTTACGAAGGTAGTGTAAAAGCGCGTGAGCAATTTGAACTGGCCAATGAGATATTGGGCTTCAATATCAAGGATATAATGTTCGAAGGCACCAAAGAAGCATTACAGCAGACCAATGTGACCCAGCCAGCAGTGTTCCTCCATTCGGTCATCAAAGCCTTTGATTCTTTGCACTTGAAAGAAGGAGATTGTGTAGCCGGACATTCCCTCGGGGAATTATCGGCACTTGTGGTCAACGGTACCTTGGGTTTTGAAGACGGTCTTACCCTCGTGGCGAAAAGGGCAACGGCCATGCAGATGGCCTGCGAAGAGAACCCATCGACTATGGCTGCTATCTTAGGACTTGAAGATAGCAAAGTGGAAGAAATCTGTGATAGTATCGATGAGATTGTGGTCGCCGCGAACTACAACTGTCCGGGCCAATTGGTCATTTCGGGTACTAGAGAAGGAGTCGCCATCGCCTGTGAGCAGATGAAGGCCGCAGGTGCTAAAAGGGCGTTGCCACTACCCGTAGGGGGAGCATTTCACTCTCCATTGATGGAGCCGGCAAAAGAAGCGCTAGCTGCCGCTATAGAGACTACAGTCTTCCATACGCCTATATGTCCTGTATATCAGAACTTTAATGCGATGCCTTCTGAGGATATAGCAATAATCAAGTCTAACCTTATCGACCAGCTTACCTCTCCTGTACGCTGGACTCAATGTGTCAAAAATATGATCAATGATGGAGCCACACAGTTCGTAGAGTGTGGTCCCGGCAAAGTGTTACAAGGTTTGGTCAAGAAGATAGAGAGAACCATGGAAGTAGGCAGTGCTGTATGACATGACCGGCAAAATCCCGTTTTTGATGGAGACTGCCCGAGAAGGGCGGTCTCTACTTTATGGACTACTCTTTCTATGAACTATTCCAGTCCTAGGCTTAGGGTGCCGTTAAGTCTGGGGCTATGTGCTGTAAAGGCAGACTTCCAACGCGTCTCTGCATTCGCTCAAAAGCGTTTTTTGACTGGACAGTAGTATGGGATGTATAAAATCAGGTGCAATTTCTACCAGCGGAATTAAAGTGAATCTACGAACAGGTATACCGGGGTGCGGAAGAGTCAATGATTCACTTTCTGTAATAAGATCATTGTAGTAAAGTATATCGATATCGATGCAGCGCTCTCCCCATTTGACAGTCCTGACTCTTCCCAGCTCCTCTTCTATGTCCAATAACAAAGACAGCAATGCATCGGGGGGCCATGAGGAGTCAATATGCAACACCTCATTGAGAAATGAGGGCTGTTTTTTATTGCCCCAAGGTGCAGTCTCATAGATACTGGAGCTTTCGATAATATCACCCGCAGAGGTTTGTATGTGTTTTTTCGCCTGCTCTATATAGCTGACCCTATTGCCTAGGTTACTTCCTAAAAGAAGAAATATTCCATCCATCAAATTTCCAATCAATAATTGCTGTTGTGCTTCGAAAAAGAAGCTAAACTTACTAATTTAGAATATTAATTAAACATAAAAAGTACGAATGAGTTTTATCAGGATTGTTTTTGCCACTATTGTGGGGTTGTTGATTTTTTCTTTACTGGCGTTGCTACTGGGAGGCGTTATCGTAGCGGGCCTATCCTCAGAGGAAGAGGTGAGCGTCAAGACGGGTTCGGTATTGCGTCTGAACCTCAATCGGCCTATCTCAGAGACAGAGAAGGAGAATCCTTTGGAGGAATTGCCATCGCCCATCCCGGTACAGGGAGGAGAAAGCACTATAGGGATAAGAAAATTGAAAGCGACTATACTTGCGGCAAAAGAAGATGAAAATATTAAGGGGATCTATCTGGATCTTGCGGGTTTTGCCGCGGGTATGGCCCATATAGAAGAAATACGTCAAGCCCTACAGGATTTTAGGACTTCGGGCAAATTTATCACTTCGTATGCGGAGGGATATTCAGAAGGAGCTTATTACTTGGCCTCTATCGCAGAAGATGTCTACCTTCACCCGGAAGGAGCCCTCGATTTCAATGGATTGGATGCAGAAGTTACCTTTTACAAAGGTATGCTGGATAAATTGGAGGTAGAGCCTCAGATTTTCAGAGTGGGGACGTTCAAAAGTGCAGTAGAGCCTTTCATGAGGGAAGATATGAGCGATGCCAACAGATTACAGGTAAAAGAAATGCTTAACTCTGTTTATGGTTTCATGCTGACGAATATTTCAGAATCAAGAAAGATAGCTCCTGAGAAACTTAGAGCTATTTCCGACAGTATGATGGTCAGAAATGCTCAGGATGCACTCCGGTTGGGCCTCATTGACGGCACAGCTTACTATAGCGAAGTGGAAGATAGAATGAAGAGCGATATCGAATTGGGTGAAGAAGATAAGTTGGAATTAGTGACTTATGATAAGTATAAGAAAACAGTGAGTACGTATAACCGGTCTTCCAATAAGATAGCAGTTATCGTAGCAGATGGTACGATTGTGTCCGGAAAAGGGGGCGAAGGCTCAGTAGGATCCGACCGCTTCGCAAAGGAGATAAGGAAGGCACGATTGGACGATGATATAAAAGCGATAATTATTAGAATCAATTCACCGGGAGGAAGCTTTATTGCCTCCGATGTTATGTGGAAGGAGATTGCTCTGGCAAGAGGAGAGAAGCCCATTATTGCTTCTATGGGGAATGTTGCAGCCTCTGGAGGCTACTATATGGCCATGAACTGCGATACCATTGTAGCACAACCCAACACCATCACAGGTTCTATCGGTATTTTTGCTATTATGTTCAATGCCTCTGGGCTACTGGAGAGCAAGCTCGGCATTACGACCGATGTTGTCAAGACGGGGACATATTCGAATCTCTACACAGTGACCAGGCCACTTACCGCAGCAGAGAAAGATATTATACAAACAGATATCGAAGAAGGCTATGAAACTTTTACCGGCAAGGCCGCGCAAGGTAGGAATATGGATATCGAACACTTAAAGAGCGTCGCTTCGGGACGCGTATGGACAGGAGCACAGGCCAAGGCCAATGGCTTGGTGGATGTACTAGGTGGCTTTGACGATGCGGTACGAATAGCCGTCACAAAAGCAGGGTTAAACGACGATGACTATACCCTGCGTTTTTACCCGGAGTATAAACCATTCTTAGAACGTATTCTGGGAGACATGGGAAAAAGCTCAAGGGCAAAAGTGTTACGGGAAGGCCTTGGGGAGTATTATTACTATCTTGAAAAAGTGAAAAAACTAAATGATATGCGAGGTGTGCAGGCCCGAATGCCATACGATATCGAGATCAAGTAAGCTCTTCGTATTTACTTTGTACAATTGACCGAATAGGTAGAACAAAACCTTTCTTGGTATCATCTGGAAAATCGATAGCGGTCAAAATAGACGGGATTAGATATAAATTCAGTAGTTTTAAATTAAAAATTTCACACAAAAACATCTCGATTTCAGGGAGATACTTTGCAATGGAAGTCAAAGGGGAAAGATTAGAGGCCAAAGTTTTGCCAAAATAATTTTTTTCTCTTTATTTTTAAGCTTATGGATGAGATAAGAAACGATTGGACCAAGGAAGAGATTAGTGAAATCTATCATTCCCCGGTGTTGGATTTAATGTATAGAGCAGCCACAGTTCACCGAAATCACAATGATGCACAGGAAGTACAGGTCTGTACCTTGTTATCAGTGAAAACAGGCGGTTGCCCTGAAGACTGTGCCTACTGCCCTCAAGCAGCGCGTTACCATACTGAGGTGAAAGTACATAAGTTATTACCTGTAGCGGAGGTGCTGGATAATGCTAAAGCCGCTAAAGAGTCCGGAAGCACCCGTTTCTGTATGGGAGCTGCATGGCGAGAGGTAAGGGACAACCGCGACTTCGACAGTGTTCTGGAAATGGTCAAAGGTGTCAATAGTATGGGGATGGAAGTATGTTGTACACTTGGGATGCTGACCGAAGAACAGGCTTTAAAACTCAAAGAAGCTGGTCTATATGCCTATAATCATAATTTAGATACAAGCGAAGAGCATTATGACGAAATCATTAGTACACGAGACTATGATGATCGTCTGGATACTTTGGAAAATGTCAGGAACGCAAAGATATCTGTTTGCTCAGGAGGTATTATCGGTATGGGAGAACAGCATAAAGACCGCATCGGTATGCTCCATACCTTAGCAACACTGCCCGAACACCCCGAATCAGTACCCGTTAATGCCCTAGTACCTGTAGAAGGAACTCCATTAGAAGACCAGCCTCGTGTTTCTGTATGGGAGATGGTAAGAATGATAGCCACAGCACGTATTATTATGCCTAAGGCCATGGTGCGTTTATCCGCCGGTAGAGTCCGCATGGACCTAGAAGAACAAGCATTGTGTTTTATGGCCGGTGCCAATTCTATATTTGCAGGGGATAAACTGCTTACAACTCCTAACCCCGATACGGTTGAAGATAAAGAAATGTTTCAGGTATTGAATCTAAAGCCCAGAAAGGCTTATAAGGGTGAGGCATCAGTGAAATTTCAGCAGATTCCGTCTGCTATAGATCAGTAGTGCGCCCTCTTTTTGCAGGTTGATAACAATAACCTTTATCATTCGTGTACTCAGCGCTCCTTACAAGAGAATTATAACCTCATTTCACACTGACCAACCAGTATTTGTAAAGGAGGGTGAATTAGAAAGATAAACAAAAAAAACCGAGTATTGCTCGGTTTTTTTTGTTTATAACTATTGATACCGCGCTTTGTTCAGTCAGGACAAAACCGGTTCAATAGTACTATATTTTACTGATGACTCATCGGATTGTTATTTCCCGGTCATTCTTCTACGTTCGTTTTCATCCAAGTAAATTTTCCTCATACGGATAGATTTAGGAGTTATTTCCAAATATTCATCTTTTTGGATGTATTCCATGGATTCTTCCAGTGAGAAGGTTTTTGGAGGTGCGATTTTGGCATTACTGTCAGAACCGGAAGCCCGCATATTGGTCAGTTTTTTTCCTTTTTGAATATTGACCACTAAATCATTGTCCCTTGAGTGTTCGCCGATAACCTGCCCCGTGTAGAGGTCTTCCCCTGGAGGTACAAAAAAGATACCCCTATCTTGTAGTTTGTCGATGGAATAAGGGGTTGCAGGTCCGTTTTCCATGGAAATAAGAGATCCATTGTTACGACCGGCTATTTCTCCCTTGAATGGAGCGTACTCTTTAAACCTATGGTTCATTATAGCTTCACCGGCAGTAGCGGTAAGTACATTGTTACGTAAGCCGATAAGCCCTCTTGCCGGAACGTCGAATTCGAGATGTTGTAAATCCCCTCTGGGTTCCATGATGGTCAACTCGCCCTTTTTCATTGTAACCAGTTCGATGACCTTACCAGAGGTCTCCTCGGGAACGTCCACTACCAAATGTTCTATAGGTTCACATTTGACACCATCGATTTCCTTAAAGATAACCTGTGGCTGCCCTACCTGTAGTTCATATCCTTCTCTACGCATGGTCTCTATCAAAATGGACAAATGAAGAATCCCCCTTCCGTAAACTAAAAACTTATCTTCCGAGTCGGTATCCTGAACACGTAGTGCGAGGTTCTTTTCGGTTTCTTTATAAAGTCGATCGCGCAGATGCCTTGAGGTGACGAATTTACCCTCTTTGCCGAAGAAAGGAGAATTATTGATGGTGAACAGCATGTTCATCGTCGGCTCATCGATGGCGATACGTGGTAATGGATCCGGGTTGTTAAAATCGGTCAGCGTATCTCCCAGTTCAAAATCATCGATACCAGTGACAGCGCATATCTCTCCACAAGGTACTTCGGGAACCTTGGCTTTGCCTAAGCCCTCAAAGACATGGAGTTCTTTTATCCTTACTTTTTTAATACTACCATCCGATTTGCTCAATCCTAGGGTATCACCTTCTTTCAATAAACCGCGAACAACTTTTCCTATAGCTATCCTGCCCACAAAAGAAGAGAAGTCCAGTGAAGTAATCCTCATTTGAGGTGAACCTTCGATGAACTTTGCAGGTGGAATAATATCGACTATAGCATCCAGTACAGGTACTATGGAGTCCGTGGGCTTTTTCCAATCGGAACTCATCCAGCCTTGTTTTGAGGAACCGTAAAGCGTCGTAAAGTCCAATTGCTCTTCGGTAGCTTCCAAGTTGAACATTAAGTCAAAAACTTGTTCATGTACCTCATCGGGGCGACAATTTTCTTTGTCAACCTTATTGACCACTACAATAGGCTTTAAGCCTAAAGATAAGGCTTTGCCCAGTACAAAACGTGTTTGGGGCATAGGGCCTTCAAAGGCATCCACTAATAAGATGACACCATCGGCCATTTTTAGAACCCGCTCTACTTCACCACCGAAATCGGCGTGACCAGGCGTATCTATAATATTGATTTTTGTGTCTTTATAACGGACAGATACATTTTTGGAAGTAATGGTAATACCCCTTTCGCGTTCCAAATCATTATTGTCCAATATCAAGTCCTCAAACTCTTGCCCTTCCCTGAATATCTTGGACGCGTGGATGATCTTGTCCACAAGAGTAGTTTTGCCATGGTCAACGTGAGCGATAATGGCGATATTACGAATGTTATTCTGCATATTAAAAGCGATTTTGAGCCGCAAATCTACTAAAACTAATCGACTAATCTTAGGTTATTTTTTGATATAAGGAATTGAACTCATATTAAATGTGTGATTTCCTCCTCAGACTCGATTTATTAGATTCTTTATATGCTCACTGTTCCACCTTATATTAAAAGACCCGTTGTTGAAATGGTAACAAGCAAAAGGCTGATTGTTCGATGAAAAACGTCCTGTAATGACAATGTTTTGGGAGCATACCACCATCATAGCTCAAGGAAAAGTAAATAGAAATGATGATTGCCCTTTATGGGACTGTATAGAAATGGATTTCTTATATTTTGATTTGGTCGGTATGGATTTTCAATCGTCGCATGGAATTCGGATAAACAAGATTCATCTCAAAATTTACTTTCTCCTCCATGCTCATTTCTCCCGCAAAGGTGTTTGTCCTTTTATGGTCGGAAAGAACCCTCAAACTCTTTTTCATGCGGTGTAGTGATAGGGTATAGGAGGATTTCAATTGGGTGGCATTGATGGTAACGGTAGCATGGGATTCGTAGGTAGCGGCACTGCAATTGTTGCCGATCTTTCACGTGGAAGGCAGGCCTTTTTCGCTGACCGAATCCTCAGGACACTATCTTCATACTCAGTCCTACTCAGAATAAGTAATAGCAAACTTTAAAAACCGTATCCTACGATATAATCTCTGAAACTCTTTATGAAAAGAAAATATAGTCTAAACTTCCCGTGACAATTCGTGAAAAAAAATCGAATGATGCATGTAAGTTTTTGTTCAGAATTAAAAAATTAACCTATGAAAATAGTATATCTCAAGCAATAAGCATCTATTACCACATAAAAAATGTAGCTTAATACTAGAAGTATTACTTGTATTCACTTAATAACTAGGACGATATGGTGTTGAGCGATTTTTTTGTTTCAGTAAATCAAATATAAAGTCTAGAAGTATTGGTTAATTAAATATTGTTTTATTTATATCAATGATAAATGTAGTAACTACGGTTTACTAAGTTAAATCATAAGCTATATTGTAGAGGAAAGAACTTGTTTTCTTAAAGTCACGATACCCTATAGTTTTTTTCATTACATAATAAATCAATTTGCTGAGTCACTTTTCTGTTACATTTTTCAAGACTTTTTATAGTAATCATTCGGGTACATAATTACCACTATGTTCTTATAATTGATATTATAGTATCTTACTATTGGGTAGATGAAAATGGTTTTTAAATCAACTATACTACTATAGCAGGAGTATCACTATCAAAGATTGTTTGCCCATTTAACCCTATCTCTTCCTCATTATTGAATACGAAAAAAAGCTAATTACTGAATAATAGTTTCTCATGTTCTCAAATATCATATTTCCCGACTTGAATCAATAGTTGATAGTCATGAAAACACTTGGTTAAAAACAAACATCCAAATGTAATCATAGCAAATAATCCGCCATAACCTTCTCAATATTTTATAAAAGGGGCAATGCTATGGACGACTGGTCTGTATAGATTCTGGTTTTATACTGTCGAGCTTGAAGGCACAATAAGTCTAAGACCCGATTAAAGTTAAAAGGAATGGAAACAGATAAGCATGGCATTTCCTCACTCTCCATGAGAAGAAAGAACCCTCCACGGCCACGGACCTAAGCTTTGGATATAGCTAGGCCCGTATTTTTCAATAATCGTTTGTAATAGCAATTTTTCAGTATGACTATCGGTTAGTCTCTACACTTCTCTAGTGAAGAAAATAGAGTTTTTAAGAATGATTTTTCACGGTCGAATGATAATTGCTGAAAAATATTCTTTCAAATTGTTTTGATTTCAAACATGGAAATGATGCGAAATCATAAACAAAATCTTCATTATGTAGTGTTCTATTCAAATGGATAGAATATCGATATTCCCATAAATGAATTTGTCAGATAATATTTACTTTTTGTTATCTCGACATAAGGAAACTATATTAAATCCTTTGGAGAATCATGAAATCGCTGCATCAGCAATATACCTATTCCCACTTTTGGTCTCCAAAATCCACTTCACCCCTTGTATTCTGTGTCACGTCACTATCCGGAATAGTAGCCTGAACTTCCTTTTTTGTCATAAATTCTTCTTCAGTACACGCTGAAAAACTCATAGAAAATACAATAATGCCGAGAATAGTTAATAATTTTGCTTTCATGGTAGTATGTTATTAATAAGTATCGTAATTTATTTTGATAAGCACCTTTTTTGTAATGACTTATCACAAAGGTTGTGCTTTTTTGGATGAATTACGAATCATTACCACCGGATTGCTTACCTATGTGTATAAAGTTGATATTTTTACATGAACTATATTTTTAAACTCTTGCTCTCGCTTTTTCTGATAGGGTTATTTACCTCATATATTATGGGGCAAGGGAAAGTAGATAGCTTAAATCAAGCATTGAAATCAAGTTCAGTAGAGCAGAGGCCGGCTATTTACCATGCATTGTTCATTCACTATCGTCTTACGGATAGAGAGAAAGCTTTGAATTATGCCCTAAAGGCAAATGCGGCGGCATACGATGCAGGTGACAGCCTTTTGATAGTTAATTCCAGTAGGGCACTCGGCTGGTTGTACCTGCTTAAAGACCAGTATGATACAGCTGTCGATTATTATGAGATTGCCTTAGAAGTCGCTAAAGAAAGCAACAATATGGAAATGCTCAAGGAGTTGGTCAATGAACTGGGTATCGCCAATTTTTGGAAAGGCGATTATGATGAGGCCTTGAGTTATTACCTTGACTGTCTTAGGTTAGAAGAAACCGAAAACGATGAAGAAGGTATGGCGACGGTATGTAATAATATAGGCTTAGTCTATTCTGAAGTGAAGGATTATGAAAAAGCAAGAGACTATTATGAAAAATCACTGGTCCTGAATGAGAAAATCGGAAGACAATCCGGTCTGAACAGAAATTATGTGAACATGGGGCTAGTCTATATCGATCTGGGCGATTACGATGAAGCCTTGGTTTACTTCAATAAAGCTCTGGACCTTTGTGGTGATGACTGTGATGATGAGATTTTGATGTGGTCGAACAATGGTATAGGACAGGCCCTACTGATCAGTGAGGATTATGACTCTGCAAAGAACAAGTTCGAACGCTCAAATGCATTGGCCATAGAGAATAACTTCGATAAATACGTGACCGATAACTACCACTATCTGGCGAAGATAAAATTTAAAATCAATGAGCTGGACAGTGCCATTTACTTATTGGACAGGTCACATGAAATTGCAGAAAAGATAGGGAATAGAGATTACTTACTGAACAATAATGAACTTTACTCGCAGATATACAGTCAACTAGGAGACTATAGAAAAGCTTATAATTATCAAATCAAGTTCCGAGCACTGAACGACAGTATCTATACGAAAGACCTAGCCAAAAATCTGGCGAACATACAGCTGAACTATCAGGAAGAACAGAACAGGATAATGCTGGAGGCGAGAGATGAGACCATAAAGGCAAACAATAGGACCATCCGTGCCACAAGGAGCCTAAACTATGTACTGATTGGGGCTTCGGGCATTGTTATTGCTTTTTTAATAGCGCTTTACCGTAACTATAGGGAAAAACAAAAGACGTACTCGAAGCTGGAAGAAGCCAATAGCATTATTGAGGCGCAAAAGAGGAAACTGGAGGATACCAATGCAGTATTGGAAGATCGAGTCAAGGATAGGACCAAAGAACTACGGCAGTCCTACAAAGCATTGCAGCAGTCCAATGATGAGCTGGATACTTTTATCTATAGGACCTCACATGATATCAGAGGCCCCTTGGCTTCTTTACTTGGACTGAGCGAAGTAGCGCTTTTTGATGTGACCGATGAGCGTTCATTGGACTATTTCGGTAAACTCAATCAAACGGCCAATAACCTGAACGAAATACTTTCCAGGGTCCTTGATATTACCCAAGTGAAAAGTACCTCCAACTTCGGCCAAGAAATCGATTTTGAGAATATCATCGATGATATTCTTGACAAACGAGCGCAGCTTGACTTTTTTGAAGAGATCGGTTTTACAAGTCACATCGATAAAGGACTGAGGTACAGGTCCGACCCTTATTTGATATTGACCATTATCAATAACCTGGTAGATAATGCCTACAAGTTTTACAATAGTTCTACCAGAGTAGAGTCTTTTGTGAAAGTAGAAATCAGTACCTATAAAAGCAGTGTCAATATTAAGGTACTGGACAATGGTATCGGTATAAGTAAGGAAGATACGGTCAAGATTTTTGAGATTTTTTCTAAGGCGAGCAATCGACCCGACACTGCTGGGCTAGGACTTTATTTGGTGAAACTCGCTGTAGAAAGGCTTAAGGGAAAAGTCAGTGTGGAAACTACAGCTAGCGGCTATACGGAGTTCAAAGTCCACTTGCCCGAAGAACCTAAAGAAGAAACACCCCAGTAAGCAAAACTTGCCACTTTCAAAGAAGTATACTGAAATTTTTGGATAATGGTGATGTCAGTTTGATTCTATTGTAACATGATTCGGTAGAATGCGATACAAGGAGATACATCCTGTAGAAAGATAGGGTAAGAAGGCAAAATTATAGGCTTGCAAATAACCGGAGAGTAAAACTTATCTATCTTTGCACAAAATTGAAATTATGCCGGAAAACACCAAAAGATATACCATAACAGCAGCATTACCCTATGCCAATGGCCCAGTCCATATAGGACACTTGGCAGGGGTGTATGTGCCCGCAGACATTTATGTACGATACCTTCGCAGCAAGGGAGAAGATGTGGCTTTTGTATGCGGCTCTGATGAACATGGCGTACCGATAACACTGAGGGCCAAAGCAGAAGGTATCAGCCCTCAAGAAGTCGTTGATAAATATGACAGCATCATAAAGAAATCCTTCCTTGATTTCGGAATCAGCTTTGATATCTACTCTAGGACTTCCTCACCCACTCATCATGAAACTGCGGCAGCTTTTTTCAAAAACCTCTATGACAAAGGAGTGTTTGAGGAAAAAGAAAGCATGCAGTACTATGATGAGGAATCACAGCAATTTCTGGCCGACCGCTACATTGTAGGTACCTGTCCTAATTGTAACTATGACAATGCCTACGGTGACCAGTGCGAAAGCTGTGGTACTTCGCTGAGTCCCAACGATCTAAAAAACCCCAAGTCGGCGCTTAGTGGCAACCCGCCCATCAAAAAGAGTACGAAGCACTGGTACCTGCCCATGAATAAGTATGAGAAATGGCTGAGGGAATGGATTCTTGAAGGACACAAAGAATGGAAAAGCAATGTGTACGGACAGTGCAAGTCATGGTTGGACCTTGGCTTACAACCAAGGGCAATGACGCGAGACTTGGATTGGGGGGTGCGCGTACCCATCGAAGGGGAGGAAGGTAAAGTTTTGTATGTCTGGTTCGATGCGCCTATCGGTTACATATCAGCTACAAAGGACTGGGCCAAAGCACAGGGCAAGGACTGGGAGCCATACTGGAAATCAGAAGACACTAAATTGATTCATTTTATCGGCAAGGATAATATCGTTTTCCATTGTATTATCTTTCCGACCATTCTAAAAGCAGATGGAAACTACGTACTACCGGACAATGTGCCCGCAAATGAATTTTTGAACCTTGAAGGTGACAAAATCTCCACTTCCAGAAACTGGGCTGTATGGTTGCATGAGTATCTTGCGGATTTTCCCGAAAAACAGGATGTGCTGCGGTATACATTATGCGCTAATGCTCCTGAGACGAAAGACAACGATTTTACTTGGAAGTCCTTTCAGGAAAGAAACAATAATGAGCTGGTCGCTATACTCGGTAACTTCATAAATAGAGCAGTAGTGCTGACGCATAAGTACTTTGACGGGAAAATACCAGTACTCGGAAGTACCTATGATTTAGATAGCGAAGTCATCGAAAAAGTAAAGGCCTATCCCCGGAAAATTGCCAAATCCCTAGAGCAGTATAGGTTTAGGGAAGCGATGACTTTGTTTATGGAATTGGCCAGAGTAGGGAATAAGTACCTCGGTGACACAGAGCCTTGGATACTGATGAAGGACGCCAACAATAGAGAAAGAGTCGCCACCATATTGAATTTGAGTCTACAGCTAGCAGCGAATATTTCCATACTTGGAGGACCTTTTTTGCCCTTTTCCATGGATAGGCTTTCCGAAATCCTCAATTTTAATGAGAAAAACTGGTCTGTGGCCGGTGCTGTGGATTTGTTGAAAGAAGGACATGACCTGAACAAAGCAGAACTCCTGTTTCAGAAGATAGAAAATGAAGAGATCACAGCTCAAGTGGAACGTTTAGAGAAGATAAAGCAGGAGAATGCAGTGAAAAACCAAAAAGCAGATCCGGCCAAAGATACGGTGACTTTCGATGATTTCATGAAAATGGATATCCGGATAGGGACTATTCTAGAAGCTGAAAAGGTGAAAAAATCCAAAAAACTACTCCGTTTGTTGGTAGATACAGGCATCGATCAACGGACGGTAATGAGTGGTATTGCAGAATATTTCACCCCCGAGGAGACTATCGGTAAGCAGGTCAGTATTTTGGTGAACCTTGCTCCAAGAAAAATCATGGGAGTAGAATCACAGGGCATGATACTCATGGCCGAGGACAAAGATGGTAGCTTGAAATTCATTCAGCCTTCGGACAATGTGAGTCCAGGAGCTGGAGTAAGCTAAGACCTGATCATTAACGATTTGGTAAAAGAAACGCGAACAAAGTACCCTTGTTCGCGTTCCTTTCTTTATATCCCATACTCTGCTAAGAACTGTGTCATGAGAGTTCAAATAGCCATAAATCAGCGTGTTTTCTTGAATGTAGCGTAACACCGCTATGGTGAACAAAAATTACGTATATTTTACTGATTTGAAGCCTTTAAAGCTGTAATACAAACTTAGCTTTTAAAATCGCCTATCTTTCTGTTCATTTTGCTTCACCCTGCGCTGACAATCCTCGGGATAGCGCTGCTATCCCTGCGGTTCTCGCCTTGATTGAAACTAAAATGACCCGCGGAATCTTATACGGCATTTGAAAACCAAATTTGTGTAACACAAAGGTCAAACCGCAGGTTTATGAGTTCCATCAGAAAAACGGACCTTATACAAAAAAAACGCAGGCCCGACGAATGCCTATGAAATCAATCGATATAATGAGTCAGCTTGAAAATGGCCGAATGGGAGTATTGCTTTTTATGGAATAAACGAACTTACGTTTCGAGAATACCTAAGAGACTGTTTTGAAATTATATTTAAAATTTGTTATCACTTATTTTGGATAGGACCGAGCGTTAAAATAATGCCTCGAGGGCATTATTTAGTGAAGGGGCCTTCTGCCGCGTGAGCCATTGACAAAGATAGCATGTCGCGCTAGCTAGCTAGCTAGCGGAAATTTTGGAATTGCAATAAAAAACTGGACAATAAGTTAAGCACATTTTGAATAATTGATTTTACTAAACTCTTCTGGAGT
>CANLOE010000050.1 GCA_947492745.1 uncultured Cyclobacteriaceae bacterium | reverse complement strand
TCTTGTTTTCTTCATTCTTTCTGTAAGTTAACCCTATTGAGCTTTTCTTACTGTCCAGTCAAATGTATACACTCCAGCTTTTGCCAAATAGAAAAAGCTCAAGGACAACTTTTGCGGACTGATATTACAATAAAACGAAAAAAAAACCACGTCTCCGTGAAGGGCTTCTTTCATATTATCCGCGATACAATCGCTTTCTTTTCATGTTTTGAACCTCATTAGATCCTCGTTGCGCTAACGCTAAACGAGGACCAGTGGGGGAACATAAACGGACACCGCCCGATTGACCCGTGAAGGGCTTCTCTCATATTATCCGCGATACAATCGCTTTCTTTTCATGTTTTGAACCTCATTAGGTCCTCGTTGCGCTAACGCTAAACGAGGACCAGTGGGGGGCTTTTGCCAAATAGAAAAAGCTCAAGGACAACTTTTGCGGACTGATATTACAATAAAACGAAAAAAAAACCACGTCTCCGTGAAGGGCTTCTCTCATATTATCCGCGATACAATCGCTTTCTTTTCATGTTTTGAACCTCATTAGATCCTCGTTGCGCTAACGCTAAACGAGGACCAGTGGGGGTGTACCTTTCCCGGCCATATTGATTTTGGAAATATCCTCCTGTCCCCCAAATTACGGTGGTACGATGGAAATCTTCCATACAGAAATCAGTGTACATTGTTCCATGTTAAATCCACTATTTATGACAGAGCGAAAAACAGTACCCGTAAAGCCACATAAAAGATCTGAACCTTCCCCCGGTCCCGGGAAGAATCCGAAATCATCGAAGCCCAAACCGATAAAGGTAAAGGAACATAAACGGACACCGCCCGATTGACCCGTGAAGGATCATGGGGCAGAAAGGCTATACGTCAAAAATTTATGAAACAAGAGAGCTTTACCTAATTTTCAAAGGCTCTCATTAAACGCTCTTCAATTAGACCAAACGAACTAAAAAACTACTTCAAGTATGGATTTAAAAGACTTCATCCCAAAAGTAATTAATGAAATTGGCCTTGGAATTGAAAAAAGCCAAGAAGGCTTTAAGGACTCGGATACTCGTGTTATTCCCAAAAGGTTTATGCCAGTAAATGAGGGGTGGGCATTTATTCCAAAAGACGAAAGTATTGATCGGGGTCGTCCTGTTCAAATCCTTGAGTTTGATGTGTCAGTTATTTTAGATAACAAAATTGAAGGCCAAGGGAATGGTTCCGTTAAAGTTGTGGGACTGTTAGAACTTGGGGCAGGTGGAAAGGTGGAAAACAACTCCCAGCATCACCACCGTATAAAGTTTAAAATACCAATTGCTTATTCCTGTACTTGAAATCAAATTGTACCATAAAACGCTAAAATTGGAAGACAAAGAGATTTAAACAATACCATAAAACGCTATAGAAATGAATATCAGATTATGTACTTACCCTGGACCTACCCGGTGCAAAGAATGATGAACGTAAAGAATTCAATGGATTACTGAACAAAAACGGTATACTCAAAATGCCGGAACTCACAACATGTTATACCAAAACATTCGAATCCATCACCGGGGACACTGCGATACAGGAAGTCAATGAGATAATTAAAAAAGCCAAAAAGGATTCGGGGGTATCGGAGGTCCATTACGCATTTAGTCTGAGCGAGAATAAAATCCATGTTTCAAAAAATATAGAAGATATATTGAATTCAAAATTAAAATAAACAGTCTCCGAAACGCTATGCTGGGTCTGGTCCGGTCTAGCACTACAGGAAGTATTCGGCCCTTGAATCCTACGCTGAACTGGAGGCAAGGGCAAGGGCGGAAAAGACCGGCTATGGGCCGATAACGGACCAATTACGTGAAGGGATATGGGGCAGGATACACGCCTTTCCATGAGGGTAATAATAAGCACAAAATCTATTGCAAAAACAGATAAGTGCCTAATAATCAAAACATAATATTATTAAATTTATTAAATAAATAATATTAAATTAGGATAAATTTTAAATCAAAAATGTAATATTTACCTTAGAAACCCATTATTATGACATCTAAATCTTTATTAAAATTCTTAATTGTTTTCAGTGTCGTTCCTTTCTTTTCTTGTGAGACAGAAGATCGATATGCAATAACAGAAGGTCAACATGAACTCTCTGAAGAAACACAAATTATTCAACAGGATCGGGACGTCGAACTGACGGGAAAAGGCATATGTTATAATAGTTATATACCTTATGGATATGTATTATCATACAGGTATTCTTCCCTTTCTTGCAATAAAATATTGGGGACCAATCTGAATGCAAAGTATATAAAGATACCTGGTAATTATGAAGTTGTATGCAGAACTTCCCCTATCCCTAGAGGGTATGTACTGATCGGAAGGTCTATTAAAGGCTTCAGTTGTTTACCCACTATAGATCGTACCCCAAATGGAAACGTTATTATAAAAGCTATTGCCAATCGAATAACGATCTGCAAGAATTCTCCCATTCCCAATGGTTACAGGATTGTAGGGGAAAGTAATATTAGAAGTTGCCAACAATACATCAACTCTAGATATAGTGCATATATAATTCAGAAATAATAAAAGTAATAATTACTGTCATCCTGTTATCTTAGGTCAAGGTTACCATGGTTATGGTCACTATCTTTTCCAAAGGCTATTTTTTCTGGGTGACAGTAGTTGGTTGTTCTAAAAACATTCAGTAACGTAAACTGAAACAAAATATTGGTCAGCTAAAATGGATTCTTCAATCACTTTATGAATTGGTGTACCGCCGGACCAACAAGAAACTTAAGCCCAATATGGTGAAGCTGATATTTGAGTACATGGGGAGCGTGACTATTCGGTTTACCCTTCCCTTTCATAGGGCATCAATTTGGCCTGAAAAGTTGTGTTGTTATAAGCTGAGTCCTCATAAAATTTGTTAAGGCGTGAATGATTCACATCGAACAACCACTTTCTATCAATATTTTTCAATAAGGAGTAGCGCTCTATTAAGGGGTAAGCGTCCGAGCAACTACGGAGTGATTTTTTCTTGATATCCGGGCAGGAGTTCCTCCAGTTTCTGTAGGCTGTGACCAGGTATTCTTTCCAGTGTACCGGTAAGCTGTGCTACCCCCAATTCCCAAGACAGTTTTTTCACTTTTTTAGTTCTGCGACCTGAGAGTTTTTCTCCTATTTCAATGCCCTAAATCCTTCAAGGATTTTTACGGTGATGTTGCCATGTGGTAAACCTGCCTTCACGCAGCAGCTTTTTTCCTTGTTCCCGGCAGGTACATTTGCGCCGGTATATCGTCATCTATTCCCCGGTGCCAGCGCTCGGTGTTATACGTAATCAAAATACTCCGATAGCATTTCTTACAGCTCCGAGCCTGTCAAGGGAGGGTAAGGTATACCTTATACAAATTTGGGTTTCAAATGTCGTATAAGATTCCGCTGGTCATTTTGTTTCAATCAAGGCGAGAACCGCAGGGATAGCAGCGCTATCCCGAGGATTGTCAACGCAGAGTGAAGCAAAATGAACAAGAAGATAGGCGATATTTAAAAGCTAAGTTTGTATTAGATGCTCGGCCTCTTCATTGAGTGCTGGGCAGGACGTTAGAGCAAAGGTGACCTAAAAGTGTTTCTGGAAGAAAAAATTTATCAGAAACATAAGAAATCCCTGAAAACAGGGATTTTTAGAGGATTGAAAATCACTATAAGCAGTGGTTTTTATTTTCTTTTAATTAGCTACTTTTGACCAAACGGTAGCATTTTGTTTGAGTTCATATTGATATGTGACGTACGGTTGGCGTATTCTTATTGGATTATATCTTGTGATTATTTCAAGAAGCTGATTTCATGATAATTGATTTCTTTTCTGTTATTAAGTCTTGATACGGCAAAATCCAGTACCTGTTTGACTGTGAGCTAATCTAAGCTTGTTTGAATCGAAAGAAAGGGTTGTCGATATTTGAGTTGCACAACTTATACTCAAGAGAAAGTATTTTGGGAAAATGTTTTCTATGGACAAAAGGATGACCATTACTAAGTTTGATGGATAAGTCATTAGTAGAATGATTATTAGGGTTCATGCCTCGATAATTCTCGGAACTTTCGTGTATCCGATTGGTCCCAAATCAATTACGTTTGATTATAAATAGTGACCAACAACTTTTTTATGTACAGCATACTTGACAAGGATATGAATAGGATAGAAAATGAGATTATCCCTTACCTTACTTTGGCCCGATGCGGTTTTCCTCAACGAGCTTCATTGGTCGGAGATCCTCAACGGGATACTTTTATAAGTTGAGAACAGGTGTACAATGATAACAATCGCCTGTAAGATTACTTTTTGAAGGTGAGTTATTGAGTGGGCAGTCTTGTTATACAAATTTGGGTTTCAACTGTCGTATAAGATTCCTTGGGTCATATTAGTTTCAATCAAAGCGAGAACCGCAGGGATAGCAGTGCTATCCCGAGGATTGTCAACGCAGAGTGAAGCAAAATGAACAGGAAGATAGGCGATTTTAAACCCGGATCATGCATTGAAAAATCTACTGCGGATCTAAATGGCTGTAAATCAGTCGTTGAATTACGTTTATTGAATTCATCATAGCGGTGCTATGCTAAATTCAATAAAACTCCCTGATTTATGGATATTTAAATCCTCGTTACGAAGTTCCAACGCATGATTTGGGTTAAAAGCTAAGTTTGTATTATACCATCATTATCACAAATGGAGCAAATAGGGAGCATGGAGGGTCTGTTGGATACTGCTTTTGTCGAGGTGCCGGGCCTTTCTAGCAGTGATCTGGACGGTAGCCATACCACTGCGCTCAGGGGCTGGGAACAGGTCGGCTACCAGAGCTGGAAAAAGCGTAAAACGACCAACGTCCCCTTGCTCAGTGACAGGCAGGGGCTTCTCCTCGTCATGTCAAGTCCGGTAAGCGGCAACCATAACGACCTATTTGAGATAGGTATCCATTTTTAGGAAGTTACCGCTGTGCCGGAAGAAGCCGATATCGGTCCGGATGGCCTGTTCTTGAATGCCGATGCAGGCTTCGGTGCAAAAGTAAAGGGATAACACCAGGTTTTGCCGAAAACAAACGAAATAGGCACAAAGAAAACGAATACCCATTGGACAATGAGCTATATAAAGAACGGTACAGCATTGAGAAGGACCAATGCTTGGATGAACAGTTACAGAACCTGCTCAACCGATTTGACACGACCCTGACCAGTTGGGCAGGGTCCGATTACCTATTGTTTATGGTCATCGCATTAAAAAGGAAAAAGTTTAAATCACTTTATCATATTTAACATAAGGTCCATCCCTAAACCATTCTTTCCCATTGAAATCGATTCATCAAAAAATATCTTCCAATTATTGGATCAGCAAAATCAGCGAAAATCCGGTAATCAATGAAGTAAGTTATGGAGAATATGATACCCAAACAGTAATTTTGGACAAGGTATTGTGTCCTTATTTTGGACAGTTGTCCAGTGGACAGGTAATGGCTGAGTACACCATTTTTTTAACGGTTTTTAATGGGCTGATACAACGGTACTTTGACCCATCGGCATTTATTTTTTCATCTAAAGTCGAGGCAGGAGTAGCCATTCCACAATTGTACAATATTGACCCTTTGAAAGGAAAAACGTTGAAGGATAGCCTGCTCGATATCAAACAGGAGGTACAGGAAGTACATAAATTTACCTTAAAAGGGCTAGAGGTCAATCAGTCATTCTATAGATATGCCTCATTTGGTATGTTTTATAACTTCTCCTCAGAAAAGACCAAGCTACCTTTTGCTCTGCAAATAGCCGATCGGGCAGCCACCTACGAGCTATCTTTGAGCACTGCCCGATCCTTTTTGGATGCCGATGTCGCTGCTCACTTTTTAGGGACATTCAAGGCATGGTTGATCGACCTCAAAATCTATGTCGATATGCCTTTGTCAAAGGTGCCTATCATCACTGCACAGGAAAAGGAAGGTCTTTTGAAGCGTTTCAATGGCACTGCCAAGGTTTTTCCAAAGACAGAAGGGCTGACCGGTATGATAACTGCACAGGCCGAGAGTGATCCCGATCAGGTAGCGGTGATGTACAATAATGAAGTGCTTACTTATAAAGTATTCAATCAATATGCCAATAGAATAGCACATTATCTGAAGTCGGTGCACCATGTACAGGCGGGTGACCTGATAGGTATTCGGTTGATGCGCAATGAGTGGTTACCGGGAATCATTACAGGGATATTGAAATCGGGCGCGGCATACGTGCCCATGGATACCAATTATCCTGCGGAGAGGATCGATTACATTGAGAAAGACAGTGCTTGTAAGCTGGTGATCGATGACAATGAACTGGAGCGATTCAAGCACCTAATACCTCAAATAAGCCCCGATAACCCAAAGGTTGTCCATCGCCCAGATGATTTAGCCTACCTGATCTATACCTCAGGTACTACAGGTAAACCAAAAGGGGTCAAGGTATTGCACAAGAATGTTACGGCGCTGATACAGTGGGCTCAAGAAGAATTTGACCCGGAAAGCTTTGAAATAGTATATGCTCCGACGTCACATTGCTTTGACCTATCGGTATTTGAGATGTTTTATCCTTTATCCATAGGCAAACCCCTAAAGATTTTGGATAATGCATTGGAAATCGGGCAGGCTCTACAAGCTGATAGGAAAGTACTCTTGAACACGGTACCTTCCAGTATACAACACCTCCTTGATAATGGCTACTCCCTTGACAACGCTAGTGTGATCAACCTAGCGGGGGAGCCGTTTCCTATAAGCCTGGCCAACAAGCTTCCCAAAAAGGGCACAGAGGTAAGGAACCTGTATGGCCCCTCCGAAGATACCACCTACAGTACGGTTTATCGGTTGTCATCGCAAAAAGAGTACAAAGGCAGTGTACCCATCGGTAAGCCTATCTCCAATACACAAGTATATATATTGGATGAGTACTTATCACCACTACCTGTTGGAGTGATGGGAAAACTATATGTCGCCGGTGACGGTGTGGCTACAGGGTATCTCAATGCGCCGGCACTGACCGCTGAGAAGTTTGTGGACAATCCTTTTGCCACAGGTCAAAAAATGTACGATACCGGTGATCAGGGCCAGTGGTTGCCCGATGGAAATATTGCATTTTTGGGAAGGAAAGATGGTCAGATCAAATTGAGAGGCTACCGCATAGAGCTGGGGGAAATAGAAAATACTTTACTTTCTTTCTCTCAACGTATAACCCAGGCAGTAGTAGTAGTGCACAAGGCAAAGGGTACTGAGCACTTGATCGCATACTATACCGGCGAAAAAATGGACAGGTCAGCGGCTTTAAAGGAACACTGTCACGCCCATTTGCCCACATATATGGTACCCACTTATATCGTACGGCTACCTGCGATACCACTGACCCCTAATGGCAAGATAGATCGTAAAGCGCTTGCGATAAAGGAAATAGAGTTTTTGAGCAAATCCAAAGATAGGATGGCCCCAAGGACGGTACTTGAAGAGGAACTGGTGAAAATCTGGAAAGAAGTATTGGGGACCGATGAACTAGGGATCACGGATGATTTCTTTGACAGGGGAGGACATAGTTTGATGGTAGGTCAAGTCATCAACAGAGCAGCGAAAGAACTGGGGCTCCACATCAGCTATAAAGGTTTTTTTTCCCACCCGACCATAGAAGGGCTGTGTGAAATATCGAAAAAGGAGAATTACCGGCCTATTCCTAAAATAGAAGGACAAAGTAATTACCCCCTTACCCCTTCACAGCACCGGTTATGGGTATTGTCCCAATTAGAAGGAGGGAGTGCAGCTTACAACATGGCGGGTGCAGTAAAGTTAAAAGGCCCATTAGACATACCGATGTTTAAGAAAGCCTTTGGACAGCTGATGGCCAGGCATGATATTTTAAGGACGTACTTTTCAAAAACGGAGGAAGGTGACATATATCAAAGTGTCAAAAGCCATGAGACATTTCAGTTTGAAATAGGTCAACAAGACTTTAGGGGGAAGCCAAAAGAAGCAATAGACGGCTACCTCCAACAAATGCACGAGACACCGTTTGATTTGGCAACAGCCCCTTTGTTGAAAGCTACCCTCTTACAGTCGGAAGACCAAGAGTTTTTGCTCCTGCTCGTGGTACACCATATCATTGCCGATGGTTGGTCGATAGAACTATTGATCGCCGAGATCATCTCATCCTACAACGGCCTACAAGAGGGTGTCGCTGATACTCTGCCTGAGTTAGGTATACAATACGGTGATTATGCAGTGTGGCTAAAGGAGCAATCGCAAGGAGAAGTGTACCGTGCTTCAGAAGCGTACTGGCTATCTCGGTTTCAAGGAGAACTGCCCATACTCCACTTGCCAAGCTTTAAAAAACGCCCGAAGCTAAAGACTTACAAGGGGGCTGCGATAACACAAACATTTACGCCAAGTTGTTGGGCAGGATTGAAGCAGCTGGCCAAGGAAAATGATACTACCCTGTTTACAGTATTGATGGCAGGGATAAATGCCTTGCTGTACCGTTATACTCAGCAAAATGACATCATTATAGGTACTCCGGTAGCAGGTAGGGCACACCCTGACTTAGAAGACCAAATCGGCTTATACTTAAATACACTGGCCATACGTACCATCGTGGACGGGCATGATAGCTTCAAAATGTTGCTTGCACAACAAAAACAGCTCCTTTTAGCTGCTTACGAACATCAAAGCTACCCTTTTGGTGAACTGGTACAACAACTCAATGTAAGTAGGGACCCTTCACGCAGTCCATTATTTGATGTGATGGTAGTGTTACAGAATCAATCACAGTTGAATACCATAGCTTCGAGGACTGACCTGAACGGGGTGTCCATTGAGCATTATGAACTGGAACAGTCCACTGCCCAATTTGATATGCGCTTTACTTTTGTGGAAGACGATGCTTTGACCTTGGAGATAGCCTATTGTACAGATATCTATGATGCATCGCTCATAATGAGTATGTTCGGCCATTTAGAGTGTCTGTTCAATGCGGTAATGGACCATAGTGATCAAGAACTGGAGGCACTAAGCTATATGCCTGTACAAGAGCGGGAATACTGTTTGGGTATAGGGCAGAATGATCCTGTCACTCATCCAGAGGAGGTACCTTGCATTACCGGCCTATTTGAAGCGCAAGCTGTTGAAGTGCCCGATGGTACTGCTTTGGTTTTTGAAGGAGGAAAACGCACTTATCAACAGTTGGATGATGATGCCAACCGGTGGGCTCATTATTTGAAAATAGAACATGGCATTGCGACAGGTGACTTAGTGGGGGTGAAAGTGAAAAGAGACCAACACCTTTTGGTCGTGATCTTGGGAATCCTCAAATCAGGAGCTGCGTATGTTCCTATCGATATCAATTATCCTGTGGACAGGGCCCGGTTCATGGAAGAAGATAGCCAATGCAAAACCATTATCACACAAGGAGTACTGGACAGATGGCAATCCGTGAAAGAGGAGTATGCCACAGCGGTACCTGAGAAAGAACATGGCCTTTCGGATTTGGCTTATGTCATTTATACCTCCGGTACCACAGGTCGCCCCAAAGGGGTGAAGATCACGCATGCCAATGTACTGGCCCTGATCCGATGGGCGCAACAGGAGTACAACCCTGAACACTTTGAAGTGGCCTATGCGGTGACTTCACACTGTTTTGACTTATCTGTATATGAGATGTTTTACCCTTTGTCCGTCGGTAAACCGATAAGGGTCTTGAACAGTGCTTTGGAAATAGGGGAAGTCCTGAAAAGTGACCAAAAGGTCTTATTGAATACCGTGCCTTCAGTGGTGAGGAGTATGTTGGAAGAAGGCTATGATTTTGAGCAAGTGAGTATCATTAACCTCGCCGGAGAGCCGTTTCCGGTAGATATAGCCCATGCCCTGTTAAAAAGCGATACGGAAGTAAGGAACCTCTATGGTCCCTCCGAGGATACTACCTATAGTACAGTGTACCGATTATCCCCCGATAAAAAATACACCTCTTCCGTGCCTATAGGTAGGCCCCTTACCAATACCAGTGCCTATATATTGGACCGACGTCTACAACCAGTGCCTATCGGAGTTGCTGGCCAACTTTACTTGTCGGGTGACGGGGTAGCTCAGGGATACATCAATCGCCCTAAGTTGACCGCTGAAAAGTTCTTGGATGACCCTTTTGCACCGGGACGAAAAATGTACCGCACCGGAGATTTGGCCATGTGGCAACCCGATGGCAACATTGATTTTGTTGGAAGAAATGACCATCAGGTAAAATTGAGAGGCTACCGGATAGAGTTGGAAGAAGTGGAGCAAACAATAAGGTCTTTTTCCGGCGAAGTATCCGATGCTGTAGCAGTAGCCGTTGAAGACACCCTATTGGCTTACTATACTGCCCATAAAACCATTGATATAGGGAACTTAAAGCTTTTTTTAATAGAAAAACTACCCGGTTACATGGTTCCAGGGCAATTGATGGCTTTAGAAAAGATACCACTTACCCCTAATGGTAAAGTAGATAGGAAAGCCCTACAGTCGCTCCCTATCGAGCACATTGACAAAAACACCTATGTAGCCCCTGCCACTGCTACCGAAAAAGAGTTGGCAAAAATCTGGGAAACCGTTCTGGGCCTAAGCAAGGTAGGGGCAAAAGACAATTTTTTCGAGCTAGGAGGGCATAGCCTCAATGCAACCAAAATAGTGAACATGGCCAATAAAGTATTCCTGATAAAAATGCCACTTGATAAGATATTTGAACAGGTTACACTGGAGCAACAGGCCAGTTACATCGATAATATACTACTGATCGACAATAACCAAATTGTACCTGATAGAGATGCGGAGTATGAAAGTTTGACTATTTAGAAAAAGTTGATCAGCTGTCCGCAAGACGATGCGTCAAGGCAGTTATTGTGAACCTTTGTACGATATGCATACAAGTAGACTTTTTAAACAAGATCAACCATAATTTACAAGCACCTAATGAAACAACTAATAGTAGCTATTGGGCTATTGCTATGTGGCCTTTCTCTAAAGGCACAAACTGAAGTACGGGGAAAAGTTATCGATGGAGAAAACCAAACTCCTATGGAATTTGCTTCTATAACGATTACAGATGTGGCAGGAGCAATCTTATCAGGTACCATAAGCGATCAGGACGGAGGCTTTCAGCTAATAGTCCCGCAGGGTAATCATACTTTACAGGTACTCTATGTAGGGCAGACCCTATATAATGCCAAAATCACGGTCGGCAACCTGCCTATTGATTTAGGTAAGCTTGAAGTGAAGAATACCGTAGCGCTTAGTGAAGTAGTAGTGGTAGGCAATAAAAAATTGATCGAAAGGCAAGTTGACCGTTTGGTATTCAATGTAGAAGCCTCCTCCAAGTCTTCACAGGGAGATGCCCTGGAAGTACTCAAGGTAACGCCGGGGGTTCGTGTGCAGAATGATAAAATTGCCATGATCGGCAAAAACAACCTCAGGGTGATGGTCAATGGCAAAGCTGTTCAACTATCCGATCAGGAGCTAACCAATTTTTTGAGGTCCATTGCATCAGAAGATATTAAAAATGTAGAAGTGATTACTGCCCCACCCGCAAAATATGAGGCCGCAGGTAGCGGGGGGCTGATCAATATCAACTTAAAACAAGCAAAAAAGGATGCTTGGAATGCGCAAGTAAAATCCACATTTGCCCAACGGCAGAACCCTATGGGGGCTTTTGGCAGTAATTTTTCCTATAGTAAAGGGAAACTGAGCATTGCTTCATCGGCCAATTACCTAAACGGTAAGTTTGTACAGGAGTTTGACTATGAAACGTTCTTTCCTGACGCACTATGGACAGCTACTTCTACACCGGTAGCCAGTGTAGAAGTGTTTACAGGGAGGGTTGACCTCAATTACCGGATTGGCCCTATGTGGTCCATGGGTGGGCAGTACCTCTATAACCAATCGAGTGACTACCTTGATGACAATCCCGGAACGTTCATCACAGACTATGAAAGTGGGCGACAATTGGGAGCATTACAATCTGACAACATCACCGATTTAAACCCAAAAATCCATTCCATCAACTACAATACCGAAATCCGCTTAGATACTATCGGCAAAAGTATTTTGCTCAACTTAGATTATTTTTCTTACAGTAACCCGGATACCCGGACTTATGAGGGGACCTCTGTGCTTGAAAATAGCCTCACACAATATTATGCAGGTACCAACATCAACCAACAGGAAGTAGACAACTACTCTGCCAAGATAGATGTGGAATACCCTACCGGATTTGCAAATTTGAGCTTTGGGAGTAAAATATCAGGCTCGAAGTCTACGAATCAATTATCACTTTTCAATAGCGGTCTACAGGATATTCCGGTGAGCGATTTTCCTTTGGCCCGGAATTCTTTTGAATACACCGAAGCTATCCAAGCGGTCTATTTTTCGGCCAACAAAAAGCTGGGAAAACAGCTATCATTACAGGTAGGGCTACGGTTAGAAGCCACACAGACACTGTCCAGTTTGGAGATGCTCGATATAGAGAATGATTATACAAAACTTTTCCCTACGGTTTACCTATCCTATGAAGCCAGTGAGCAGTCTACCTTTGCCTTCAATTATAGCAGACGGATAGAACGACCGGGTTTTACGATCCTCAATCCTAACCTTTATTTCATCAGTCCTTTTCAAACGGAGGTAGGAAATCCCTTCTTACAACCTGCTTTCATAGACAACATAGAACTCTCCCATACCTATGGGGCCTTGACCACTAGGGCCTATTTCAGTATTGAGAATGGCTTGTTCGGTCAAATACCGCTGCCCGATGTGGATACCAATATCAAAAGCTTCGTGATTGAAAATTATAATGATAATCGCAGGGCCGGTATGGCAGTAGATTACTTTTTTGACAAAGTAAAATGGTGGTCGAGCAACAATAGCCTGGATGTCAACTATGTCGTCTCAAAGTTTGAGTTGGGAGAGGAAAAAGATGAACAAACAGGGGTCAATGCTACAGTATCTACTTACAACGACTTCAGTTTAAATACGGATAAA
Organism: uncultured Cyclobacteriaceae bacterium; assembly: GCA_947492745.1. GTDB lineage: Bacteria > Bacteroidota > Bacteroidia > Cytophagales > Cyclobacteriaceae > Aurantiphycus > Aurantiphycus algarum. Next base: position 36,354 of record CANLOE010000050.1, on the reverse strand, counting down.
ACATGGTTGTTAGGGCTGAATTACCGGTACAGCTTTCCCGGTGTAGATGGAATATTCAAGAACAAGCCCGTCAGTTCCCTTTCCCTGTCATTACAATGCCTTTTGATGGACCGGAAGTTAAACCTGACCTTGAGAGGGACCGATATTTTCCGGTCTGAAAACCTCCAGACTGAAGCCACCACTAATGGCATCTTCCAGCGCAGTGATTATTACAGCGATAACCAATCTGTACAAGTATCGGTAAGTTACAAATTTGGTAATAGTGAGCTCAAAACGAAACGGCACAAAACAGGGAACAGTAGTGAAAAATCTCGGGTACTGTAATCTATGATCATCCCCATTTACTTCTAAAAATTTTCTCAAAAAACCAGATAAAGCAAGCCTCGTGCGCAAAGTAATAGAAAGACTCAATGCTCTCAATATCAACCTCACGGTCAATGGAGGTAAGATAGCTATCAAGGCCCCAAAAGGCGCCCTTACCACTGAAATCGTGCAGTTGATCAAGGATAACAAAGCCGCATTGATTGAGTTTTACCAACAACATCGTACTCTAAGGTCAAGCGATATCCCCAGTGCCCCCTTACAAGAGGACTACCCACTGTCCGCTTCCCAATCGAGGATTTGGCTGATCGGTCAAATGAACGGAGGGAATACGGCCTATAATATGCCGGGTATTTTTAAAATATCCGGTAGCATCGACACAAGTGTGCTACAGCAGGCTTTTAATGAGGTAATAGACCGGTACGAGATACTCAGGACAAACTTTATTGTACAAGAGGGAGCTACGGTAAGACAAAAAATATTACCCAAGGGGGCAAGAAAACTTGATTTGGCTACAGCAGACCTTGTAGGAAACCCCAAAGAGGACATTGAACAGCGACTGTTGGGAGAGGTGATGCATACTTTTGATCTGGAGCAGGGGGCATTGTTCAAAGCGTCAATGCTCAAGGTAGCCGATCAAGAATACTTCTTTTCTTTTGTGATCCATCACAGTATTGGTGACGGAATTTCTTCCAAGATCATACTGGAGGACGTCTTTGCCCTTTATGAGGGCTACCTCCACCAGCGACCGATAGCACTAAAAAAACTAAGGTTCCAGTATAAGGATTATGCTTGCTGGGAGCAGTCCGACGCTCAAAAAGCTATTGTAGAACAGCAGAAAAAATATTGGGCAGCGCATTTTGAGGGGGAGATACCGATACTGGACCTAGGGCTTTCCAGACCTCCTTCGAAGTCTTACCGAGGCAGTGTGATGACCCGTAAGTTCGGGGCTGCTGCTTGCAGTAACTTTAATACCTACTGTAAGCAACGGGAAGCGACTTCATTTATGGTTTTGATGACGCTGACCAATATTTTGCTGTCCAAGTATTCAGGACAAAGTGATATTGTCATCGGATACCCAGTGTCAGGGCGGGAACACGAAGAACTACAAGAGCAAGTAGGTTTGTTTTCCAACACGCTGGGCCTGAAGACCAGCCTCCGAGAAGGAGATACTTTCAATACCGTACTCGAAAGGACAAAGCAAAACATCCGTGCTGCCTTAAAACACCAAAACTATCCCTTTGATGCACTGATAGGCGATTTAGGTCTGGTCAGTGATAGAAGCCACCACCCATTGTTCGATGTGATGGTGAGCTACCAAAAAGAGGACAGTTTACAGATGGACCTTGCCGGTACAAAGATTTCGGAAGTAAAAGAAGGCCTAAGTAAAGTCAGTAAGTTTGACTTAGAGTTTACTTTCCGGGAACAGGCCGATGGCATAAGCCTGGAACTGACCTATGATACAGATCTTTTTGAAGAGGCCGAAGTACAAAGCCTACTCCATCACTTTGAAGTAGTATTGCACCATGCTATCCAAACGCCAAGCCGTCCGGTTCGGGACCTGGAATACCTCTCGCAAGAAGAAAGAGAACAGTTACTGGAACAGTTTAATGACACTTCAGTACGCTTTGACGATGAACCAGGGCTTATCGGTCTATTTGAAAAGCAAGTAAGGAAAACACCCATGGCCACGGCACTGGTGTTTGGAAAGGAAAAGCTAAGTTACCAAGAACTCAGTGATGTGTCCGACCAACTGGCCCAGTGTCTTGTCCAACAAGTGCAACCTAAGGCTTTGATCGGCATTGAGCTGGGCAGAGGATTGGCTCATGTGACAGCCCTGTTAGCTGTGCTCAAAGCAGGAGCAGCTTTTGTACCCATCAATACCGGCCTCCCATCAGCACGGGCATCTTTCATAGCAGATGGCTGTGAACTGGTCATTGACCAAGCGTATTATGATCGTTTTATAGCTCGACGAGAGCAGTTCGCTGCGATACCACCACCGCTAAAGTATGCTGAAAACAGCCTGTGTTATGTCATGTATACTTCCGGTACCGGCGGAGTGCCCAAAGGGGTGATGATCAGCCATGGAAACTTGCTGAATACCATCCAGTGGTTCATCCGACATTTTGAAACCTCAGAGGATACCGTATCGATACAGCTCACGGAGACATCTTTTGACCCTAGTCTAGAGGAACTGTTCGGGACAATAGGTGCCGGTGGGGTCCACCATATTATCCCCAAGGCATTACTGCTTGATGAAGGCCGTTTGCGAAAGTATATCCATGACCAGGCGGTCACTATCCTCAATTACGTACCCAACTTCCTTCACAACCTATTATCCCCCTATCCCAAAATCGAGTCGCTCAAGACCATTATAGCAGGAGGAGAGCCACTACCGGAGCATGTTAAAACCGCATTGCTGTCCAAAGGATATCGCTTATACAATAACTATGGACCTACCGAGGTGACCATCGACTGCTTAAGTGCACCGATGGAAGAAACCTCACCCGTGACCATAGGCCAGCCTATCGCTAACACAAAAGTCTATGTATTAGATCATACCCATCGATTGGTGCCCATAGGAAAAACAGGTAAACTTTATATCTCGGGCAAAGGAGTAGCCCAAGGCTATTTGCATGATGATGAACTGACCCGCCAAAAGTTTGTCGATAATCCATACATCGATGGCGGGCTCATGTATGATACCGGTGACCTCGTACGTTGGCTACCCAGTGGACAATTGGAATTTATCGGCAGGGATGATTTTCAGGTGAAGATCAGGGGCTATAGGGTCGAGCTACAAGAGATTGAAGCTTGTATTCAACGGTTTTCAAGTGCACTCGGGCAAGTTGTGGTCACCCATGCCAAGTTGGGAGGGCAAGAGGTGTTACAAACCTATTATACGACAGCAGCCCCTATCGACCCTCAAGGTCTTAAGCGCTACCTGCTAGAGGTCTTGCCCGATTATATGGTGCCCGGTTACTTTATGGAGCTGGATGGGATACCCGTCAATGCCAATGGTAAAACGGACATAGGACAATTGCCCCCCATGTCGTCCGAGCATCTAATACGGGGTACTTATGTAGCGCCGAGGAGTCCTCTGGAGCAACAACTGGCCGATTTGTGGAGTGAAATCCTGGAAATAGAAAACATAGGGATAAAAGACAACTTCTTTGAAATCGGAGGTCATAGCCTGTTGGTGGCCAAGGTGATCAACCGGATCTACAAATTACTGGGTAAGCAAATAGAGTACAAAGACTTTTTCTCTGCACCGACCATCGAGGAAGTCGCAGGGAAACTGGTACAGGCCACTTTTGAGCCCATACAAAAGACAGCACAGTTGGCCGGTATCCCCCTTACTCCTTCACAAAAAAGGATCTGGGTACTCGACCAGCTGGAAGAAAATACGGTAAAGTTCAATATGCCAACAGTTGTCAAGCTCAAGGGGCAGATAGATGCGGCACTGTTGGAGACTTCGTTCGGAAAAATTATTCAACGGCATGATATCATGCGTGCCGCTTTTCGGCCGACACCGGAAGGTGATGTGACTCAGATAATCTTACCCTTTGACACACAAGCTTCAAGTCTGGTATTCATGGACTATTCCGGTAGCCAAGAACAGGCCGAACAGGTAAAATCGTATATCGACGCTTTGTGCAACTTGGCATTCGACCTCAGTAAAGGGATGCTTTTTAAGGCAGTACTGATCCGATTAAGCGATGTTGAGTCTGTTTTTTGCATGAATGTCCATCATATTATCAGTGATGGCTGGTCTATGGAACTATTGATAGCAGAACTGATCGATGCCTATAAAGGGGAACGTCTGCCGCAGCTATCCATTCAATACCAAGACTATGCACTTTGGCTAGCGCAACAACTGCATGGAGAAAAATACAAAACTGCAGAAAAGTACTGGTTACAACAATTCGAGGGAGAACTCCCATTGGTCGATTTGCCCAATGACCACGGAAGGCCCGCTCTCCAAACCTCCAATGGAAAGCTGTTGACGCGGAAGTACAGTCAGGGCTTCTTGGACCGTCTTTATCGTTGTTCCGAAGCTCATGGGGCCACCCTTTTTATGACATTGATGGCCGGGGTAAATGCCCTCTTACATAAGTATACCTACCAGTCCGACATCATCATAGGAACACCTACGGCGGGGAGAGAACACCCTGATCTGGAGAACCAACTGGGTATCTTCCTGAATACACTGGCCATTCGCTCTAAAATAAGTAAGCAGCGTAGTTTCTCTGAATTGCTGGTAGCCCAGAGGCAGACCTTGTTACAGGCTTACCAGTATCAATACTACCCTTTTGACCTTTTGTTAGGGCAACTGGACCTGAAACGAGACACCGGTCGGTCAGCTTTGTTTGATATTATGGTGGTATTACAAAACCAGAACAAGTTGGGAGGTATTGCCAATGCCGATGACCTTTCCAGCTTGGTGGTCGATAGCTATGAGGTAGAAAAAACAACATCACTTTTTGATATCAGCTTTATATTCCAAGAACAGGACGGCTTGCTACTCACCATAGAATTCAATACGGATATCTACAGAGAGTCCTTTATTGACAATATTTTTGGACATTTGGAATGCTTATTGGAAGATGCCATGTCCTCTCCGGAAAAAGCACTGGCGCAGGTGGAGTACCTGACGGTAAGTGAACGGCAGCGTATCAAAGCTTCACTGGAGGGCATAGCCGTAAACCCCCGTCCGGCATCACTGAAACAACGGTTCGAACAGCAAGCCGCAGAGACGCCCGATCATATAGCACTGACCTATGAAGGGCGTCAAATGACCTACCGTACATTGAATGAACGGGCCAACCGATTTGCCCGTTTCTTGATCGACAGGTATGAGGTAGGTGCAGGTGATTTTGTGGGCCTAAAGCTAAAGAAAGGTGAATCCCTGCTCGTGGCCCTACTAGGTATCTTCAAGACAACCGCCACCTATGTCCCACTGGATGTCGACTATCCGGAAGAAAGGACCCACTATATCCAAGCAGACTCGACATGTAAGCTGTTGATCGATGAGGATGTCTTTATGGCATTTGAAACGGAGGTAGAAGAAAGTCCTATCAGTGCCGACAATATAGACCGATCCCCCGACTTGGAGGATATCGCCTATGTCATCTACACTTCAGGCTCTACCGGCCGCCCTAAAGGGGTCAAAGTATTGCACCGGAACCTGGGGCACTTTCTTGATAATATCCATCAGCGGTATGGCTTTTCCGAAAACACAAAGCAGCCTTTTATTGCTTCTCCAGCTTTTGATATTTCCATCTTCCAATTGTTTGCTCCTCTTTTGGCAGGTGGCGTATGTCAGATTGTTGATAAAGAGCGCTTCCAGGACCTGTCCGGATTGATGGAACTGCTCCGTGAGAGTACCGTGTTGGATACCGTGCCAGCGGTATATGAGATGATGGCCAACTACATTATAGAGCACAGCATGGCAGATCACTTTTTGGGCATAGAAAAAATCTTTATCGGTGGCGACCGAGTGCCCAGTGCCCTATTGACCAAACTGAAAGAAGAAACCTTTAAAAAAGCAACAATCATTGTCACATATGGACCGACAGAAGGCACGGTATTCTGTACGGATATGGTTTACGCTGGGGAAATAGGAGATGCAGAGCTCCATGGTGCCATTATCGGTAAGCCGATGGCAAATGTAGGCATCTTACTATTGGACGATACCCACCGACCGGTCGGACATGGGATCGCCGGTGAAATAGGTATCGTAGGGAGCGGCGTTACCGATGGCTATCTAAATCGGCAAGAACTGACAGACGAAAAATTCATCAATCTTCCTGAATATGGCCCCCACACAGTGTATAGGACCGGTGACATGGGGAAAATGCACCCTGATGGGCGGATCGAGTTTTTAGGGAGGAAAGATGATCAGGTAAAAATAAGGGGGTACAGGATAGAGCTTGGGGAAGTCGAGCAAGTATGCACTACGATAGAGGCAGTGACCGAAGTAGTGGTATTGCCTAGGATCGATGGCAGTCAAGAAAGCGAGTTGACCGCCTTTTATAAGGCCGATGAAGCAATCCCTAAAGGACAATGGCAAGAGGTCTTACTACAAAAACTCCCGGAATATATGGTGCCGGCCCATTTTGTCCACCTCTGGGAATTCCCGCTTACAGCTAATCTCAAGGTGGATAAAAAAGCCTTGGCATCCATGGAAATAGTCCAGGTCACCGAAGAAAATTATGTCGGCCCGGAAAATGAGACTGAAGAGCAGCTCATTGAAATATTTGCAGCTGTGCTGCAAAAGGACAAAACCAAGGTGGGTATATACGATAATTTCTTTGACTTGGGAGGAAACTCTCTAAAGCTCATCAAAGCTGCTGCTCAGATCCGCGAACGGATGCGGGTAGAACTAAGCACCGTGGCTTTATTCAAATACCCTAATATCAAAACACTTTCCGATTATTTATCGGATCAAATAACCCCCGTTCAAGCAGTGGCCAATGATATTGATACCTCTGAATATATGGACGAAGAATTGGACCTGTTTGACGAATAGTAGCTAGAAAACAATATGACAAAAAGGAACATAAAAAAAGACATTGCCATCATAGGCATGGCAGGCAGGTTTCCAAAATCCGAGGACCTGAATGCTTTCTGGGATAACCTTGCCAATGGGAATGAATTGATCAGTGCTTATACCGATGAAGAAGTACTGGCCTCCGGCGTAAAGGAAGAGCAGCTTGAAGAGCCCAACTTTGTAAAGGCAGGTGCCCGTATAGAAAACCCTGAAAACTTTGACCATGCCTTCTTCGGATATACCAAGCCCGAAGCTTCCCATATGGACCCTCAGATAAGGGTACTGCATGAAGAAGTCTGGCTAGCATTGGAAGACGCAGGAATCAACCCTTACCAATACGCAAAGAAAATCGGGCTTTACCTCAACGCAAGGGATAACTTTAACTGGAGGGTACATGACTGGATCAATAGGGATGAGCTGGTCAACTCATTTTATCAGGACAAGATATCACGTATCAGCTCCATAGGCACACTGATTTCCTATAATTTAAACTTAAAAGGGCCTAGCTTCTTTGTCGATACAGCCTGCTCAAGCTCGCTGACTGCCACACACCTGGCCTGTAGGGCATTGCTGACCAAAGATTGTGCTATTGCTCTGGCAGGAGGCATCACTATAGATTCAGACCCTACCAAAGGGTATTACTTTGAAGATGGCTTGGTACACTCCCAAGACGGTCATTGCAGGACATTTGATAAGGATTCCACTGGTACGGTAGGGGGCGAAGGCGTTGGGGTGATTGTCTTAAAAAGGTTGGAAGAGGCCATCAATGATCATGACCACATCTATGCTGTGATCCGTTCTACAGCGGTCAACAATGATGGGAACCGTAAGGTAGGCTTTACGGCCCCCAGTGTCAATGGACAGTCAGAGTGTATCCAGCTGGCCCATAAGATTGCAGGGATTACCCATAAGGAGATCACTTATGTAGAAGCGCATGGTACAGGTACCCGTCTGGGGGATCCAGTGGAAGTAGAAGGGCTGAACAAAGCGTTTATGAACGATACCGCCCATCGGTGCGCCATCGGTTCTGTAAAGTCAAACATGGGACACCTTGATGGTGCTGCCGGTATCGCCGGGCTGATCAAAACCGCACTGGCACTAAAACACAAAAAAATACCCCCTTCCATTTCTTTTGAAGAAGCCAACCCGGAAATCGATTTTCACAAAGGCCCCTTTTATGTCAATGCAACTTTGAGCGATTGGGAAACGAAAGCTGGAAAGCCCCGAATGGCTGGAGTAAGCAGCTATGGAATAGGAGGCACCAATGGGCATGTCATCTTAGAAGAGGCCCCCGAGCGGCCTTTGGCACCGAGCACTAAAAAATTCCAGTTGTTGGTAAGTACTGCAAAATCCCAAGCAGGCCTGGAACGGTATCAAGAAAAATTAAAAGGCTTTATCGAAAAGCAAGCGGAGATATCCGACCATTTGGCCTATACACTGAAAACAGGAAGAGAAGCTTTCAGGTACAGAAGCTTTATCGTTGGTGAAGGGAAAGAAGACTTGTTAGCCCAGTATGACACAGATACCCCTCTGACCGTTACAAAAAGCGGCCCAAAAAAGATTGTATTTATGTTTCCCGGATCGGGGACCCAGTACCGACACATGGGGCAAGACCTGTACGAAGGAGAACCTTTCTTTAGGGAAATGATGGATAAGGGCTTTGTATTTTTAAAGTCAGCCTTAGGGATAGATTTTCAAGAAGTACTCTATGGTGAAAACACCCCATCGATCAATATCAACGATAACCGCTATACCCAGCCACTGGTATTCATTATAGAGTATGCCTATGCCCGGTTACTGATGAAGTGGGGCATCCAGCCCGACCAAATGATCGGTCATAGTACAGGCGAGTATGTAGCGGCCTGTATCAGCGGTGTATTCAGCTATGAAGAAGGGCTGGCATTGATCATCGGCCGGGCCGGGTTGATCAGCCAGACCGCTGCCGGAGGGATGTTGACCGTGGGACTATCAGAAGAGGCCACAAAAGCACTGCTCAATAGTGACCTGTCGCTCGCTGCTGTCAATGCCCCTGAGTACAGTGTCGTATCGGGTAAACAAGAAGCAATAGACAGATTATTCACAGATTTAGAAAGGCAGGGCGTGACCTGCTCTAAATTAAGGGTATCCGTGGCCGGGCATTCTTTCCTGATGGATCCCATATTGCCAGCGTTTGAGGAAAAGGTAAACCAAGTAGCATTGCAAGCTCCAAGTATCCCTTTTATATCCAATATTTCAGGAAAAGAAATCACTGTTGAAGAAGCCACTTCTACCAAATACTGGGTAAAACACCTCCGGGAAACAGTCAACTTCAATAAGGGAGTAGCTGAAATCATCAGGAACGATACAAACAATTTGTTTATCGAAGTGGGGCCCGGCAGTACCTTAAAGACCTTCCTGAACCAGATCATTGTAGATAAGGAGCAAAAGTCGATCGTCAATCTGGTCAGGCATCCAAAGGAGGAAATCAATGATTTAAGGTTTCTGACCGAAAAATTGGGGCAACTATGGGCCTATGGAGCCCAAATAGATTGGGAGGCTTATTATGAAGGATGTGCAGTGGGGATAGTGCCTGCACCGGGCTATAGTTTTGAGAAAACAAAACTGCCTGCTACTGTCAATGTCATGGAAGAACTGCATGAAAAGTATGCATTCTCTGATACAAGCATAGACCACTGGTTCTATTTCCCTGAATGGAAAAAATCCTTGCTGCCACATAGTAGTATGGATGAAAGCGTACAGAATTTCCTGATTTTTGATAATGGTACCGCAGGGGTAGACCAACTGATAAAAGCGCTATTACAGAAAGGGCACCAAGTGACTACCGTGGTGCAAGGTGAGGCATTTCAATATGAAGATGGGAAATATGTCCTCCATCCGGAAAAAGAAGGGGATTATCAACAACTATTTGATCATCTGGAGACAGAGGCCGACCCTATCGACCATATCGTTTTCTCATGGTCACTATCAGGGGAAAACCAAAGTGAGATTCTTCAGCAGTTATTGACTTTTGTGTATTGCTGTAAAGCGCTCGGGCAGTACCAGAGCGGCTTAGGGAAAAAGCTGACCTGTATAGGTCACTATGGACACCCGATTACCTTAACCGAAAAAATGGATATCGGGGCCAACAGTATCATGGGCCTGATCAGTGTACTGGACCAAGAGTACCCAGAGCTCTTTAGTTGTAGTATTGATGTGGATATGGAAAGTGCAAATCCCATACTGCTTGAGCGACTTATAGCTGACCTGCTACAGAATACCACTACTAAATATGTCGCTTATAGGCATCGCCAGCGCTTTGAACTATGTTTTAATCAAGCCCCATTAACATCACCTAGTGGACGGTCTATACTGAGGGAAAATGGGGTATATCTCATTACAGGAGGCTATGGTAAGGTAGCTGCTGTATTGGCACTCTACCTTATCAAAAACTACAAGGCTAAAGTAGCTTTGCTGGGAAGGAGCCCCTTACCGCAAGAGGCAGATTTAGTCAGTTTAGAAGGTAAACTGGAAACCTTTCAGATTGCCTTGCTCAAAGAGTATTATTCCTCATCAGACCAGTTATACTACTATCAGGGTGACGTATCGGACTATGCATCACTGCAAAGTGTCGTCGTCGATATGAAAGCCGACATCGGTGAAGTAGCCGGGGTAATCCATACGGCCGCAGAGAAAATCGATAACCAAGACACCTTTGCCCCGGTAGCACAGATCAACGAGGCGGTCATCCAAAAACAGTTCTCTCCGAAGGTAGACGGTGTGCTGAACATCCGCAAGGTTTTCGAAGATTCCCAACTGGACTTTGTGTGGCTTACTTCCAGTAACTCTACATGGATAGGAGGTATAGCTTATGGGGCCTATGCAGTCGCCAACCGATTTATGGATGCTTATGTAGAACATCACAAGGAGTCCTTGCCACATTGGTATTGTGTGAACCTGGAAGGGATCGGCAAAGATTGGATCGATTTCAAATACCTGCCCGAAATATTGGAGAGGACATTGACGATTGGCGACATCCCTCAGATAGCGGTTTCCAATCGTAATCTCAATGATCTGGTATTAAAACAAAGCCCCCAAGACGAAAAACAAGAGGCTGAGGATGAAGTGACCGAGGAACTTGCCCTTGATAATTATGTAGCACCTTCTACTGAGGTTGAAAAACAACTGGTGGAAGTCTGGCAACCTTTCTTTTCGGTCAACAAAATTGGGGTCTTTGATAACTTCTTTGAGCTTGGTGGCGACTCTCTAAAAGCACTGACCATCAGTAGGTCAATTTTTAAGGCTTTTAATGTGGAGTTAAAACCCAAGGATTTTTTCAAAAACCCTACCATTCGAAGTATAGGCCAAGAAATAGAAATCGGACTGAAAATGAAAGACCTTCAAAACGCTGAAAGAGAATCAGGTGAGACAATGAACGAACTAACCATATAGACCACAAGATAGAAATTAAATGATGCTAACTAATATCGATATGGAATTAACACTGGAAAAAGAGCTATATGGCTTTGATGAAAGCCCGGAACTGGGTGTAGTGCCAAAAAAAATGCATGCTTATGTTATCCGCCCGGACAATCACGGCCATCCCTTACAGTCTTTTCAGGAAGAGGTAGTGGACGTACCTGAAGTTGGGTTTGATGAAGTATTGATCAAGGTAAAGTCCGTGGGTATCAATTACAATGGGCTTTGGGCAGCAATGGGTTCTCCAGCTTCGCCTACACTCTTTCACGGTAAAGATTTCCATATCGCAGGTAGTGATGCTGCGGGTGTCATTTGGAAAGTAGGCGATGGACTGGTCAACAACCCTGGGTTTCAGTTTCAGGTGGGCGACGAGGTGATCGTACATTGTTCCCAGTCTTGTGGTCTATGTGACGAATGCAATGGAGGGGACACTATGCTCTGCACTTCACAAAAGATCTATGGCTATGAAACTCCTTATGGGGCTTTTGCCCAGTATACGGCAGTGAAAGCAACACAGTTGTTGAAGAAACCCAAACACCTGCGATGGGAAGAGGCAGGGAGTTACATGCTCACTTATGCAACAGCTTGGAATATGTTGTTCGGATACCCTCCCCATGATCTGAAGCCGGGAATGAACGTGCTGGTATGGGGGGCAAGCGGCGGGCTGGGTACCGTTGCAATCCAGCTCATCAAACTGGCCGGTGCCAATGCCATTGCGGTCACCTCTTCGGATGAAAAGGGAGAGCGCTGTGTCGAGTTGGGAGCCAAAGGCTATATCAATAGGAATAATTTTGATTGCTGGGGCGCTTTGCCCAACACCGAAGACAAAGAAGCCTACAGCAAGTACCTCAAAGAAGTCAGAAAATTTGGTAAAGCCATCTGGGGAATAACGGGCAAAGGGGTCAACCCCGATATTGTCTTTGAACATGTAGGGAAAAATACCATGCCGGTCAGTTGCTATTTGGTGAAAACAGGGGGCATGGTCGTGTTTTGTGGGGCCACCACCGGCTTTAACCTGACCATGGATGCCTCCTATATCTGGATGAGGCAGAAAAGGATACAGGGTTCTCATTTCAGCTCACTTAAAGACCTATCAACAGGGAATAAATTGATCGAACAACAAAAATTCAAGTTAAAAGTGTCCAACAAATACACTTGGAAAGAACTGCCCCAAGCGCACGCTGATATGTTGGAGAACAAACATACGTTCGGGAACATGTCGGTTTTACTGTAAAATAAAATGTATGGAGACGCCTTGCAGCAATGATGGCGGATTCAGCAGTACAGCAAATTTTAAATTAAACTTTGAGCGACCTGATGAAGGATTTATTGACTACGCTACAGCAGAAAGGAATACACTTAAAGTTAAAGGGGGACGATATCAAGGTGGTCTTCAAAGGTGACAAGCCGAGTCCGGAGGTTATCCAACAACTGAAGGAGAACAAGACCAAGCTCATCGCCTATTTGAAGAAATATGACATAGGAAAATCCTATGATCCTATACCTGGCATCATCCCCCAAAAAAACTATAAGTTGTCTCCCGGTCAGCAAAGGCTTTGGGTATTAAGCCAGTTTGACGAAGGGTCGGTAGCTTATAATGAACCTTATACCGTCGAATTGGATGAAGTGGTGGAGGTAGCCAAGTTTGAAAAAGCGATAAGGCTAACGATAGAACGCCATGAGATCCTCCGTACAGTTTTCAAAGTGGATGACCAAAAGGAAATCAAACAGTGGGTATTGACAGAAAAGGAACTAGGGTTTAAGATAGGTTTTCAGGATTTATCCGGTGAAAAAAACAAGGAAACTGTAGTCCAAGATTTTATATCAGCCGATGCCTACTTGCCTTTTGACCTTGAAAAAGGCCCCCTCATCAGGGCAAGTTTACTCCAATTGGAAAAGGATAAGTTCATTTTTTACTACAACCTCCACCATATCATCTGTGACGGCTGGTCTTTAGAAGTATTGTCGAAAGATGTCATGGCTTTTTATACTGCCTTGAAAAGCGGTACAAATGCAGGGCTTTCTCCTTTGACCATCCAGTACAAAGACTATACTTATTGGAATTCGGCACAATCGGATAATGGTCGTGTCTCGGAACATAGGGATTTCTGGCTGGAACATTTGAGAGGAGAGCTTCCTACCATGGACTTACCCCGTACTAAAATGAGGCCTGGGGTACAGACCCACAACGGCCATAGTATAGGAGGTTATTTATCTCCAGAGCTAACTAAAAAACTCAAAGACTTTTGCCTTGCTCATGAAGGTAGCTTGTTCATGGGCTTGTTGGCAAGCCTCAATGTACTATGGTACCGGTATACTTCCCAGACCGACCTCATTTTTGGTACACCGGTAGCGGGCCGTAACCACCCGGACTTGGAAAACCAGATAGGTTTTTATGTGAATACACTGGCGCTGAGGACTGCGGTAGACCCTGACAAAAGTTTCATTTCATTTTTCAATGAAGTGAAGGAAAGTACATTGGCAGCCTTTGCCCACCAGACATACCCCTTTGACCAGCTCATGTCCGACTTAAATTTACAAAGGGATATGAGTAGAGGGGCATTGGTAGATGCCGTGCTTTCATTACAAAACTTTGAGGAGAAACAAAACCAGGACAATCCCACCCCCATGGATTTCTCGGAAATGATGGATATCGGGGAGACCAAATCCAAATTCGACTTTGATTTAACTGTCCACGAGCAGGAGAACTACCTTAATTTCCGTATCAATTTTAATCCTGATGTGTATGACCTTGAATCAATCGGGCAATTTTTAAGACACTTTAAAAATTTGATAGCATGTATTGTGCGAGACCCTCAGCAGGTAGTGGCTAAGGTAAATTATTTGGATGAAGTAGAAAAAGCGCAAATAAGTTCATTTAATGTTCCTGCCGAAGAAGTTGTTTCCGATTTTCAACATTTGGCCTGTCGGTTTGAAAAACAAGTAGCTGCTACACCAAATAATACGGCGGTTACTTTTTATGATGAAGGATTATCTTATCAGGAGCTTAATGAAAAAGCAAACCAGTTTGCCCGTTATTTGGTAGCAACCCATAAAGTTGGCCTGGATGACCTGGTGGGGGTGAATTTAGAAAAAAGCCCTTGGTTGGTTGTGGCTATATTGAGCGTCTTTAAGTCCGGGGCGGTTTATGTACCTATCGATGTAGACTACCCTAAAGAGAGGATAGATTATATATCAAATGATGCAGGCTGCAAACTGGTAATAGACCAGGATGTGCTAACCTCATTCGAAGATTTCTTAGGCGATAGTAATATTTGCTCTAAAGAAAACCTTTCGGTTCAGGTTAAGGAAGATAGTGTCGCTTACATCATTTATACCTCTGGTTCTACAGGAAAGCCTAAAGGGGTTAAAGTACTGCATAAGAATTTAAACCACTTTTTCGATAATGTACTGGACAGGTATGGAGTGAGTTCGACCGTAAGTATGCCGTTCATCGCTTCCCATGCATTTGATATTTCCATGTTTCAGCTATTTACTCCTATCTTAAAGGGAGGGTGTAGCCAATTGATCAATAAGGAGGTTTTTCAAGACCTACCTCAGTTTGTCAGTATACTATCAAAAAGTACAGCCTTAGATACCGTACCCGCTGTTTATGACATGTTGGTCAACCATATTTTGGAAAACCAACTTTCAGCACAGTTTGATACTATTACAAACTTATTTATCGGTGGGGATAAAATCTCCGACCAGTTATTAATGAGGTTACCATTGGCTTTTCGGGAAGCTATTGTTACTGTAACCTACGGCCCTACGGAAGGCACAATATTTTGTACAGATGCAGTGTACCCTAAAGGGGCTATCACCCAAGAGACTAAAGGCACTGTCATAGGAAAGCCTATGAAAAATACCGAAATCTACATTTTGGACAACTATAACCAAACCGTAGGGATAGGCATTGCAGGTGAAATATGTATCGGAGGGGCAGGGGTGACATTGGGCTACCACAATAAGGTGGACATAACACAAGAAAGGTATGTGTCTTTATCGGGGATTAGCTCAAAACCTCTATATAAGACAGGTGATTTGGCCAAGTTCTTGTCCGATGGGAGGATTGAGTTTATAGGAAGGAAAGATAACCAGTTAAAGATTAGAGGGTACCGCATCGAATCAGAAGAAATCAGTCGTACGATGTTAAGTATGGATGATGTAGAAGAGGCCCTAATAGTGGACTGCACACTGAATGGAACAAAAGAATTAGTAGGATATTTTACCTCAAAATCAGGTGTAGAAGAGGTACAGGTCAAGCAGTTTTTGCAAAAATCATTGCCGGGATATATGGTGCCGGTTTATGTGATAGCACTAGAAACATTTCCATTGACCCCTAATGGAAAAGTGGATAGGAAAAACTTACCTCCACCGGTGGTCAATAGCAAGGAAAGCGAAACATACGTACCACCAAGAAATAAAATAGAGCAAAAATTGGGGCAATTGGTGGCTAATGAGCTAAGGTTAGAACGAGATAAAGTAGGTGTTTTTGATAACTTCTTTGATTTAGGGGCAAACTCCATCCGTATTATTAAACTTTTAAATACCCTTAATCAAGAGTTTGGTACTGACCTAAAAGCTGTTACCCTTTTCCAGTACCCTAATATCAATGACTTGGTAACTTATGTCAGTGGTGATCAGCCGGATCAAAGGGAGGAAGAAGAAGATTTGCCTTTAGGTCATGACGATATCGCTATCGTAGGTATGAGCGGACGCTTTCCCAAATCTGCCAATTTGAAGGAGTTTTGGGCCAACCTTTCAGAAGGAAAGGAACTGTCAACATTTTATACAGATGAAGCGCTCAAGGCAAAAGGCATAGCTGATGATGTGATCGCTGATGCCCAATTTATTCCGGTAAAATCTGCTGCGGAAGCTGTTGATCGGTTTGACTATGCCTTTTTTGGCTATACCGAAGACGAAGCTAAGTTCATGGACCCGCAAATAAGGGTCATGCACGAAGAGGCTTGGAAGGCACTGGAGAGCGCAGGTCATGACCCTGCGGTAAAGCACAATAAAATAGGGGTTTTCCTAGCAGCCAGTGATAACCTCAATTGGCAGTTACATACCAAGGTCACTGACAATGAGAAAGTAGACTCATTCCTGCTCAACAAGATTTCGCAAAGAAACTTTATCAGTACCTTGATCTCTTACAGCCTCAACTTAAAGGGACCTAGTATCTACATCGATACCGCATGCTCCAGCTCTTTGGTGGCAGTGAGCAATGCCTGTAAACATATCCTACAAGGAGAATGTAACATGGCCCTGGCCGGTGGGGTAAGCATCCGTACTACTCCGAACATCGGGTATCGGTATGAGGAAGGTACCATCATGTCCAGTGACGGCCACTGTAGGCCATTTGATGCCAAGAGCTCGGGTACAATAGAAGGAGAAGGTGCCGGTGTGGTAGTTTTAAAACGCCTACGGGAAGCCTTGACAGATGGCGATGAGATACATGCGGTGATCAAAGGGGCCGCTACCAACAATGATGGCAGGCAAAAGGTAGGTTTTACAGCCCCAAGTGTCATAGGGCAGGCGAGTTGTATCCGAAAAGCACAACGGCTAGCAGATATACCTTCAGAAAGCATCTCCTACATCGAAACCCACGGTACGGCAACCAATCTTGGTGACCCCATCGAGATTGAAGCACTCAATAAGGCTTTTGATCATAATACAGAACATACTTGTGCTATTGGTTCAGTGAAGTCCAATATGGGACACCTTGATGCAGCCGCAGGGGTGGCCGGACTCATCAAAACGGTCTTGGCCATGAAGTACCGAAAGCTACCGCCTTCTGTCAATTTTGAAAACCCTAATCCAGAAGTCAATTTCCAAAACGGGCCCTTTTATGTCAATAATGAACTGAAGCAATGGGAAGGGGAATACCCTTTAAGGGCAGGGGTCAGTAGCTTTGGGGTAGGCGGTACGAATGCCCATGTGGTGCTGGAAGAAGCCCCTCCTGCTCAAAAAAGTGGTGCATCGAAGGAAAACCAACTATTGCTGTGGTCAGCCAAAACAAAAACAGCAGTAGCAGCTTATAGGCAAGCGCTCATTACTGATGTCAATAGCCATCCTGATGCTCGTTATATTGCTGACTTGGCTTACACCCTGAAGACCAAGAAGGCAAACTTCAAATATAGATCATATTTAACGTATGACGGCAAGTCGCCGATAGAGGCCGATAGTATAGAAAATAAGATAGTGGCCGTGGGAAAGGAAGTCCCGGGCATCGTATTTATGTTTTCCGGCTCGGGTTCACAGTATTTAAAAATGGGGAAAGGCATCTATGAAACGGAGCCTTATTTCAAAACATGCCTGGACAAAGGCTTTGCCTTGTTGCAAAAAGCCACCAACATTGATTTTAGAAGCGTATTGTACGATGAGGTCCCAAGCCATAAGGCGGATATCAATAATAACCTCTATACCCAACCTATCATTTTTATTTTTGAGTACGCCCTGGCAAAACTTTTGATGAAGTGGGGCATTGTGCCAAAGTGCATGATAGGCCATAGTACAGGAGAATATACCGCCGCCTGTATCAGTGGAGTCTTTGATTATGAAACAGCACTACAGCTAGTCATTAAAAGGGCTGACCTAATGAGCAAAGCCCCTAAAGGGGCCATGCTGACCGTAGGCCTGACAGAAGAGGCTACCAAGGAGCTACTGACGGATGAGTTGTCCCTAGCGGCGGTCAACTCTAAAGAATATTGCGTAGTGTCGGGCTTGCCTCATGCTATAGATAGCTTGTTTGAGGTACTGGAAGCCAAAGGGGTGCCTTGTTCAAAACTAAGGATTTCTCTGGCGGGGCACTCTTTCCTCATGGATGAGGCACTGGATGAGTTTGAGATGGCAGTAAGCAAAGTGCAACTACAGGCGCCACGGATTCCATTTGTTTCCAATAAAAGTGGCCGACAGATCACCGATAAAGAAGCTACCTCACCCGCGTATTGGCGTGCGCACCTGAGGCAGACCGTCCGGTTTTTCGAAGGCATACAAGGGATAGTGGATTCGGGAAGGCCTCATGCATTTATCGAAGTAGGGCCCGGACAGGTTTTAAAGACATTTGCATCCCAAATCCTTCAAGGGACCGGGCATACCGTCATCAATACCACCAGGCACCCAAAAGAAGAAATCAAGGACCAAGCATTCTTGTTGGACAAATTGGGAGAGCTTTGGTGCCATGGGGTAGCGATGGACTGGAACGCTTTTTATGAAGGGCAGGAGCGTTATCGCGTACCTGCGCCAACATATGCTTTTACTCCTCACCAACTGCCTACAATTGTAGACCCATTGGCTCGGCTCAATACCAAGAGGTTACAAGGGAATCATAACAGCATCGAGGGTAGTTTTTACTTACAAGACTGGAAAAAATCGGTACTTCAGCAGCAGCCTGTCACCAATAAAGCCGGCCAATATGTACTATTTGCTCATGATGAACCATGGACCAAGGCGCTCCGGGCAAAACTCGGTAATGCCGGTAACGAAATCACTACCATTGTCCAGGCAAAGGACTTTGTCAACGAAGGAGCGCATTATGCTATAGACCCATCAGAGGAGGAACATTATGATAAGCTCCGGCAGGCCATAGCATGGGACAATGTCGATCACCTCATTTATGCTTGGAGGGGCGAAGCGACCCACCCGGACACTATTGCCCAAGAGGTAGTGAAGCTCACCTACCTGGCAGCGTTACTGGAACAGGCCAAAGCAACGGTCAAAGTGACCCTGATAACACAATCCAGCCAATTTGTACTGGGCGATGAACCGGTCAGTATGCTTTCCAATGTAGCGGCCTCTACCTGGCAGGCCTTATTGCAAGAGCGTCATAAGGGAAGCTTTTCTTGGGTGGACCTTGACGTGTGGGATGAAAGTACGGCATCAAAAGTAGCGATGGAACTGACCGCAAATGCCACACGGTATATTGCCTATCGTAGAGGTAAAAGGTATGACCAAGGCTATCAAGCTATTCCGCTACATAGCCCGGACAACAGTGACATCCTTGAAAAGGAAGGGCATTATTTGGTAACCGGAGGCTTGAATACGATTACAAGTACTTTAGCACTGCATTTGATGGGTAAATATGCTGCTAAAGTATGCCTGATAGGGGACGAACCAATTTCCGAAGATACGTATCAAGCTTTTATCCAACAATTGACAACCTACCAAGGCTACTTTAGTTATCATCAAGTCTCCTTGAGCGATACCAAAGGGCTGAAGTCACAAATTGCTGGATTAGAGGCAAACCACGGCACCATATCCGGTGTATTGCACACCGATAGTATCCAAATGGGGGAGATGGAGACCTTTGCCCCTTTGGAAAGCTTAGATCAGGAAGTGGCCCGACAGCATCTGCACGACCAAATCCAGGGTATAAACAACATTATAGAGATTTTTGAAGAGAAGGGGTTGAGTTGCTTGTGGGTAGCAACGGGTTCCAACTCTATTTTCGGAGGAGAGATGCAAGGACTATATAGTATAGTCAATACCTACATTGATGCGCGCATTCAAAAACTTGATAGGGAAGGTTGGCAAAGTGTTAACCTGGATGTACTGAATCAACAGGACTTCCAAAAAGAGAGCTTGGGACAAATTTTTGAAAGTACTGTAAGTATCAAAGAGCATGCCCGTGTGGTTTCATCCTTTCAGGATATGGAAGGCGACATTACCAATTTACAAAAGGATAGGAAGATAGAAAAAGAACACGACGAGCAGCAGAAAGTTACTGTCGAACGCCCAGAGATGGATTTCAATTATGAAGCTCCGGCAACACCTACCGAAAGTAAGCTGGTGAATATCTGGGAGGACTTCTTTGGCATAAACCAAATCGGCGTTTTGGATAGCTTTTTTGAGCTGGGAGGAGATTCATTGAAAGGACTTGTGGTTTGTCGCATGATCAACAAAGCCTTCGGTGTACAGATCAACATCAAGGATTTCTATAAAAAGCCTACCGTAAGGAAACTGGCAGAAGAAATCGACCTGGTTGAGAAAATAACTACGATGCAACAAGTAAAAACAAATAACACTATAAAAGTATAAGGTAACGTGACCTACTTAATAGACAAGCTATACGAAAACAACATCCAACTGTCACTGGACGGGGAAGATTTACAGATAGGTTTTGATGGAGATCAGGTCCCAGCGGATTTGCTCTTGGAGATAAAGCAAAACAAAGCAGCGCTCATCGACTACCTTTCTAAGTATTCAAGGGACCAAGCAGGTGCTACTTCCATTAAAAGATCAGTCGAAAAGGAAAGCTACCGACTTTCATCGGCACAATTGAGGATGTGGGCATTGAGCCAGTTCGAAGAGGAGCTAGTGGCTTATAATATGCCCAACTCTGTGGTTTTGAACAAAAGTTATGACTTGCAGAGTTTTGAGAAAGCCTTATATGCTGCTATCGATAGGCATGAAATCCTCAGGACAGTATTTAGGGAAAATGAGGCCGGAGAGGTAAGGCAGTGGATCTTGTCTTCCGAAACACTGGGTTTTCAATTGCAGTATAAGGATTTCAGGACTTATGAAAACAGGGAGGCGGAAATCCAGTCTTATATCGAAGAAGATGCTGCACTTCCTTTTGACCTCAAAAACGGTCCGCTGCTAAGGGCCTGTTTACTGCATGAAACCGATGAAAGGCTCGTATTCTATTACAATATGCACCACATCATTGGTGATGGTTGGTCTTTCAATGTATTGTTCAGGGATGTACTGGCCTTTTACGAAGCATTTGCCACTGGTCGGGAAGCAGAACTACCCCAGCTTGATATACAATACAAGGATTTTTCCGAATGGGAGAACGAGCAATTTGAGCTTCCGTTTTACCAAACTGCCAAAGCCTATTGGTTGGAAAAACTATCGGGTACATTGCCCTTGTTGGATTTGCCCAGTGAAAAAAGCAGGCCCGGTATAAAGACCAATAGAGGACACAAATTAGCTTATGTGCTGCAACCCGAGCGGGTAGCTTCCCTGAGAGCATATACCATGAAAAATGGAGGCAGCCTGTTCATGGGCATATTAGCAGCTATGCAAACCTTGTTTTATAGGTATTCAGGGCAGAATGATATGATCCTAGGGTCTCCTATTGCCGGTAGGGACTTACCGGAGCTCAAAGAGCAGATAGGGTTTTATGTAAATACACTGACACTCAGGAATAACCTGGCGGCGGACCTGAGCTTTGATACTATTTTTGCCCAGGCTGTAGAAGACACCCTCTCTTCCTACAAGTACCAACAATACCCTTTTGATAGGTTAGTGGAAGACCTACAGGTCAAAAGAGATATCGGCCGTTGTGCCATCTTTGATGTGATGGTCACCCTGCACAATAAGAGTGACCACAACCGGGAAGAAGACTTGCAGGTAGGGCAAATTCAGGACCTGGGGCCTCACCTGAGCCGCTTTGATCTGGAAATCGACTTTGAGGAGGTAAACGGACATTTGCTCATGTCTGTATTGTACAACGTGGATGTATACGAGCACCGTTTGATCCATAAGCTGATACAGCATTATGCCGTATTATTGGAACTGCTGTTGGAGACTCCTGAAAAACCCGTGGGGGAGATCGACTATTTGTCCCCCCAGGAAAAAGAGGTCTTACTGAAGCAGTTCAATGATACGATAGTAGACTTTCCCCATGAAAAAACCTTTGTACACTTATTTGCGGAACAGGCTGCACGTACCCCTGAGGCGGTAGCCCTAAAGTACAATGATACCCAATGGACCTACAAGACATTGGACGAACATACCGATCGTTTGGCCAATTATTTAGTCGAGGTACTGGAACTGCCAAAACAGTCATTTGTAGGTATCCTCACTGAAAGGAGCCACCACACCCTCGCCGCTATACTTGCGACGCTCAAGGCAGGTTGTGTTTATATACCCATAGACCCGGCTTACCCTGAAAAAAGGATCAAGGAGATCATCGATGATGCAGCAGTACCTTTCCTTTTTATCACAAAAGATCATGTGGGTCTATCGATGAAGTTACAATGGGAATGTGACAGCTTTGAGGCCTTCCTCTGCCTGGACAGTGAGCAGGTATACGATGAGTTTGTGAACAAAGACAGGGAGTATGGCGAGTTATGGAACTACGTAGGGGAAAGTGCCACCAATGCCATTGAAGGCGGGGGCTGGATAAGTAGTTTTACCGGAGAGCCGTTTTCCGAAAAGGAAATGGATGAGTATGCAGCAAGTTTTTTGAATTCCATTTCCGGTGTCATAGATAACAATTCACGCGTACTGGAAGTAGGCTGTGCTTCTGGGATTACGCTGAGGAAAGTGCTCCCACACGTCAAGGAGTATGTGGCCGTTGACCTTTCACAGGCCACTATCCGGAAACTGGGCGAAGCCCTAAAAGAGGAGAAAAATGTATCCCTGCACTGCCTGAGTGCAATGGATATCGACCGGCTAGAAGGGCAAAAGTTTGACGCCATACTCATCAACAGTGTCATCCAAGATTTTGAAAGCCACAATTACTTGTTGAAAGTCATCCAAAAGGCCTTCGGTATGCTCAGCGAAAATGGCCATCTGTGTATCGGAGATGTCATGGATCTCGGTAAGAAAGACCAACTCATCGGCGACCTTATTGCTTTTGAAAACGATCATAAAGGGAAAGGCTACACTACCAAGACCGACTTTTCGGCAGAGCTTTTCTTGCATAGGGATTACTTTGATGATTTGGCAAGTACTATCGAAGGAGTGACAAAGGTAAGCTTCAAAGAAAAAACATATACCATCGCTAATGAGCTGACTGACTATCGTTATGACGTAATCCTATCAAAAGGAACGGAAAAAGATCGGACAAAGCGACGTAAACGACAGCATGACCTAAGGGTGTTGCAGCGGGAAATGGTGAAAACGGCACCACGGAACCTGGCCGAAAATACTGCTTTGGCTTATGTGATATATACCTCAGGGTCGACAGGCAAACCTAAAGGAGCATTGATAGAACACCGGGGCCTGGTCAACCACCTTTATGCTATGATCGATCAGATGGATATCGGTGAAGGAAGCAGTATTGTCCAAAACGCAGCAGTAAGTTTCGATATTTCCGTATGGCAATTCCTTACCGCTTTGATGGTAGGTGGGAAAACAGTGATCTATGACCGGCCGACGGTACTGGCTCCCCAGCGGTTCTTGACTAAATTAAAGCAAGATGGCATCGATATATTACAAGTAGTCCCCAGTTATCTTACCGTACTTTTGGACTTTGACAAGGAACGGTATTTTGAAGGGTTGACTTATCTACTGGTGACCGGAGAAGCCGTGAAACAACCACTGCTGGCACGCTTTTTCGAGCAATACCAACATATCAAAGTAGTCAATGCCTATGGACCCGCCGAGGCATCTGATGATGTGACCTTGCATATCATGGATAAAGCCCCTATCCATACGAATGTTTCCATTGGGCGTCCTATACAAAACTTGCAGGTTCATATCCTGGACGAAACGGGTAAGCTATGCCCTATAGGAGTCGTAGGAGAGATATGCATTGCAGGGATAGGGGTCGGTAGGGGCTACCTCAACAATGAAGCACTGACCCATGCCCATTTTGTACCCTCTCCCTATGCAGCAGGTACGAGGATGTACAAGTCGGGAGACCTCGGTAAGTGGTCAGAAGAGGGGACCCTATTTTTTATGGGAAGAAAAGATGAGCAAGTAAAAGTTAGGGGGCACCGCATAGAACTCGGTGAAGTAGAGCAACAATTGTTGAGCCTGGTTGATGAGGCAGTCGTCATCGTACACGAAGGGGAACTGGTAGCCTATCATGTGGATAAAAGGCAACGCGAAAGCCAAGACCTGAGGTTGGAACTGGGAAAATTATTACCGGAATATATGCTTCCCTCAGTGTTTGTAGCCCTGTCGGCATTACCTCTGAGTAAAAACGGGAAAATAGACAAAAAGGCTTTGCCTGATCCCAATGGGCTAGACCTGGAGAGTACAGCATACCTCGCCCCAAGAAATGATACCGAAAAAAGTCTAGTGGCGATTTGGGAGCAAACCTTGGGCAGGCAAAATATCGGGGTTGAAGACAATTTCTTCGAGTTGGGTGGCCATAGCTTGAAAGTCATCCAGCTGATCTTCGAAATAGAACAAAAGTTTGGGGTAAGGCCAAAAATCGAGCAGTTCTTTACAGCACCGACCATTGCTGAACTGGCGATGGAAATAGAATCCCTGCATTGGATACAAACCGATGAAGAGGCAGCCGGTCATGATGAACAGATACTCATCATCTAAACAGATACTAAAGCAAGAAGGGCTATAAAAATATCGACTAAAGCAATTATGCTTAAAAATATACCAATGGAAATACGGGATTTCATAATAAAACTGAAGGGTAAAGGCATCAAAGTAGGACTCAAAGGGGACGACCTGGCCTTGACACTTCCCAAACAGGGCGTGGACAGTGGGCTGATTGATGAGATCAAAAACCAAAAACAGGCATTGGTCCAATACTTGAAACTACATCAAGAAGGTGTTTCGATGGAGGGCATTCCCCGAGCGCCGGTGCAGGATAGTTATGTACTGTCATCGGCCCAGCTTCGTTTGTGGACTTTGAGCCAGGTTCCGGAAGAAAGTGCCGCTTATAATATGCCCGCAGTCATGCCCATCGAGGGAGAATATCAAATAGACTTGTTGCTGAGAGCAATTGATGCTGTGATCGATCGGCATGAAATACTAAGGACTGTTTTTAAAGTAAATGGTAAGGGGGAAGTAAGGCAACAGGTCCTGACACGTGACACACTTGGCTTTGAAACCAAAACCATCGACTTGAGCGCATCTGACCGTGCCAGTGAGCAATTGGAAAGTTTTGTGGCCGAGGATGAACCTCAACCTTTCGATCTGGTCAACGGCCCCTTGATCAGGGTGTGCCTGTTTGTCATGCCGGCAAAGCAACACGTCATTTACTTCAATTTACACCACATCATTGGTGATGGTTGGTCGGACCAAATACTTTTGGGAGATGTATTGGCTTATTATAAAGCATTTGAACAGGAAACTGCCGTACTCCTCCCAGCTTTAAAAATACAGTACAAGGACTATGCAGTATGGGAGCAAGGAAAGCTCCAGAGGGATGAATTGGACCAACACAAAGCATATTGGTTAGAACATTTAGCAGGCAGCTTACCCATCATGGACTTACCGTCCAGTAAGATAAGGCCACCCTATAAAACAAACAATGGCAGAAAGTTAGGGACCTACATCGGTCAGGCAAACAAAAAACACCTGAAGCAGTACTGTCATACCCATGGAGGGAGCTTGTTTATGGGGTTCATGGCGGTATTGAAGGTACTGTTCTCCAGGTATACCCAACAATCCGATCAGATCATAGGAAGTACAGTATCGGGAAGGGTTCATGCAGACTTAAAAAACCAAATTGGTTTTTATGCCAATAAGATTGCTTTTAGGTCACAATTAGCAGAGGAGGATACCTTTGATACCTTCTTCTCAAAGGTAAAGCAGCTTACCCTAGATGCTTATGCCCATCAAGTATATCCATTTGATCACTTGATCGATAATCTAAAGATAAAAAGAGATCCACGAAGGAGTGCTTTGGTAGATGTGGTCATTGATTATGCAGATTTTGGGGATATACCTATAGAACAAAGTCAAAGGGACTTAGGGGATGAAGTAAAGGATCAAGGGACTGTACAAAGTAAGTTTGACCTGTTTTTTAGGTTTCAAGAAACGGGTGACGATATCCACTTTACAGTAGAATACAACGCGGATGTCTATCATCATGACATAGTCGTACAGTTCGTTAAGCATTTTAAAAGCTTGTTGTACAAAATTTTAGAAGATACTCAACAAAATTTGTGCGATATCCGGTTCTTGGACGATGATGAGATACACCGGATAAAACACGTTTTTAATGCTACTGCTTTCGCATACCCTGATGGGTCTACCTTACACCAGCTCTTTTCGAAGCAAGCAAGGTTCAGCCCTGAGGCCATAGCCATCAAGGACCATGTGAATCATACTTACCAAGCCGTAGAAGAGCGCTCTAATCAATTGGGTAATCTACTGATCAACAAGCTCCAGATAGCAAAAGAGGCTAGGGTCGGGCTGTTGCAGAACCGCAGTGCGCTATTCATGGAAAGCCTACTGGCAGTATTTAAATCTGGAGGAGTATATGTACCGCTGAACAGTGCGTATCCTGAGGAACGTTTGCTGTTCATGTTGGAAGATTCCAAAATCGAAGTGTTATTGGTCGACGAAGAGCATCAAGGACTGGCAAAAAGGCTACAATCACAGAGTACTCAACTGAAAACGCTCGTTTTAGTAGATAGTAATTTACCTACAGCAGGCGCTTTTCAATACAATAAGAACGATATCGATACCGAACCCATCGTTCTGGATCATGTTGATGTTACGGCTGACGACCTGGCTTATGTGATCTACACTTCGGGTTCCACGGGTAGACCAAAAGGGGTAATGGTAGCACACCAAGGCTTGGTCAACACCGCCTATGATCATATTGATCAATTAGGACTCACAACAGATGACCGTATCCTACAATTTGTATCCTTGTCTTTTGATGGCTCCCTACTTGATATTTTCATGACATTTTTTGCTGGGGCTACCTTGGTATTGCCAGAAGATACCATAGTGAAAGATCCTACGCTATTTGAGGCTTTTATTGATGCAGAGAAGGTAACGCTGGTGACTTTGCCACCTGCTTATTTGAAAGCGCTCAACCAACCAAAATTACCAACGGTACATACCATCATCACGGCAGGGGAAGCTGCTTCGGTAAAGGATGCGGTACATTATGCCAAAGAAAAGAGATTTTTTAATGCGTATGGTCCTACAGAGTGTGCGGTGAACAGTACTTTGTATGAAGTTGACCCCAACAAGGCCTATACGAATATCCCTATTGGAAAGCCCTCTGCCAACAAAAAAATCTTGATCCTGGACAAAAACCTAAACCTAGAACCTATAGGAGTAGTTGGCGAAATTTGCATCAGTGGTACAGGCATAGCCAAGGGTTACCAGAACAATCCTGTACTAACTAAAGCCAAGTTTGTACAAGCCCCTGATTCAATGGATGGTGTACTCTATAAAACAGGCGACTTGGGCAGATGGCTACCTCATGGTGTCATAGAGTACTTAGGTAGGAAAGATGATCAGGTAAAACTAAGAGGGTACCGTATTGAACCGGGTGAAATAGAATCCGCCCTTGTCAGTCATAAGTGGGTGGACATGGCTGCTGTATCTATGAAACCGGACCATGAAGGAGAGCCTCAACTGATTGCCTATATACAATGCTGGCAAGGACAAGACTTATCACTGGAGGAAATCAGGAGCTATTTGTCCCGGTTGCTCCCTGCCTTTATGCTGCCCGGCCAGTACATATATGTAGACACTTTCCCACTTACCACCAATGGAAAAGTAGACCGCAAAAGACTTGAGGAAGTGGAAGGTCATCAGGTGGTTTCCGGTACAGCAGCGGTACCTCCAGCCAATGCAACGGAAGAGAAACTCCTAGGTATATGGGAAAAACTGCTCGGGAGAGATAAGGTAAGCACCCAGGACAATTTCTTTGATCTTGGAGGGCATAGTATCAAAGCTACGAAGCTGACCTTCCAGCTCAACAGCACCTTTCAGGTAAACATTTCATTGCGTGATGTATTTACACATCCTACCATCCGGTCACAAGCACAACTAGTAGCTGCAAAAGATAAAGATGTCGACGTACTTATCCCTAAAGTAGGTCCGGCAGTTGACTATCCAATATCCCATGCACAAAAAAGACTTTGGGTCTTAAGTCAATTTGAAGGGGC
Organism: uncultured Cyclobacteriaceae bacterium; assembly: GCA_947492745.1. Taxonomy (GTDB): domain Bacteria; phylum Bacteroidota; class Bacteroidia; order Cytophagales; family Cyclobacteriaceae; genus Aurantiphycus; species Aurantiphycus algarum. The sequence continues at coordinate 8,244 of CANLOE010000050.1, read as the reverse complement.
CAATGTGGCTTACAATATGCCTGCTGTTATCGACCTTGATAAAGAGATGGATATCGAAGCTTTCAAAAAAGCAGTAGAGGCTACTGTTGACCGTCATGAAATATTGCGGACCGCATTCCGGGAAAATGAAGCAGGAGAGCTAAGGCAATATGTAATACCCATGAAAGAATTTGACTTTCAGATAGATACTATTGATGTCGCCGCAAAAACAGAGGAGGACATTTTTACATTGATCGATCAAGATGCTACAGCACCCTTCGACCTTGTCAATGGCCCCTTGATCCGGGTAAAACTAGGCTTTGACCAAAAAGGAAAGCATATCTTCTATTACAATATCCATCATATCATCAGTGATGGCTGGTCTATGGAGGTGTTGAAAAAGGATGTACTCACTTTTTATGAAGCTTTTATCAAAGGTTTCAGTCCGGAGTTACCCTCATTGCGCATACAATATAAAGATTATACAGCTTGGCAGTTAAGTCAGTTTGATACTGGCGGTTTTCAACGGCACAGGGACTATTGGTTGGACAAATTAGGTGGGGATCTGGCAGTTTTGGATTTGCCAAGGACCAAAAACCGTCCCAGTGTAAAAACATATAATGGAAATGAACTGAGCACCTATCTTCCGGTACAAGTGGTCTCACGGGCAAAGCAATATCTAGGGCAAAAAGGAGGGACGATGTTTATGTTACTGGTGGCTTCGCTAAAAGCCCTGCTCCATCGGTATACGCATCAGGAAGATATCATTATCGGTAGTCCCATAGCCGGAAGGGAACACCCTGATGTAGAACATCAAATAGGGTTTTATGTCAATACGCTGGCACTGAGGGATGAAATAAAAGCCAGCGACAGCTTTGACGAATTGTTTGCTAAAGTCAAGGCTACGGTAGCCGGAGCTTTCCGGCATCAGCAGTATCCGTTCGACTTATTGGTCGATGAACTGGACCTAAGAAGGGATGCTTCCAGAAGCCCTATTTTCGATATTATGCTGGTACTGCAAAATAACATAGCTACCGGCAGTGATGAAGTCGGAGAACATAGTCCTGCTGATATCAAAGAACATGGGGAGAAAACCAGTAAGTTTGACCTTCTCTTCAACTTTGTTGAGCAGCAAAATACCATCGCTCTTCATGTAGAGTACAACTCGGATGTGTATGATCGGTCTATGGTCAGGCGATTGATGGACCATTATCAGTCCTTACTTTCAGCACTCACTAAGGCCCCTGAACAAGCTATCGGTAAGCCCGTTTATCTATCAGGTAACGAGACACAACAGCTCCTTCACAGGTTCAATGATACCCGTGAAGATTATGAGTCATTGACCGTTTCCCAGCTCTTCGAACGGCAGGCCCTGAAAACTCCCCAAGCACTAGCTGTACAATTTGAAGAAACAAGCTTGACCTATAGTCAGGTCAATGTATATAGTAACCGATTGGCCAATTACCTGCGAATCCAATGCCAAGCGGACCCTTCGGTAAACATAGGGGTCATGCTAGAGCGGTCATTGGAAAGTGTCATTGCGATGTTTGCGGTCATCAAATCAGGGGCTTGTTACGTGCCTGTTGATTATAATTACCCCTCCCAAAGGGTGAGCTATATCTTAAAAGATGCTGGTATACAGACTATCATTACACAACCGGAGCTATTCGGCTTTCACGACCTATCAGGTATGGAAGTCATTGACATGCAAAACATCGATCTGGAGGCCCTTGATAAAAACAACCCCGGCAATATCAATACCCTTGATGATGGGGCATTCGTCATCTATACTTCCGGGTCGACCGGAAACCCAAAAGGTGTAGAACAAACGCACCGCATGATGAGTAATTTGATCCAGTGGGATATCCATCATTCGGGCGTGGCCACAGGGCTAAAGCACTTACAATATGCTTCTTTTAGTTTCGATGCTTCCTTGCACGATATCTATTTTGCTTTGAGTTCAGGGGGGACTGTCTATGTAGCCAGTGAAGGGGGCAGATTGGATTATAAGGCATTAAGAGAGGTAATCATGGAGCAGCAGTTAGAGGTATTGTCATTCCCTTTCTCTGCTCTGAGCAACTTCTTTAGCCTGAACGGCATTGATGAATTCAAGGGGCATACTATCAAACATATTGTGTCTACCGCAGAGCAATTATATGTTGGGGGTAACTTGGGCTTATTTTTGAAAGCATATCCTGAAGTAGTACTTCACAATCATTACGGTCCATCCGAAACCCACGTTGTCACCAGTCATCAGATGAGTGAAAACGATGGAAACATTGTCAACCGCCCACCTATTGGCAAGCCAATATCCAATACAGACCTATACATTTTAGACCCCCATTTAAACCCCGTGCCCATAGGGGTAAGGGGCGAAGTATACATAGGTGGGGAAAACCTGGCCAACGGCTACCTTAATTTGCCAGAGCAGACCGACAGTAAGTTTATCCTACATCCATTCGACCCTACAGGGAAGGTATATAAGACCGGCGATATCGCCTATTGGTGTGAGAACGGAACCATCGAGTATATAGGCCGGTGGGATGATCAGGTCAAGATCCGAGGCTATCGTATCGAACTTGGGGAGATAGAGCATACCCTTCTCCAGTATCAAGAAGTAGAGGAAGCTGTGGTATTGCATAAGAACGATGAACTGGTAGTCTATGTGGTAGCCAATACGGAGATAGATAAAGTAACATTGAAGACTTTCTTAAAGTCAGCATTGCCTTACTACATGGTACCGGCTTATTATATACAACTAGAAGCAGTGCCGCTTACGCCAAATGGTAAGGTCGATAAAAAACTACTGCCACAGCCGGATGCTGCTGCGCTAGCTCATAGGGTACAGTATGTGGCTCCCAAGGATGAATTGGAGGAAAAGATAGTGAGCATATGGGAAAGTGTTTTACAAAAAGAAAAGATCGGTGTCAACGATGACTTTTTCGACTTGGGAGGGCATAGCTTGAAAGCGACCAAACTAGTGAATGAATACCATAAAACCTTTGATGTCAAACTCAACTTGAAAGACCTATTTACCCACTCCACCTTGATAAGCCATAAGGAACTGCTGGAAGTGCACCACTGGATAGAAGAGGACGAAAAGGTTGACAAAGATGTCGATATGGAAACATTTAACTTCTGACAATCAATGGATTGTCATGAAATATAAACAATACCAATAATTTAAAACCACAAGCCAATGTCATCAAATGAATTTATAGAAAACGGTTACATCGTAGTAAAAAACATTATAGACCCTACGGAATACTACGCGCACATGCGACAGTTGGAAAAAGAAGGTCTGGGCATGGTCAATGACGGTCAAGTAGAAAAAGCCCGTGCCTTTTTTGAAGATAAAAAACTGACAGGCTTGCTCGAGGAACTCAGGCCTACGATGGAAAAACACACAGGATTAAAGCTATATAAAACCTACTTCTACTCCAGAAATTATAAAGAGGGCGCTATACTGAAAAACCATAAAGACAGGGAAGCCTGTGAAATCAGCGTAACCATAAATTTAGGCTATGAGCAACAACCATGGCCTATTGGTATCATTGATTACGAAGAAAGGGCACATTCCATTACGCTGGAACCAGGTGATGGGATGATCTATAAGGGAATGGAAATGACGCATTGGAGGGAAAGAAATACCTATGGCCCCTGTTCGCAGATATTTTTGCACTATGTAGACCAAAATGGTCCCTATGCCCACTATAAAGACGACAAAAATGTAGGGCTTGATTATCGGTTTTCCTTCTTGAACAAAAATGTCAGAATTAGTATGAAACCCAAGCTTAAAGGTGTAAAGCAATAAACCTCACTTCCAAGCAGACAATATTTTGGATTGAACTCAAGATAACCAACAACATAAGGGCGAAAGCAAGCTGGACCCCAATATTGAAACAACAAACATGAAATTAAAGCAAAATCAAATCGACTTTTACAGCGAAAATGGCTATCTGGTAGTAGAAAACCTATTTACTCATCAAGAAATAGACCAATTGATACAGGAGATGAAAGGTTTTGATACGCTCAAACACCTGCCACAGGTGATTTGTGAAACAAGCGGGGAAATCAGGTCCATATTTGCCCCCCACAAGTCCTTCAATGTTTTTGATGAACTGTATCGACAGAAACGGCTCATTTCACCTGCTCAGCAACTGTTAGGTGAAGACGTATATTTATACCAGTTTAAATTGAATAATAAAAAAGCATTCATTGGTGAATGGTGGGAGTGGCATCAAGACTTTCCCTATTGGCATTTAGACGATGGAATCCAAAAACCCAATATGTTGTCTGCGATGATACTATTTCAGGATACCACTGCCGCCCAGGGACCATTGATTTTTTTGCCAGGTTCTCATAAAGTTGGTTTGGTGGATTTTGAACCCAAGCAAAACAGCTCAGAAGAAGGGGATTACATGAACGCACTGGGTGCCGATCTAAAATACACGGTCAAAAAAGAGCTGATCAGAGATTTGGCCAACAGCAAACCACTGGTTTTAGCAGAAGGCAGCAAAGGGACTTGTGTATTTTTCCACCCGAATATATTTCATGCCTCTAGTTCAAATATGTCCCCTTTTGACAGGAACACCGCTATTATTACCTATAACTGTACGAGTAACTTACCGGCATTGAAAACTGGACAAAGACCGGAATACCTTTGTGCAAGGAATTTTGAACCCATCCACGCCATCCAATAACCTCAGAAATTAATGCACGGAGATATATTTGAATTATTGAAAACCTTGAAGAAGCTTGGTGCTAAGCTCTATGTTGAGTCCGGGGCACTGAAGCTAGATATCCAAAAAGGTGTTTTGACCAATACGCTTAAACAAGCTATTGGCGAAAATAAAGAGGAGTTGATAACTTTTTTGTCTAACAAAAAAGAACAACAAAGTTATGCCCAAATACCTCAGGCAGCCATTGCTTCGGATTACCCCGTATCTTCCTCACAGTATAGGATGTGGGTGGTGAGCCAAAATCCAGAAGCATCCATGGCTAACCACCTATCGAATTTAGTAAGCTTAGAGGGCATACATGATATTTCCTTGTTTAAAAAAGCCATATATGCTACGGTACAGCGGCATGAAATCCTTCGCACTGTATTTAAGGTAAACGAGATGAATGGGGAGCCGAGGCAAGTGGTGCTGAATATCGATGAACTTGGCTTTGAGATTGATCAAATATGTTTTCGTGAAGGCCCCAATGTGGAAGACCAAGTGCAAGATTACGTACAGAAGGATATCTTCCGTCCTTTTGATCTGGAGAAAGGACCATTGCTCAGGGCATGTATTTTAAGTAAGGAGGAAGGTCATTATGCCTTTTATTATGCCATGCACCACATCATTGGAGATGGCCGGTCTTTAGAAGTATTGAAGAGCGATACTTTGGCCTACTACGAAGCGAGCTTGGCTCAGAAGCAGCCTTCCCTGCCGCTATTGCCGATTCAATACAAAGATTATGCAGTTTGGCAGCATGATAGTAATGCCGCAGAAGCAAGCAAAGCTTATTGGTTACAACAGTTACACGGCCCCTTACCCTTACTTGACCTACCCACAACCCAAAACCGCCCTCAGGTAAAAACCCACAAGGGCATACAGATGTCAACCTTTATCAGTCCTGATGCAGTAGATGGGCTGAAACAATTGGTAGATCGGGAAGGAGGAAGCCTGTTTATGGGACTCTTGGCCGTGCTGAATGTGTTGTTTTATAAATATACAGGTGATAGAGAATTTATTATAGGTAGCCCGGTAGCAGGAAGGGAACACACCTTATTGGAACACCAGATAGGTTTTTATGTCAATACCATTGCACTGAAGAACCATATTGATGAACAGGACAGTTTCATCACTTTTTTTGATAAAGTGAAGTCCAATACGCTGCTGGCTTTTGACCACCAATCTTACCCCTTCGACCAATTGGTCGAAGCCCTGGACATCAAGCGTGATATAAGCCGTACACCTGTATTCGATGTCATGCTTACCTTACAGAATGCCGAAGTGGAAAATGCTACATGGACAGGCGAAAAGTATCCGGAAGCTATTGAGGAAATAGGAGAGGGGCATTCCAAATTTGATATTGAAGTCACCTTTTGTGAAGAGGGTAGAGGACTCTCTTTTGATATCAATTTTAACCCGGAGGTATACGATAGTGTTTTGATCAAAAATTTGATGAGGCATTACCAACAGCTGTTGTCCAGTCTGTTGGCAAGCCCTACAGTTCAACTGTGCGAATTGGAGCTGCTGAGCAGTACTGAGAAAGCCATGATATTGGCAGGTGGCAGAGGCACAGCCTGTGCTTATCCCGCAGGGACTTTACACGGGCTTTTTGATGAGCAGGCGTACTTGCATCCGGAGGCAATAGCGGTATCCGATAGCACAGAACATTCCTATCGTGCCGTTCAGGACCTTGTTGGCCGGTTGAGTTCCTTTTTGCTATCCCGGATAGGTGTAGCCACGGAAGAGCGGGTAGCGGTACTGCAACAGAAGGATGTAGGCTTTGTTGTCAGTATACTTGCAGTGATGGCCTCCGGCGGTGCATATGTACCATTGAGCAGTGACTCTCCCCGGGACCGCCTACAGTACATGCTCAGTGATGCAGGGGTAGCTACATTGCTGGTAGACCGTTACCATTTTGAGTTGGGAGCAGCATTACAGAACCTGTGTCCTGGCATCAAACACTTGGTTTGCGTTGACGCTCCCCCATCGGATCAACGGTCCTCTCGATATGGTATCGATGAGATACGGGCCTGTCCGATAGTAGAGGAAAAGGCAGTGGTGCAGGATCATCACCTGGCCTATGTCATCTACACCTCTGGTTCTACTGGTAGGCCCAAAGGGGTCATGGTGCCTCATGATGCTATAGTCAGCACCGTTTTCGGTCAGATCAGCCGGTTGCAGCTCCAAGCTGGTGATAGCATACTGCAATTCTTGTCCTTGGCATTTGATGGTGCGGTACTGGATATTTTCAGCGCGTTGTTGTCGGGAGCCAGGCTGGTACTGCCGCCAAAGGGCATCATCAGCGACCCGGAACAATTCGTCAGTTATATCGCTCAGCAGCAGGTAACAGTAGGCGTTCTTACCCCTGCCTATTTGAAGGTCTTGGACCGGGCCCCCTTGCCGACGCTGCGCGCCTTGATGACAGCGGGAGAAGCAGCCTTGGTGAAAGATGCTTCCCATTATGCCAAGAGCAATATGTTCTTTAATGCCTATGGGCCGACAGAATGTAGCGTTATCAGCACCCTGTACCAAGTGGATCCCGATCAAGCCTATGAAGCTATCCCTATCGGTAGGGCTACCCCTAACAAAGCGGTGCTGATCCTTGACGACGCGTTGAACATGGTTCCCTCCGGTGTCGTCGGCGAAATCTGTATCGGCGGAAAAGGGGTGGCACGAGGCTATTTGAACAATCCTGAACTCACTAACGACCGCTTTATCGACCATCCTGATTTTCCTGAGGGCAAGCTTTACCGTTCCGGTGACTTGGGGAAATGGCTGCCCGATGGCACTGTGGCGTACATGGGCAGGAAGGATAACCAAGTAAAGCTCCGGGGATATAGGGTAGAACTCGGAGAGATAGAAGGGCAATTGTCTTCGCATGGCGATGTGGGGCTGGCAGCCGTATCAGTCAGGCCCGATGCCAATGGTGATCACCAGCTGGTGGCCTATGTGCAACTAGAAGAGCAGGGGGCTATCATCGACGAAAGTGGTTTACGTACCTATATGATGGATAAGGTCCCCAGCTATATGGTGCCCGACCATTTCTTCTTGATGGAAGCTTTGCCTTTGACAACTAACGGTAAAGTGGACACGAAGGCACTGCTGGGGCTGGACATGCCGGAAAGGAGCGCGACTGTCCTTGTCGCCCCCTCCAACGGTACGGAAGAGGCACTGTTGGAGGTTTGGAAGGATATACTTGGCCTTGAGCAGGTGAGTACCCATGATGATTTTTTCCACATCGGGGGCCACAGCATCAAGGCGACGAAGTTGATTTTCAGGATCAACGAGACCTTTGAAGTCAAATTTGGCCTGCCCGATATCTTCGAGAACCCGACCTTGCAGGGCCAGGCGGGACTGATCCTGGACAGGCAGGGCGACGGGGCTGCGGCTGCGGGCATCCCCCCCGCCCCCCTACAGGAGGACTATCCGGTGTCCCATGGTCAGAAGCGCCTGTGGGTACAGGGCCGGTTCGAGGAAGCGAGCATCGCCTACAACATGCCCTCCCAACGGTTGCTTCCGGAAGGTACGGACGTGGCCGCCTTCA
>CANLOE010000049.1 GCA_947492745.1 uncultured Cyclobacteriaceae bacterium | reverse complement strand
CCCGAGGATTGTCAACGCAGAGTGAAGCAAAATGAACAGGAAGATAGGCGATATTTGAAAGCTAAGTTTGTATTAATCCTATGCGGTATGAAAACCTAGCCCCGTATTGCTGCTGACCGAAAAAGGCAAAGGCCCCACCCTTGAAAAAAAATCCATGAGTGAGGCCAAGCATTACCGTTGTTGTTGAACAGTACAAAATTCTATCTGTTCAGTACGACCAGACGTGTGGTACCTATCGCTGCTCCGTCAAGTGACAGCCCTATCAGGTAGATCCCCGGTGGAAGTAGAATCTCAGCGTCACTTTCTCTCCCAATATTGTAGACCTGCTTTCCACTTTCCAGCGGTACTGTACCCATATAGCGGCCACGGACCGTATAGATGTTCAGAGTCCCCCGCAGAAAGGTCCTATCGACCACGGTGATCGCAACACTGCCATGGCTCGGATTGGGATGCAGGACGAGGCCTTCTCTGCCTGGGCCAGGTTCTATCAGGCCCGTAATGGGGGTGACATCGGCCCCATAGTCCTGCGATGCCAAGGGGGCCATGACATCATCGTAGGACATCGATGCCGGTTCAAAAACAAAGCCCTCCAGCACAGGAGTCACCGTACCCGACCAGCCTTCGGGCACCTGCGCAGTGTAATTGCCCTCTCCGTCCGTCAGAACCTCATCATTGCCGGGAAGGCCTGACATGAACACCCCTATCATGGGCTGCTCCCCAGACCCGAGACTGACATGCCCCGATATCGTATGGAATACGCCCGTAAAGGTTCCCGTATAGTTCCGGTCCGCCTGTGCAGAACTTAGATTCTCATAGAACAGTGTATCGGGAGAAAAGGTATAGCCTTCCAGAACGGGGCTTACCGCACCGCTCCATCCGATGAGTACCTCTGCCCTGTACTTCCCTTCCGCATCGGTCAATACCTCATAGGGAAAGCCTGACATCCGTACACCCGACAAGGGGCCGCCCTCGGTGTCCCTTACGGAACCGCTGACCGAAACGCCCTCCACGATACGGTAGGGCACCTTTAGGACGGACTCCCGCAACAGATTGGTCTTCTCGAAGACCGCATAACGTACCGTATCCGCATAGATGCTGTCGGGATATACCGCCCTGACCACGGACAGGCCGTCCTCCAGCTGCACACGGAAGCCGGGCGAACGGTTGGCACTCCTGACCCCGAGGTATTCCTTGGCCACATAGTCATCAAGGAAGTAATCCCGCAAATCAAGAGTACCGGAGAGGGCACTGCCCTTTGCGATGAGCTGCTCGGGAACGGTCAGTATCGTCGGAGCCTCGTTCTTCGGATTCACGATGCCACCGTTACAGATGAAGGTGATGGGCGCCTGAGAACTCGCCCCCTCCCTATCGGTGACCTCTAGGGTCACTGTAAAAGTGGTATCGCTCTGAGCAAAAAAGAGTCCTCCCTGTAGAATGGCCCCGTTTGTATTGGGCTGAAGTGCCGCTTGGGCATTAGGGTTGTCCCTCAGCTTTCCCGTCAGGGGGTCGGCCTCTTTGATGACATAGGTCAGCCTACCGTCCTCCGTGAGGTCATCCGTCACGAAGTACTCTAGAGGGGTATTCGAAATCCAGTAATAGAACTTATCACAGCCGGGGACACCGGGTGTACAGTCGGGTACGAGGTCACCGGCATTGCTCATGTGGATAACGGGAAAGTCAATCCTAGGTGCCTAGTTCTCGATAGGAAGTAGCGTGATGCCTATGGTCCGTTCCGTAGTATTGCCGCTCTCATCGCTGGCGCTGACCGTCAGGGAATCCGTACCGTATACCGCTGGTGACTTGGCAGTAATCCTGTAATTTGAATCCGTGGGCAAGAGCTCGATGAGGAAGTGTTCTGTCTCCAAGGGTACGGTGATGCTCAGGTCCCCCTTCACCGTAAAGTCATCGCGGATGTCGATGGACAGTGTACCTTCCTGCCCCTCACGGAAGCGCAGGTCAGGGGCGCTGATTACAGGGGCCAGGTCCTTTCCGATGACTCGGATACGTTCGCTTTCCAGTTCCAGGTTTTTAAGACGAGGATTGCTCACCCGACAGAAATAGAAGCCGCCCTCTGTTTCGGGACCGAAGACGGGTAGTTCCAGTACTTCGGTACTGCCTACTTTTACGGGCCGCGCTTCGTCACGCAGGGTCGCATAGCGGTACCAGGTAAAGACATTGCCCGCCAGGGACTCGTAGCCCTCAATGGACAGTGAGACACTGGCACTCGCTGCGGGGCGTAGGGTACGGAAGGTTCCGATGCGCTTCTGGGGCTGGAAACGGAGGTCACGGAGAGGCTCTAAGGGGTTCTCGCTGTTGAAAAGATGGAAGTGTTCTTCGATATCCCTCAGGGTGAATCGGTTATTGCTCACATGTAGCCAACTAGGGATACGGCCATTGCGCAGGGGAATCTTGCCCGATAGTTCGTTGTTGTCCAGTATCACCCTGCGTTCTAGCCGCAGTATACCCTCGGGGATGCCCCCTTTCAGCCCATTGTCCTTCATACTGAGAAGGGAGAGCTGTCCCATGTCATCCAGTACGGAAGGAATTGCACCGAAGCGGTTATCGTCCAGTGATAGACTCTGTAGAAAACGGAGACGGGAAAAATCCTCCGGAAGGCTGCTTAGCCTGTTCCTGCTCAGGTTGAGGCCGCTGAGCTTCGTCAGATTGATAAAGGAGCCGGGAAGTCCGGTCAGAAGGTTGATGGAGAGGTCTAACTTTTTCAGCTTTCCCAAAGAGCCGATACTTTCGGGAAGATTTTCCAACTGATTGTTGGAGAGCAGGAGCTCTTCCAGTTCCGGTAAGGAGCCAATGGCATCGGGCAGTTCCTTCAATTGCATGGCATTCGCACGGAGGACCTTGAGTTTGGTCAGTTTTGAAATATCTTCGGGAATCTCGGTAATATTACGGTTGAAGCTAACACCTAGTTCTTCTAGATTTTCAAGAGAAAAAACAGCATTAGGTATCCTATGTAAAGGGCGGTTCAAGGTAAGGCTTAAATCTACTAATTGTGTCAAACCACTGATATCTGGGAGATCTGCAAACAGATTATTACTTAAGAAGAGGTATTTCAATTGAGAAAGCCTATTGATTTCGGGAGGAAGGGTACTAAGTTGATTATAACTTAAATTTAAAGTCTCCAAACCGATCAGTTCTCCGATTTCCCTAGGGATGTTCTTTATGCCCAACACCGAAAAAGACAAGGACTTCATTCCGGTCATATTTTTCAACAGTAAAAGGCTTTCCGGTGGGATACTATCAGCAGTAAACCCAACAGGATCTGAAGCCGAACGATATCCAACTCTTAAGGAATTTACCACTCCAGTAGTCAAATCTACTATTACCCCATCCCAGTCCTTCAGCTTTTTACTTTCAGAAGTATCCCACAGCAGGGGCCAACCTTTTTCGGTCAAGGTCTTCTGAAAGGCCAAAAGGGTCAGGGAATCGGAAGCATTGGCTGAGGGTACTTGGGCCTTGACCTGCCCATCAGAGTGTAGGAAGGGATAACACAGAATATAGAAAATAATTAAAAGAAGAGTTCTGTTCATGTTGTCATTGGTCAAATAAGGTAAAAGTTTCACCCATGAGAAAAGACCTCCTCATGGGTGAAACTCATTAGTTATTGTTTATACGTGATTTTCAATCAACGTAACTCATTGATCAGTATTTTTTTCACGGATATTTCAGTTCCTTTTTGTACTTGGAGAAGATAGATTCCCTGACCTAAGGATGAGGTATTGATTTTCAACTGAGCGGCCCCTTTTACAAAGTTTTTGTTCATGCTGGGCTGTACCGAACGCCCTTGAAGGTCCGTCAATTGCAGACTTATGTTAGCTTCCTTTTCAAGCTCAAAACGAACTGTCAGTTCCTCTTTGGCTGGATTGGGGTAGGCCAATACTCGGCTTTCCCATGAATCCGAAACTAGGGTCTCTACCCCAGCCGCAACGGCAAAGCGAAGGTTATGGTAGGTACCATCTCCTTGGGACCAGCGGTCGATAAGGACGACACTTTCCTTACCTTCTTCCTTCAATCTCAATTCGAATACTTCACCTTCTTGAATAGTGGCTCCGTCCAAGGTCAATAGTACACCGGACTCCAATACCGAAGCACTGCCCAGTACTGTACCGTCTTGATGGAAAGCATGGACTTCACTACCCACTTTTGGGACTGTTTCCCATGCCTCCAAAGGAAGCATCAGGTTCATATAATGGTCGATAGATTGGATTTTTTGTTGGATAGGGTGCTGTACCTTACTTACTCTGTTTGCCCTTCTTGAGAAAGGACCGGCAGGTGCAGGATACATGAAATTAGGTTCCGCTACTGATGCAGAAACATAATAGGCCTGTCCCGGTTCCATGTTCTTATTGGACCATTGATTGAGATCGAACATGGGCGAATAGGTCTCAATGATAATTCCTCCTGCCCCATCATTGACATAGCGGTCTACAGAAAAAACGGACGATGTATAATTGGCAAATACAGCTTCTACATTCTCTGGCGCTTCGTAAGGGCAACCGATCAGAGTACGTTGCGGATTGGCATTCAGACTTAAAGTCAATTGCGTCAAATCAAGTTTACTCCCCTCCACTTCTATCACATCATCAATAGCTGCTCCCAGTTCATAACCATAGCCTGTAGTATGCGTGGTCAGTGTACCTGTACCTGTAGGAAACCAACGGTCTCTATTGATATCTGTCAGAAACTGTACATTGGATTCATTGGCCATCATTACTGAAATAGAAGGATCCTTTGGAGCCAAGTAAGTAGACCATAGATTGAGGCCATTTCTCACCGAAATAGCTTGCTGATAATAAGCCTGCAGTGCCCCTACATTGGTACTACCTCCATCAGCATAAGTAGTATTCGGAGAGGAGGGTAAGTAAGTGGCCTCGAAATCATAGAGTTTTTCTTCGTCTTTTTTAAATAATTTAAAAATGAACGACTCACCGGTCGCATAACCTTCCTTCTCGGGCGTACCAGGATCATCTCCGGACACTATGAAAGAACCAAAACCTGAAGGCTGGCTCAACCAGGTATAGGAACCGGCGATTCGCTCTACACCTGCATCTTCGTAAAATGCGACGATGACATCACCTACAGCTAAAGGGTCATTCCCTATTTTGGCCGCTACCGAAAAAAAGCCGCCGATCGTAAAGTCTATACCGGCAAGATTGATGGTATGTGAAAATAAAGGAGTGGTGGTAGGAAAGGGCGAATCGCTCGTCAGGGTGTAGGGGTTAAGTTCAGTCCCATCAAAAGAGGTGACACCAAAATCATCTGTAGCCTGAAAATAGTATTCCGTTATACTTTGTTTTAGAAGAAGTGTGTTCAAGGTATACAAGTTCCCTCCGGCCGGTATCATGGGATACTGCACAAAGTTGATATCATCAATGGTACGTACGTTCACAAATACCTGTGCTACATTATTGGTATTATCGATGGCCTCTACCTCAAAATTAATCGGGTCCCCTATTTTCAGATTGACTACATTGGTCAAGTTACGCACTTCCGGCGGTTGATTGGGCAGCACGGCAAAAGACCAAGGATAACCGGGCTGGTCGATAAATTCTGGAGCGGTTATCGTACTTTGTCCATCTGTTGCACGTATGTAGTACTCCATACCAGGAGGTAGAACATCATTGTCTGGAATGATGGCAGTCCATAAAGAGGTGACCGTTCCTGTCCCTGATTTACCCATAGCTAGTTGTTTGTAAGTATCCGATGTACCTGATTTTCTGTAAAATAGTGTCAAACCAGTAGTGTAAGGAGCCAAACGATCAATAGCATTGGCCGAAATGGTAATAGCCGTTTTTTCGTCCTGCCCTTTATCACTCAAGGCCAAAGTAGCATCCGTACGAACGACCACTGGTGCAGCACCGGGGCGATAGTCGCCTTCCAATACTAGGTTCATTCCATTGACATCGATTTTGATATCGACCTCACGAAGCAGTCCGTCGAACTTGGGACTCGTAGGAGTATAACGTAGCGTATAGGTATTGTCTATACTTGTCCCGATATCATCGAGTATGTCATTGAAGGGGTCTAGAATATTAAAAATCTCTCCCCCTGTGGCTCGTGCGATGTCTCCAAAATTGGTCTGGAAAGAAGCATTACCATCATTGGTGAGTGTATATAGGCTGATGCCTGCTGCTGCCAACGTGTTGATGACTACATCTTTATCCTGATTCACACTTCCGTTAAGGTTATTACCTGTCATGTCCTCATCCGTAATGTGGATGAAAATCTTCTGTGCACCTGCTCTAAAGAAATACTGCTGGGTCGAGAATACCATGGCATCCCAAGAGGGTTCGAATCCGCCGTTTACCGTGTTGATGGTGTTCCATACATTGATAAATTCGGTGGGGTCGCTATAGAAGGCTGCACTATTGTGAAAAATAGGATTGCCTCCATTGGCGCTCTGCCCAAATCGGCACAGGCCCAGTCGATAATCAAGACCTCGGCTATCAAGGTCAGTTACAAAGTCGCTCAAATTAGCCGCCACCGCAGCCTGCTCGTCTCCCATACTTCCACTATTGTCCATCAGAAAAACGATATCCACGGGCCTTGCCGAGGTATTATTGCCTGAAGAGAACAATTTGTAGGTATCGTCCTTCACTACATTTTTGACGATATCCACACTGTCCTTGATGGTCTCACAAACGGATACCTCAGCTTCGGTCAGGTTCAATAAGGGGGTAGCACCATCATTGACCTTGAAGGTAGCAAAGATAAATCTGGGGAATTTTTGGTCGTCCAGCCCCGTTAGGGTACCGTTCAAATTCGCCAAGCGCTTCGCAGCTCCAAAAGCTCCTTGAGTGCTTTTTCCTTCGAAGGTAGCTCTGACACTTTGAGAAGCCACTATGGGCAAGCGGTCCTGCTGTATGTACAGGTCCTGAACGGTCCAGCCTTCAAAATGGTGGGAGGCATCGGCTTTCAATAGAAAACCCAAGCGGATGGACTGTCCCGCATAAGCACTCAGATTGATAATGGTCGTGCGGGCATCGCTCTCACCGGAACGGGAAGAAACCACGTCCCATGTTTTACCTTGGTCGGTAGAGACCTGTACCACACCTTCATCATAATAGCTTTCCAGCTGATAATACTCCTTTAGGTAAAGGTTCAGACGATCGCCTTTTTGAGTCAGATGGGGAAGCTGAATCTCGGGACCGGCCAAAAGATTGTTATCATTGTCCGCATAGTTTTTTGTGGAAAACAGAACGTTGGCAGTTGTAGACGGTGACCATTTGTCCATTTTCCAAGAGGTGCCTTTGGCCTCTGCTCGATAAACTGTAGTGACCTTGTCATAATGAAAAGGGACAGGCACTACTTCACTTTTGTAAAGTTTTCCTTTTTCGGGAGTGTACTCCTTTTCCTGTGCCATAAGGGTGACACTGAAAAAAAGCAGTACAAGAATCATAAAATTCTTCATAAATTGATGGTTTTTGACTGTTGTTATTTGAGTTATAATCATATATAATATATGATTGTTAATGGTATTGTTATAACTGTAAATATCTTATAATCAACACAAAATAGAAAACAGCAATCAACATCAAACCTACAACAGCACATGAAATAGCTGAACGTCAAAAATCGAATGGCACGATCATCCTTCATTTTACTTACAATCTGACTATCAATCCTTTGTGAAAAACCACCGATTTTCACGCCTCAGACATGAAGGTAGGTTAGTGAACTATTGGCAAAAAAATGAATGAAATTTCTAAAAAAATCATTTATACAAATGAAACTTACATTCATTTTTTTACTAAAAAATTTATTTTTCAACCTCTTAAGATAACGTTTCATCGGCTAAATCCTTTACTTGCTTTTTTCGAAAGCTTATCGAATCGATAAGCGTTTTTTTGTCAACTTGCTATTGTTTTGCGATGCAGTTTTGGTAGAATTACACGTTTTCTTTAATGGTAAAAGTTGTAGACTTCCATTCAAAATACAAAGAGATGTTTTTGAGTGAAATCAATGCTCCAAAAGAGAGTATACTTCTCGCTAATTTCAGGTCCTTACAAAAAAAAGTCTATTTTTACTGAAAATGAGTAGAATAGGTTGATGCATTTGTATTTCACAGACGTGCCACTGACTGCAACTAATTCGTATACCTATCTACTCTTATGCATTTTAGACTTGGCTTCAAGCACAGTAATCGGCTACAGCTATCCATTCTTAACCTACGCTTAATCCAGTACATGAACCTTTATGAAATTCTTCGGTTTTTTACTGAAAGAGCAGTACATTTTTCAACTATCGGTGTTATTGACCAACGCATTTGTAACCGGGCGGATACGCGTCTTTTTTTTTGGTAATTACTCACAGAAACCGATATTTATTACAAAGAGGTTTTTTAAAGCCGTATTTTCTTTTTATGGAAGATATCATTGCAGAATAAAGCATGAGTTTTTTTCTTATTCCGGTAGTATAAAAAAGGTTCAAGCATGTGCCTGAACCTTTTTTATTAAAGCTTTGAACCGTATCGGTTATGTAATGACCAGTTGATTTAAAACTTCATCTACGAAATAACACTATTTCCACCCCAAACAAGCTTCACGAAAATCCCATCGATTCGTCTCTAGTCCTTTTTCCAGTATTGAGTTAACTTTAAAATACTCAATATGGCTAGGAACATTTATAGAAATCAAGTCTTTTCTGTCGCTTAGCAAATCGGTCTGTGTTTGCTTTGCTAATTATACAATATCTCCAGTCTCCTTTTCCATTGTTTTCCTAGATAGCATTGGCCAGCAGCCCGACCTCATTCAAGGGATGGCAAACGGTCAAGCAATGATTTCGGGAATAGGCTTAAAACTTATCCCAGAGATTCCTGCGTTGGCCAAGACAGATTTTCCCCTTTCTGTCAAAATAAAATCGGGCAGGCCACTGTTTTTCAGAAAAAAGAGGTCCATAACTTCATCACCGGTATTAAGTTGAATCTGCTTAGGCTTCAACTTCTTCCTCTCCTTGATAAGGTCCCTGCTCTTTAGAACAAACTCCTGCCCAGAACTTACTTTAAGTTCGCCAATCTCCTTTAAGAGCTTAACAATTTTAAACAAACTGTTCCCATAATCGACCAATGCATTCTGCTGAACTACTTGCATGTAGTAATAGTCATCGATTGTCTGACCGCTGGCACTTTCAAGATTTAAGGGATGAAAATACACTTGCCCCATCTGTAGTGACAGGACTATTTCCCTAAACTTTTGGTTGACGAACAATCCCCTAGAAGAAGATATTTCAAAACCGCTTAAAACATCGTTTAATGTTGCATTTTCCACCAATCTAAAGAAAGGTAGGGTTATTCCCTCCGTCGGTCGTTCTGTAGTTGACAGAGCGGGTTCTTCCATTTCCCCTTGTTGCTTTTTGAAATTGTATTCGATAACAGGGGTCGCACCTGCCTTTTCATCAACATTGATATCCAGTATATAAAACATATGCAATTTCTTGATAACATTAATCTAATAAGTCCTTGAAATAGTCATCCAGATTCGAGCCTTTCGGCATGGTATCGATAACTTCGTCCATATCTTTAGCCAGTCCTTCCATCAACTCAGCAGCGTGCGCATCCGTCCCATCCCATATTCCTTTTATCTCGTCCAGCTGCTGCTTGACATACTTATCATAGTAGGCATGGCTATAGATATTGGAACCACCACCTCTATGGTCCCACATCTTCAATAGTTTTCCGTTGACTTTTGAAGTATTGAAGCCGAAACCTCCATGAATGGCCCTTTGTACCATGCGGTTGCTTTTGGCAAAGTTAACGGGAATCAAATGATGTGCCTCAAACCCTTTTGCTCCCTTACCGAACGATTCTCGAAGCGCCTTTCTTGCATAGTTACCGAAATTGGTGGAATTATATTGTAAATGAGCGCATAAGTTATGTACTACTACAGAACTGCTACCTACACAATAGGTATGTGTATTACTGACTTCAAAGTTATAAACGGCAGTTGTCCTGTCCAACCATTTTATCTCTTTCACCAGAACATCATCCTTTGACGAAGCCAGTAAGTCACCGGACTTCAGGTTCTTGGCTGCTACCCAATCGTCCTGAAGGTAGAATGGATGCTCTTCTGTAACGTATAGGGTATCTCCACTGCTCAAAATCAGCTCTCCGATTTTCCCTGTTATTTTGCGAAATGTTGTTAGAACTTTTTCATTTACAAACACTCCCGCTTCCTCATCGAAGGACAGCACCTCATCACCGACCTTTATATTCTCTATAGAAACATAACCCGAAGAAGTCGATATCATCGTTCCTGCTGCGAAACAAGCAAACTCATTGGTCCATTTATAAATCTGTCTTGAATCTACACCCAATTTTTTTAGTCCTCTTGCTACTGCTTTGGTGCCGTATTTTGCAAATGCGTCTCCTATCAGAGGTTCCAAAAGCCCCATTCCTCCCGCCATCAAGGCTCCTTCAAAAGTTGCCTCCTCTAATCCTACCTGATCGATATAGGAGAAAATTCCCATTGTAGCGTTTGCAGCCATACGGATTTTTTTCGACCCGATTTGATCTACGATACCCTCACCGAAGGCCTGCCACAAACTGACCTCGCTCCAAGCTTCCTCAAGGCTATTCACTTCATCATTGAACATATAGGACATCATCATCTGTGTCGCAATATTGATCCCTACATCAATACCATATTTGATGATAATCTGTGCAAACTCACCATTTTTATCAATCGCCGCTATAGGAGTATTGGCAGCAAAAGCATAAGGTGTAATCCCGGGAAAGTTTGGAGCCATCGGATCAACGGACAGGAATTTTCCGATTTTCGGATCATGAATTCTGGCCCCAAAGTCATAAGAAGCTCCCCTACCTTTCACTTCATCATCCTTCTCCATCCCGTTAAATCCGTAACGATACTCCCTATCGTCCGTGACCGTGCGACCTGCCATCTCCAAACCGAAAGGGTAATAATCCGAGGTATTCAGTACCGTAGCCCAAGTACTGTCGATACTCATGTGGATGTTGTCGGTCACAACGGAAAGTACATTGCCCAGATGATTGCTGAGTTCAAACTGTTTTTTGCCCAATCTGCGGGTACCCACGGGATTCCGACCACGGGACATGCCCAACCTTTGCCCTCCGTATATGGGTTGCTCGCTTAGCTTGCCGTCTTGATAGATGGCCAGGACATTGCCCTGAGCATCGCGGACATAATGTGTTCTGACGGCACCGCTCGGCCCCTCTACGATTTTTGTTATACGACGGCCCATACCATCATAGCGAAAATCGATGTTTGTACCATCAGCCTTATTCACCTCATCCACCTTGCCATAAGAAGTCCAGAGTACATCAAAGCCTTCGCCCCTATCTTCTATCATATTACCGATAGCGTCATAGCTATAGTTACGAATGGTGTTGCCCGCTATATTCATCAAACGGTTCGTACCCGTATAATAACGGTAATCAAAATCGTCCTCCAAGGCCGCATTTTCATTTCTCCGGCCCAGCGTTATGAGGTTACCGTTGGGGTCATAGTTATAGTCGGTATCGTAGGCTTTATTCGCTGAACCTGCACGCGCCGCGAAGCCTTGGGCTGCCGTATAGGTATCCAAACTTTTGGCCGAGCGGATACGGTTCAGCTGATCGTATTGGTAGAGCATCCCTTGCATACCCTTTTCTCTCTGGCCTGTAGGCTGTCCGAGCGAGGGTAGGTCCGTGACCATCCAGGATATGTTTCCATTGTAAAGTCCATCATGCGCACTATTACTGCGGTGACGCTCCCAGAGTTTATCCCTCGTATCGGTCAGGGGTACTACCGTATTGATAGGGGTATAATCCCCTTTGTAATAGCCCAAAGCATAGGAAAAAGCATCTTTTCCAATACTGGAACCGTTCCCTCCATCACGGAACAGATCTCCTTCGAAAGGCATATTGACCCCTTTGAGCCAGCCCTGAAGGGTATAATAATAGTCTATGCCCTGTACGTTATACTGCCCCAAATGGGTACGTGCCATCGGACCGTGCAGGTAGTAAAAGTAAAAGGCGTCCTTATCCCAGATAAAGCCATCGGTAGAGGTATAGATTTCCTGTATACGGTTATCGGCATCGTAGTTATAGCGATGTATCATCTGATCGCTTTCACCATACTGGTACATGACATAATTGACATTGCCACTGACCTGATCGTAGCGGTAGTCGGTACGCTTAGCTTCCAGCTCAGGTAATTTCTGTAACAGCGAGGCTACATTGCCATGGACATCATAGCTATAATAGGTCGCAATGGTATCGGAGTTGCTCAGCCCGGGTTCGTCAATTTTTTCTACCCAGGATACACGATTACGGACCTGTTCTTGGGTGAACTCGGGAGTGATGCTCAGGTCAGGGAGGTCATAATACGTACGGACTATCTCACGGGCGGAGTAGGTACTCGCTTCAGGGAAATCAGGATTATCCTCCATAAGGGCCATGAGATCACTAAGACGCTCAGTCGTTGTCATCTCGCCCGTTTCCGTAACACGTCCCAAGTCATCGTATTTGGAATAGGCATACTGATCTTCCAAAGCCTGTTGAGCATTTCTGGAAAGTCGTAACCCTCCCAATCGATCGTACCAAAATCGCGTGGTGCCACCATCGGGTGTGGTCTGCTCTACCAATTGGTTGAGGGAATTGTAACGGTACTTTGTCTCCAGTTCGTGACTAGGGTCGGTGCTGCTAGTTCCTGCCAAAATAGCATTGACTTGGGTAGTCGATAGTGGTTTTACTCCTTTGGGCGGTACGGTCTGTACCAGTTGTCCGGACTGATCGTAATAATAGAGTGTATAGTGGTACTCCTTTTGCGCATAGCTATAACTAAGTTTTTCGTCGGTTTTCCGTATACAAGAGGCTGCATAACTATTGTAATAATTGCTGGTGGCCTCGTCGAGAAAGGACTCTATGGCATAACTGACCAATACGTCCTTTTCTTGGGTGGCCCGAGCTTGACACTCGGCCACTTCCCTATCCCAGTCGACCTGATAGGAATAATTCGAAAAGAAGGTAGCCGTAGTATCGTAGTTCAGACAGACGTACTGTCCTTCGAAAATAATGCCATTGGGCTGTGGCAGTATCCTTCGAACGGAAATGTCCTTGACATTGATGGCCTGAAAGGTACCTGCCGTACAGGACATGGTGGATAGGAAAAAGAAAGTACTGGCTTCCGTAGGTGTAAATACGATACACGTATCCTTGAACACACCTACATTGGTACTGTTGCGCTGCCTCCACACATAGGGACTCGGCACGGTCTGTCCTTCGGCCAGCACGGGGTCGGGAAAGCGTGGACCGGGAAGGTAACAGTTGGGCACAGGAGCCATGCGTACGGCGGCCCCTACTCTACTACTGCCCCTTAGGCCCAATGTATCTCTATCCTGTAACCCTCCGCGAGAAGCGATGGCCCTATTGGTCAAGGTGGCCTGCGCTCCCGTGGCATTCAAAAAGGCATCCCTTCTCGAAAGCTGGAAATACACCTCATCTACCGTAGGGGAGGTATAGGTAGCACCATCGACAAAGATTTCGTATTTAAGACAAAGTTCGTACTTCTCACCGGGTACCAGTGCTTCCTTGAAACTCCCGCGAATGGCTTCCGAATCTTCTTCTCCGGGAAAGGCCCAAAGAAATACCCGTCCACTGCCACCACCCGTATCGGTATTGGGGGTTCCCGTGGCGACTTTCCAGCCTTCATAACAAGCCGCATTGATATCACTCGGCAGACAAGCGGTACTTCCATTCTGATCAAGTTCCGGATTGACCACGAGATTGTTCGCCTCTTCCTCGCAAACGAGCGGATCGTCCTGAGCTATGTCCTCCAGTGCACAGCCATAAGGTGCCAGTAGTGCGTTGATGGCACGGAGCTCAGTACTGCTTTGTAGGTCCTGCCGGAGTATGAGTCTGAAAAAGTTGTTCTCATTACTATTGAAATAGGTTTCCAGATAATTGCCTATGGCCGTACTGTCGGCCGTGGAGATGGTCGCTCCACAGTTGAAGGCCAGGTTGGCCAATGTCATCTCAATGACCTCATTGCTCACGGGAACGAAAAGACCATTGTCTTCTCCCCAGGTCCGTATGCCTTCCGGGGTCTGGGGAAGGTTCTCGGAGGTTTCCAGCTCTTCTTTTGCTGCCGGACAGCCCGAATAGGCAGGTATGGCCAATGTAGTCTTGCGTTTGGCCTCAAAATAAAAGCTTTTGTACAAGGCCCATCGCTGTCGGTCCAGCTCATCCGCATAGGTCGCCGCGTCCATTGTAGGACGCCGCTCCATTAAGTCATAGTAAAGGATGTGTTTTCCATTCGCTGCATCGGGATTACCCCTATCGTCGATATAATAAGCAGTATTGCCCGGATTCGTTACTTCCGCTAATGTCCCTCGGAAGGTGTTCGAGCCATTGGGAACGTTATCACCATCGCTATCGTAGGCAATCGTACCTACCAGCAGGTCGTTCAATCGATTCTGCATGCTCCCTTTATGGGCAGCTCCGCTGAGCTGGCTATCATTGAAAAAGGGATCGGATCCTATCAGATCATCGTAGCCCGCACTTAGCGCGGTAGTCCAGTTGGCATAGCGGGCCACCTGTTTTTGGAAAATACTGCTCTTTTTGTCTTTGATACAGAGTTCGTACTGACAATACAAAGGGTGATTGTCGATACTGTCCTGCGGTACTACATAAGGCGTTTCGCCCACATTACCATAGCTATCCTGAAAATACTGTACTATTCTATTGTAGATATTCTCACAATCCTGCTGCGATACCTCTTCGATGGCTTCATTGATGGCATCCTCGGCCTCAGGGCAATCGGTACAGATTTCACAGGCCACCGAGTCGATGGTATAGGTATTGACTATGGTTGTCAATGCTGTACGTAGCGAATCACTCCTCAGCACAATGCTGGACATTTGCTCATAGCTGGGTTCTCTGGTCGTCAGGGTCTTGGTCAGCGTGTAGTCGCCGATTTCCTGGAGCAGAACGGTAAAGCTGATGTTCTCTGTCGATGTACTGCTACAACTCGCCGCGGTAATTCCTTCCCGTAAGTATTCTTTGCCAGTGGTGGATTCGTTACCCGAGGCCGCAGATAAATCAAGGGGCCGGCCATCGGTATCCGTGAGTACGATACGCAAATCGAAGGTACAGGTCTGACAGCCGATATCCCCTAGCTCTACTCCTAGGGCAGAGAGGTCATAGGTAAACGTGTGATTGGTATTGGGACTGACATTCATCAGTTTATGCGCGATACTACTGCGACCATCGCTAAAGGTATTTTTTCCGCTCAGGTCGATGGTAGTGGGAGTACTGTTCAGGTTCTTGTAACTTTCCAGAGCTTCGACATTGTTCGGCGGGTCTCCGGCCAGTGCCGTAGCGATCATCTTACCGGCCTGATCCAAATAGGTCACGGATACCTGACCGTTTGGATCGACGACCATACTTTTTTTATAATGCGTCGCATCACCTACATCCGTCCCGAAAAGCCGGACGAGTTCTGTGGGGGCCGCTGCTCCATAATAATAGCGGGAAGTATGGTCTCCATCCTGCCGAAAGGCTTCGCCCACCCCGGATTGTTTGCTGACCCTACCTTTTCCATCGTTGGTATAGCTGGTCTGTAGGTAGACATAGCCCTCGGCATCGGGCAGATAATTACGGTGGATGGCCCCAAGGCGGTTGGCAGGAGAGTAGTAGAATCCAGCTCCACTCCGGTCACTCACGGTACTGTTTTCCAAATTACGGTTGTCATAATGAAATTTTTGACGGGTCTCCGAGGTATTTGCCTGTACTGTAGGGTCCTGAGTATCGTATTCATGACTATCGGGTACATAGCCCAGAGAGTTGGTGATAATCGGACTGGGTAGTGTGGTCGTGGCCTGTCGTCCCTCAAAATCGTAGCGACTTTCTTCCAACATGGTGATGTTGAAGGTACTCAGATTGGTCAGTGTCTGCCTTAGCCGCAAAGTACCATCATAGTACTGCATGATTTTTTTGTACTTGCCCTCTTCGGAGTACAGTGTCTGTTCCTGCCAGTTTCTGGAGAGCTCGGGATTTCTTACGGATAAGGGCCTTCCGTTTCCATAGGCCCATTTACCAAGTATGCGATGTTCGGGATGATCGACATCAAAGCCTATGGCCCTGATGCGATACCATAAGCTGCCCTTTGGGTACTGGGTCAGCTGTATGTGGTTCAATCCCGTGGTACTGATACGGACCGCTTCCTTAAAGGCAAAAGCATCTTCTGCATCCGTACTCGTGAAATTCTCATAGTCCGCAATAAATACCCATTCCAAATCGAACTCCTCAAAACTATCACCACTATAACTCCAGCTGGCAATTGTGGACGTTGCCGCCAATTGATAACTGAGATTGGGCAGTACATCAGGGTCGAAAGGTGCATGATCGGCTTTGTACAATAGGATTTTCAGGAATATGTTGTCCTCAGGGACAGGACCCGTAGCCACTTTATCACTCATGGAAAATTGAATATCGGGCGCACAGGTCAGAGCATCATCGTGAAACACGGTACTGATAAAAATCTGCTCCGTACTGTTCAGACCGGCTTTTTGCTGCCAAAGTACCCCTGTGGCATCCTGTAGAACAATGTCCGCACCGAAGTCCCAGATCTGTTCCGTGTCCCGATCTCCCAGATCGTACTCCCACTGAAAGGCCAGGTAATAATTGCCTATCAGGCAGGGAGGAGCCTGAAAGACCTGTTGCAGATCATCCTCCACCAAGTCACTCAGGGTAAAACTTCGCTCATAGGCCGGCAAGGGCAAGCGACCTTCCCGACTCAACTTCATGGCCTCTGGGATGGTATCGTTCTGATGAGCACTCATGGTACTGCCATGAACCGGAGTGGTAGCCGATGACTTCAGCGCACTGAGCGTAAACCCCATGAACATCACTCCGAGAAGTAAGTGCAGTAGCATATTTCTCTTACTACCGGACGGGTCTTTGGTTTTGGGAACAATCATAATTGAGCTATTATTGGCGTTCATTTTTTATTTTTTGTCACGTGCGGGCAGTCTTTTTCCATTGAGATGCTATGGAACCATCCGCAACATGATGTAGAATCAATCGTCAAATTATCATTACAGTATCGGGGAGAATCCAAATCCTCCCCTAGGATGCTCCATAGAGCAAATGGTGAATCTTCTCATGGATTGACCACAAGGTGGAACCCATCATAATTTGCCGCAGTGGTCAGTGTACCACCCTCATTGCGTATAAAATGTTTTTCATCGAACAGGTCCGATTTAAAAGTGGGACTACCATTAAAAATCTCAAAATCGATACGGACATAGGCACCCTCTCGGTACCAGTAATCCATTCGTTGCAGCAGGTTCGTTCTATTGTCTATCCAAAGCTCCAATTGATGTATCGGTCCTACCTTTTGTGATATTCGGTAGCGAGATGCACGATTATCCTCCCCCAAGTACTTAGGAGTACCGTAAAAGGACAGTAGACTATCCAAGCTGAAGGCGAAAGGATGTTCTTCTTTACCTAGGTTTTTCTTCCTTTTACCACAAATCATTTCCTTGGCGGTACCATCTACTAGGATCAAGTACTTATCGTTCATCAGCATTTGGTTTTCACCATAGTGATAGCGGTAGCTGCCACCTTGCTTTTTGATATCTACTTTCAGAGTGTACAAACTGTTCTCTGTCTCAGCCGATTCGAAAACATGTACCCCCATCAGGATATGAAGATCTTCTATATCATCATAAAATTTGCGCATTTCCGTAAGGTCATGTTTCAGGCTCTGCGCCATTGCTCCGGAGTATCCGAAACATAGACTACAGACCAAGAAAGCGCTCCATAGCAGAACACCACCGCTCTTTGCCCTATTGATTCCGTGCAGTGATGGGAGCCACTGGCAGGCCTCTCGGGATACGTTCTTCTGGGTCGAAAATGGTAATTTTCGGGATTTGCTTACTTCGATATTCATCATGGTCTAATACATTAGGCATCAAATAGTGCTATCGCTCAACAAGATGGGTCACACTTTCAGTGAGGGTCTTAATACCTTCTTCGGTCTCTTTCTTGGTCAGGTACAGGTTGCCCTCTTTATCATAATAGAAGAAAGAGGCAAAGTTCTCTTCGTCCAAAGTAGCTTGCAAACGATAATCATTCAGGTCATACACATAGGACCTCATATTGCCTCGGGTAGGGTGTATCCGCAGGTCATCGTACCATGCGGTACCCTTGCCGCCCTTTCTGAACTGCAATTCCATGGAAGTATTAACGGCAGGACATATAAAGGTACCTTTCACCTGTTGCCAGCCTTCGATGATCCTTCCCTGAGGCAAAAAGCTGAACGTTCCGATATCCAGATCATCACCGTCCTTCAAGGTAATATCAATGCCCAGGCCGTCGGCCAGTTTTGGTGTGGGGCTATGCAGGTCGTTTACTGAAACCCAGGCACTGAGCTGATAAGACTTGCCCGAATCCAAACGGATCAACCGCTGCTCATAGCTACGATCATCGGTCACTTTTAGACTTTTCACTCCGCTATGGGCAATGGTGTTGTCGATATCGGGACTGACGATAGGGGTTATCTCATTGTTCACACGGATATACCCTTTCCAGAAGCCTTCGAACAAGGCTCTTCGGAACACCAGCACGGACCACTCGGGATTAGGGCCATAAGGTTGTCTACATACGATTTCGTTCCCTCGGATATAGCGGTAGTTAAAGAAATAGAAGAAGAATGGAGAAAAGTAGCTCCTTCCATACACATCGGCCTCATTATAGCCTTCCAGCTCTTTTAGGCTGGCCTTGACCACTACTATATGTTTGTAATTGTACAAGGTAGAGAACCAGCGGTACCATGGTAGGGGATCGTTACCGAAAATCCAGTTGCCCGAAGCCTTGCCCGTCAGGTATTCGAAGCCCGTGTAGGCCATTTCGTCATTGCGCATGTTCACACCATTGGCCGAGGGCAGATGACCACCGTAGTCGTATAGCGCAGCATTGCTCACCCCCAGTACATTATTGTTCTCCAGCGCATAACTATAGGGACTATAGACACTGATGGTATTGGTTTTGATCCAGTCGGGAATAGCATCGAGTGCAGCATTTTCCCAGCTAAACTGCTCTAGGTCATAGGTACCGTCTTTCGATAAGGTTATATTAGGCGTCTGCTTTCGGTCTACGTCATATACATAGCTACCCTCTTGCCGCCATACACCTTGGCTACCGTTCAGGTATCCCGACTGATCCAAGAGCTGCTGTGTTTCGTGCTGTAGCGGCCAAGTGTCGGAAAAAGTGGAGGTACTGTTCTCCAGCACCTCTGCCTTGAGCGCCGTGGTCACCTGGATAACGGTGTCCATAAAAAGATCGACCGAGGGGTCTACTTCTATCTGCTTTTCTATGACCAAACTGGTTTCCTGACAGGCACCACATTTGTAAAATACATTGAGCTTTACCGAGTAGGTGCCGGGCGCTCCATAGCTATGCAGGGGGTTTCTTTCCAGTGAGGTCGTGCCATCACCGAAGTCCCACTGATAAGCTAAAAAGCAGTTCTGCGGATTGCTGAGGGTGATATCAAAGTCAATGGCACATAACAGGTTCTTATAGTTGAAATCAATAGCGACCCCCTCTACAGTAGAAGCATCAAAGGTGAAGCATTTGTTATCGAGATAGTCCACACCACTGGGCCGAAAAGGGTCGACATACTCACTGCCCCTACGGGAAAACCTCCCCAGTTGATAATAAAAACAGGCATCGACACCTTGACCATTGTTGAGCCCTACCGTAGCGGCCACCCCACCAAAACCGTCTACACCCCCGGACGCATCTCCTGTGGTCCACTGCATGTCCCCATAATAGAAGGCTACATTATTACCAGTGCCGATAATAGGATTGGTCCCATCGGTAATGACCAGTTTGAAGGTGTTTCTCTTATCTGTTTTTTCCCTGAAATAACCTACCCGATACCAAATGGCGGTAAAGCGGTCGGGTTCGGATTTGTAATAGATGCGCCCATTGCCCGCTCCTCTGGTATCGATATCGGTCCAGAAAGGAGCTATCATATCAAAGGTAGAAGGAAAACCGGTCGCATTATAAGTTGGGTTCGGAGCATCAAAGGTGACACTACCGTTATTATTGACATACAGACTGTTGTAATTATTTCCAAAGAAGTTGAAGGTAAAGGATAAAGGAACCTCAGGGCTGGAACCATCATCGCCTACGGCCAGTACCCGAAATGAAGGGTCAAAGCGAGGGTCTTCTATCGTACAGGAAAAGGACTGCCTTATTGCTACTTCCTTGGCCTGTAAGGATTGTGCATTGTTCGTTGCTACTGACTTATTTCCAAGCAACGTTTCCTTACCCGAACCGGACTTATCCCGTGCATCCAATAGTCTGGGGTATTTTTTCTGACGTGGTATTTGGTCCGGCTGCACCAGTTGTCCTTTCAGCTTCATGCCTTCGTAAGCCTCAGAATCTACGACAGGGGCATTCTGGGCCTGTAGGGCCGCAGGGGTCAACAGCAATAGCACGAAGGCCATGCCGATTATCCTACCCAATTTTTTTTCTTTGATTTTCATCGTTTAATAGGTTTTGGGTATAGAGATGGTTTTGTTATAGGTTTTAGTGCCCTGATCGATGGAAGGGTCCTTTAGTGCACTAATAGTACTGACAGAGGAAGACAACTGATTTCTGAATCCCGACCGTACGATCACACACTTGTATTCGGTATCCGTCAAGGCCGTATCGCTGAAGAGTATTCTTTGATTCTCCTCATCTCCTGAGTAAACGGCCCGTGCCAAGGGGGCGGTGAGTTCTCCATTGACATCATAGAGCAATAGCTCATCGCCCCCTTGCAGGTAATTGGCATTGACGGATGGAGTGGAAAAGTTGTACAGGGTAGAGCGAAAAGGATTGACCTTCACATTATTGATGGCAAAGGTGAAGCCAATGTTCTGGTATGCTGCTCCCATGCCCTGATACCTTTGATATGCTGGAAGATTGTAACTATAGATAGGCGCATCATAGTTGTTTGTCGTCGTACTCAATACCACTTCTCCCGTAACCTTGTCCCACTTTAGGTTTTGGGTCTTGACCAAAGAACCTCCATCATAAGCCTCGATGCTTTCCAGTATCCCTGATTTGAAGATAACTTTATTGGTCACTGCAGTATTGAGCTCTGTTTTCGTTTTCCCTACCCTCGGCCATACTGTGGTGACGGGTATAGGGATAATAGCAAATAGGATGGGGATATAGACGATGTCCACATTGACGGTAGCTCCTCCCGTCCAGGCATTGTCTTCGGAATGACGCAGGTCCATGAACATCTCTGTCTCTTGGCCCAAGGTATATTTGAGTAGGGCATTGTTACTTTGCTCCGTACTGCTGGCGATGCTGAGCGTTCCATCGCCGTTATCTTTAAAGACATTGGACAGTGTATTGACATTTTCCTTTTGATACACGCTTTTTCTACCGTGGTAATTGTACTTCACCCAAGAAATAGGATCGGGCTCTAAGCCTCCCTCTCTATCCTGTCGGTAATTGCTCACCATTTTGGGTTTGCCGTGCATATCATTGGTGATGATACTGTAGCCTTGAGAGCTGGCCAGTTTTGAAATACTGATATTCCCCAGAAAAGGCACCACTACGGATAGTTTAAAGGGCTTGTTGGCCTTATCGGTTTCATTGGTAATGACAGGAAAATCCTTAGCGGTGTAGAACTCGTGAACGGTCATACCTGTGGTACCATAGCTTACCGAGGGTCCCGAAGGAAACAAGGGCTTGCCGTCCGATAAGGTAATGTTCTTCACTTCTTTACCCTGCGCATAGGCCGAGGCCAGACTACTGACCGTCACTTTACTGTAACCGACCTGCGGGCCTGGGTAATAGGTCTCGTTAATGGGATACTCAAAGTAGAGGTTATTGTCAGAGCGTAGTGGGATGTTCTGTACGTATTTCTTGGAATAACGCAAAGGAATCTCATCTCCTCCGATGAGCGGTTCGTAGGCGGCTACTCCGCTACTGATGATTTGTCCTTTTTCCTCGGTAGTATACTCATATACCTGCCCATAGACACCTTCTTCATCATCGGCCCACTCATCCGTCATTGTCACTTGACGTACCCTAAGACCACCACCGTACTTGATTTTGTCGGGTGACTTGAGGCGTATCCAAGACCGGTCCGCGACGACTTCACGCCCCCAGCCTTTGTCAAAACAATAATTATAGAAGCCGCTGAACATCTGCCGTATCTGGGCTCCCAGCCCTCCCAAACTCCGAATTTGTTTCACTCTCTTGGAATTACTATTGGTCTGTTCCAATCGACGTCCAGAATTGGCCAGCTCGGGCTGGTTGGTCCTCAAGTGCTGAAAAGTCCGCAGAGAAAAAGGATGAAATCCCTCCTCCGATTTGACATGGAAGTATCCATAGGCATAGTTACCACCCGCATCCTTTTCCAGTCCCATAGCTGCTGCAAAATCAACATCTACATATCCCGAAATATATTCGTGGAAGTTCTCGGAAGGAGTCCGTAGATTAATGAGCGCTTTGAAATACAACTGCTGCCGATCATCATCCAAATACTTCAGTACTTCAGCGCGATGACCTGCCGTAGGCAGACTTCCCGGCAAGGCCTGTTCCAGAGGAAAACGTATCTTCATATTGTTCTTGCTCAACTGGAACTTGTTCTTGAGGCTTCCGCTGGCAGTGGTATAAGGATCGACCACCGAGGTCATCTGCATGGCTTCCTTATGTTGGACATAGGCATAGTCATCGGTCTCATAATCGACAGTGATCTTTCCACCGGAGGGCAGAGCGATTTCACGCAGACTCCATACGGCAACGTTATCATCAAGTTCGCTTTTGTTGGCAGGGTTTTGATCAACATAGGGAAAGTCCCTGTTCTGCCGTGGTTTTGTACTGGGGTAGGGTTTGTAATTGCCCCATCGGTCATAGGCAGAAAAATCATAGGCCGGGTTCTTACGATGATAGCTGAACACATAGGGGTTCAACCGGCCTCTTTGGCTATTGCCATGTTCGAACCATAGCTTTTTCAGTGTGAGCTTTCCTCCTCCATCACCATTGTTGAATACACCTGGGCAGAGAGAGTAGTCATAATCAAATCGAATGGTTCGGATAAGATAACTACTTCCCGCAGATCGGGTAAACAGCTTGATGGCATCCAGTGCGTACAAGCGGGCACCTTTATTGTTACTGTCCTGAAGCTTAGCAGCTACTCCCCTACCATCATCACGCGCGCTGATATCGAAAGTGGCAATGTGCGACTTGGTCTCTGCCTGGCGCAAGTACCAGATTTCTTTCTCTCCATAGGTGTAATAGCCTTTGTCATCGCGAGGGTCGGTCAGCCAGCCTTCCTGAAAATGTGCTTTCGAATACGGATCTCTCCATTTATAGGGACTTGCTTTGTCGGAGGTTTGCTGATAGGTAAATTTCACCCAATAGCCCAGGTCATCGGCACTGACACCATCGCCCGTTACATCTACATAATCAGCTCCGATGATGGAGGTAAGCATATAAGAGTGGGCATAAGCAGGAAGTTCTGTTTTTTTCAGAAATTTTTTGGTACCCCGATATTGATATACGGGGTCGCTTCCCCTATTAGTACCTACATTGACCCTAGAAGTCTGTCCACTCTGTTTCCGGACACTAAAACTCGCCTCTTCCTGTTTGAGGTTATACGCGGGAAGTGCATAGTTGTACCGAAGACCGTTAGCATTGAGTGCCGTATAGCCAGCGATATGATGTCCCGGTAATGTAGAACGATCCAGTTTTCTATCTGCCCCCGCACGGTTTTTATAGGTAACCTGAAAGTGGGGTATCATTTCATTTCGCCCTTTGACCAATTGTTCGTTAGTGATGGGCTGTATCGGCTGGCTTCTGGGCTTACGGTCACTATTGACCGAGGTATTGGAAGGGATACTTTTTCTCCATTTTCTGTTTTCCAACGTGCTATTGACTTTCGGTACTCTCCTACTGCCACCGAGCTGCAAACGGACCGCATCGTCTCCTCCAATGTTACTGGCCGTACTCCATTTTTCCACGCTCGGCTCTCCATGCCCTTTGAAATACCAGGGTTCATACGCCCGGTTCAGACTACGTCCCTGAAAAGCCGAGCGGGACCGGATAGTATTGTTATCATTCCAAAATCCAGAAACCGATCTGGAGTGATTGATATCCAAATTGACCCCTACATGAGACGCTAGCGGCGCTACGTCCACCCCCACGGCACCACCTGTGGAAAGGGATATGGTTTCAGGATCATTGACCATACCATAATCATTGCGCATGGGGCGGTACATGGCCGCCATACCTTGTCCCGTAACGGTGTAAATGTCATAGGTCAGTGAAGGGATGCTCAAATTCGGCGACTCTTTCAATACCTGTCCGTCTTTTTCCCGATTAAAATCCAATAAATCGTTTTTTCTATCGGCATATTGATAGTTGAGGTAGCCATAGGCATTGGATCGTACTCGTTTTCGGTTGTTCTTCAGCCATTGTTCGTTGTAAAACCCGCGGATATACGCAGCCCCGAAAATCCCCCACCAAGAACCGCCTGGCTTGAAGGTAGCCGAAATATTGGCATTTCGCATAGGCATACTGACCTGCGGTATGTAGGAAGGATGTGCTAATGATAAAGAGGCCCCCCATTTGTTGGCAAAGCGGAGGTCATTGAATTTTATGGTCTTCATCGAGTGGGTGAGCGATATATTCTGTAGACCTTGTTTGGAATTGTAATCCATACCCAAGCCTGTCATGCCCATTTCCGAATCAAGGCTCAAAGAAGGGCTTACTCCTATACCTTCTTTGGAGTTCAGGGAAAGGTTGAGTCCTATGCCGCCATTGAGGGAAGACCCGATGGACTGCTGAAAACCTGCCGAAGCATCGATACCATAGCTGAACCCCGAATAGTTGTTCTGTGATACACTGAATCCCACTCCCAAGGAAAAATTATCTCCTCCGAAAATTTCCACGCCGGCCCCCGCTCCCAGACCGACAGTAACACTCGGTTCGATGGCCGTTTTTGTATATACGGGATCGCCCTTGAACTCATCGGGCAGCCCTCTCATCTGGCGGTTGATAGCTCCAGGGTTGAGCGTAAAGCCCAGACCGACCCAGCTGGCCTCTTCATCCATTCCTACCGAGGACTTATAACCTAGACTGAAAGGATACCCTCCATTCGGACCCGGCAGCTCGAACAGGGGGATGTTATAATTGAAGTCGCCACTAAAGAGGTCCACCATATCAGTTACCCCAGCAGGTTGAAACTGCTGTAATTCAGGCTGACTGGGCCCCGAGGTCAATGCCCATACCATCGAAATGGGCAATAATTGAAAGCACATGAGAAAAGTAAGAAACAGTGCCAGTATTTTTCTTTTTCGAAACAATAGATGCATCATAGTGATAATGTGGGAATATGATCTTTTGAAATGTTTATCTTTATAGGTTGAGCACCGAAAAAAGGTGATTCTATAACCAATGCGACTTCTTTATTGTCCGGCTTCTGTGCAAAGCCCAAAACGAAATTTCGCTCGGAACGCAGATCTCCTGCCCTCTCAAAGTGGTAGAGCATAGCGGGTAACCTATCCTTACCTACTTCCAGGTAGATATCGTTCTGAAATCGGTAGGAAAAATAATAAAGCCTCTGCTCCTGCTCACTTTTGATATTGCCGGTCCCTTTGATAAAGTCCTTTCCTCTCTCTTCAAAACCTATAGTGAGCTTATAGTGTTGTAGCCCATCTGTAGAAGCGGTATCTTCCTGTACTGTTGGTTCCTGACCGGCCTGTAATTGTCGGTATACCTCGGGGAGGTACTGGGCATCAAAAAAATACCCTGCCGATTGCTGTTTCGCCCGAAGCCCATTGTCATAGTTCTGCACCCAAGCAATGTAACTTTCCCTATCCAAGCTCCCAGAACAAGCACTGAAAAACAGCCCTAAAATGAAGCTCAAGCCTATATAGTATTTGTGGACAGTACTGCTCATAGGGTACATCCGGTCAAATGAAAGATCATCGTATCTGTTGTATTTACTCTTTGTAGATTATAATAAAAAAGGTCCTGCACCGATGTCCCGGTCTCTATCCTGATAGCTGGGGAAAATGAGGGCCGGTACCCTTACCATTGCCTTAGGTCAATTGCCACGGTTCTGAGGTTGTCCAAGTATGGGCTTTGTCATGAACACAGAGTGATATATCCGCTCACCTTTATCACAATCGATATCCAACATCCTATTGCTCAGAACATTGCAGGCATCCCGTACCTGAACCATGACCCTATAGGCCGGAGGGATACCGACCTCTACACTTGATAGCTCTTCGGTATTTTCGACCTGTTCGAAATGAGGGCGGTATAACAGGTCGCTCATCGTTGTGTTCATGATATACCAGTGGACTTGATATGGAGCCCTGCCACCGGCTATTTTCGCTCGAAAGACAGTAGGATTATCCGAGGAGGCGTCACAGTGGATAGACGAGAGATCAGCTATGATCTCCACTTCAGGAGCCACTATTTCTTCTCCTGCGGCAAAGCGGATGAGCGCTCGATAATGCTGCCCCATCTCATTGGTCGCTTCAAGCGTATACTCCTCTTCTTCGGCTAGATTCAGGGCAATATCATAATGATTCAGTCCCTGCTTTTTTTCCAGGTAGTAATGGGCCACGGCCTCGCGTTTCCAATTGTATATAATAATGGGCAAGTAATCCGCTCTGCCATAAGCATCATAATATTGGATGCTGCACACTTCACTGGGAAACTCATGGACTTCCTTTACCGTCGTCTT
This sequence comes from uncultured Cyclobacteriaceae bacterium, assembly GCA_947492745.1. GTDB lineage: Bacteria > Bacteroidota > Bacteroidia > Cytophagales > Cyclobacteriaceae > Aurantiphycus > Aurantiphycus algarum. The sequence continues at coordinate 22,903 of CANLOE010000049.1, read as the reverse complement.
ATTGAGGTCGATAAAATAAGAAGCGCCCGTATTCGTCCGAAGAACAGTATTCTGTGAGAATGCTTGCGGACCGTATACCAGTCCTACCAGCACAAATGCCAAAAGGCGAATTACCTTTGTTGCAGGCTGTTTTTTCATAGATCTATATCTTTGAATGATTTTTGAATAAGGTCTTTAGCTGTAATTATGCTATCTATCTGAAAGCGCTCAGGCCAAGGCGGAACAACCAAGGAGAAGGCGCATTGTTGAATTCTTGCTTTCGCGTATTGGTTTGATACAAAAGCGACACATTAAAGGCCATTTTATCGGAAAATTGAAGTAGGTACCCCGCACCGGCATAAATTCTGTGTCGGTTACCGGGCGTATCCGGTGGACTGTAGATATCTTCCAGTTGAAGGTAAGTCCTGTTTTCGAACAGTGCCACCTTAGCAAAGGTACGCAATCCCATCCGGCAACTGATGCGCTGTTTGCCTTCTTGGTTTTTCTCGCCGAAAAACTGTGCATCGGGCCCGACCCCCACAGAGAACGGTCCGGATATACGATAAGAAAAAGCCGGTGAAAACTGGAGAAGACGCTGTTCGGAGAGGCCTTGACTTCCCGATAATCCCATAACACCATCTATCGACCATCTGTCTTTGAAGGCCACCTTCGGCTGGACGATGATTTTCTGAATTTCGCCTACCGCACTGGTCTTTACCTTACTTTTTACTTTCCTCAGTTCTTTCGATTTTATATCATCCAAAAGTGGAACTTTTGCGCGATACCCCTTCAAGTACTGCAAATCCTGAAAGGACTTTTCACAGAGATCATCAATCATCTCCGATGGATTTTCCATGGCTCCGATAGCAGTTCTTTCCGTATCGGGAGTGAGCAAATTGCTTGGCAAATCACCATCAGAGCTGTATCTCATTACCTTCCCTTTCACACCTTCATTCCACTCCCTCAATCGTCGTATCAAATGCTGCCTATCCATGGGCCTGATGTCTTCCGGCTTGGCTATAAGGCCATTTTGCAGCAGAGAATCCCGCTGCGTTTCCAGTGTTCTCTCAGAATAGACGATATTACTTGAGAAAATCCGTTGCTCAGGACCGTATTTTAATGTATCCTGCCCTAACAGCGTATCTTGAAGTGCCAATAGACCTCTGTCCAGTGTCGGGTAAGAAGGCATCTCCGGTAGTTCTACCCTTGAACCCAAATCAGTTTCCGCAACATTGGTAGAATGAAATGTAGCCGCTGCTTGCTGTGCTTTGAGCGCAACTGAGTTCCACAGATTCAAAGCCATCAAAATCACCAATACAATCAATACTTTAGACGTACCGTTATATTCTATATTACGCATATAACATTTCTTTATGACTGTTTCTATAATGGAAAATATATAGCCATACCTTACAAGTTCCCTATCGTAAGACATGAGCATGTAGAGAACCTTTTTCCTGAAAATTAAATCTTGGAACTAATGGGACACACTTTATCAGGCACAATTCCCCTTTGAATATGAATGATATCCAAGTAGTTGTGCCAATCGAACAATCCAGAAAAAAGTATGACTACGATTGTCCCTTATGCTGTATCGGAAGTTTTGAAGATATAGAGCCTAACGGAGAAAAATAGGGCGTGCGGAATCGATAAGATTTTCATAATGATGGTGGTTGTTGTTATTGTTGTTGTTTTTGACATTACAAACCTAACCAATTGTCATTGATTAAAAATACAGTATTCAATACTAAAGCCACTTTGCGCTGAAGATTTTAAAATTCAACCCTTTAACATTAGGTTAATATATAAAATTTACTAAAAACCTATTTATCAAGACATTAAAAAACAATCCATTTTAAACATAGCATTTCAATTCGTCCTTAATCCTGAACTATTATAAATTTAAAATAAAAAACAGGCTAAATTACACCTAAAATATTACATGTTGTTTTGACGGATAATCTAACCTTTCCAATAGTGATATCACTGTTGATGAGTGCCGTAAGATAAATGCTCCGTTGAACTATCGAAAGAAAGTGAACTATCCTTTCATAGATTTTCGCTATACTCCTAGGGTACTACCCCCAATTCTTAGGATAGTTTTTTCCGTTTTCCCAGTTCTTCTGCCTGAGGGTTTTTCTCCTATTTCAATGCCCTAAATCCCTTCAAGGATTTTTCGGTGGTGTTGTAATGTGGTAAACCCGCCTTTACGCAGCAGCTTTTTTCCCTGCTCCCGGCAGGTACATTTCTGCTGGTATGCCGTCACCTATTCCCTGGTGCCTGCGCTCATCGTTGTAGTAGGCAAAGTATTCCTGTAGCATCTCATAGAGCCTCAGGCCTGTTTCCGGAGGGTTGAGATAGACCTTCTCGTACTTGACGCTCCTCCCAAAGTCTCTCTATGAAGGCATTGTCGGGGGCCTTCCCTTGCCGTCCATGCTGAACCGGATGCCCTCCGCAAGCACAGTTCACCCCGCGAAGGTACCCGAGGTGAACTGTGCGCCCTGATCGGTATTGAGGATATCGGGTTTCCCGTGTATCTCAATGGCACCTTCCACCGTTTCCCTGCACCATTCGGCATCCATCGTATTGGACAGCGACCGGTTCACCACATACCTGCTGTACAGGTCGATGACCGCCACCGGGTACATAAAACCCTTCCTCATCGGGATGTAGGTGATATCCATTGCCCAGACCCGATCTGGCCTTTCCACCATCAGTCCCCGCAACAGGTAAGGGTACACTTTATGGTCCTTTTGCAGCTTGGAGGTGTGTTTTCCCGGCATGGTGGCACCCAGCCCCATAACACGGTTACGACTCACCTTGTGGCCCTTGTCCCCGGTCAGCCAGGTGTGCATACGCCTGGCACCCATTTCGGGATGCTCCATATAGTGTGCGTCCATTTCGCGCCTGAGCCCAAGGTTCAGCGCGGACCCTTCCCTTGGACGGTAATAAAAACCGGAACGGTGCACTGAGCAGTTCGCACTGCCTTACGATGCTCAATTGACCCTTGCATATCATCGATCTACGTTCCTTCAACCCAGAATGTTCGTTGGAACTTCGTCATGAGGACTTAAATGGCAATACATCAGTGCGTTTTCTTGGATTCAGCGTAGCACTGCTACGGTGAATTCAAAAAATGCATTCATTTACTGATTTGAAGCCAGTTAAGTCCGGAATAGATTTTCTAATGGACATTTTGGGTTCAAGGGTTTCAGCGCAAGGCGTTCCTTAAAAAAATCGACCTCAACTTTCAGTTGGCCGATTGTCTTCAGCAATCGGTCCTTTTCTTCTTCCTTTTCGCCCTCGGGACCGGTCGTGTGGACATCTTCGTCCCTCGACAGAAAATCACGCTTCCATTGGTGGATCTGCTGTGGGCAAGCTCATGTTTTGGGGCAAGTTCCACAACCGTGGAGCGCTCCCTGAACGACTCCAATACTACTTTGGTCTTGAATTTCGAGCTGTACTTCTTTCGTGTCATTACAGTAGATTTAGTTATTTATCATGAACTTAACTTACTGTCCTAATTTTTGGGGTATCATCAATAGATTGGCCCTGATAAGAATGCCTAATAAAAAAAACCGCTCAAATTGAGCGGTTTTGGCTGTTTTTGTGACCTCGACAGGATTCAAACCTGTAACCTCCTGAGCCGTAATCAGGTGCGCTATTCAGTTGCGCCACGAGGCCGATTTGTTTATAGAGATGCAAATTTACACAAAAAAAGTTCCCGAAGAATAGTAAAGCCCGATTTTTATCGAAAAATTTCATAGCGATAGACATCCCTCTCAAATCTCTATCAACACATACTGTAGGTACAAGTCATAGAAGGGCAAATGTATCCATTTTTCGGATTTGAGAGCACTCACTATATCAACCAAGGTCCCGTGCCTCAACATCAACCATTAGACCAAGCCCAGATTGTCCTTAGACCTGCTTCACAAGGTCATCGGTCATCTAATACAAAATTAGCTTTTAAAATCGCCTATCTTCCTGTTCTTTTTGCTTCACTCTGTGTTGACAATACTCGGGATAGCGCTGCCATCCCTGCGGTTATCGCCTTGATTGAACCCGGGTCATGCACTGGAAACCCAAATTTGTATTACAATCAAAAATTCCAATAAAACGGCTTGGAAATAAAAATCCTCATGCAAATACTACATTTCAAAGTGATATTTTGACAAAAAACTCATTAACTATCAGTTAGTTAATTATCATTTCTACATGAAGGTAATTGACCACCCTGGGTTAAAACAGCAATCGCACGGATACTTTTCCGAAAAACACTATATTTGCGCTCCAAAATCTTAAATTTGAACCCTCAACCTAATATCAGGTTTAACGTACAGTAAAAGAGTCATCTGTATCGGCTATGGATACAGTTAACTATGCTTTTTATTAACAAACAACAACAAATGAAACACATACTTCTCGGTATTGCCGTACTTATTCTTTCTCTTTTTTCTCTCACAGGTCAGGCTCAGGAAAGTACGCAGGATGATAGCATGATAAAGCCTAAGGAGCTCAGATCAAGGCCTGATATTCCGGGGGATGTGATGATAGAGCTTGGTTTCAATTTTCTACTGAATGCTCCCGAGACAATAAAACCTAGCTTTTGGGGATCAAAGGCCGTGAATGTCTATTATCTATTTGACTTCCCTATAGGTAAGTCACATTTTTCGTTTCATACAGGCCTAGGTTTGGGGCTTGACAAGTACGATTTTTCCAACCCTGTCACTTTGGCCATCGATGACAATAATAAGACTACCACAATCAGTTTAGAAGATGCTATCGGTGCCGGGATAGATTTCAGAAAATCTAAGCTTGCGGCCAATTATGTAGACCTTCCCATTGAATTTCGTTTTTTGACTAACCCGAATGATGCCAATAGAAGTTTCAAAGTAGCTCTTGGCGGGCGTGTTGGCGTACTTTATTCTGCACACACTAAAGTAGTGTACAAGACTGATGGGCAGATAAAAAAGCTAAAGGACCAACAGGGTTTCAATCTAAGCCCTATACGGTACGGGGTATACGGAAGATTGGGCATCGGCAATGTCAATCTATTCTATAATTACTATCTGAACAGCCTCTTCAAATCAGAAGATGGCCCGGAAAGAACCGATGTACAGCCCATGACCTTTGGGATTTCCATCACTGGATTCTAGTCTTTCGTAACAAAGGATAGTAATGTAAAGCAAAATAGACAAGCTGCCACCATAAGGGGCAGCTTTTTTTTATTGAACCCAAAATGGTCAATAGGATCTCGTGATGAGGACATAAAGTACACTAAAATCAGCGGTTTAGGTGAGGGGGCTTAAATCGAAGATTCATGAACTCCAATGGAAAACAAACACAACAGTAAATTATACAAACTTAGCTTTTAAATATCGCCTATCTTCCTGTTCATTTTGCCTCACTCTGCGTTGACAATCCTCGCGATAGCACTGCTATCCCTGCGGTTGTCGCCTTGATTGAAACCAAAATGACCCGCGGAATCTTATACGACATTTAAAACCCAAATTTGTATTAAACCCAAATTGATCGATAGAAATCGTGATGAGCGTAAAACCGCTGATTTTGAAGTGATTTATGCTCGCAATAGGAAGGCTATCGATCATTTTGGGCTGAAGTGATATAGACTTTTTCTTTTACCTGCGAATTTCACATTTAACCCAAAATGTCCATTAGAAAATCTATTCCGGGCTTAACTGGCTTCAAATCAGTAAATGAATGCGTTTTTTGAATTAACCGTAGCGGTGCTACGCTGGATCCAAGAAAACGCACTGATGTATTGCCATTTAAGTCCTCATGACGAAGTTCCAACGAACATTCTGGGTTTAGTATCCTGACTTTGTCTTTTTCAAGTCCCTTGGCTTCGATGCTGCCATGGGAAAAAGCCTTTATCAAAGCACAAGGGCCAAAGGCCAAGATCACTTCATTGACCCTACATATATAACAAGGCCCCTGTAAAGCATAAAGAAAAGCCTATGCCTGCCCCAAGATAGATTTCACTCGGGCGATGTGCATTCAGGTAAAGGCGACTTGACATGGTCATGCCCGCTAGCAAAACAGCAAAGAACAGCGGCCAGAGCAGTGCCGTTTCGGGATAGTTGACCTTCAAGGCCAATAAAAAACCTACAAACCCACATATGCTGGCACTGTGAATACTGACCTTCACAAAAAAAGTAAGTAGCGTAGTCAACACGACCAAGCTACTGACCAGTAGAAAAACGACCTGTATATGCTCACTCATCTCCAGTCTATACATGAAAAAGTAAGTGGTCATTAGGTAAAATAGACTGATAAAAATAAATGGCATACTTCGCTCATGACGCTCTCCCATCATCAATGAAGTAATACTACCTGTAAAGCGTAATGCCAATACGCTCAGTGTAGGGATACAAAATGTGGTAATAAAAATCAGTAACAGGACATGCGGTACGGAAGCATCCCGGAAAGGTCTCAGGCTGACGGGAGCATAATGAAACAGCACGGCAAACAATACGGAAACCATTAACAAAGGATGTGTTATCCAAGAAATACTCTGCGCTAAAAATCTATTCACTACAGCTCTTTTCTTAATCTTGCGACGGGGATATGCAGTTGCTCGCGGTATTTGGCCACCGTGCGACGAGCTATATTATAGCCTTTGGCTTTGAGCAATTTCTCTAATTTATCATCCGAAAGAGGTTTTTTCTTATCCTCTCCTTCGATGATGTTCTTCAATATATGCTTTACCTCCCGACTGCTCACGTCTTCTCCTGAGTCGGTGGCAATGCCTTCTGAGAAAAAATATTTTAAAGGGAACAGCCCATATTCAGTCTGAACGGACTTACTATTGGCCACTCGGGACACTGTAGAGATATCCATGCTTATCTTTTCGGCGATATCTTTTAAGATCATTGGTCTCAATCTACTTTCATCTCCTTCCAGAAAGAAGTCATACTGGTATTCTACGATAGCGTTCATCGTGTTCAGTAAAGTCTGCTGGCGCTGTTTGATAGCATCGATGAACCACTTGGCCGCATCCAGTTTTTGCTTCACAAAAGAGACCGTGTCTTTGAGTTTTTTGTCTTTCTTATCACTTTTCTGATAGGCTTGAAACATGTCCGAATAAGAACGACTGACGCGAAGTTCGGGGGCATTTCGAGAATTGAGGCTCAACTCTAGGTCACCATCATTGTTGACAAGGATAAAATCGGGCATGAGGTATTGCGTTCGGGCCAGACCTCCCCCCGGCATACTCCCTCCCGGTTTTGGATTCAGTTTGGTAATCAATTCTATAGCATCTTTCAGGAAATCTTCATCGTCGATGCCCAGTTTTTTGAGTATTTTCTTGTAATGTTTTTTGGTAAACTCCTCAAAGCACTCATGGATGATTTTCTTGGCCACCAGTACATCCACATTCGATTCATCCTTACGCTCCAACTGTAACATCAAACACTCCTGCAAATCTCTGGCGGCAATGCCCGGCGGGTCAAAAGCCTGAATCCTGTACAGGATTTCTTCCAGTTCTTCCTTATCGGTCTCTACATTCTGGGAAAAAGCAAGGTCGTTCAGTATCGCATCCAAGTCTCTTCGTATGTAACCATCCCCTTCAATACTGCCCACCAACTGCTTGCCGATAACATAACGCCGCTCATCGAGACCCAAAAAGCCCAACTGATTCATTAGTTGTTCGTTGAGTGTGGACATCATCGGGATGGGCATATCCTTATCATCGAGATTATCCCCGTCTCCTTGCATCTTGTATCCGCTGAAATCATCGTCACGAAGATAGTCCTCCACATTGATCTCATCTTCTTTCTCAGAGCTGGCCTCTGGAAATTCCTCTTCAGCATTCTGTTCTTCCCGTTCTTCTTTGCCTTCTTCCAAAGCAGGGTTTACCTCCAGCTCTTCTTCGATGCGAGTCTCCAGCTCCGCCGTAGGCACCTGCAACAGCTTTATGAACTGAATCTGCTGTGGTGATAACTTCTGACTTAAACTCTGGCTTAACCCCAGTTTCTGCATGATGTACCCTGTCTAATAGTAATCGATAGTATTGCTTTTTCAAATTTATTATATTTTCGCAATTCTTTGATATAAAGAACAAAATATCCTTCTTTTGCCAAGACATCAAAATAGGATTTTTTGATGGTTTAGGCAAGAAAATAACCTACTTTCACAAGCGCGATAAGGCCGATGAGAACAAAAATAAAAGCATTGCTGAGCAAGCCCGAAATCGGGCATAATGTCACTGTAAAAGGATGGGTCAGGTCTTTTAGAAACGACCGGTTCATTGCTATCAATGATGGCTCTACCATAAAGAACATACAGGCGGTCATCGATTTCGAACAAAGCGATGAACAATTGTTGAAAAGAATTACCATAGGGGCCAGTGTTGCGGTCAATGGTGAGTTGATTGCCTCTATGGGCAAAGGGCAATCAGTAGAAATCAAAGCGGAGAGCGTCACTATTCTGGGAGATGCCGATCCTGAAGAGGTAAAATTGACTATCCTATCCCCCAAAAAACACAGCTTGGAGAAGCTGAGGGAAGAAGCCCACTTACGTCCAAGGACCAACACTTTTGGGGCTATCTTTCGCATTCGTCATGCCATGATATTTGCCGTTCACCGGTTTTTCAATGAGCGTGGTTTTCTCAATATACACACCCCTATCATCACAGGGTCCGATGCAGAAGGCGCCGGCGAAATGTTCCGTGTCACGACCCTGGACCCCGCTGCCCCCCCTAAAAATGATGCGGGCGAAGTGGATTTTAAACAGGATTTTTTTGCCAAGGAAACCAACTTGACCGTATCGGGGCAGCTGGAAGGAGAACTGGCGGCCTTGGCCCTGTCCGATATCTATACTTTTGGACCTACCTTTAGGGCCGAAAACTCCAATACTTCCCGGCACTTGGCCGAGTTTTGGATGATAGAACCGGAAATGGCTTTTTATGAGCTTGCGGACAATATGGACCTTGCGGAAGAGTTCCTTAAATACCTGGCCGGCTATGCACTGGAACATTGTGCCGACGATTTGGAATTTCTGAAGCAAAGAGGAATCGACGAAGACAGCAAGAAACCTCAGGCCGAAAGGAATGAGATGGACTTAATGGAAAGACTCCGCTTTGTCATTGAAAATGATTTTCAGAGGGTCAGCTATACCGAAGCCATCGAAATACTACGCAACTCCAAGCCCAATAAAAAGAAGAAATTCAAGTACCTGATAGAAGAATGGGGAGCAGACCTACAGTCAGAGCATGAACGCTTTTTGGTAGAAAAGCATTTTAAGCGACCTGTCATTCTTTTCGATTACCCGAAGAATATCAAAGCCTTCTACATGCGTCAGAACGAGGATGGCAAAACAGTAGGTGCCATGGATGTATTGTTTCCCGGAATCGGTGAGATCATCGGTGGTTCGCAAAGAGAAGAACGCCATGACAAATTGCTGGAAAGGATCAAAGAAATGGATATACACGAAGAAGACCTCTGGTGGTATTTGACCACGCGCAAATTTGGGACCGTGCCGCACAGTGGCTTTGGTCTTGGCTTTGAGCGTTTGATGCTATTTGTTACGGGCATGGGCAATATCAGGGATGTTATCCCTTTTCCCAGAACACCCGGAAGCGCAGAGTTTTAACCCAAAATGATCTTTCACAGTAAGGTAGCATACCGATAAAGACATGCCGGAAAAAGAAAAACCCAATTCAGGCTAGATAGGATTATTCTCATCCGATAAAATAAAAAAGGCACTGCATAATTGCAGTGCCTTTCTAATTATATAAAAACAAATGTACAAAAGTACAGTCAGTTATCTCTTTTGAAAACGAAATGCTTTTCTCACATTCGCCTTTTCATCCACAATGGACAAAAGGTAGTAGCCTTTGTTCAGATGGTTCACATTGACACGAAATACGTTGCCCTGAATGCGTTCTACTTCAACTTTCTGACTATTTCCAATGATATTGTACAGCTCAAAGGTAATCGACGTCATCGTCGAATTATCAATCTCCACATTCAACACACTGGTAGCTGGCATGGGATATAGGCTTATCTTGTTTACCTCCAACTCAGTATTGTCTCCAAAATCACTTAATTCATTGCTATTTTGAGCAAAACTTGAGATTGCCCCGAAATACAGACAAGCTATAATAAAAAATGGCTTCAAAACTTTCATAATTGTAAAATAGTCATTTGCTTGATGAAATAAAACACTACAAAAACTACACCAACATTAAAAATTTAATGTTTTTTTCAGATGCACTATGCATTTTTAAAAATGCACTTCCCTTTACTAGGAATACGAAGGTAATAGGATAATGTTCGAAAAAACAGGGGCTGCTGTTTTCTTAAGGTTAAATTTCGGCTTTCATGACAAAAGCAGCGATGAATGGTGGATATGGAAGTTCAATTATTTTAGAAACGCCAGCACATATCCGTTTATTGTCTGCTACCATTAAAAAAACCAAATGCTGCGGGTAAAAATTCAATAATATCGGAAGCAATGAGTGAGACCTCCCCCTTTTCCTGTTTGGCAAGATCACCCGCTAGCCCATGAAGGCATATACCTAACAGTGCTGCGACTTCCGGAGTGTGGCCCTGTGCCAGTAGAGCGGTAATAACCCCTGTCAGCACATCTCCGCTACCCGCCGTCGCCATACCAGGGTTGCCTGTAGTATTGAAGTAGACACTGCCCTCTGGTGTAGAAAGGGCTGTATGCGCTCCTTTGAGTACGACATAGACGCCATAGGTCATGGAAAAAGAACGTTGCAGTTCCAGTCGGTCAAAACCATGGTCAAAACCGCCGGCCAGACGCTCGAACTCCTTAGGGTGCGGTGTAAGTATAGAGCCACTGGGCAATGCCTCCAATAACTCCCGGCGCACGGAGATAATATTCAGGGCATCGGCATCCAAGACCATGGGATGCTTTGATTGATGCAATAAAGCGGTGAGTGCGGTATGTGTAGCTGCCTGTTGATCTAGACCAGGGCCAATACCGATGGTGCCATAAGGTTCCAGATAGGGTAGGTTCGAAAAATAATGTTCGGCATCATCCACCGAAACCATGGCCTCGGGCACTGCGGTCTGGAGGATGGCATAACCCGCTTTGGGAGCATGCAATGTCAACAGGCCCAGGCCCGAGCGCAGCGCTGCTTTTCCTGCCAATATCGCGGCCCCCATCTTCCCATAACTTCCTGCAATCAGCAAGGCACGACCAAAATCGCCTTTGTGAGCGTATTTTTTCCTTGACGTCAACAAAGCCGCAGCAGCGGATACCTCGAACAGATAATAGGGCGTTGCTTCACTTTCCAAAAAACCTTTGTGCAGACCGATATCCAATACGTGCCACTCCCCTACATAAGGTTCGTTTTCCGGTATGACAAAAGCCAGTTTGGGAACCTGAAAAGACAAGGTATATCGCGGTCGGACGATAGCAGTTCCTGGCGTCTGACCATCACTGAACAGCCCGGAGGCAATATCTACTGCGATTACTTGGGAGGTACCCGCATTGATAGCCTCGATTACAGCTACATGAAGGCCCTCTAGAGAGCGAGATAAACCCGTACCGAACAGTGCGTCGATAACTATATCACCGTCTATCTGCTCGGGCACCTCTCCTACCGATACGATGTGTCGGACACTGGCGGAAGTCTCGTACCGTGCCAGATTGGCCTTGAAGTCTTCAGCACCTGGCTTCTCGCTGTGTACTACGGTGACTTCCACAGAAAAACCCTTATATGACAAGATCCTAGCAATGGCCAGACCATCGCCTCCATTGTTACCCGTACCACAGTAGATGACTATGGCCTTCTCTCCAAAATCCAAATGGGTCAGGCACCAGTCCGTAAAAGTCTGGGCAGCCCGCTCCATAAGGTCTATAGAGGCTATCGGTTCGTGCCGAATCGTATAGGCGTCTGCTGCTCTGATCTGTGCTGCTTTCAGTATCTTCATGGTGATGTCAGTGCTAGCGGTCCACTTCTCCCAAAACGACATCGATGGAGCCTATGATCGCTACCAGATCGGCTATGAGTCCTCCTTTGGCGATCTCACTGATAATGGAGAGGTTGACATAACAACAAGAGCGGGCCTTACAGCGAAAAGGTTTGTCACTGCGCCCATCGGCACGAAAGAAAAAGCCCAGTTCGCCTTTGGGGTTTTCGGCACGCACATAGAGGTCTTGTTTTTTAGGACGTATTTTTTTGGGTACCAAGGCCTGTGGGTCGAAATCCCGGTCTCGTTTCAAGTCCCCTTGCAATCGTTCCAGACACTGGGACATGATGTGGAGCGACTCATCGATTTCCACTACACGGACCCAAGTCCTATCCCAACAATCGCCGACGGTACCCATTTCTCCCGTGCCGATAGGCACTTGGAAATCCAGCTCGGGGTATACCGAGTAAGCATCGACCTTTCGGAGATCGTACTTCAGTCCCGAGCCGCGCAGCATGGGTCCCGTTACACCGTAATTAATGGCCAGGTCCAAGGGTAAAACACCGACATTGGCAGTACGTTCGATGAAAATCTTATTCTCCATGACCAATCTTTTCAGTTCGGTCATCTTAGGCTTTAAATAATCGATAAAAGTAGCACACTGTTCTTCAAAGCCTACGGGCAGGTCGTAAAAGAGCCCTCCTACCCAGATATAATTATACAACATCCTCGCCCCACTGGCCCACTCCAGCAAACGTAGTATATGCTCTCTGTCCCGCATCATCCACATAAAGGGAGTGAAGGCACCGATATCCATCGCATAAGTGCCTACAGCAACAAAATGGGAGGCCAGACGGTTCAGCTCCGCTACCAGCACACGAATGTACTCCACCCGAGGAGGAATCCTATCCTCTATGCCCAGCATACGTTCTACCCCCAGGGCATAGGCATGCTCAGAGTTCATCGCCGCTAAGTAATCCATACGGTCCACATAAGGGATAATCTGGTTATAGGACAGTGACTCGGCGTGTTTCTCAAAACAGCGGTGCAGATACCCTAGATGAGGGATGACATCCTTTACCACTTCCCCATCACTAATAACTTCCAAGCGTAACACCCCATGTGTCGAAGGGTGCTGGGGACCGATGTTGATGAGCATTTCCTCCGACTTCAGTTCATCCGCTTTGTACTTATTGGGTTCGGATTTGCTCAAATGGTCTTTCTCGTAGCGGTATTGTATCTCGTTGGCCAAATCGATAGGGGTTATGATCGTTGTTTTACTGATATATAGGGATACGCATGTGGAGTACTTCTTAAGCCAATGGAACGATTTTCACGGTAAAATTTTACCGATACACTTCTCATCATCAGCTATTGCACCCGAGGGCGATTGGCTCAGAAGAAAAAGGTTTCTTTTGGAAAACCATCTACGGTTCTGAACTCCATAGGGACAAATATACGAAGAGCCAGTGTAGAATAGGGCTCATCATCCGGGCTATTCACCGAACCGATTCTTGATGCGCTGTCAGTGGAGTGTAATGACTCATTGTCAATAGCTAATACTCCACTTTGATACCATGATAGTACTCTTGGTGTTGGTAATCCTTACGCAGGGGGAAACCCTCCCAGTCCGCTGGAAGTAATATTCTCCGCTGATCGGGGTGCCCTTCAAAGTTGATACCCAATAGGTCATAGGTCTCTCGCTCCAACCAATCTGCTGTTCGCCATATACCGCTCAGAGTAGCAATACTCGGCATATCCTCTTCTCTTTCGGGTCTTTTCAGCAGGCACTTCAACATAAGATGCCCATCATAGGGGATAGAGTAAAGGTTATAGATGACTTCCATGGTACCCGCTTCCGGACCATTGTCCACTCCTGTAATACAAGAGAGCATATCGAAATAAGTACTATCATGCGCATGGAGCAGTGCACAGACAGGCTCGATATGTTCTGCTTTGATGATCAGGGCCTGCGGAGAAGCAGAGAGGTCTTTATCCTCTATCACCTCATCCCCTAGCGTTTCGGTAATCAGTTCGATGATGTTTTCCAATGCCATAAATAATAGATTGTCTGTTGTTCGGTCGCAGGAGTTAAGTCTGTATGGACAGTGTCCAATATGTCAGAAGGTACTTCTGAAAATGCCCCTGCTGCTTATAGCCGCTATCTTGCTCATTGCTGTAGGTGATTTTGGTAGATGATTTCGTTGAAATTCTTCCCATATAGTGCTGCTATCTTTTTCCAATTTCTCACGCGGCAGGCAGGCCTTTTCATTGGCCAAACTCTCAGGACATTATCTTCGCGCTCGGCTCTACTCAAAATAGGGATGACAAATTCTAAAATAATTTCAAAACCGTATCTAAATGGTAAGTCATCTTATTTCCACTTTCCCTTATGCATCAAAATGCGAGTCAAGGAGACTACAGTTATCGAAATGATCTATTTTCGATTTGGACAAAATAGGCTTATGCCTGTTTGGCCATCAGTCGTTCTATAGCCTTTGGTGCCATTAATGTCTCATTTCTGATTTTCTCCTGTAGTTTCAAAAATCCTCCGATGAGAGCTTCCGGTCTTGGAGGACACCCAGGCACATAGATATCTACGGGCACAATACGATCCACTCCTTTGACGACATGATAGCCATGTTCCCAATAGGGGCCTCCACAGTTGGAGCAGGACCCCATAGATATCACATAACGTGGCTCGGGCATCTGCTCATAAAGACGACGTAGCCTATCGGCCATCTTGAAGGTCACCGTACCCGCGACGACCATAACATCAGAGTGCCGTGGCGAGGCCCGGGGTGCTATCCCGAACCGGTCCATATCATAAATAGGCGTACCTGTACCCATGAACTCAATAGCACAGCAGGCAATACCGAAGGTCATCGGCCACATCGAGGAGAGCCGCGCCCAGTTGATCAAATCATCTACCTTGGCAATGATAATGCCGCCCCCTTCAAATTGTTGATCCAATAAACCCATGCCTTTTGCCCTTTATCTCTGTAAATTAACTAATTGTATTGCTGTAAATTCCTCACGGTTCGTCAGCTAGTGTCCCGATTGTCACCCTTTGCTGTAAGCATTACTGCAATTCGACCTTAAACCATCACGCCGACCGCTTCTCCATTAGGCATAACCAAATGTCACACGCTCTTCCCACTCAATATTTTTTATTGATATCTATATAAGCTTCTTTTGGTATTTTGGATTTATAGTCGGTCTGTTGCTGTCGGGGTTTGACCCAGTCCAGATGCCCCTTTGCCCATGCATAAGCTAGACCCAAAGCCAATATCAATACGAAAACGAACATTTCCACGATGGAAAACCAACCCCAGACACCTTGAGTACCTTCGATCAAAGCTTTATTACCAAATACCGTGGCCCAAGGAAACATCAATGCCAGCTCTACATCAAAAAGCAAAAATACCAAGGCAACAATATAAAAACGTACATTGAACTGCCCCCAAGCATTGCCTACAGGGTCTTCACCGGACTCATAGGTCGTCAGTTTCTCCTCATTAGGGCGGCTGGGCCGAATGATAAATGCCGTAATCAACCCTCCGGCAACAAATACGATACCCGCGATAATGTACAATAAGGCTACACCAAACTCCGATAATTGTGGATTTTCCATAATGCCCTAATATTAGCGAAATATTTTTTATTGGCGTAAAAGACTGTTTTGAAATGTGCCTTTTATTTTCTTGGATACTTATGTTTTAGACAAACTTATCTTTCAAAAGTTGCATTGGGAAATTCTCCTTAACAAGCCGTACTATTAAACCCTGATCATGCATTAGCCCTTCTATTACGGTATTAAATAGCTGAAAATCAGTAAAGTGAATGCGTTTTTCGAATTCACCGTAGCGGTGCTACGCTGAATCCGATAAAACACCCTGATGTATTGCTTTTTAAGCCCTCACAACTAAGCTCCAATACATGATTCGGGTTAAACCCAAATTGATCGATAGGATTTCCGTGATGCAAAGTGCAATAAAATCAGCGGTTTAGGTGAGGAGGCTTAGTGAATCATTAAGGTAACGAACCTGCGCAGCGTAAAACCACTGATTTTGAAGCAATTTATGTTTGGAATAGGAATGCTATTGATCGTTTTGGGTTAAAATATATCAGTGCTTATCGTTTCTTTCGATGTGGGCATTGGTAAAACCTATGTTCATAGGCTGTTTTTCTCCTTTTATTTAATTTGATTTGGGTACTGAAAGAATCCATTTCAGAAATAGGTCCTTTTTCTGCGGATAAGCGAGGGGTGACCTATTATTTTGCTTTGAACCCGGATCATGCATTGAAAAATCTACTGCGGATCTAAATAGCTGCAAACCGGTCGTTGCACTACGTTTTTTGAATTCACCATAGCGGTGCTATGCTAAATCCAATAAAACTCCCTTATTTATGGATATGTAAAACCTCGTTACGAAGTTCCAACGCATGATCCGGGTTGAACAATACAAGAAAGCGAGTCATCGCTTTCCATTAAATAAAACAGTATCTATCAACTTAGAAAAGAACATGGAAAATTCCACTAAAACAGGAAAGAAACTCAATACCCTATTGGCCAATTATCAAATCTACTATCAAAACCTGCGGGGGCTTCATTGGAATATTCAGGGCAAGCACTTCTTCGAACTGCATGCCAAATTTGAAGAACTCTACAATGATACCGCCGTGAGGATAGACGATATCGCAGAAAGAATACTGACCATAGAGGAGACTCCCCTACACACCTTCGAAGACTACCTGAAAAGTGCCGAAATAAAGCCTTGTAAGAACGTTCACGATGGTGAGAAAGCGGTCAAGGTCATCGTAGAAAACCTTAGCTATATCATCAAAGAACAGAAAAAAGCAGAAAGACTGGCCGAAGAAAACGGAGATGGCGCCACAGCGGACCTACTCGCGGCCTTTAACGAAGCACAGGAGAAAACCTTGTGGATGTACAAAGCTTGGTTGAAGTAAAACCCCTCATATTAGCTATAGGTATCCTATCGGTAGTTCACCGGTAGGATACCAAGTTCTACCCCTACCCTATTATTTTATGGGGCTTCTCATTGCCCCTATCAGACCAGCTATAACTACGGTATGGGAGACAGGCATCGAAAACACATCACCGGATGTTCCCTACAAGACAGCACCGCAATCCCATGTTTTTCCTGACAGTACTATAAACCCAAAATGTCCATTAGAAAATCCATTCCGGACTTAATACAAACTTAGCTTTTAAATATCGCCTATCTTCTTGTTCATTTAGCTTCACTCTGCGTTGACAATCCTCGGGATAGCGCTGCTATCCCTGCGGTTATCGCCTTGATTGAAACAAAATGACCAGCGGAATCTTATACGACATTTGAAACCCAAATTTGTATAAATCGCTTCAAAACCAGTGGTTTTACGCTGCGCAGGCTCGTCACCTTAGTGATACAAAAGCCCCCTCACCTAAACCGCTGATCTTATTGCACTTTATACGTTCATCACGCAATCCTATTGATCATTTTGGGATAAAGAAATTTTTATGCAAATTCAGGTTTTAAGTTTCGCAGAAGATCCGCGAATCATTTTGTTCTGATCGAAATCACCTGATAGCAGCGCTATCATAAGATTTGCCAACGCAGAGTGGCAAAAGAACAATACTGTAGGCGAAATTTGAGAGCTATGTCTGTACTGCCCACTAATAACAATGATCCCCGGAGATCACTTCATGACGTTGTTTGGCCCTACGTTCAAACAAACGTCGTAACTGGCAAATAGCCTTATACTTCATGTTTTTGGCAGTGTCCGCATTCTTATAGCCCAGTAGTTTGGCAATTTCGGTCATGGACAGGTTTTGGTAATAATAGCAGTACAAGACTTCCCGGTATGCTGTGGATAGGTGTTCGAGACACTGTTCTATTTGTGCCATTACCTTTTCCTTGTTTACCTGGTCCTCTCCTTCCATAAATGCTTCCTGCTCTGCAACATTCAAAAAATCAAAGCTCCATTTGCGCTCTTCCCTCATCTGACCCTGCACTTTGTTTTTACCTATAGCGAACAAGTAAGTTTCGGGACTACACTCCAAGTGCTTGAGCTTACCCGACATGATGTTCTCATAGAACGCAAGTATAGCCCCTTGATAAGCGTTCATGGCAGTCTCATGGGAACAGCCATAGCTTTTCATGACCCATATGGCAAACTTCGGACGACACATTTTGTAGAGTGATTCCATTGCCCGTTCATTTCCCGCCCTGACCTGCTCAATGATTTTTTTCGAATGCATGTTTTTCTCTATTGTTAAGGTATTGAAGTAGTTTAGGCCTTTTTTTTACCTGCGAATTTCACATTCAGCACCCTGGTCCTGTCTTTTTCAAGTTCCGTAGCTTTGGCTATGCAACGGAAAAAAACCTTCATCAGGGTACAAAAGCCAACATTCTCGGTGCCAAACAAAAAGTCCAAATCACTTCATTGTATTGAACCCGCAGTATGCATTAAACCCAAAATGTCCATTAGAAAATCTATTCCAGACTTAACTGGCTTCAAATCAGTAAATGAATGCGTCTTTTGAATTAACCGTAGCGGTGCTACGCTGAATCCAAGAAAACGCACTGATGTATTGCCATTTAAGTCCTCATGACGAAGTTCCAACGAACATTCTGGGTTAAAAAAAACGGCAACCTTAAACCCAAAATGATCAATAGAGAACCTATTCCGCGCACAAATAGCTTCATACCGGAAGCTTTGCCCACCGGTCTTCATTCACCATAGCGGTGCTGTGCCGAACGAATACAAATGGCCGGTATCTTACTATTTATACGCTCATCACGATTTCTATCCATCAATTTGGGTTAAAGAAAACAAATCAGTAAGATGAATGTATTTTTTGAATCAACCATAGCGATACTCTGCCGAATCCAATAATACATACTGATTTATAGCCATTTAATCCCTCATCACAAAGTTCTAATGCATAATCCAGTTGAACACTCCATAGCTTGGCCAGATGGAGCTATGCAATTACATACCGCATCTTATACAAACTTAACTTTTAAAATCGCCTATCTTCCTGTTCATTATGCTTCACTCTGCGTTGACAATCTTCGGGATAGCGCTGCTATCTCTGCGGTGTTCGCCTTGACCGAAACTAAAATGACCCACGGAATCTTATACGACATGTGAAGCCCAAATTTGTATTATCTTATCCGTAAAAGGAGTAAGGAGTAGACCTACCCAGTGATGAGACAAGACAAATGAAGTATGCAAAGCACTTACTTCAAACTTCTCATTTTTTAAAGATCAACTCAATACTGATAGTCAGTATTTTTGCATAAAATCCAGTTTATTTTACATTAAACCGGTCATTTTTGCATAAAAAATCAGGGAAGAGGTGTCTTTGCAATTGGTTTTGAAGAGGAGATTACTGCGATGGGTGTTGACCGTGTTCGGGCTGATATAAAGTTTCTCGGCAATCTGGCCCGTAGAGAAACCTTGGGAAAGACAAGTCAGTATGTCTTTTTCCCTTTTTGAAATCTTACCTACGGCATCGATGACTTTACGGTCAAAATTGTAATGATAGATTTCGGCCATACCTTTTCCGGGCTTAACGATGAGGTCGGAAGAAGGCTCTTTTTTCACACTTCCTACATTGTGAAGATAATTCAGGGAAATGAGCGGCTTCCCGTTGGTATCCAGCTCCAAAATCTTACTTTGTTGTACAAACCGGACATATTCCTCCTTGGGATTGATAAACATGAAATCCAAGGAAATCAATAGTTCCTTGCGTTCTTCTTCCGGAAAGTCAATGGGAAGCTTGATATAGAACTCCAGCATTTTTAAACGGGCCTCCAGGTACTTCGGATGAATCAGATTGACGGAAAGGGCCACTCCGTTTTCATAAAACTCTTCCGGTCTGTGGTTAATGATCTCGGGAGCATTACCGGAGACGTAAAAATAGGAAAAGGTAGAAAAATCGAACAAAAATATCACGGTATTGGTCGCTTTTGCCGAGGCTTCATAGATTTCGATGCCCTCTTTCCACTTCGCCGTTTTCTCCGCATTTTCCTCCGCTCCCAAACTCTTCCAGAACGCCGAAAGCGTATTGGTCATCTCATTGATATCCGTGTAATTATAAGCTTTCGTCTTCATGGTATAGCCGTGATTTCGGTAAACAATTACTCATAATACAAAACCTGGGATAGAATAGCAATCAATCCTCAAATTTAAAGCATTACTCACTAAAAAAGAGGTATTTAAGTCTTGAAATATCGCTTCCACCAGTGCTGGAATACGAGTAATCCCCACACACGGGCATGCACATCTCCGGGATTAGAGGAAAACAATTGCTTTTTTAGACGCCTGACTTCATCTATCTGAAAGATCCCCTGCTCTCGAACAAAATCATCTTCCAAAAGATCATTGATGATCTTGGACTTCATCTCTCTCCTCAACCACTTCAGCATCGGTACTTCAAAACCTTTTTTGGGGCGATTATACAGGTTTTCGGGCAAAATATCCCTGAAAGCATCTTGAAGGATACGCTTGCGCATGCTCCCATTGATCTTGGAGTCGTCCGGTATGGAGAAAGCAAATTCCACTACCTTGTGGTCCAGAAAGGGTACCCGTACTTCGAGACTGTTCGCCATGGACATCAGGTCCACCTTGGTCAGCATATCGTTCGTCAACACCATATGGACATCAGTATACAAGAGATCACTAACAATCTCTTTATCAGGTATATATTTCAAAATAGCTTCCTTACGTGCTTCGAATGCCTGTAGGGAAAGCCGCTCTCTGGCCGAAGCACTCATCAGGTTCATGGCCCCTACTTCAGAAGTGAACCCCGCCCAGGACCAGTACCGCTCCCTAGAAGTCAGTGCTGCCCCTTTGCTGTAGCGGTCCAGTTGACGAAAGGTATTCGTAAGGCGATTGTTCCTGGACCTGGGCAGCCCAGCCCATACCGGCCCAAATGCCCTGATAACCAACCCCGAAATGCCTCCATTCAAGACTTTGTAAAAAGCCGCATGCTTATTATATCCCGTAAAAATCTCATCTGCACCATCCCCCGAAAGGGCTACTTTCACCATCTTTCCGACCTCTCGGCTCAGTATATAGACCGCTATGGCCGAAGAATCGGCAAAGGGTTCGTCCAAGTAGTCCATGATATCAGTAACATGGGCATAGAGATCATCATTACTCAGAGAAAACACCGTATGGGATGTATTGAACTTTTTAGAGACTTCTTGCGCGTAGGCCGTTTCGTCAAAGAACTTCTCCTCTTTATAGCCTACCGAGAAAGTCAGCAGATCGGGCTTATGCCGGCTGGCCAAGGCTGTAATGACCGATGAGTCGATGCCGCCACTGAGAAAAGCCCCTAGACTGACATCGGATACCAGACGTCGCTGTACGGACTCCTCCAAGAGCAACTTCAAGTGTTCTTTCTGCTGCGTGTAGCTCATCGGATTTCTTTGGGCTGCTTGCCTATCGTACGGGATTTGGTAATAGGTGCCTTCTTGCACCTGCCCCTCTTTGATGTATAGATAACTTCCCGGCATCAGTTTCTTTACCCCTTTCAGGATAGTGGCCGGAGCCATGATATAGTTGAACTGGAGATACAGGTAGAGCGAAGTAAAATCGATCTCCTTCTCGATACCATAGGCCAATAAAGATTTTAACTCCGAAGCAAAGAGTAGCTTGTCCTCATCATGATAATAGTACAGAGGTTTGATACCTATACGATCACGTGCTATGAACAGGCTCTTCTCGGCTTTGTCGTAAATGGCCAGTGCAAAAAAACCATCGAGCTTTTGTAGACTTTCCTTTCCTTCCGCGATGTATAGCTGTAGCAGTACTTCCGTGTCCGAGGTGCTACGAAACGTATAACCTTTGGCCTCCAGTTCCTGTTTCAGTACTCTGTAATTATAGATTTCCCCATTAAAAACGATGATATAACGCCCTGATGCATCGGTCATCGGCTGATGGGCAGCCTCGCTGATGTCGATAATCGATAATCTACGGTGTCCCAATCCCACGGACTCATCGTGATAGGTGTCCTGAAAATCAGGACCGCGCCTCTCCAGCGCAGTAGTGGCCTTGCTCAAGTTGATCATACTGAACCCTCCGACGAGGTTGAAGGCATATATTCCGGTAATTCCACACATGGGCCGAAGATTGCAAATAAATCAGGCTTTTGCAATCGAAGCCCTGCAATTCCTTTTTCCCATTGAGTAGAGTAAATGCGTTTTGTAGTTTGTTCTGTTCACCGGTACCGGGTGAGAAGAAAAATGAAAGGGAGTTTTGCCTAAGGAATGAGAAAAAATCACTGTTCGCTTTGAAATTTTCTTTTGAGAAAAAGCGAATTTTTGTTGTCCAATTTAATAATCACGGGTTTTTTGACTCAAAAAACAATACCCAAAACACTGACATACAACCTTTTATCAAGGGGTATGCTGTGCCAAGGCACAAAATGAAAGCTAATCACAACGTAGAAGGTCTATGTAGTGATTTCAGTATTGCTGTGCCAAGGCACAAAATGAAAGCTAATCACAACTGAAAAGTGCTTTGTAATTAGAGTCACATAGCTGTGCCAAGGCACAAAATGAAAGCTAATCACAACTAGCTATGCATTTGCTTTGAAAGAAAAAGGGCTGTGCCAAGGCACAAAATGAAAGCTAATCACAACCATGGTCAGATTAGCTATCTATACATCCTTGCTGTGCCAAGGCACAAAATGAAAGCTAATCACAACTCCGAATTTCCCGTTTCCCTTCCTGCCGCTGCTGTGCCAAGGCACAAAATGAAAGCTAATCACAACTTGCTCAAAAGCTTTCTTGTGAAACTTCTGGCTGTGCCAAGGCACAAAATGAAAGCTAATCACAACAGTTTGGGCCATCGTACAATAATGGGGTTGGCTGTGCCAAGGTACAAAATGAAAGCCTAATGCAATGGGCAATTAACAATGGGCAATTAGCAATTGTACAATCGACAAATTGAATCCAGATGTACGGTATAACTCGCTCAAAGTGTACTTGCTTTTGTTC
>CANLOE010000048.1 GCA_947492745.1 uncultured Cyclobacteriaceae bacterium | reverse complement strand
GACTCCAGAAGAGTTTAGTAAAATCAATTATTCAAAATGTGCTTAACTTATTGTCCAGTTTTTTATTGCAATTCCACAACGCAGAGTGAAGCAAAATGAACAGGAAGATAGGCGATATTTGAAAGCTAAATTTGTATTAGATCCGCAGTAGATTTTTCAATGCATGACCTGGGTTAAAGTGAAAGGATTACTCACACAAGTGACCACTATCACCTCCGTACATACGTCTTATGGCCTCTTTATCGAAAAAGGAAATATCACTAAAGTTTTCCAATGAATTAGGAGAGCCTATAGACTCTGATACATCCATTATGGAGTTGTTGTCGAAAGTTGTTGTGCCCGGTACAATGGTTCCGAAACCAGCAAAAGCCATATCTTCATGCACAAGCCCCAAAACGTGTCCCAGCTCGTGAGCAATGATGTTTCCCCATTGAAACTCACTAATAACACTTCCATCAAAAGTACGTATATCGGCATCGACTGTAACACGCCCTGTGATTTCCCCATCCACCGGAACACTCGCAGAGGCGGGGGCGCCTTGACCTACAAAACCTCTATTGATATTGACCTCAGCATCGCCGCTGTCGACAAGTTCGAAGAAAACGAAAGAACCATCGACCCTGTTCCAGAGGTTCATACCACGAGCTACGGACCTTCCTTCGGGTGTATCGCCCAAGAAATGCCGTACTCTGATGAACCTGACATTGTCACAGCTCGCTAAAGAAAAGTAGCCCTGTTCGGTCTTCGGTTTCTCTAATGCTGTCAGTTTTTCATCGCTGAACAACATATCTCCCTCTACCAAAAGTCCCTGATCGGTATACATGGGAGCATTCGTTTTAGTATCAAAGCCCCACTTTTCCAGATTTTTGAGAATCTTATCGGATACAGGTCGTGTTCCCAGTTCATCGCCTTGATTTTGTTCTATCAGTTCTTCTTGCTGGCACGAGGCCAAAAACAAGCCTACGATGACGAGGATATAATTGATTTTTAGGTGTTTCATGGTTTTGTGATTTAGGTTAAATTAAATAATAATTATAAATAAATAGGTCATGGTAAGGCAATGGTCTAAGGGTTGATCAAGGCCTAGTTACCTATGGACCATACCACTTCCTGGTCATGGACATGGCATCCGTCAATACCACGTACAATAGCTTCTAAAGCAATACTTGCGTAAACAAGTAATCACTAAGTTGTGTAGAACAGTCTTTTTGCTTTTCTGACCGAACAGCTAGGTACATTCGGATGTATTTCTACTAGGATATAGCTCATTCCGAATAGTCTACCAGTGTACTGTCAATATTACATCCTTTGGTATTTCTTATGTTCTCACTCTGATAAGTGGATGAAAAGTAATTTATAAAATCAGGCGAGTAGATTTCCCCATACTTCCAACACAGGATATTGCGTACATGAAGTCTTAACAATAGAATGAAATATGCATTATCTTCAAATTCTATTGCATTAAATCAATGCAGTATTATCCGTATGATGGCTATAAATATTAAGGGGTTTACTATTTGCATACTGTCTATCCTATCTAGGACTCCAGTCTCATATGGAGCATGCCCAAATAGGGAAATATGCTTTTCTTCTATTTATTGCAAAATAAATATTCAGATTCGATATATTATTGGGATTAGGTTTTTCATTATGTGGTTTATAGTTTAGGTTTTATATGATAATAAATATAAGGTAGCATATATTTATAATGTAAAGCTATGTAAATCAGACAAATAACCAATGTCTTTGAATTTACACACAGTATAGCTTACTTAGGACTCCAATCTCATATGGAGCATACTTTAATAGAGAAATATGCCTTTCTTCTATCTATCAAGAAAATAAATACTCAGGTTCTGAAAATCATCGAAACTAAGTCTTTAATCACATGATTTATAGTTTAAGTTTTATATGACAATAAATGTAAGGTATCATATATTGATGATGTAAAGTCATGAAAATCAAACAAATAATAAATGTCTTCAAAATGACATAGTTAAAACAAACCACACATTCAACTAATGCAAACCCATAAAAATCAGATATTTACAATTAATAAAAATCACTATTAACTGAAAATCAATTGATTACATAAAAACATTAAGACGCTCAAAAAAAATGCATTTTAGACAAAAAAATTACAATTAAAAATCTATAATAAAGAATATGGCATTTCCTGTTAATGGACTTTGTGACCACCATTAAAGTTGGTTTCACCTTCGCAAGTTAAAGTTCAACCCAAATTGATCGATAGAAATCGTGATGAGCGTATAAATAGCCAAATACCGGTCATTTGGATTCGTTCGGCATAGCACCGCTATGGTGAATGAAGACAGATGGGCAAAGCTTCTGATATGAAGCTATTTATGCGTGGAATAGCTTCTCTATTGATCATTTTGGGTTCAAGGCACATATGATCTACTCCTACAGAACCGGGTACCATAGAAACAAAAAATGGTTTAGCCAAAATCAGGAAATAGAATAATATACCACAATGAAACAGGATATCTACCGAATGTCGCTGAGCGGTCTTAAAAAATTCACTTTGTACATGATTTTTTTCTACTACTTTGTCGATTCCGAATACATACTATAAACGCTATGGAAAAAAAATTTCATGTTAAGGATGCCTTTGCCCTGATGAAGGAGAGTTATAATACAAATTTGGGTTTTAAATGTCGTATAAGATTCCGCGGGTCATTTTGGTTTCAATCAAGGCGATAACCACAGGGATAGCAGCGATAGCGCGAGGATGGTCAACGCAGAGTGAAGCAAAATGAACAGGAAGATAGGCGATAGTTAAAAGCTAAGTTTGTATAAACCCAAAATGTCCATTAGAAAATCTATTCCGGACTTAACTAGCTTCAAATCAGTAAATGAATGCGTTTTTTGAATTCACCATAGCGGTGCTATGCCAAATCCAACAAAACCCACTGATTTATTGCCATTTAAGTCCTCATGACGAATTTCCAACGAACATTCTGGGATAAAAGGATACTCCGATGATGCTTTTGGGAAAGCCGCCTCTGTGGCCTACCATGCCGTATTTTCCTTGTCCGGTCTGTTATTTATGCGAATTCTTCCATGTGGCGATTAAAAATCAATAGCGACCAAATGAAAATAAACCACTATGGACTTCCAGTCCATAGTTTTGCAGGAGACTGAAAGTCTCTGGTCGATCCAAGATGAACTACTTTTTGGGACCAATGAAATCCCGTTCAAAACAGTCCCTTGGTCCATTTTTCCAAATGTACGATTTCTCGGGAAGCATTGGCCATTTATACCTCAGCGATGCAGAGCAGTTCCCTTCTGAGCCACCGGGCTTCTGTGGGATAGCCCATAGCATTATTGATATAGGTGACACCCTCTTTTTCGGTATGGACATTGACATGGCTATGTCCGTAGACATGCATGTGTGCTCCGTACCCTCTGAGCTGCCGGTCCAAGGACCAAGAACCCAGCACGGGGTATACGAAACGCTTGTCTTCAGGGATATAACTGGGCATAATGTCTATTCTGGGCAGGAAATGAGAGAAAGTAATGACCTTTGCTAGACTTTTATCCATGGAATGGGCCTCGTTCATAGCCAAAAAATAATCGGTAATCTCTTTTTCTGCTTTCCCTCCCTTCCAGCTACACCGGATATAATCCTGCCATACCTGCATTAGTAGTTCTGAGGGATTCCCAAAAGAGTAATCGTACCATGAAAACAAGGGTATGATGGCCAAGGAAAGACCAAACTGCTTTGGGCGCATACAAATCCCCATAGACTCCAGCTCTTTCTTTATGTTATCGAATTTGGCAAAGGAGTTCTCGTTTTCTTTTACCCAAAGGTCATGATTTCCGGGTACAAAGAATACCTCTTTGAATCTATCCTTCAACAGTTTCATGGCAGATATCATTTGAGCTTGATCATGAGATACATCCCCTGCCAGTACCAGAATATCCTCTTTGTACACTTCCTTTGATAGTGAATCAATATACTGCATATTCTCAGGATGATCGATATGGATATCGGATAGGGCGAATACTCTCATGATAACAATTTAGGACAGTGATGTGATTGGTAAAAAATCAAATGTACTGACAAAAGCAGGACTGTGCAATGCTTTTGACCCAACAAGGAGGATTCATACTAAAGGTCAAATGGATAGAGGAAAATATCAATTCCGGGTTAAACCTGGATCATGCATTGGAAAATCCACTGCAGATCTAAATAGCTGCAAACCGGTCGTTGCACTACGTTTTTTGATTCACCATAGCAGTGCTATGCCAGATCTAATAAAACCCACTGATGTACTGCTATTTAAACCCTCGTGACGAAGTTCCAACGCATGATCCAGGTTAAAGGTATAGTGGATAATGGCTATTGTGTTACTGTTTATAGAGATGGGAATGACCATGTAGGTATCGAAGCCATCTGCGTCCTCAATGCCGGAGCCGGTTGGCAGTAGGTAAGGTATTGTTAAGGTTTCACTAAAACCCAGAGGCTTTTCAAAGATTAGAAAAGCCCTCTACTACTAAAAGTAATGGCTTGGGTACAACAAAATGATTCCATTGAACTTAATACCATTTTTTTCCGTTCTCCAAGCGTCCCATTAACTCATGGCATGAGTAGCCTTTGGCCATTTTTCAAGGTTATGCTTTTCTTTGGTTTTCTGTATTATTTTTACTTCGGCATCAATCACACGGTGCCGTTCCATGCCCTTCAACGCTCCTCTCTACCGAAGGGCTTGAAAATAGCTCCTATGCTGAAGATAAAACCGTCGGTCGGAGCGTAGATATCGGGGAAATCAGGATTTTCATGCGGTGGTAATACCAGCGGAGAAAATCGACTCTGCCTTCTGTCCGTAAAATTCTCGAAATTGACAAAAGCACTTATATTTTCGAGATTATGCATCAGCAACAGGCCCATGGTCACGAAGTCAGTGGTCTTCATCCCATTTGAGAGCCACTGCCGCCCAGTGTAATACGTTTCATAACCGATACGCCAGCGCTCTGATTCATACATGATGACACTGCCCGCATTATGCCTTGCTGTCAAGGGCTTTTGCGGATTACCCGGCAGATAGTTCAGTCGGGTATCGATGAGGGCATAGTTCAGAAACCAACGAAAGTCCTTGTAACTCCACTTGATATTACTTTCCATGCCTTTGCTCTGGATATTATCAGGGGCATTGGCAAAGGAGAAAGTACCTTCCTCCCTTGTATGCAGCAGCAGCGCTTTGTCGATAGCCGTCAGATAGAACAGCTGGTTGATGGTAAAACCTACTTCACCGGTCCATTGGGCCTGATAGTCTAGGTCAAAGTTCAGCCCATAAGAGCGCTCTGCCTCCAAGGTTGATGGGTCGATAGGGAGGATGTTTTCAAAATTGATAAGCTCGGCTTCTTCGGTAAAGATATCGGGTACTTTATAGCCCAAGCCGCCCCCCAGCCTACCGGAAAAACCTTTTTCACTCTTATAAAGCAGTGACCATCGTGGAAGCAGGAAGAAGCCCCAGTCCAAAACCCCATCCGCTCGAAGTCCCATTTCCAAAACCCATCGTTCGGAGAGGTCCTGCGTATTGCTCGCAAATGCACCGATAGTAAAATAGCGCTGGTCCCTCGGCAACGATGCAGCGGCATCCTCATCAAAATCTATCGAATAGAGATTAGCACCCACTATCCATTCTGATTTTTCTTTTCCTTTATGGTAGTTTATTTCAGAGAATGTGTTGACCTGTTTTCCGGCAAAGACAAAATCAGGCACTTTCAGTTGCCGATCAAAAAAAGAGAAACTGCCCTTGACCGAAAGTATACCTTCGCTGGAAAGTTGGGATGTATAGGCTGCTTGAGTACTGATACGCGTCGAGGTATTGTCCTCTGTGTATTGATGTATACCTACTGAGCCTTGCTCTATAGTGGTGATGTCACCGCCGATTCGCTCATCATAGGTGGTATTGAGCCCAAGCCAGAAAGTAGAATTATCTGTGGGATAGTAAAATACCTTTGGGTTAAAAGCTATGGACCTGTTTTCAGGTAAGTTACTGAAATCGTCACCTTCCGGGTCATATACTTTCTGATAGTGACCCGAGCCATAAAGACTTGTAGCCCATCTTCCACCTCTCTTACTATAATAAACATTTGCCGTACTACCCGATGCCTGTGTCTGTGTCAGCATCATATCAAGCGCAGCTTCTTCTTTGGGAGTCTTGGAGACCATATTGACCAGGCCGGCAATGGCTCCTCCACCATAGAGTGTAGAAGAACTCCCTTTGATAATCTCAAACTGTTGCAAGTCCAATGGTGGTATCTGTAAAATGCTCAGCCCACTCGAAAAACCACCGTACAAAGGAAAACCATCCCGAAGCAGTTGTGTATACCGTCCATCCAGACCTTGTATCCGGATATTCGTATTGCCACTGCTCAGAGAGGTCTGCTGCATCTGTATCCCCGTACTCTCACGAAGTACCATAGAGATGTTCGTTGGGTTCATGATGGCTTTCTCACTCAGCTCTTCAACACCGATAAGCTCCAGTCGCGTGGGAATCTTTTGTACCGTTCGCGTACTTCTTGAAGCTTGTACGACCAACTCCTCTAGCTCCTGCTCATCAGGAACGAGATAGTAGGTCCTGTCACTTTGGTCAGAAACGGCCAAGGTATCGTAAATAGGCTTATAGCCTATGTAGGACACAATGACTTTATGCCTACCCAAAGGTATACCCGAAAACCTCGCCATACCGTTCGCATCGCTAACAGCTCCCTTTGCAAGATTCTCTATATATACGGTAGCTCCTATCAGCGTCTCTCTGTCATCCGCTGACAGTATCCGAAACTGTAGGTCAAAACTTTGTGCTTGGGCAAAATAGCAAGGCATAAAGTATATCAAGAGCATTATGTTCTTCAAAAATCTGTTCATATCTAATGTAAAAGGCATAAAATGTGGCATGGTGTTTCAGCAGAAATAGACGTGGGTTGTAGTATTTTGTACTATTCGTTTGACTCTAAAGGCAGGGGAAGAGTCGGGGATATTGCCGTAAAAGGGATTGCTATAGAAAATGAGATATCATCGAACTCATAGAAAAAACCATGGATAAAGAAAGGTATCAAGGATACAGTAACTCCCATATACGTACAGATTTGGTCTTGAAATACGCGCACTTAGGTTTTTAATGCGGTTTTCGCAGATCAGAGGAAAACGAAGAACAATCTCTTAGTCAGAAAATGAGAATGCAGGCCATAGAGAAAATAACCTATTTCTTCGCATGCTCTAATTTTTACTTGGTTTGTTTTTTCAGTAGAAAAAAGCAAATATAGGCCAATAAGCATAGTATTTTCCAAATATGATGCTTTTTATATACCAAGACCGTCGGTTTTAAGATTATAATGACCCTATTTACCTATCGCACTGGCAACCTGAACGGATAAGCTTATCCTCATGAAAACAAGCGTTTACGAGATCATCATTGAACGTTCGCTGACTTTGGAAACTGTCCTGAACGGCATCTCTTTAATTTTCATTTGATCGCTATTGATTTCTAATCATCGCATGGAAATGATATGCTCCCCGCGCTTTTGTTTTCCCGATCATGCTCGTTACCATATACAATCTTTTTGCATATAATTCTTTGAAATTTCCGCAAATAGCACTGCCACCCTTTCTCATGTGGTAGACCGGTCCCTACACTGCCAATTATCCTTAGGACATTTTCTTAGCGTTCGGCCCCACATCATTTTGCTCTCAGAATAAGTGGCAATAGGATTTAACCCAAAATGATCGATAGAAATCGTGATGAGCGTATAATACAAACTTAGCTTTCAAATATCGCCTACCTTCCTGTTCATTTTGCTTCACTCTGCGTTGACCATCCTCGGGATAGCGCTGCTATCCCTGCGGTTCTCGCCTTGATTGAAACAAAATGACCCGCGGAATCCTATACGACATTTAAAACCTAAATTTGTATAAATAGCAAAATACCGGCCATTTGGATTCGCTCGGCATAGCACCGCTATGGTGAATTCAAAAAACGTAGTGCAACGACCGGTTTGCAGCTATTTAGATCCGCAGTAGATTTTCCAATGCATGATTCGGGTTTAAATTTAGGTTTCAAATGCCGCATGGGACAAGATGAGCAGTAAGGTATGCGGTATTTGAAAGGTAAAAACTTATGGCATCCTCGAATTCTGCCCCAACAAATCCACTACATACCCCTTGCACAAGGCAGGGCAAGGAACATATTACCAAAAGGGACTGTCCAAAGGTTATGGACAGTCCCTTTTTTATGACGACCGGCTATTTGTGAAACGATTTTATCATCACTAAAATCTCTGCTGGCTCTCTACCGAAAACCGCAAAGATTTCGCTGCACACAGCTCAAGTTAAGCCTAGATTCAACAACAATCAATCGCATCTCGTATCTCCTGACCCGCTCATTGCTGTACCTCCGTACTCAAATTTCGTATAATCCCTCGCTGCACCCCAGATTTCAGCAGGCAAGCAGGAGAGATCGGGATTGTCCTTAATGATCAATATCTTCAGTGTACTTATATCCGCTATTGTGGCGGGAAGGGAGGTCAGTAGGTTGTCACTCAAGCCCAATCCGTTCAAAGCAGTCATATTACCGATAGTGGAAGGTACTGATTTCAGTTCGTTATCACTGAAAATCAGCTGCTCCACTTTTTTAAGGTTCGTCAGAGAGCTGGGCAAGGTAGCAAGTTTATTCTTCCAAACCGATAAGACCTTCAAAGAACGGAGCCCTCCTATCGTACCGGGAAGTGAGGGCAGATCATTGAAATCCAGACGAAGTTCTTCCAGATTTTCCAGCTGTCCAATCTTATCGGGCAAGCGGGTCAATCGGTTCCGCTGAAGGTTTAATTTTTGCAGAAGGTCCAGCTGACCAATGGCGGAGGGGATATCCGCTATGGCATTACTTTCCATATTGAGCTCTCGCAGCGCTTTCAATCGGCCTATACCCAGAGGGATTCGAGCGATACCGTTGTCGAATAAGTTCAGCGCTTTCAGCTCACTCAATAGGCCTATCTCATTTGGAAGTACTTTTATCTGGGTCCGGGCCAGCCTTAAGCCGACGACGCGCCATTCATCACCGATCTTTTCCGAATCCACTCCGTCCCAATCGCGAAAAAAAGGCTTGGATGTCTCTTCAAACCAAGGTAGGTCCGCCATAAGATTGGCGTTGAAAATAGCCCTCAGCGCTTCACGGTCATCTGGGTTTTCGCTCTCGCTTACCACTTCGACTTTCACTAGGTATTCTCTTGCACTTCCCGCAAAGGAAGTAACAGTATATGTTACAGGGGCGGAAAAGTCTTGGGCCATACCTGAGGCAGGGACTATACTTGCCTTATCCGCAACTACTATACGCGGAACCAGTCTTGATACATTAGTGCCAGAGGATAGGGTAAATGTTATTTCGAGAGCACCCTCATCAACTGCCTGCTCATAGTCCTTTTTGAGCCCCGGATTGTCAGCGGTGAAAAAACCAAAAGAGACAATCTTATTGTCATCATCGCCCCCACTTTGATGTTCGACACTTACACTATAGGGTTTGGTGACACCTGTGGATGAAGTTGTTGTATAGGTCAAGGGGCCTTTGGAAAAGTCTTGAACAACGCCTGATGCCGGCACCAGGTCCCCCACCCCTGATAGGCTTACCGTAGGTATCAGTGTACTGAGGTCTACTTTGGAGTCAACTTTCAACGTGATGGTATTTCGTAAGGCATCGATCTCAGCTTCATAATCTTTGGGCAACTTCGGATTATCTTTTTGGTACAGATAAAAGGCGCTGATATCCAAACCTGTTGAAATCACATCTCCTGCTGTGACCAGTACTTCGTACTCCCTCTTGGCAGCACCCCAAATTACAGTATACCGCACTGCACCGGCCGTAAAATCCTGCGCTTCACCCGAACCTGGGCTGATCTCTACCCCAGGTGCCAAATCGATATCGGGACGTAAAGAACCAAGGTCGGTCCCTTCGGGGAGCTGGAGTGTGATCTTCCCGGGCTTATCTTTATCGCCCAAGGTGATATCTCCCGTATAGTCTTGGGCAAGCCCGGTATTATCTGCCTTGAGAAAACGAAAAGCATTGATATTCAATATACGTTCATCCTCAGGAAGAACTGCAACGCTATAGATCCGCTTTTCTCCATTTTCTGCCTCGACAGTATAGTCCACCGGTCCATTTGAAAAATCCTGAGCAAGTCCTGACGATGGACTGATACGCGACTTAGCGGATAGTATCATCGTCGGGGTCAACGTTCGGAGATCAATATCAGAAGGTAGTGTCACTACAATGGAGGAACTGCCCTGATCGATGACACCGGCTTGGTCTTCTGAAAGACCTATGTGATCTTTAGCCTGTAGTGTAAAGGAAATGATATCTTTCTCGCTGCTGGGTGTGCTATCTTCATCTTCGCTACATGCCACGAAAATCAATGAGAAACAATACAAAAACAATAGTGATCGAGTGGTTTTCAAAAAGTTCATGATTACTAAGTGGTGAATTTTAGTTTATTGGCATACAATAAGGCACTGTAACATCGCCCCACTGATAAACGGTACGGCATC
Organism: uncultured Cyclobacteriaceae bacterium; assembly: GCA_947492745.1. Taxonomy (GTDB): domain Bacteria; phylum Bacteroidota; class Bacteroidia; order Cytophagales; family Cyclobacteriaceae; genus Aurantiphycus; species Aurantiphycus algarum. The sequence goes on along the minus strand of CANLOE010000048.1, from coordinate 39,828 downwards.
AACTCAGCGCTGTGATGTACAACTATTATGAAACGATTGTTTCCTAATGGACAAGGTATTGATTGACTGATTTTTTTCAGTATCAATCCCAACAACTTACTTATAGGTCAAATTACCCCGCTCAATAGTTGCATGGCTTTAGCAAATCCTTTCGAAAAAGACCAATATAAGTTCATGTTAGAACGTATACTAATGTTCAAGCACTTGCATAAAAAAAAATCGTGGATGCACGCCCAACCAAAATACTGGCGGGCAAATTCCTATTTGATACTCGCTTTAGAAAATATGGGCCTCGTCGTTACTCCTACAGCTCATTTTATAGTTAAAGTACAATATAGTTTACGTATTCGAAGAATGAAAGTTTTTTAATCCTCAGCATAATCGATACCAAAACCTTTAGTAGCCCTTAGCCATCAAACAATAAAAAACTTATAATCAATCACTTGAACACATATCACCTCTTCATTTTAATCGTATTTTGAGCAAATCACAATTGTCCATTTCAGCAGTGCTCAACAAAAGACCTTCTCACAAAGGCATGATCCTCAAAAAAAGAAGGTAAAATTATTAGTAAAAAACTAATTTAGTTAGTAATTTTGGATAATGAAATCACGAATAGAACAAAAGCCGCCCCATCTGTCAAAAAAAGAAACGGAAAACAACAAAGCAACTATTGACAAAGACGAATTTTATGTCAGTACTTCGGAAGCCTTGGGGGCCTTGAAGGATAACTATTTATTAGCGCTGCATATTTACACTACTTAACTACCTCAAACCTTGACGAAAATCCATGAACACCGACTGATTTTCAGGTTAAAACCAGAACCCTTAAACCCCTATCAACAATGGCAAAAATCACCAACCTACACTGCGCAAAAGACGAACCTGTGTGCTACTTTTCCGCACACATCAATTGTGTCTATCCGGACAATGGCTCCTACCGTACCTATCTAGAGTTAGAGACGCAGAACAAGGAACTGATAAAAATCGCCTTTTCCGTACCGGAAATACTCCGTATTATAAAGAGTCAAGAAGACAGTACTTTCCAGTATCAGCGCGCAGACAGAAAAAAGGGAAATATCTGAGGATACAATTATTGGAGACCTTCTGATACCGCTTCCAAATAGGACATATATGAGGTTTTAAAACTCAACGCCAGAAATCTGCTCTATGATTATGGAGATTCGAGTGAATACCCTTCATACCTAAACGCAATTGATTTGGGACAAGATGATTCGTTGGCTTAAGTGCCATTATTTTCTAAAGACACTAATAACAAGTCTATCGATAGCGGTTCAACACTATACGGATTTTTCCCTATGGCCATTACCGATAAGGTTTCCCATTTCATTTTTTCTTGAGTACAACTGTAGCCATGAACCTTTATCATGTCGAATACCGCCATTTGCGAAACTTACAATAGAACCATTATGCATACTCAATGAAGTGGTTTGTTCACATACTATCTCCATTACACCCAAATTGATCAATAGGATTTCGTGATGAGGACATAAAGTACAATAAAACAAGCGGGTTAGGAAAGGAGGCTTTTGTATCACCAAGATGACGAACCTACGTAATGCAAAACCGCTGATTTTGAAGCAATTTATATTCGAAACAAGAAGGTTATTGATCAATTTGGTTAAAAAAACAATCGGGATAACATTGTATCATCAGTATGCCAAAGTGCCGAGCTCAGAGGTTCTGAAATCCACCACCATTCAAAAAATACAAATTCCCTATTTTAGTCACATTGGTAATTTTTCATCTAATTCTCACTTCCAAAAATGTGATTCCCTTGACAATCTTGAACAAGCAGGACAACCTTGTAAAGAGCTTAAAACCAAATTTGCAGTAAAAAAACAAATATGGCGAGGTAAAGCACTGAGAATAGGTTTTTATTGCAACAACCTATCAATTCCTCAGAATAGAATTTTGATTTCCTGCCCCCAATTGTGCAATTTCAAGATAGGCGGTTATTCTGGTACTTATACCTCAAAATTAAAAAAAAATATGAAAAAATATAACATTGTCTACTTTGTATGGGTTTTGGCCGGAATACCGTTCACCGCTCGAGCACAACAAACTATCGTCAGTGTTGATCTTAAAAGTAAAAAAAGCATAGGTGGCATTTCCTTTCTGGATAGGAACAAGTACTTTAACCTACACAGTTCTTATGTGAGCTGGGATCTTAACGACCAGGGGCATATCCTCAATGATCTCCAGATTGATTATGGGAGGGCTTTTTCAGGTCCGGGCAGTTCAAACCCCAATGTATCCAATGGAAAAATCACTAAGTATCCCAGTTCTGAAGAAGGTAGAGCTATTGGAAAAAATGCCGATCAGCAACGTCTGCTCAAATACTATGAATTAATGAACGAGCCCTTTGTTCATATCAATGATTTTGCTCCTATATCGAAACGGGAGGAGATAGTCGAGCAGATGTCACTGTTATGGAAAAAGACTGCCGAACATCTACATCAGGAGATTCCGAACACCTTAGTGGGTGGTTATTCCGGCGCTTGGGCAGAACCGGAATTCAATAATTTTCAGCACTGGCATAGTGATATGAAACCTTTCATGGACATTGCGGGCAGTTCTATGGATTTTTTATCTACTCATCTTTATGATGGGGCCACCAAAAAAGGGGAGAATATCAATCGCACGGGCTGTAATACAGAAGCTATACTGGACCTAATAGATGCCTATAGTCATCAAAAGTGGGGTGCCGTTAAGCCACAGGTTATTTCAGAGTTCGGGAAGGCGGTGAGGGCCTGGCTCAAGGATAGCCTCAACCTAAAAGAACCAAAACCCTACTCTCCGCAAAGAGATGGTGAAATACTACGCTCCATCAATGCCTTCGTTCTTCAGTTTATGAGCCGTCCTGATAGGATACTGAAGACCATACCCTGCATTGTTACCAAAGGAAAGTTCTATTATGAGGGTAGCCGGAACCCTAACCAATATCCCTATCCTTGGGTACTCATGAGAAAACTGAACGATGATAGCTATGCCTTCACCCATTTGTTCAAGTTTTATGAGTTTTGGAAAGGTATTCAGGGTAATCGAACCTTCATTTCCGCTTCGGACCCCGACATCCTGAAACAATCCTTTCTAGATGGCAACAAGGCTTTTGTCATACTGCACAGTCTTGAAGAAACAGAAAAATGGATAAGCATCAAGTTCCTCAATGATTCAGGTGCGGATATCCACCGATTCCGCATCAGAAAGTTACATCAAGATACAAACGGCATCCCACTACTGGAATCAGAAGAAAGCAATGCACTACCGGACAGCCTTTCTCTGACACCGGGAGCAACCGTGGTTATAGAATGTCACCTCAGTAAGCTCCTTTCCCCGGAACGGACCCTCCAAGTCAACAACTATTACGCGCCACAACTGCTTACCCCCATAGTAGCGAGTACCGAACATCTACTGACGATCAACGATGTGGTCATCAGAGAAGGAACGGCCACACTCCGCTTAGGCCTTGGGCACGACCATGGGGCATCACTGCACCCAACCCTTAAGATAAATGGCACTAATGTACCTGTTCCCAGAGACTGGATGGGATACAATCAAGCTATCAGAAAGCGTTTTTTCGGCACAACCGGTATCCCGATACAATCCTGCCTATTGAAAAGGGATAATGAAATCAGCGTCACTTTCGAAGATGGTGGAGGCCACATCTCCACTACTACTTTGGAAGCAGAGAATACTATAAATAGCCAACCCGAGGAAGATGCCCTTTCCCTGAACATGGCCCCTACTTTATTGTACAAAGACAGTTTGAATATAAATGTCACAGTGCCCTATAGCGCGGGCGATTGCAAGGAAATGGCCCTAAAATTGTTCAAAGGGAATAAAGTGGTACTTTCCAAAATAGCAACATTGGGAGCGGAAGACAGCCTTGTTTTCGACTTTTCATTGAACTCCCCTTTGGAAGAAGGTGGCAATTATCGTTGGAGAGCACATATCAGACCTATTGGTAGCGGATTTGATCAGGCTACTGCTAAAGCCGAACAAAAAGGGGTATTGGTCACCAGTGTGTTGAACGGCGATTCGATCAGTCTTTCCAAAGCTCCGTTATACGTCCCCAGTAAGACCAGCTACACCGTAGAAGTCGACTACCTTGCTGATGGCCCCAAGGAATTAGTACTTGGTTTCTGGCAAAATGGGCAGTGGATAGGTAGTACCAAAACCCTATTGCGCCCTGGTAAGGGGTCGCGCAGCATGACCGTCGAGCTTTCTTCGACACCTACAGCAGGCAATGATTATTATTGGCAATCCCACTTGCGACCTTTGGGTTCTTTATGGAAGGACCGATCCGCCCAAGCCAAATCAGCATTGGTGACCGTACATGAAGGTAACCTTTTGAAAAACCCGAAATTCAGCACAGGAGACTTCAGTGATTGGACAAAATCATTTGGAGAAACCACTATCCTGCAAGGACAGGGGATGGAAGGGTATGGAGCCAGCATACAAGGAGTGGGATCTATATCACAGGTGGTAAAGGGACTTCTCCCGAACACCGAATATATTCTTTCCGTCTATACCAAGGTCTCCGCGATTGGAGAGATAGGGAAATTAGGAGTGAAAGACTATGGCAGAGATGAAATCAGTAACACTATAACCAATACCGATTTCGAGCAGATATCACTCCGCTTTACTACCGGTGACAGTACCACGATTGCCCAACCCTATCTGTTCGTGCCTTCTATGGGCTATATGTTGATGGCCGATAATTTCGAACTCAAAGAGGCCTCAAATTCTTGGGCAAGGTCGGAAAGTAGCATGAGCAATACAGATCAGCCTTATGAAATCTACTGGAAGAACACCGGGCAGTTTCATATTAAAATAAATAGAGGAAAAGCCCTGGAAAAATTTGCCGTTTATGATACGTTCGGAAGACGTTTGGAACATAGTATCGAAATGAATAGCAATATCGCTATTATAACTTTACCTCATGACTTCAAAGTGGTACTGATAAAATTGAACATCGGCGGACTCGAATACATCAAAAAAATGATCCAGAAATAGTGATGCGCCGATAGGAAACCAAGAAGTGATCTAGACTTTTTCTTTTATACAAACTTAGCTTTCAAATATCGCATATCTTCCTGTTCATTTTGCTTCACTCTGCGTTGACAATCCTCGGGATAGCGCTGCTATCCCTGCGGTTCTCGCCTTGATTGAAACAAAATGACCAGCGGAATCTTATACGACATTTAAAACCCAAATTTGTATTACCTGCAAATTTCACATTTAGCACCCTTATTTTGTCTTTTTCAACCCGGGTCATGCGTTAGAACTTCGTAACGAGGGTTAAATAGCAATAAATCAAGGAGTTTTATTGCATTTAGTATAGCACTGCTATGATGAATTCAAAAAACGTAGTGCAACGACCGGTTTGCAGCTATTTAGATCCGCAGTAGATTTTTCAATGCATGATCCGGGTTTAAGTTCCGTAGCTTTGGCTATGCAAGAGAAAAAAGCCTTCATCAGGGTACAAAAGCCAAAACTCTCGGTGCCAAACAAAAAGTCTAAATCATTTCAACCCAAAATAATCAATCGCCTTCCTATTGCGAGCATAAATCACTTCAAAATCAGCGGTTTTACGCTGCGCAGGTTTTACACCTTAATCATCAATTAAGCCCCCTCACCTAAACCGATGATCTTATTGCACTTTATACGCTCATCACGATTTCTATCGATCAATTTGGGTTCAATTGGAAATATATATCCTAAGTGGAGCGTTATGAATACCGGCATTCAATCTGTTTTTTTCTACTTTCCACTGGTCCTGAATACTCACCTTACAACATTAGGAACACCGACCAACCAATAACGGCACTCGGAGAGTAACCTCACTCATCAAACTTCAGCATTCTAATGTCATATAAAAATACAAAAAAAATAATCTCGTATTTTTTTGTGCAAAAAAATATTATCACCTAAGGGACAACTATTTATAGCTCAAAACCTCGCTTGACCTTTTCTACAAATCAATACCTTAGTTACGGAATTGCAAATCATTACGCTGTATTATGGAAAAATTTTGTACTTTAAGGATCATATCAGTTAACCAAATCATTAATAACCAATAACCAGCGTCGCCTTACTCGACGGGTAGAGTTCGTATTGCAGCCGACATACCGTATATGAATATAGTTATATATATACAAAAATTTACTTATTAAAAACATAAAAAAGCACGAATAATTCAATAAAAAATAATTTGATGAACTTAGTTTTACAGGCATGAAACCACCTGAAATAGATTCGAATACCTTAATAGTAGAAATCTAAATTACACTAACCATAAACCTTCTCATCGATTATGAAAAACGAAAACCCATCTCCAAGAAATTGGCAGTATGCGAAACCACTTGTCCTTTTCTCTACCCTACTATTTTTCCTAAGTATTGATATCCAAGCACAAATCATCAAAGGGAGAGTGACCGAAAAGAGCGGCGAGCCTATTCCAGGGGTAAATGTAGTGCTCAATGGGACATCTCTGGGTAGTATAACGGGAGCCGATGGTAGCTTTCAATTACAATCACCCCTAGGTCAGCAAGTACTACATCTTAGCTTTATCGGATATCAGACGCGCGATATCCCTATTGATGTGAACAATAATTCGGTGGTAGAATTACCACCGATTACCTTATCGTCCGATATTATAGGTCTAGAAGAAGTAGTAGTGCTGGGTACACGAAGGACGGACAGGACCATTATAGAATCTTCGGTACCCATCGATATCATTGACCGAAAACAAATAGAATCCATTGGCACCACACAGACTGTTGAGTTACTACAGGCACTCGTCCCTTCACTGAATTCCTTCAAGAACAGTATCACAGATGGAACGGACTATGTAAGACCCATCAATCTCCGTGGCCTTGGCTCAGAGCATGTATTGGTACTGGTCAATGGTAAGCGAAGACATACCTCGCCCGTGGTCAATGACAATGAGCAGAACCGAGGTTCTGTAAATGTGGATTTGAACAGTATACCGCCATCGGCCATAGAAAGAATAGAGGTACTCCGCGACGGGGCAGCAGCTCAGTACGGCTCAGACGCTATCGCGGGGGTCATCAATATTGTTCTTAAAAAATCCTCCGACCTTAATATCAATATCACATATGGTCAAAATATGGGGAAAGAAACCCGGGGTTATGCCTCAGGAGAAGGCTTAGCGCTCGGTGAAAGTGATGCTGATTTTCAGTCGGGTCGGTACAATAAAGACTGGATCAGTACGCAAGAAGAAATCACCCATAATGATGGCCAGTCCTTCGTGGCAGCCATATCCAAAGGATTTTCTATAGGGAAAGGTTCTATTCATGGATCGATACAGTTATGGCGTCAAGGTCGTTCCGATCGCGCAGGGCTGGACCCGGAGTATCAATACTTTGGCACCCTGCCCAGCGGAGACCTCACCACAACCCCCGCAGAACTGGATCTTCCTACAACCACTCTCGATGCTAGAGAAGCCACTTTCGACAGAGAAAATTGGTGGTTTGGAAAGAGCGAACTTACAGATGTCAGTACTTTTATCAATGGGGACATGCCGCTTCAAGGACAGAGCAAAATCTATTTTTTCGGAGGCATCAGTCGCAGGGAAGGCAGAGGCCCCTGCTGGTGGAGACAACCGCGATCGAACAATACCGTGCGTTCTGTTAGGCCCAATGGTTACTTGCCCAAAATTACTCCTATTTTACAAGATTATTCCGGTAGTGTTGGCGTAAAGGGTCTTGTGGGCGAGTGGGCCTACGACCTTAGCCAAACTGTCGCACATAGCGACTTTAATTTTAAAGGAGAAACACTGAACGTATCCTTAGGGGACACTGCCAACCCTTCTGAAGCGGGACTTGCGCAGCAGACCGGTTATGATGGAGGTGGAACACAGTTTTCGCAAGCGATCACGAACTTCGACATCAGTAGAGGGGTAAATATAGGTCTGGCCTCCCCTATGAACTTAGCCTTCGGTACGGAGTACCGCTATGAACAATATCAAATCTATGCGGGTGAACCTGCGGCCTATACCGATGGTGGGGTATCCGTCATCGGTGGTCCCAATGATGGTACCGAAGCCGTTATTGGCACTCAGTGTGTGCCCAGCTTCACCGATCTGGATGAACAGGAAGCCGACCGGTCCAATATAGCTTTCTACGCCGATGTAGAAGCTGACATCCTCCAACCTTTGACTTTCGGTGCCGCCCTACGTTATGAAAACTATACTGATTTCGGATCGACACTGAACGGTAAGGTATCTTCGCGATGGGCCATAGCGGAAGGCATCGCTTTTAGGGCTTCTTTGAGCACAGGGTTTCGAGCACCTGCACTGGCGCAACAGTTCTACTCCAATCGTTCGCTACAGCCCGCAGGAGACGGTACCCTACGACAAACGGGAACCTTCCCCGTCAATACCGAAGTAGCGAGAGCACTGGGCGCTCAAGAACTGAGGCCGGAAAAATCAACTAATATCAGTGGAGGTATCACCCTAACGGAAAATCAAATCTCCATTACCATGGACGCTTATCAAATCGATGTGGACGATAGGATCATCCTCTCCGAGCAGTTTGCCGGCATCGTAGATGCCAGCGGCACGAATCTATTGAAAGAGTACCTTGCCACCATTGTTCCCGATGGGGGAATCACTCAAGCTAATTTCTTCACCAATGGATTGAATACGAGAACGCAGGGCTTGGATGTGATCATCCGCTACCATACCGACATGAACATCAACAGTACCCTTGGCCTCACCTTCGCTGCCAATTATAACCGCACAAGAATTACCAATGCCTCCGAAGTAGAAACACCTGAGACACTGAAGTCCTTCTCGGAAACCCCACTGCTGGGACATACGAACCGTGTGCGTATGGAAAATAGCGCTCCCGGAAGTATCATGAACTTTATCATCGATTATTCGCTGAGTTCCTTTGACGTTATGTTCAAATCCGTGTACTATGGGAGTATCGTGACATCGGAAAGATTCGCGAACAATAGACCACTCTATGACCAAATCTATGACGGTAGGGTAATCAATGATATCGAACTCGGGTACCGCCTTTTGGACAATAGGATGAAAATAGCCCTTGGTTCGAATAATCTGTTCAATGTATACCCAGAAAAAAGATTCAAGGCCATGAGTCGAAACGGGATATTTCCCTACTCTGGTTTTGTTCCCTATGGATTTACAGGTAGGTATGTGTATGCAAGAGTCAGTCTAACATTATAAATTCAATAACCTTTCAAATATAAACTATATCGAATCCCAAGGGTGGGATTCGATTTCCTTAACCTTAAACCTGAATCGTGCATTAACCTCTCCTATTGGGGAACAAACTTCTTTAAATCAGCAAAATAGACGGATTTTTTGAAATACAAGTCCTAATGACGAAGCTCCGAATACTGTTTATCCGCAAACTCATTACAACAGACGGACGGTGAGCTGATGTATGGTTCAGATGAAATAAACACCTATCAATCAATCATGAAAAAACACACTATAGCAGTAGTCAACGGTGATGGCATAGGCCATGAAATCGTACCCGCAGGCCTGAAAGTATTGAGTGCCACTGCCGAAAAGCACGGTTTTGAACTGGCGATAAAAGCTTTTCCTTGGGGTGCGGGCAGGTACAAAGAGACGGGTATGTTCATGCCTGAAAATGCCTTGGATATCCTTAAAGATTATGATGCCATTTATTTTGGAGCTGTCGGTCTACCCGAGGTGGACGATACACTTCCTGCCATGCTCTATACTTTTAAGGTGCGTACGGGTTTTGAACAATACGTCAACTACAGACCTGTAAAGTTACTTTCGGGAATAGAAAGCCCATTACGCTACAAAAGTCATGCTGACATCGATTTTGTCGTCATCAGAGAAAATAACGAAGGGGAGTTTGTACAGAACGGGAAGATCATCCACCCCGACAGTCCCTATGGATTAGCTACGGATACCAGCGTATTTACCCGTAAAGGGATAGAGCGTATTGCGCATTACAGTTTTCAACTGGCCCGAAAAAGAAGCAAGAAAGTCACTAATGTCACCAAATCCAATACGCTCATCAACAGTCTAGCTTATTGGGACAGGGTCATCGCGGAGGTCGCAGAGGAGTATCCCGATGTTACCTATGATAAAATGTATGTCGACAATGCTTCGGCCAGTTTTGTTCTCAAGCCCGAGGTGTTCGATGTTATACTGACCACCAATATGATAGGGGATATTCTCAGTGATCTGGGCGGGGCCATTATGGGCAGTCTGGGCTTTGGACCCAGCGGTAATATCAACCCGGAAAGGAAATATCCCTCGATGTTCGAGCCCATCCATGGCTCAGCACCTGATATCGCGGGAAAAGGTATCGCCAACCCTATAGGTCAGATATGGTCCGGAGCCTTGATGCTAGAGCATCTCGGGGAGACAGAAGCTGCCGCAGACATTATCAAGGGTATAGAAGCGACGACCGCCAGTGGTCTACGGACAGCAGATATCGGTGGCTCAGCCTCTACCGAGGAGATTACCGATAAAATTATCGACAGTATCCTTGTCAAGAACAATGCCTAGACCCTCATGAGCAGAATCATCGATCTGACGCAGACCTATTCGGAACCGATGCGTGGTGTGTCCATAACACAGTCCACCACCTTGGAGAAAGATGGCTGGAACTCGAAAAAACTGTCCTTGAACTCTCATGCCGGTACTCATATGGATGCCCCGTTACACTTTGGTGTACCGGGGCCTACTATAGATAGGCTCCCATTGGACCATTGTATGGGTGACGCTTGGGTAGTAAATCTCATGGGTATCGCTGCCAAATCCCTCATTGGAATCGAGGACCTAGGTAAAGTAGCGGAAGTACTGGTGCCCGGTGACAGTCTTCTTCTCAAGACGGGCTGGAGCAGGAATGTCCTGGTACCGGAGTACCGAAACGACCTACCCAGGATCAGTCCGGCACTTGCTCGATGGTGTTCGGAAAAAAAAGTGAAAATGCTAGGGCTGGAACCTCCATCCGTAGCCGATGTCAACAATTTGGAAGAAGTAACACTGATCCATGAAATCCTTTTCGAAGGTGGCGTGCTCATCATCGAAGGCCTAACCAACTTGGACAGGATACAAGAAGAAAAAGTGCAGCTCATCGCACTTCCATTGAAAATCAAAGATGGGGACGGGGCACCGGCCAGGGTCATTGCTATTGAACATTCTACATTTTGATTATTTCGTAAAAACCAGCCATGGATATCCATTACCTAGAGCAACTCGACCAGGAACTATCCCATCAAAGGGATTCCTACATCTCTCTGATTCAAAAGGAAAACGGGATGAACCCTATCTCCTACATTATTCTGGACGATGATCCTACGGGAACACAGACCGTACACGGAGTCCCTGTATTGACCACATGGAGCAAAGTGTCACTTGTTGAAGAACTGACCAAAGGCACCCCGCTGTTCTTCATTCTGACCAATTCCAGAAGCCTCCCTGTAGACGCTGCTCAAGAGTTAGCTTTTACCATAGGAAAGAACATACGATGGGCTTCAAAAGAGACGGGAAGGGACTTCCGTGTCATCAGCCGTGGAGATTCTACACTAAGGGGGCATTATCCTCAGGAGGTAACTACACTGGAAAAGGGTCTCGGTGCCCTAGGACACCTCAAGATAATGGCACCGGCGTTTTTCGAAGGAGGCCGCTTCACACTGGACGATATCCACTATGTACTACAGGGAGAAAAGCTCATACCTGCCGGAGATACGGTATTTGCCAAGGACAAGGCCTTCGGCTACAGCGCTTCTCATTTGAAGGAGTGGATTATCGAGAAATCTCAAGGAACCATCGTGGCCGATAGCATTCATTCTTTTTCACTGACGGAAATCAGGGACAAGGGGCCTGAGGGTATCGCCGAAAAGCTCAAAAAAATACCTCGGGGAAGTACCTGTATTGTCAACGCGATACAGCAGACCGACCTGGAAGCTTTTGTGCTGGGGCTATTGAAGTCCCGCGTCCCTTATATCGGAAGAACGGCCGCCTCTTTTGTCGCTGCCCTAGGTGGGATTACTGCCCGCCCCCTCTTGACGGGTGACAGTATTCTCAACCCTGAAGGAAAAGGAATCCTCTTCGTGGTCGGCTCCTATGTGCCAAAGACAACCGCTCAGATAGACCATTTGCGGACACATACACGGGCAAAAACCATCGAAGTGGATGTAGAAGAGGTACTTAAAACCAAGGATAGACTTCCTCTATTGGAAAAAATCGGAGAAGAACTGGAGGCAAGACTCCGAAGGGACGAACTGGTCATTATCTATACCAGTCGACAATTGATAACCGGGAGCAATGCTGAAAACAGTCTGGCAAAGGGCAACACTATATCCCATTTTCTGACCGAAATAATAGCTTCCCTACATCAGCTACCGCGACTTCTGGTAGCCAAGGGCGGCATTACCTCCAGTGATATCGCCACCAAGAGCCTTCAGGTCACGAAAGCCACCGTGCTTGGACAGGTGCTTCCCGGTGTACCAGTATGGAAGCTCGGTGACGAATCCAAATTCCCTGACCTTAATTACATTATCTTTCCGGGCAATGTAGGAGAAGAAAACGCACTGACCACTATCGCACAACAAACCATGATCAAAACCAAACCTTAACCCAAACCATGAAAAGTACGCAGGACATAAAATTGACCAAAGAAAAGAAGAAAACGATACCCGCTAGGTATCTAATGGTAGCTGGTTCTTTTTTACTGGCGCTCTTGCTGTATGTAGATCGCGTATGCATCTCCATTGCCAAGGAACCTATTGCCAATAGCTTGAATTTTAATGATAAGATGATGGGCTGGGTCTTATCTGTCTTCGCGTTGGGCTATGCCCTCTTCCAAACGCCCGGAGGACTCCTGTCCGATAAACTGGGTCCCAGAAGAGTGTTGACTGCTATCGTCACGTTCTGGTCCATTTTCACCGCACTGACTGCTACGGCATGGAATTTCACCTCCATGCTCATCTTCCGTTTGGTTTTCGGTGCGGGCGAGGCTGGTGCCTTTCCCGGTATCGCGCGGGCTGTCTACTCCTGGGTGCCGATGTCGGAAAGGGGAATCGTCAACGGAATCAATTTTTCGGGATCACGACTGGGAGCGGCTTTTGCCCTGCCTCTGATCGCCTGGATGATCAGTACCTATGGTTGGCGTATGTCCTTTGTAGTTCTAGGGCTGGTCGGTATCTTATGGGCAGTTCTGTGGTATTTTCTCTTTCGAGATGACCCTACGGAGCATCCCATGGTATCGGAAGAAGAGAAAGCCTTTATCATTGCCCATAGACAAGAAAAAGAAGGCTTGCCAAATGAAGAAAAATTATCCTTTGGTCTTCTGATGCGTTCTAAAAATATGCTGCTGGCCATGGGACAGTATTTTTGTAGCAATTTCACCTTTTTCTTTGCCCTCACTTGGCTCCACCCACACCTGAAGGAAACCTTTCATCTGAGTACTGTCGAGGCGGGATGGTATGCCGGCGCTCCTTTGGTTGCCGGAGCTTTTGGCAACTGGTTATCGGGATGGCTCACGGACCGGATATATAGTAGAGGTCAGTGGAAAGCTTCCCGAAGTGTCCCCGCTATCATTGGGTTCTCCTTGGCCGCTATTGGTTTGGTAGGGAGTCTATTCATGACAGAGGTGCTGAGCGCGACACTGTTTTTGAGTATCGCCATATTGGGTGCCGATATGACCCTGCCCCCTTCGTGGTCCTTTTGTGTGGACATCGGCAAGCAGCACTCCGGAGCCGTATCGGGCACTATGAATATGGCAGGTAACCTTGGGGCCTTTCTTACGGCACTGGCTTTTCCTTACCTACAGGCTTGGACCGAATCGGTCACGCCCTTTTTCTATATCGGTGCAGCACTCAACCTATGGGCCATATTTCTATGGACACGGGTACGCCCTGATCAGAGTCTGAGATAAACCCAGATCATGCGTTGGAACTTCGTAACGAGGGCTTAAATATCAATAAATCAGGGAGTTTCATTGGATTTAGCATAGCACCGCTATGGTGAATCCAAAAAAATTAGTGCAACGACTGATTTACAGATATTTAGATCCGCAGTAGATTTTTCAATACATGATCCGGGATAAATGACCTAATCCATGAAACTGTACATTATACAAATTTGGGTTTCAAATGTCGTATAAGATTCACGCTGGTCATTTTGTTTCAATCAAGGCGAGAACCGCAGGGATAGCAGCGCTATCCCGAGGATGGTCAACGCAGAGTGAAGCTAAATGAACAAGAAGATAGGCGATATTTAAAAGCTAAGTTTGTATTACATACCATTCTTAAAAATCATATACCCAATCTTATGAAAAATCAACTCAAAGGGGTCGCGGTGGGGGCAGGTTATTTCAGCCAGTTCCACTATGAAGCTTGGCAGAGGGTACCTGGGGTAGACATCGTTGCTCTTTGCGAACTCGACGAAGATAAAGCCAAAGCTATGGCCCAAAAATGGAATATCAAAAAAGTGTATACCGATTATACCTCCATGCTGGAAGCGGAGCGTCCTGACTTTGTGGACATCATCACTCCTCCTGCCACACATCGACAACTTTGTATGGAAGCAGTAGATAGAAATATTCCCATTATCTGCCAGAAAGCGCTGGCCCCCACACTTTCAGAGGCCATAGAGATTGTCGAATATGCTCAATCTCATAATGTCAATTTTATGGTACATGAAAACTTCCGCTTCCAACCGTGGCATCGGGAGATCAAAAAGCTGCTGGAAAGGAACGTTATCGGCAAGCAACTTTTCTCCATGAATTTCAGAATGCGCATGGGAGACGGGTGGCAGCCTGATGCCTATCTCCAACGTCAGCCCTATTTCAGGCAAATGCCACGCTTGCTGATTTACGAAACAGGCATTCATTTTATAGATGCTTTTCGTTTTTTGGCCGGAGAAGTAGTACAAGTTTACGCACAGCTACGAAAACTGAATCCGGATATAGTCGGAGAAGATTGTGGTTTTGTCCACTTCGACTTTCAAGAGGGTGCCATGGGCTATTACGATGCCAATCGCTATAACGAAAGTGCAGACCCCGATGCTCGTTTCACCTTCGGTGAGTTTTTGTTAGAGGGCAGCGGAGGCAGTATACGACTACACCCCTCAGGTAGACTGATGATACAGCTACTAGGAGAAAAAGAAAAGGAACATGTCTATACGTACAGCAAAAAAGGGTTTGCCGGTGACTGTGTGTTTACGGCACAGCAACACTTCGCCGAGTGTATCGCCAGTAACTGTCCCGCAGAAACCGATGGTGCCAGCTATATCAAGAACGTTTTTGTGCAAGAGGCCATTTATAAATCAAACGAGGAAGGAGTACCCATAAAGATCATGCCTTGAACCCGTATCATACATTGGAAAATCTATTACCACAAATCCGTCACGTTGTCGGGCTTATTGAGCTATACTACAGAGGGTGCTATATTGAACTCAATAAAACACCCGAATTTATTGTCATTTAACCCAAATTGATCAATAGGATTTCGTGATGAGAGCATAAAGCACACTAAAATCAGCGGTTTAGAGAGGAGGTTTCCGTATCATTAAGGTGACGAACCTACATAGTATAAAACCGCTGATATTGAAATTTATGTTCGGAATAGGAAGATTATCGATTATTTTGGGCTAAGCCCTCTTCACGAAGCTCTAGCGCAGAATTCGGGTTAAAACCCGTATCTAACGCTATTTAACTAAAATCGATTGAATATCAGAATCATAAATGGTGACTGTATCTTTTATTAGAAGAACAGTTAGAGACTCTTTTGAACTGTACTCTTTTTATTTTCATCTGTATTTAACCCAAAATGTCCATTAGAAAATCTATTCCGGACTTAACTGACTTCAAATCAGTAAATAAATACGTTTTTTGAATTCACCGTAGCGGTGCTACGCTGAATCCAAGAAAACGCACTGATTTATTGCCATTTAAGTTCTCATGACGAAGTTCCAACGAACATTTTGGGTTTAATGATTCACAATGGCCGTATGGAATCCTGTACAAGACATTTATCATAAGCCTTTGCTTTCTTGGTTATGCTCAATGCTATATAGACTTTTAGACTTATATACTTAGCCATATTGACTGTATTTCGGTCATTTCATTGAATCCGGTACACCGTTGAACACAATCCGAATTCCGGTAGTTCATTTGAAAATTTTTCTGTCCGGGCGCAGCGATTTTCAAAATTTTCCGCATCCCACAGGCTGGCCCGAAACCCCTATGGGTTTCGTCCTGCTTAATTTTTATCGATAAGACCGAGCGTAAAGTAAAGGGTTCGGGGAACCCTTTCAGCGAAGGGGCTGGTCTGCCGCGCAGGAGTAAGCGCCTGGCCGGCTTGAGGCGAAAACGGAGTTCGGGGCGGATAGACAACATGTTGAAACCGATATGAACGATGAAAACGTGACACGTCTAAAATACCTTCCTCAAAAACAGGGCATGTGTTGACCGATTATTAGAATCACAGGTATAGCTACCTATATAAATCCAACGGAAGGTATATCGACCGACTGTTAAAATCTTTGACATGGCTAAGTATATAAGTCTGTAATTCTATTGAAAATTTGCAGATAGTGCTGCTACCTCTAATGATTTCTCCCGTGGTAAATAGGCACTTTCACTAATAACGTCCTCAAGACATTATTTTCACCCTCATACCTTTCCAAAAGAAACGATAATAAATTCTCAAGTAATCGCTACCAAAACAGTCTTTGAGATTTATAAAACCTGTGCTGTTCCGGTAACGGATGAAAATTTAACCCGGATTATCAATGTCGTTTAGTTAAGGTTTATAAGCCATAAAACCGGCAGGTCTTCCTCCATACCTTCTAATACAAACTTAGCTTTCAAATATCGCATATCTTCCTGTTCATTTTGCTTCACTCTGCGTTGACAATCCTCGCGATAGCGCTGCTATCCCTGCGGTTATCGCCTTGATTGAAACCAAAATGACCCGCGGAATCTTATACGACATTTAAAACCCAAATTTGTATAAATAGCAAAATACCGGCCATTTGGATTCGTGCGGCATAGCACCGCTATGGTGAATGAAGACAGGTGGGCAAAGCTTCTGATATGAAGCTATTTATGCGCGGAATAGGTTCTCTATTGATCATTTTGGGTTGAACCCGGAATGTTCGTTGGAACTTCGTCATGAGGGTTTAAAAAGCAATACATCAGGGAGTTTTATTGGATTTAGCATAGCACCGCTATGGTGAATCCAATAAACTTAGTGCAACGACCGGTTTGCGGCTATTTAGATCCGCAGTAGATTTTTCAATGCATGATCTGGATTTAAATCTGGAATTTAGGGTAAAATAAAAGACCCACTCCATAAACAAGTACCGAGTAGGTCTTTCACACCTGTAAATTATCTTAAGCAAATTCTTTTGACTTCTTCGACGGATTTTATATTTCCAACTCGAAGTCAAACAGTTACATACTGTTCAAAAAATATGCAAATGCTGTATTGGTTCATATAACTCTATATTTATAAACTCTGAGGAGACTGCTTCAGGTCAAAACGATCCAATTGCATCACTTTGCTCCAAGCAGCTATAAAGTCATTTACAAATTTTTCTTTGGCATCATCACTGGCATATACTTCGGCCAATGCCCTCAGTTCTGAATTGGAACCGAAGATGAGATCAGCCCGAGTGGCTGTCCATTTGACATCACCACTAGCTCTGTCTTTTCCTTCAAAGATTTCTTTTTTGTCGGATACGGCTTTCCACTCTGTCCCCATATCTAGTAGGTTTGTAAAGAAATCATTGCTCAGTGTACCGGGATTCTTGGTGAGCACACCATGTTTGGAACCATCATGATTGGCATCCAGAACACGCATACCTCCTACCAATACGGTCATCTCGGGAGGCGTCAGTGTCAATAACTGTGCCTTATCCACCAGCAGTTCTTCTGTGGAAAGTGTATATTTCGTTTTCAAATAGCTACGGAAACCATCAGCCATAGGCTCCAGTACCTCCATGGAACCAGGGTCGGTCTGCTCTTGTGTAGCATCCATACGGCCAGGTTTGAAAGGAACTTTTACCGTATAACCTGCTTTCTTGGCAGCTTCTTCCACGGCTGCGGCTCCACCCAAAACAATAAGATCGGCCAGTGATACTTTTTTGCTTCCTGATTTGGCATTGAAATCACTTTGGATTTTTTCCAATGCAGTCAAGACCTTCTTCAATTGTGTGGGATTATTGACCTTCCAGTTTTTTTGTGGCTCTAAGCGGATACGCGCACCATTGGCACCCCCTTTTCTATCGGAGTGACGGTATGTCGAAGCAGAAGCCCAAGCTGTAGCTATGAGTTCATTATTGGCAATTCCCGATTTTAGGATATTGGACTTTAAACCCTTGATATCCGCAGCATTGATCAGTTGATGATTAAGGGCAGGAATCGGGTCTTGCCATACGAATTCCTCTTTGGGCAGTTCCGGTCCTAAATAAGTAGAACTTGGGCCCATATCTCTGTGCGTCAGCTTGAACCAAGCACGGGCGAAAGCCGCATTGAACTCTTCAGGGTTGTCGTAAAACCTTTTTGATATTTTCTTGTAGATGGGGTCTTCGCGTAGCGAAAGGTCGGTCGTCAACATGGTAGGCTTATGCTTTTTATCTGAATCGAAAGCATCGGGAAACATCGTCTTAGGATCTTTGGCCACCCA
The DNA here is from genome assembly GCA_947492745.1 of uncultured Cyclobacteriaceae bacterium. Classification (GTDB taxonomy): domain Bacteria; phylum Bacteroidota; class Bacteroidia; order Cytophagales; family Cyclobacteriaceae; genus Aurantiphycus; species Aurantiphycus algarum. Next base: position 21,129 of record CANLOE010000048.1, on the reverse strand, counting down.
TTGGTGCGCACCGCCCGGACTCTTTGTCAGCTCCCATTCGTTTTCAAATAGACTAATAAAGAAACCCTGTCCCCATTTGGTAGGTGTCGATGTCCAGATGACCTCTAGACCTGATCCGATAGCATCCTTCCCCTTACCCGTGCCAAAGTCATTTTTCCATCCAAGACCTTGCTCTTCCATGCTTGCCCCTTCGGGTGCAGCGCTTAAGTGTGAGCCAGGAGCGGCTCCATGGGTCTTGCCCAGTGTATGTCCACCAGCAATCAAAGCCACGGTTTCTTCATCGTTCATCCCCATTCTTCCAAAGGTTTCTCGAATATCCTTAGCAGCGGCTATCGGATCGGGATTACCATTGGGGCCTTCTGGATTAACATAAATCAAGCCCATCTGTGAAGCAGCCAAGGGCTGTTCCAGTTCTCTGTCCCCTGTATAACGTTTGTCTCCCGCGAGCATTTCAGTCTCAGAACCCCAGTATACATTGTCAGCAGGTTCCCATACGTCTGCTCTACCGCCGGCGAAACCAATAGTCTCAAAACCCATCGTCTCAAAAGCCACGTTTCCTGTCAGTATCATTAAATCCGCCCAAGAAATCTTCTTCCCGTATTTCTTTTTGATGGGCCAGAGCAATCTTCTTGCTCTATCCAAATTTACATTATCGGCCCAACTGTTGAGAGGTGCAAAGCGTTGTTGCCCATCACGAGAGCCTCCACGGCCATCTCCGGTCCTGTAAGTTCCGGCACTGTGCCATGCCATACGGATGAACAAAGGTCCATAATTACCGTAATCGGCAGGCCACCAATCTTGAGAATCTGTCATCAAAGCAGCAAGGTCTTTCTTCAAAGCGGCATAATCCAAACTCTTAAACTCCTCTGCATAATCAAAGCCTTCACCCATAGGGGTGGACTTGGCAGAATGTTGGCGAAGCGTATTGAGATTAAGCATATTGGGATACCAGTCCCTATTTGTTTTTGCATCATTACTTACATTCAATCCTCCCGAAGGACCTTCTGGAGTAAATCCAAAGGGACAACCTCCCCCTCCATCCATAGAGGCTTGCTTCGTTTCCACGACCTTCTCCTTTTTACCTTGCTCACATCCCGCAAGGAGAAGCGGTATACAGGCTGCTAAAAATAACTTTTTCATTGTTATCGGTTTTTAAGGTTATAAATAATCGACTTTATCTTAGGTAGCTTAAATCTACATGTATTTTTCCAGAGGTAAAAATCATTCCCAGCAGACAAAATCAGTAGTCAGAACCCAATATGAATAGGCGAACTGCAAATTAGAACACATGCAAGTATTCTTCAAATCATGTCCTTATCCAGCAATACGTATCGCTATCAATACACCTGTTCAAGGCTTGAAATATCAGTTAATCCATTGATTTATTACGACATATGCAAATGCCACTCGCCGTTTGAACTCTGACAACGAACACGTTCATACCCGCTTATTTCATCTCGTATTACAATATCAAAATAGTCCTTTTTTTAAAAAAAACCAACACTTAAGGGCATGATTTCAGCACATATAATTTGCAGTTTTTTCAGTCTAAACAACGGAAATGTCAGCCAGATGACTGAAATCAACACAAATAAAATAGCCAAAATACAATTTACCAGAGCAAAAAACCGATGCTCCTTGACTTTATTCGACATTCGGAAAAGAGAAAACATGAAGCTCTATATGATTGTAAAAAGTCCTTCTGAAAAAGTTCGGGAGGACATCAAAATCTAAAGGCAATCAACCTGTATCGGGTCAGGGTCAGGTCAACTTCGGTACCATAGCAAAAGAAATTAACTCAAAAAAACCTGTTCAATACCGTAACTTACTGTATTACAAACAGTAATTCGGAAATTCGGGAAACCTCCAAGATCCACTTTTTCAAGCATGATGTGCCTCTGGAAGAGTTCGGTCAAAATGTACTGATACTGAAGAAATACAGAAAAGAGCTATTGCTCATAGCAACTATATTCGGAATCGTATCCTTAGTACTGCTACTTGTATTACTTTTTTATGAAAAGGAATATAATACAAAGTTAGCTTTTAACCCAAAATGTCCATTAGAAAATCTATTCCGGACTTAACTGGCTTCAAATCAGTAAATGAATACGTTTTTTGAATTCACCGTAGCGGTGCTACGCTGAACCCAAGAAAACGCACTGATGTATTGCCATTTAAGTCCTCATGACGAAGTTCCAACGAACATTCTGGGTTTAAATATCGCCTATCTTCCTGCTCATTTTGCTTCACTCTGCGTTGACAATCCTCGGGATAGCGCTGCTATCCCTGCGGGTCTCGCCTTGATAGAAAAAAAATGACCCGAGGAATCTTATACGACAGTTGAATCCCAAATTTGTATAATATCGCCCCTTTCATAGCTTTCATCCCGATGATGGGGTTCATTATATTTGCAGTAGCGTTCTCGCTATGCCGAGTAGATGAAAAACATGTCGAAATTATCGGACCCAATCCTTCTATGTCGTATTCAAAGGAGATAAGCCCAGCTTGGAAGAGGTCAATACTTTTCTTATGGCACTCAAACTACAACAGACAAAATATACGAAAGAAAAAAACTTATACAGCCCAAAATCACCTTTTCCGATTGATTATTCCGATTGATTATGAAAAGCGCTTGAACAATAAGCTCATTAAACATGGGTAATGCGGTAGGCATTTTAATTATAGCTTCAAGAATTTCATATCAGTAAAGTACATGTGTTTTTTGAATTAACAGTAGCAGTACTATGCTGAACTTAATAAAACACGCCGATTCATGGCGTCGCAAATCCTCATTACGAGGGCCTAAACGCATGATCTGGGTTATAACAAAACCGAACACCCAGTAGTATCCAAACCCAGAAATGCGCATCACAGGGAATGTGTTCTAGTGATTCCTGTATTTTTTTATACAAATCGTAATTGATTTGAGACAGTAAGAAGACAGTGAAGGGTTTTCCATTTGGTATGTAAGGTTCCCCATGCCCATCCTAACAATTGACCATTTCTATCAGCACTTGCCTCTTACCTTGTCACGTTTTACTTTTGCTTGAATACAATAACCATTTGATTACCGTTATTTAATTGAAATAATTACCAGATTAAATGTAGTATTACCATATATTTGAGATTATTTATAGACTTTACAACCATCTAATAATGTTTAAGATATAAATTATAGGCAATTTCAAATACAATAACTTCTTTATTGGTTTTTATTTTCGACACTTGACCAATTCCATATATTGACCATTAATCTGTCCACCTAGGTACCGTATACATACCGATAATTGTTATAGCTCCTTTTCAGCATCTTGGTGAGCGAATACTTTTCATGAAGTCCGTTCCGGATTCGATGTGCATGCGATACTTGACAAAGATGAACTACAAGCGATACTTTTAATATTCTTAACAAATGCTATTTAACAGCCTTATTTTTATTGGTCTAGTGGTGGCCACTATGTTCCTGTACTATATACCCAAGTTTAAAAGACAGCAAATCTTGCTACTGATCATTGCCAGCTTACTTTTCTACTCTTGGCATAAGCCCATATTGGTCACCCTTTTGTTGGCATCAGCAACCATCAATATATTGACAAGCTATTGGATAGCCCACAAGAAAGCTGGCAGTGTAAAATTCGCAGCATGGATTGGGGTAACATCCAATCTGGGGATTCTTGCTTTTTTCAAATATGCAGGTTTGCTATCGATGACATTATTCAAGGAAGGGTCTATAGGACAGTTTTTAATGACAATTCCGTTACCGATAGGTATTTCATTTTTCACCTTTCAGGGCATCAGCCTAGTAATAGATGTGTACAAGGAGAAGCACTTTGACAATAATGCCATCATCCCAAAATCACTGTTTGAACATGCGAAGAACACCTTATTCTTTATTTCATTTTTTCCTCAGTTAGTTGCGGGGCCTATTGTTAAGGCACATGAGTTTTTGCCTCAAATAAAGAACAAAAGATTTTCCGATATTGAATGGGTGAGGTGTTTTAAGGATATTACGTTAGGTTATTTTCTCAAAATGGTGGTCGCTGACAATCTAAAGGATTTTACTTTTTGGATTACGTTTCCCTATTTCGAAGGCAAGGATACCATCAGTTTATTGACCATGCTTTTCGGTTTTTCATGTCAGATTTACGCTGACTTTGCTGGATATTCGTTAATTGCCATTGGTATAGCCCGATTATTCGGCTATCACCTGATGGATAATTTCAGGTATCCCTATATCTCCTCCTCCTTTAGGGAATTTTGGAAAAGGTGGCATATCTCACTATCTACTTTTTTGCAGGAGTACCTGTATATCCCTTTGGGCGGTAACAGAAAAGGTAAATACAGAACCTATATCAACTTGATGATTACAATGGTTCTAGGAGGACTATGGCATGGAGCGGCTTGGAGCTATGCTGTCTGGGGGACATTTCATGGATTGGCACTGGCAGTCGAAAGGCTACTCCTCCATCAGTTCAAGCTACGGGAAACACGCACTATAAAAGTCCTCAAAACGATAATTGTTTTCTCTTTGGTATCTCTGGCGTGGCTCCTGTTCAAACTGCCTGATTTTGAACATGTCATAGGGTACTTGCAAGCCATTGGAAAAAATGTTGGTATGATGGCCGATATACCTTTTATAATGAGTATCATGGCTTACTCTTCATTGGTAGTGCTACATCATGCTTACTATTTAGTTAAGGTAAAATATCAAAACAGAATTCTCATTAATCGATTCGAATTTGCCATCTACGGCATTTTACTTTTCTTGATCCTGACCAATAGCGGTATCCCTGGGGACTTTATCTATTTTCAATTTTAGTTTACTCAAATGATAAAAAAGAGTATTTTATTTTGTGGCATTGTGTTAGGTCTATGGTCATTGGTCTTAAGGGTAGCACCTGTGAGCATCACCCTGCATTCCATGCAGGATAATATCGCCAAAGCTGAGAAGTTTATCTTTGATATGGATACTCCGGAAAACCTTATCGTAGGCTCCTCTATATCTACCACGATACATATGGACAGCTTACCGGAGTTCTATAACCTGTCGCTGTCGGGACAGAGCGCTTTCGATGGCCTGAATCTACTCAGGGAAAAGAAAAACCTACCCACCAATGTGTTCATTGAAATGAATGTTTTGATCAGGTCCGAAAACAGTGTCTTTAAAGAAAGTATATCCTCACCGGTGATGAATACGATGAAAGAGCATGTCTCCGCGTTCAGAACGGATAAACAAGTTCTACCTGCCATCATTGGCTATGTATTGACACCATCCTGCGAATGGTTCAGGTCAGCGGTATATTATAGAGGAAGGGGCTGGCTGGAGGCCAAGTTCAAGGCCCTAAAGAACAAGCTTTCCCATCACTCCGAAAACATCGGCCCCTCTCATAAGCCCAGAGTACTGTTGGCAAGCCTTACTTCTCGGGCTACTGATGAAGCTATAGAACAGGATAGCACTCAAGGCCAGCAGGATACACCTTTTGTTAAGGAGAGACATCCTATGTTAGACCAGATGCTCGGCATTCAAAAGAAAGAGTACTCTTCTGTCAATGCATATGTTATCAATACAATGGTGGTCACACTGACCGATCACGTGAAGTTTTTAAAGTCCAAAGGAGTGAACGTGGTATTTTTTGAAATGCCGGTCAATAGGGAACTTACAAGCCTTGAAAGGGCCATCACTCTAAGAAAAAACATCATAGAAGGTTTTCCCGATTGCGAGTTCATCCCTTTACCCAAAAACGCTCATCGCTATATTACCAGAGATGGCGTTCATCTGGCCCCTGAAGAAGCTGCGGAATATTCCAGATACCTTAGCCATGAAGTTGTTAGAATTATTGAGGGTGGAAAGGCCCATGGGAACCATCAAACCGGGAGATAAAAAAGCGTCAGTAAACACTGGCTTACTGACGTTTCCTTCAGATTTAACTACAATTATTAGATAAAACGGGACCCTGCCGGCTATGTCACACAGGGCCGAAAACTTGACATCAGTAACACATGCATTTTTGGCAAAGTCTCAAAATCCCGGTCAATGGGTAGTCGAATAGACTTTCTACCCGTTCAACAACCATTCTTTTGCTTTTTTTTCATCGGTAAAAACGTTCAGGGCAAACTTGCCTGCCTGATTGAACTTACTGATAATCTTGTTAACGGTAAGTTGGGTAAAAATCTCATCACTCTGAATCACGGCAAACCTATTGATGCCCAAATCATGAAACTCAAGCATGATTTTAAAAAAGTACTCCTGAAGCTCACTGGTTATTGTTTTTAACTTTCGCGTATCGGATAAGAAGAGATGAGCACTATTGTACTTGATGATATCCTTCATTTCAGCCTCTATTCTCTTAACATCATCTACCCGAATAAAGCCTTTCCAAGTAGCCACTACTATATTGAAATCCGGCGCATAGGCTGCATCTACAACCTCTGTATTCATTGTTGTCAAAGTCTTCATAATAATCTTTTTCCGATGTGAAAATGTATTTCTAAATTCAAAAATAAAACACAGCTAAATTGTGAATTTATCTGGACGAGTACAATATGCCCAACCACCAGACAAAAAAACAAACTTACTTATGTATATAAAAAAAGGATAAAATATTGAATCTCTAAAGGAACTGTAGTCTTTCATCTTCTATACTGTACGTAATGTCGTATATTCATTTTGTAATTTCATTTTTCCTATTCTGTTCATTATTAGTTTACTAAACAGTAGGTTTTCTGTAGGTCAGGCATCTATTTATTCAATAGGTCGTTCATTCCAATAGATTACCTATTCAAAGAAAACAGTGTTCATTTATTCTCTTTTTTCAAGTACTTTTTTTTCCATATGGGTACTTTAGTAAAGATTAAGTTCACACCGTTCCTTCTTTCTGACATTCGCATATCCATTTCGCAGAACTTTTTCAATACACCCTGATTTGCAAAATCACTCAGAGGGTTACCCATTGTATTAAGGTCGGTAAGGCCTGTGAGTAAACCAAGTCCCCGCAGGCTCCGGTTATTATTGTCATCTAACAATCCCCAATACAAATGTTCATGCTCCGCCAAGGACAATCGCAAGTAGACACGGTTTTCGGAGAGGAAAAATTTACTTAACTAAATTATAATCAGTAGATTAAAAATATCCTCAATGGTGTTCTGTCGGAAACCTAACCACTCCACACATTACATCTCCTTCAAAAACCCAATATCCTACAAGTTATTCCTTCCTACTACGGGTACACCGACATTCTTCAATTTGGATAAGGGTGAAAAGTCCTTGATTTTAGTGTTTTCCAAGTTCAGTTGTACCAATTGGGTGAGTTTTCCGATTACATGTAGCTAATGTATCGGATTATTGCCCAGTATCAGAATACGAAGCTTTCGTAGGTCATTCAGCACGGTTATATTCTCCACCCTGTTGTCTGGTATCCAAATTCCCTGCATATGTTTAAATCTGGATAATGGAAGTAAATCCCTAAGGGAATTTGCCGTCATATTAAATTACATGAGTTTTTTCCAGTACGCAACAACGCTTATCTCCTTGATATGTTTATTGTTAAAAGTAACACTCTTCAGTAGGGACAAGCACTGCAGTGAGGACAAATCGACAATTCTGTTACGGTCCATGGATAAGCGTTCCAATCTGGTCAATCCGGAAAGAGGGGCCACATCACTGATGCGGTTACCGTTCAGGCTCAATGTCCGAAATCGCCTCAGTTCCTTCAAGGGTCCACGGTCCTCAATATTGTTATTGTCCAGATAAAGAGTCCGTAACTTAGAGGCCTGTCCTAGCCCACCGAGATAGACAACCCTTTTACCCTACGGCAATAAATCAGGGAGTTTTATTGGATTTGGCATAGCACCGCTATGGTGAATTCAAAAAACGTAGTGCAACGACCGGTTTGCAGCTATTTAGATCCGCAGTAGATTTTCCAATGCATGATCCGGGTTCAATTGATTTCCGGAGGTTACGTGGACTTCGCAGTTTCAAAATTCATCGCAGTGTAAATACTCTCCCTTTATGCTCATTGCTGTACGTACTTTTTTTGGCGTACAAATTCGCAGGTAGGGCTACTATTTTTGTCAATGGCCCACAGAGCCGGCGACTCCCAAGGACCTTATTTTTACGCTCGTAATTCTCCAAAAGATAACAAATTCTAAAATAATAACTGCCAAAACTTCTCTTGGGGCATATACCTACTCCCTTCTTTTCCAGTCCCGAACAGTATCGATAACGTAGGCTACTTCTTGTGGATTCAGTTCAGGAAATATGGGCAGTGACAATACCTCATTAGATACTTGATGTGCCATGGGAAAATCTTCTTTCGTGAAATTTCGGTGACCGTAGGCCGGTGTCAACGGTATGGCCTTAGGGTAGTGCACGGCGGTACCTACTCCCCTTTTTGTCAGAAATGCTCTAAGTTCATCGCGCTTAGGGCTGCGTATCGGGTAGATATGATGTACCTCTTGATGGCCGTGCTGCTTCAATGGCAATCCCAACCCGGTATCTTCAAGTCCCTGCTCATAGGATAGCGCATGGTTCGCCCTGGCTCCATTCCATTGGTCTAAAAAGCGAAGTTTTATACTCAGTATGGCGGCCTGAAGTGTATCCAATCGGCTATTTCTCCCAATAAGTTCATGTTTATCCCGTTGCGGCTGCCCATGATTGGCCAATAGGCGGCATTTCCGGGCCAGTACCCCATCATTGGTCACTATGGCACCTCCATCTCCATAAGCACCCAGATTTTTGGTAGGATAGAAACTAAAGGCGGCAGCATGGCCTATACTGCCCACTTTGCGCGTACCTATCATCGCTCCATGTGCCTGCGCACAATCTTCTATAAGCCTCAGCCCTTTTTCTTTTGCAAGGGGCATGAGGACATCCATAGGAGCGGGTTTTCCATAAAGATGTACCGCTATGATAGCCTTGGTTCTAACGCTGATCCGAGCGCTTACCGAAGTAGGGTCGATAGTGTAGAGTTCTTTGTGTATATCTACGAATATGGGTTTTGCCCCCACCATATCCACGACTTCGGCACCTGATATCCAAGTATGGGCGGGAACCAATACCTCATCCCCTTCGCCAATGTCCATACCTCTAAGGATCAGCTCCAGAGCATCGGTAGCATTGCCCACCCCTATGCAGTGGCCTGCATGAAGATAATCGGCAAACATTTCCTCAAACTGCCGTACGGGAGCTCCTCCGATATAGCTGCCTCCGCCCAATACTGAGGCAACAACTTGATCGATTTCCGTCTTTATGGTCCTATATTGGCGGTCAAGTGCAAAAAAGGGGACTTTCATTGATTATCGCTCTATGGTTTTTGTCTCTCTTATCACATCTCTGTAGGAATGCTATGCCGTAACCCTCAAATGTTCGGCGCTGACACTTGTCCCACGAAACAAGTATAGTACAAAGCCCTTGCGGAATCAACCTTTGTTACGGTCTCCTTCATAAAAAATAAAAAGTGGGCAGGTATTAGCTTATCACTAAAAAAAAGTCGTTACTATTCATAATAAGGTAATAGACCTATCGTGTTGCAGCATTTTTGTATCAAATAAGCAATGAGTCCAGTATTCAGTAAGGCCACTCCGCAACCTGAAAATATACAAAGACCAATAAATAGTTTACTCCCATTAAATAATTGGCTATACTTAACCCCCGAAATCAAAAAACATCAACCAACAATATGAAAAAAGTAGCGGTTTTTACTTCTGGAGGCGATGCTCCGGGTATGAATGCCTGCGTGCGGGCTGTGGTCAGAGGCGGTATCTATCATGGAATAGAAGTTTATGGTATCTGGCAAGGATATAGTGGTATGATAGAAGGGAGAATTGTAAAGTTGGAATCCCACTCTGTCAGTAATATTGTCCAGAGAGGTGGTACGATATTAAAATCGGCTCGTAGTAAAGAGTTCAGGACCAAGGAAGGTAGAAAAGCAGCTTTCGACCAATTGCAGGAACACGGTATCGAAGGTATTGTGGCCATTGGGGGAGACGGCACGTTTACCGGAGCGAATATTTTTTTCGAAGAATACGGTATCCCTACGGTAGGTGCTCCAGGTACTATCGACAATGATATTTATGGCACGGACTATACCATCGGTTTCGACACGGCGGTCAATACCGCTTTGGACGCTATCGATAAGATACGTGATACGGCAGCTTCCCATAACCGTATCTTTTTCATCGAGGTCATGGGCCGCGACTCAGGTTATATCGCCATTCAGTCGGGCATCGGTGGTGGCGCGGAGGCCATATTGGTCCCAGAGACGGTTACGACCATGGAAGAAGTGTTTTCTGCTTTAGAAAAAGGCTGGGAGCATGCCAAGTCCTCTTCTATCGTAGTAGTGGCCGAAGGTGACGAGCTGGGCAATGCCATGCAGATTGCAGAGAAGGTCAAAGAAAAAGCACCTGATCAGGACATCAGAGTGACCACTCTCGGTCATATACAGCGTGGAGGCTCGCCCACTGCTGCGGACCGTACACTTGGGAGCCGGCTCGGTCTAGGGGCTATCGAAGGCCTCCTGAACGGTGAGCAGAACGTGATGGCCGGTATAATCAATAACGAACTGGTCTACACTCCTTTCCGAGAGGCCATTACCAAAAGTAAGCCGCTGAACAAGGACCTATTGCGCATGATCAATGTTCTTGTATAGAATATAATCGCATAGCCTCGGTAAGCTAGTCTCGTTTCCTTTCCTTTACCAAAGTCAAGGCACTGTCCAAAGCTTCGGGATGCAACCAATGTGTCCCGAGGTCTTTTTTGAACCACGTCATCTGACGTTTGGCATACCGCCGTGAGTTCCTTTTCAGTAGTCGGATAGCTTCAGCCCTATCGTACTGCCCGTCCATATAATCATGGATTTCTTTGTAGCCTACAGTCTGTAGTGCATTTTTATGTTTGAAAGGATATAGCGTCTCTGCTTCTTCGAACAGACCTTTGGTAATCATAATGTCCATACGATTATCTATCCTTGTATAGAGTTCTTCCCGAGGTACCTCCAGACCTAGCTTAAGTACCTCAAAAGGCCTTTTTACATCCTTTTTCTTTCGAAAAGAGGAATAAGGCCGTCCGGTACCCTGACAGACCTCCAATGCCCTGATAATGCGTTGTGGGTTGTGTCGGTCAACGATAGCGAAGTATTCGGGGTCTCTGCGCAGGAGTTCTTCTCTAAGGGTATCCATGCCCTCGGTAGAAAGGCGATGATTCAGCACTTTTCTGATTTCAGGGTCTACTTTGGGCATTTCGTCGATACCATCGCATAGGGCATTTACATATAAGCCGGAACCTCCCGTCATAATGGCAATCGACCTCTCTTTGAACACCATGGACAAAGTAGCCAATGCTTCCTTTTCGAACATTCCTGCATTGTACTCTTCCTCTATAGAGCGATTATCCACAAAGTAATGAGGCACGCCTTCCATCTCTTCCCTGCTTGGCTTCGCGGTACCGATATTCATTTCCCTGAAAAACTGTCTCGAATCCGCTGATAGCACCACGGTGTCCAAGCTTTTGGCCATTTGAATACTGAAAGTCGTCTTGCCTACAGCCGTTGCTCCCACAATGGCCACCAAAAGATTTTGTTGTTGATTCATTTTCCATACAAAGTTCAAGCGCCTATGTAGGCCAAGGCAAATTTAGCTCAAAAAGGTTTACAAAAAACGATTACCACGTACTTGGAGACTGTTTTCAGATATAGAAGTGATTTAGACTTTTTGTTTTGAAGCGAAAATAAAGGATTTTTTGCCCCGGTGAAGCCTTTTTTGAGTGGCGTAGCCAAGGTTACGTCAGGAGAAAAAGTCAAGATCAGGGTAAAACAAGACTTATTTGCAGCCAGAAGAAAAAGTCTGAATCACTTCATATCTTTATTTTCATATGTACTTAATGATTATCAAAGGGCACATGTAATACAAATTTAGGTTTCACATGTCGTATAAGATTCCGCGGGGCATATTAGTTTCTATCAAGGCGAGAACCGCAGGGATAGCAGCGCTATCCCGAGGATTGTCAACGCAGAATGAAACATAATGAACAGGAAGATAGGCGATTTTAAAAGCTAAGTTTGTATAATTCGTATAACGGGTATTTATAGAACGCACGGTCTGGCCACATTATGCAATAGAAAATACATTACAGCTTCAAATCAGTGAAATGGACGTTTTTTTTGAATTAACCGTAACGGTACTATGCCGAACCCCGAGGAAATCGTTGTTCTATGCCATTTTAACCCAAATTGATCAATAGCATTCCTATTCCAAACATAAATTGCTTCAAAATCAGCTGTTTTACGCTGCGCAGGTTCGTTACCTTAATGATGCAAAAGCCTCCTCACCTAAACCGCTGACTTTATTGCAATTATGCCCTCATCACGAAATCCTATTGATCAATTTGGGTTTAAGCCCTCATAATGAAGCTCCAACGCATAATCCCGGTAAAACTCAGCAAGTGAGTTGGCCTAGTTGTGAAAAGGCATTAGCTTTATAATTAGGAAAAAGTGCAGTAGAACCAAATTCCCTGATCCAACAGGGAAATCACTTCATAGATTTAAACCATGGACTTCGGTATGGATTGGAGCAAAAAAAGCAAAGATGAACTTATTGCTGAAATCGATCGCTTGAAAAAGAAAGACAAGGAAAACGTATGGGGCGATTTGATGGACCATTGTGGAAACCTCATCATGCATTGTGATGATAAAGGACACTTCGTGACAGTCAATGAAATATGGACCCATCGCATGGGTTATGCCCTTGAAGAGCTTATCAAACTCAAATATACCGACCTGATACATTTTGATTTCCGCGATACGGACATGGTCTCTATCCAAGAAATACTTCAAGGAAAAAAGAAAGGGCATCGGACGAGCACCGCCTTGGTAACAAAGGACAATCGAAACATCTATTTGGAAGGGTGGATAGCACCGGAGATGATGAGTACTGGAAACATAGGCTTCAGCGCTATTTTTCATGATATTTCCGAAAAAGTCCGTGCCGAGAAAGCCTTGGAACTCTACTGCAATATCACCAACCTGACCTTTCAAAATGCCAGCAATGAGTTCCTGTTCAAGAATATCCACTATGAGCTGAATAAAATCATCGATTCCAAAAACTTTTACATCGCACTGTTCGATAAAGAAAAAGATGGCAAATACCTGATGTTCCCTTACTATGTGGATGAATATTTCAAGGAAGACGGACGTCATCGGCATCGAAAATACGGTAAAGGCCTCACCGAATACACCATGTCCGGCGCAGTGCCCCGCATCATAGAAAGAAAGGAAATCAATACTTTACTGGCCAACGAAGAGATAATCGCACATGGTCTATTGCCCCATGTCTGGTTAGGCGTACCGTTAAAGCTGGAGAATGAAATCATAGGGCTGGTAGCAGTGCAGGGCTATGACCGAAAGACTTCCTATACGGAAAGCGACCTGGAACTACTTGACTTCATCTCGGGGCAGATAGCCTTGGCCATCGAAAAAAACGAACAGGAGCGCCGTCTGAACAATCAGACGGCACGCCTGAATGCAATTTTTGAAAGTAGCTCTCACCTGATCTGGTCGGTCAATAAGAGTCTGGAACTTACTTCTTTCAATCAGAATTACTTTGATGCGATTTTTCAGAATTACGATGAAAAGCCTGACATTACCTATGAAGAACAAGGGCAGCTCATCAGTGTTCCCTACGATGACTTCTGGGCCAAAAAGTACCAATTGGCCTTTAAAGGAGAAGCACTCAACTTCGAAATAGAGCTGACCAATCAAAACGACCAAAAAGTATGGAAGGAAATCTTCCTTAACCCTATCTACCAATCGGACGGTCGTATCGATGAGATATCGGGCATCGCCCATGATATCAGTAGTAAAAAACAATCAGAACTGGCCCTACAGGAAAGCGAGGCCAAGTTCAGGACTATTTTCGAATCCTTTCAGGACCTATACTTCAGGTGCAGTTTCTCGGGAGTTATCCACATGGTCAGTCCTTCTGTCAAAGAGGTTATGGGCTTCTGCCCAGAAGAAGTCATCGGCAACAAAATCACCGACTATTACCGGTACACTCCCAAGACAAAATTCATCATAGTAAAATTGTTGTCCCAAAAAGGCATCAAAAACTTCGAAGTCTCCCTACTGACCAAGTCCGGAGAAGTCATGCAGTACATCTGTAACATCAGAATGGTTTATGATAAATCGGGTATACCTATCGCTATCGAAGGCGTGGCTAGGGATATTTCAGATTTGAAAAGGGTCAATGAGGAGTTGGTGCGCGCCAAAGAACTCGCCGAAAAATCCCTAAAGGTAAAGGAACAGTTCCTGGCCAATATGAGCCATGAGATACGCACTCCCATGAACGGTATCATCGGGATGATAGATCTTTTGGCCAAAACCAAACTGGATACCGTTCAGACCGATTATGTCGATACCATAAAAATGTCCTCGGAGACATTACTGGATATTTTAAATGACATTTTGGACCTGTCCAAAATAGAGGCGGGCAAAATGAAAATCAATAAGTCTCCAGTGAGCATGCCCCATATGATGAACAAATTGGTGGCCTTGTTTTCCCAGCAGGCTTCCGAAAAGAATATTACCCTAGACTATCAGATACAACAAGAAGTACCCGAAGTACTGGTAACGGATGAGACGCGCTTACTCCAAATCCTGTCTAATCTCACCTCTAATGCCCTCAAGTTTACCAGAAATGATGGTGCTGTACATATCATTCTGAGCAGGGTAGTGAAGAAGGGAAACTGGAATACACTGAAGTTGGAAGTGAAAGATAACGGTATTGGCATATCGGGGGTGGATAGGAAGAAACTTTTTAATAATTTTACACAACTGGACAGCTCCTCTACCAAGAAGTATGAGGGCACCGGTCTAGGCTTGGTCATCTCCAAGAATCTGAGCAAACTTTTAGGAGGCGAAATCGGTTTCGACTCTGAAGAAGGCCACGGCAGTACTTTCTGGTTCACTTTTAAAGCAGAAACGAACAGCAGTCTTTCTACTCGGCCCAAGACCATGGATGACATGGGAAACAACAGTGAGATAACTTTCCCACTTCGCTTCAATAACAGAGCACCCCAAATACTCATTGTCGATGACAATATGGTCAACCGAAAGGTATCCAGCGAGATACTGAAAAACGCGGGTTGTAAAGTGAGTATTGCCATAGGAGGTAATGAGGCCGTATGCAAAGCCGCAGAAAATGAGTATGACCTGATATTTATGGATATACAGATGCCGGGTATGGACGGGGTAACGGCTACAAAACTGATCAAGGATAAGTTGAAAAAAAAATGTCCTCCCATTGTGGCCATGACAGCCTATTCCATGGAACAGGATGAAGGCAAATTTATCAATGCGGGCATGGACGATTATATCTCCAAACCCATCAAGGCCACTATACTGATAGACAAAGTAGTCCATTGGATGAAAGGTGTAGGGAGGGTCAGCGTTAGGAAGCATGACAAAAGAATGTCCAATCTAAAAATAATCAATAAAACCATTGTAACACAATTGTTGAAATACGGCTCCAATGATATGCTGGAAGAAGCCTATGCTTCTTTCGATGAAGAAAGCGAAGAACAGATTCAGGACTGTTGGAATTCTTTCAAAAATAATGACTACAAAGAAATTTTAAGTAAATTGCATACCTTAAAGGGAAATGCGGGTACACTAGGGGTAGAAAAAGTCTCTTTCCTAGCCGAAAGTATTGAGAAGAATGTCAAATCGAAAGATTATAGCTCACTAAAAAAAGATTTATTAAATTTAGCCGAAGTTTTTTTAGAATATAAAAACAATATTTCAAAAATACTCAACCATTAACCAAAACGCCAATGGGCAAGAAAGTACTAATTGCAGACGACAGCTCCGTTATCCAGACATTGACAAAAAAGATACTGGTAGCACAGGATTTTACCATTAAAGGCCTAAAAAACGGCAAAGATGTGATGAAAGCCGTAGAAAAGGATAATTATGACGTTATCTTAATGGACATCAACCTACCCGGTATCAGCGGTCTCGAACTGACCAAACAGATTCGGGCGCTGGATGATGGAGATAAGGCAAAGGTTCCTATTATTGCCATATCGGGCAATGCCATGAACTATACCGTAGAGGAATTCCTATCCTATGGGATTACAGAGTATATACAAAAACCATTGGACTATGATGCCCTAGTGGAAAAAGTCAAGGAATATACCACATGATATGGCTGTCAAATATTCCAAAAACTTCCTGAACAAATTAGAGGATATCATAGCTGAGTCCGAATACATACTCCGCTATGAAAAAGGCTCGTTCAAGTCCGGTTTTTGTATATTGAAAGACAACCAGATTATCATCATCAATAAGTATTTTCCCACAGATGGCAAAATCAATTGTTTGGTAGATATCTTTAAAGAAATAGATGTCGATGTAAATCATTTGAGTGAAAAGAACAGAAAGTTGTTCCTAGAACTCTCTCAAACTAAATTGGAGCTTTGAAAATTACCTTTTTAGGAACGGGGACTTCGCAGGGCGTTCCCGTTATCACCTGTCAATGTGAAGTTTGTCAATCGTTGGACTTTAGGGATAAAAGACTACGTACTTCATTGCATATCGCTGTGGAAGGAAAAAGTTTCGTTATCGATACAGGGCCCGATTTCCGTCAGCAAATGCTTCGCGAAAACATATGCCAGTTGGATGCCGTTCTTTTCACTCATGAGCATAAAGACCACACCGCCGGTATGGACGATATCAGGTCTTTCAACTTCAGACAACAGAAGGATATGCCCATCTATGCACGACGGCAGGTTATCGAACAGTTGAAAAAAGAGTTCTCCTACGTATTTGCAGAACACAAGTACCCTGGTGTACCTCAGGTAGAAGTACACTTACTTGATGGGGCGCCTTTCAGTATCGATGGAGTCGCATTTACCCCTATTGAAGTAATGCATTACAAACTGCCCGTATATGGGTTTCGTATCGGTGATTTTACTTACATCACCGATACCAATGCTATAGAGCCTGCCGAAAAAGAAAAAATAAAAGGCTCAAAAGTATTGGTCATCAATGCACTGCAGAAAGAGCCGCACATATCCCATTTCACACTGCAAGAAGCCATCGAACTGACCGAAGAGATTGCTCCCGAAAAGGCTTATTTCACCCATATCAGTCATAGACTGGGTAGACATAAAGTCATCGAGACCGAACTGCCCGACAATATATTCCTTGCTTATGACGGTCTACAACTAACGCTTTGAGCCTTGCACAACAATTTTTATTTTTTGAGACAACTCAGTGTTCGACTGAGCCAATTTCTACCCGGAGGGCAACTGGAAACCTGCTTCAGCCAGAATAAGGATGAACTCATTATAGGTTTTGCTCTCAGTGAGAGCGATTTTTACATCAAAGCTCATTTTCTTAGCGATTTCTGTTGCCTCTTTTTCCCTCAGGACTTTCATCGCTCCAGAAGAAACAGTATCGACCTTTTCACCGAATTGTCGTCCAAAACTGTCTCAGCAGTACGCCAGTACGAAAACGAGCGCTGCTTCGGTATCCTGTTTGAAGAAGATTACGAGCTATTGTTCAAAATGCACGGTAATCGAGCCAATATAGTCTTGTTTCAAAGAGGCGAGTTCGTTTCCATGTTCAAAAACAAACTGCACAATGACAAGGAACTGCAACCGGACCGGCTCGACCGCTCCCTGCCCTATGGCGAAGAAGTCCTGAACTCCAAAGAAGGCGACTATAGTAGCCTCTTCCCTACTTTTGGAAAAGTAGTGAAACGCTATCTTCAACAACAGACTTATGAAGAAAAGGGTATCGAGGCAAAGTGGAAACTATTGCAAGAAGTAGAGGCGCAATTGTTGACACCGGAGTACACTATTACAGAAATTGCAAACCAAATCACCTTTTCACTACTGCCTCTGGGTACTATCAGACGCAGCCATATGGACCCCATCACTGCTATCAACGATTTTTTTCTTACTTACAGCAGTGAACAACAATTGTATAAGGAAAAAAGTGTATTACTTGGCGGCTTGCAAAAAGCATTGAAACAAACCAAGAACTATCTGCTCAAAACGGGCAGGAAGCTACAGGAAATCAAAGACGGTACCGGGTATGAAGTGTGGGCCAATGTCCTCATGGCCAACCTGCATCAAGTGCCGGCACAGGCCGAAAGAGTGGAATTGTTCAACTTTTATGATGACTCTACCATTAGTATCCCCCTGAAGCGAAAGCTGTCACCACAAAAAAATGCCGAAGTTTTTTATCGAAAGTCCAAAAATCAAAAGCTCGAAATACAGCAACTGGAAAAAGTACTGTCGCAAAAAGAGTTACAGGCCTTACAATGGGAGGAACATATCGAAGCCATCGAAGCTATAGACCATCTAAAAAACCTTAGGGCCTATGTAAAGGAACATCGATTGGGTAAAAAAAACGAAGTGGCACAGAGCGCACCGAAACCCTACACCGAATTTATTATTGATGGGTATTCGGTATGGGTAGGCAGAAATGCGAAGCATAACGATGAGCTTACTCTAAAGCATGCATGGAAGGAAGACCTATGGCTACATGCCAAAGATGTGAGCGGTTCGCATGTCGTCATCAAACAACAGTCAGGAAAGACTACCCCTAAAAATGTCATTGAAAAAGCTGCTGCTTTGGCAGCCTATTATTCCAAGAGAAAAACGGACACCCTCTGTCCCGTCATTGTCACTCCTAAAAAATACGTACGAAAAAGAAAAGGAGACCCGGCAGGTGCTGTTATCGTAGAGAAAGAAGATGTCATCTTGGTAAAACCCTCAAAACCTGGTCAACTGTCATGATAGTCATATCATCTGCTTCCAGAAAAGAGTATCTCCATCGGAAAAATGAAAGAACCCATCTTCTATTCCATAAAAATGAACAGTTTGACCTGTAATATGCACTGGAAAATTTATCAGGACCTCAAATAAACATAAACCAATAAATAAACGTGTTTCGCATTAGCCACAGCGGTGCTACGCTGAACAATCCAAGAAAATCCGATGGAGTACGGTCTATTTTGCTAAAAAAACGAGGCTACAAGGCAAAACGCAGGTCTAAGCAATAAATAACATCTTATCGGTAGATTGCGATAAATTTGTACTTTACCTTTGTCAGTGAATACACCGTTTTATGCGACAGATCTGATCTATGAATTCTATAAATGACACTATTATGTCAAACTTTCTGGCCGAAACCATCGGCACTTTTCTACTTATCCTATTTGGTGTCGGCACCAATGCCGGAGTAAACCTGAGTCGTAGTAAAGCACAGGATAGTGGATGGATAGTCATCGTCCTTGGGTGGGGCTTTGCTGTTGCTTTTGCTATCTACGCAGTAGGAAAGTACAGTGGCGCCCATATCAACCCAGCGGTTAGCCTTGGATTGGCAGTCGCGGGCAAACTACCCTGGAGCGAGGTCCCCTATTACCTTAGCGGACAGTTTTTAGGGGCTTTTCTGGGAGCTGTACTTGTATGGTTCCACTACCTGCCCCATTGGAAAGCTACGACGGATAAAGTCAGTAAGTTGGGCGTTTTTTCTACGGACCCGGCCATCAGAAGTACATGGGCCAATCTTCTTAGTGAACTCATCGGTACTTTTGCATTGGTACTAGGTCTATTCTTCATAGGACATAACAGCTATAGCGAAGGCCTCAAACCACTGATCGTAGGTTTTCTTATCATGGCTATGGGTTTTTCCTTTGGAGGATCAACAGGTTACGCTATCAACCCCGCGAGAGATCTCGGCCCTAGAATCGCCCATTTTATCCTGCCTATCTCAGGAAAAGGAGGTTCGAACTGGCAGTATAGTTGGATACCCGTAGTTGGCCCATGCATCGGGGGTATGTACGGGGCCCTGGTCTATCAGTTAATATTCGAAGATGAAGTAAACGAACCGGCCTTTTGGGGCTTAAGTGCCCTTGTACTTGGCATCATGGTGATGAGTTATATCAAGCGAAATCAGAGCCAATGATATTATATAGCCCTTACGCGACAAATGGGATGCATTGTCGGCCAAGGGCTTTTCCAATGATGGGATAATGATTATCTTATACAAATTTAGGTTTTAAATGTCGTATAAGATTCCGCTGGTCATTTTGTTTCAATCAAGGCGAGAACCGCAGGAATAGCAGCGCTATCCCGAGGATGGTCAACGCAGAGTGAAGCAAAATGAACAGGAAGATAGGCGATAGTTGAAAGCTAAGTTTGTATTACCTCTAAAATAATCTTTAACCCAGGTCATACCATCATTTGTTTTTTGTTTACAGTAATCATTTCGGACAATCACGTTTATGGAAAAAAAGAAAGATAAGATAGTTTACTGGATATTTACGGGCTTATTGACCTTGTTGATGCTCTTCTCCTCAGGTATGTATATTTTCAATCATGAGATGGTCAAAATTTTTTTTGTCCAATTAGGCTATCCTACCTATTTGATTTATCCGCTGGCCACTGCCAAACTGCTGGGCTTGATTGCCCTATGGACCCGAAAATCCACTACATTGAAAGAATGGGCCTACGCAGGTTTTTTCTTTGACTTTGTACTTGCTTTTGCGGCACATTTACATGTGGAGGACGGAGGCCACTATACTGCACTCGTCGCTGTTATTGTTCTATTGGGTTCCTATATCTTTGAAAAAAAGGCTTTCTTGGGAAAATAATGTGAGCTTTCGAATCCCCTACTTTTAAGAGAATGTTTAAATCCGGATCATGCGTTAGAACTTCGTAGCGAGGGGTTAAAGACCGATAAATCAGGGAATTTTATCAGATTTGGCATAGCACCACTATGGTGAATGAAGACAGGTGGGCAAAGCTTCTGATACATACTGTCCCGAAAAGTGTGTCTGAGTTGAAAAAATGGTTTCCCACAATTAACTTCATAATAATGAATAACTACATAAATTATTATGAGTATAGAAAAGCAGGAAACCGAGTTAAAATTAAGTAAAAAACAACTTCAAAATGTAATTACCAATCACATTGTAGAAGATCATGGACTTAATGAATTATTTTCCATGATGGTCAATGGGTTGATGTTAAGTGAGCGAAGCATATTCCTTTCTGGAGTGTATACATTTGACTGGACAGTAAGAAAAGCTCAATAGGGTTAACTTACAGAAAGAATGAAGAAAACA
>CANLOE010000047.1 GCA_947492745.1 uncultured Cyclobacteriaceae bacterium | reverse complement strand
CTGAATCCAAGAAAACGCACTGATGTATTGCCATTTAAGTCCTCATGACGAAGTTCCAACGAACATTCTGGGTTAAAACATTCCCTTTGGCTGCAAATTCAGCTCATTTCACTCTGATTTTGATTTTTTTCATTGTGACATAATCTTGGCCATGTATCCCTGAGAAAGCTCCTTCAGAGCAAAAACTTTAATTTTCGCTGCGAAATAAAAAGTCCAAATCACTTTTTTGTTCAGGGTAGCCAAGGATGATGAAAACATCCCCGGCATGCCGTCCCCTTAACTCATGGCACTCACAAAAAAGCGTTTACAGTTTATTTACCCTTTCATAATACAGGCCATTTTCAGTAATCACTTTGATCAAGTAAGTCCCTGGCATGATACCTTCCAAGGATATATCTTTGGGTATGGTATTGTAGGATTTCAATACTTTCCCCTCCATAGTTTCCAAAGTGATACTTTTCGTGTTACCCATTATATTTTCTCTATCCTCAACACTCAGGGTGATTGCATCATTAGCTGGATTAGGATAGACATGCACTATTGGTTCATTTGCCAGGCCTTCCCTCTGCATTGATTTGTCAGTATTGACAGGCAACAATCTCCACTGCTGATTGCTATTGCCAGCATTAAGGGACCATACTTTGGCATTGCCTCCATCACCATAGCTTTTATCCAGTGCCATGGATTTACAATGTACGGGACTAAGGTAGTACTTACCTTTTATACGTTGTACATACCATTTTTGGTGTCCTTGATCGCTTTGTGTATAGGAGTTGACGTTACTGCCATTTTCACAACCGCCATTGAAAACTTCCAGGTACCTACCTGTAGCCACATTTTTGACGGTATGCTTGTTTCCACCTGTATGCTCGAAGGTCCACTGCTGGTCTTTCCATGGCCCTGAGCGGTATAGTAGCACATTGTAATTGTCCCACTCCGGAGAAACAAGGTTTTGCTTATTAGCGATATTCTGTATGTTGTAGGTACCGTTCACCACTTGATAACCGTCTTTTTCCCTACACTCATCATTGATCCCATTACCATTCTCGTCTTCGTATACAGAAAACCCACGGAATTGCGAATCCCCTTTGTCAGCAGCAATATCGTTGTCCATAACGAAGAACAGGTAGTTCATTTTTCCTTTGATATGTTTTCCCACGGGGATGGAATAGGACTTCCAGCCATCCTTTTTATTGTAATTGGCATAATCTTTTACCACACCGTCATTCGCCTTTTGAAAACCATACAGCTTGAACCTGCGCGTATTACTGAGTACCCTATCATTATCGAACCCGAATGCATGCTCCCCCCCTTGGATGTTGGCCTTGAACGAGAATTCCACACGAGTTTTAGGTGTTATTGTATAGTTAAATGGTATGGCCTTCCATCCGTTTCTGCTAACGGTAAGGACATTTCCATTTTCGGTTACGGAAGAAGTTCCTTTATCCTGTTCGAAAGCGTACGATACGACTTTACCTGCATCGAACTTCAGATTACAGGCATTGGCACTTCCTTCATTATCATCCATGCTTGGCCCTACTTCTAGAAGCAGTACATCCTCTGGTTTCATAATGAATCCATTTTTCATGACCTGGCCTTTTATCATATCTTTGATAGCAAGCGAGGTGCCCTGTCCTTTGAGGCTAAGGGTAATAGTAGCATTTTCATTGCCCAGATTGACCAAGGAGACGACCTTTTTTCCTTCGGGAGCGACAATAGATCGATGAACCACCCCTTTAAATCCTCCACCTTTGGAGTTACTCTCTGACACCTCTACAACGGGAAGTACTCCCTGCTTTTTGATGTACGCTAGTGCTTCATTTCCAAGCTTAGATGAAGCAATGGTCATCAACTTTCCATTTCCACTCTTGAGCTTCAATTGATGTGGGTCACCATATTCGTTTTTGACCAAGCTCTGAGGGTCTTTTATGATTACGCCACCTCTGTCCAGATAGGTCTGTAAGGCCTTCAATTCGCTCTCAGTCACGTACTCCGTATTACTGATGATGAGTACTTTCCAGTTTTGCTGATTCTTTTTGATGATATTCTCCGTGGCAAAGCCCAATCGATGTCCCTCAAAGAACATAGGCTCATATAGGTTTTGTATCTGCGTCATGTGATCTGCCTTATTGATAGCAGAGGTTTCTGAGTAGAAGATACGAATGGGCATGGACATCTCTTGGATACGTGACATTTCCTCACTATGCGCATTGAGGTCGATGATCATACTATGAATAGTGGCCAATGTCTTGGGAAGTTGGCCCATCTGCCCAGTGACTGTCCAGTTGGTCACTGCACCA
This sequence comes from uncultured Cyclobacteriaceae bacterium, assembly GCA_947492745.1. Taxonomy (GTDB): domain Bacteria; phylum Bacteroidota; class Bacteroidia; order Cytophagales; family Cyclobacteriaceae; genus Aurantiphycus; species Aurantiphycus algarum. Next base: position 48,902 of record CANLOE010000047.1, on the reverse strand, counting down.
CCGTCTTCCATACGGGTCCAGGCCCAATTTCTATTGATATCCATTCCCTGCATGGTAGCCAGCCAGTGACAGGCATATACATACGATTGGACTTGAAAGAGGTCCGTGTACCTGCCAGTAGTGACCATATGCCCTTCGGAGTTATAATTGATGCCATCAGGATTCACTGACCTGAAAAAGTCATAGGACATGGCCATACCGAGCCACTCCATATCGTAGTTGTCCATCCAAGGTCTACGGCCCCACTTATCGTTATCAACAGTACTGGCATCATTACCGATAACGTCCGTCAGTTCGATAAGTGACTCAAAGTTGAGACCGTTGCTCCGCCCATTTCCACTCCAATGCGCGGGTATCAACTTGATATGCGTCTTGGCTTTGGGGTCATGGGACTTGATTTCTTTATCGAGAAAACTGAACCATTCGGTCACCCGCCATTGGTTAAAACTCATATAATCATACCATCTTGCGGTCCCTCTTACAGAGGCCGCCACAGGACTTTCAAAACTGAAGGCTGCCTTATCCAAAGAAGGATAGTTCGATTTCCACCTTTCGTTTAGTGTTTTCACATTGCCATGTCGGTTTTTGAGCCATTTCGAAAACTTTCTCTTGGTATAATCGGTGATATCTACAATGGACCAGGTACCCGAGGTGTTCCAATGGGGTTCATTAGTGAGTCCATAACCTAATTCAGATACTTTTTTTCCGGCCAGCTGGGGCACTATCAGTCTGAAAAGGTCCTTGTGCATCACCCTAGCTTGAGGATGATCGATATCAAAGCCTGTATGCATGGTCTTACCTTTGACGATATCAGGATACTTCTCAAGAATATAATCAGGCACTCCTCTCTGTCCCAGAAAAGGGTCTCCAAAGTTCTCTGACAAGTTGTTCTTTATTTTATTCACTATCCCCCTTGTTAGAGAAACCTTACCTTTACTATCCTGAACCAAGTGATTGGGGGCAAAGTAAAAGCCATCAAGTCCTCCAAAAAATTCTCTGGTATCGTATCCTCCCAGTTTATCCCTTTTGAACATCCAATCATTGATGAAGACGGGTTTACCATCTTGAACAACGCGGTCCCCCTTTATCTCCAATCTGTCCCAGGCCATTTTGACACTGCGCTTTCTTGTCTCTTTTCCTTGAATAAGGCGATTGAGGTCTGTCGAGGCTCCGTCCAGAATTTCCATGACATCCTTCCTTTCCTTATCAGGAAGTAGGTCAGCAAGCTGTTTGGGTGTTAGGTCCACATCATAATTAATGGCCTGGACATCATCAAAGGCCTGCTCGTTATAGGCTTTGTTCGCTTCATCCCAATCCGCGCAGACCAGAAAAATTTCTGCAACCCGAATTTTCATGCGCTCCTTGGTCGCTTCGATACCTTTGGCCTCAGCCTTATCGATAAGTTTCCTCAAATCAGCTATCTTATTCTCCACCTTTCGTGTCAGAGACTGCCCTGAAGCATATTGATAGAATGATAAAGAAAATATGGCTAACAATGCTAGCACAAATCTACTTTTACTAGTGGTATGGTTCATGATTTAAATGTTTAAATGTTTAAATGTTTAAATTAATTGATGCATAATTAAGCGAATCCATAAAAAGCATAAAGGAAGATTCGCATAAGAGGTAGCTAATGACTGCCAACACACCAATATTCCGACGAAGTCTTACTGTAGTTTTTTGACAGTAATTTCATCCAAAAAAATATTCATTCACACATAAATCAATACATAAAATAAAATATTGCACCATAATATTATATTTAAAAATTAAAATATAATATTACACTCCTTGAACAGCCTGAATTGCTTGCCGTTAGCTATGGGCCTTTTCTTGATCTGTTGCCCTACCACTATAAGCCGACGGGGTGCTTCTCACGTGTCACTTCGATACGTGGTTTCGATAACCCGTAACCTTTCATCGAACGACCACCGATCTTTCAGACCTGCAACTTTCCTTTGGATCGTGGCATAATGACGGGCCACGATGATATAGTTCCCTTCTCTATAAAATCAAAGATCTCTTTGCCATAAAATCCGCTATCGGCCCGCAGTAAACTCACCTTTTTCCCTTTCAACCCAAATTGATCAATAGCCTTTCTATTCCGAACATAAATTGATTCAAGATCAGCGGTTTTACGCTGCGCAGGTTTTATACAAATGTGGGTTTCAGATGTCGTAATAAGATTCCGCGGTTCATTTTAGTTTCAACCCAAAATGTCCATTAGAAAATCTATTCCGGACTTAACTGGCTTCAAATCAGTAAATGAATGCGTTTTTTGAATTCACCGTAGCGGTGCTACGCTGAACCCAAGAAAACGCACTGATGTATTGCCATTTAAGTCCTCATAACGAAGTTCCAACGAACATTCTGGGTTAAACGCAGTAATACAAACTTAGCTTTCAAATATCGCATATCTTCCTGGTCATTTTGCTTCACTCTGCGTTGATAATCCTCGGGATAGCGCTGCTATTCCTGCGGTTCTCGCCTTGATTGAAACAAAATGACCCGCGGAATCTTATACGACATTTAAAACCTAAATTTGTATTAAACCCCTGTAGTAGAACAGAAATCATTTTTAAATTTAGAGCGCTATCCTACTCAACCTACGAATTTTTCACCTAACCGTGTCCCGATATATGTGGCCGCTTCAAAGCTCACCCATGCCATAGCTATCAATAGCGCCTCATCATTGTCATTATAAAAGCTTTTCAAAGCTTCGATATGTTGAGAGTTGATCCTGTCAGGTGCGAATGCCTGTAGCAACAGGGTCCTTCCGATTTCCTTATACCCTGGAGGCAAAGTGCTGAGCCAGGGCGAAACATCCTGAGTGAGCATCAGGTCTTGACCGTCCCATTGTCGGATATGTTCTCTTATCATATCACTGACCTCTATCGGCACATACTTGACCGCCATCTCGGTCAAAAGCCGATCAAACTCAGCAAAGACCTGTGCTACTTGTGGATTGCTATTCGCCCAGGCAAGTTTGGAAGGGATTTCCATAACAGTATATTCAAGCTCCATTGCCGTTCTATTTTTCGCCAATACACCGGAAAACATTTTTCCCGCCATAATCTTCATTATTCCTTTAAAAAAGGAAATGTTCATCGGTAGTATGGTCGGTCCCAAGAAAGCGGTTACCATTCTATTCAGATAGTGAAAAAAAACCGCCGTCCCAATGATTTCAGGGGCAACATCCATCGTGAAAGGAGGGCATTTGACAATGACAGCATCGAATTTCCTCCCTTCAAGAGCCCACTTGACCAAGCCATGAAGATAGGTATCTGCGATGCTGCTGGGGTCGCGATCAACAATGGCCTGTGCTGTATTATTATCCTTAAGCCCTATCAGCATAATCGTGTGTGCGTCTACGCAGTAACCACAGCGATTGCCTTCCGATATGGCAGCACCCACTGCTTCTTTCTGTACCCTGGTCGCTTTTCCTTCTATAATGACGACCTCCCTTAGTACGTGCCATACGGCTTTGAGCAAATCAACATTGACTGCATGTAGGGAAATCGGTTCGACCACATCTCCCATATCATTTTTCAGTTCATTGTATATCTCCCTTATTTGATGTTCAGCTATCTTGTATTTGACTGAATCTATGTATTTTATTGCCATCTATCCTTAGGTTATTTTCATATAAAGTAAAGGAATGATAAAGTAACACAAAAAAAACAGGTCAGTTATTTTCATATGAACCTATCCATACCATCATAGTTTTTTCACCATTTGTCCGTACAGGCCGGCTATGCCTCAATTGTTACCAAAATGTTGACCGATTTATACTTATACAAATTTGGGTTTTAAATGTCGTATAAGATTCCGCGGGTCATTTTGTTTCAATCAAGGCGATAACCGCAGGGATAGCAGCGCTATCCCGAGGATTGTCAACGCAGAGTGAAGCAAAATGAACAGGAAGATAGGCGATAGTTAAAAGCTAAGTTTGTATTATTTCAATAATTTGTTATCACTTATTCTGGAGAGGACCGAGCGTTGAAATAATGCCCCGAGGGCATTATCAGTGAAGGGCCCGGTCTGCCGCGTGAGCCATTGACAAAGATAGCATGTCGCGCTAGCTAGCGGAAATTTTAACCCAAAATGATCAGTAGAGAACCTATTCCGCGCATAAATAGCTTCATACCGGAAGCTTTGCCCTCCGGTCTTCATTCACCATAGCGGTGCTATGCCGAACGAATACAAATGGCCGGTATTTTGCTATTGATACGCTCATCACGATTTCTATCGATCAGTTTGGGTTTAACGGAATTAGGCACCAAAAGAAGTACATAAGAAAGAAAAAGATACATTTTAAAACAGTCTCTAAGAGAATATTCTTTTTGCAAATCCCATGTACCTGTCAAAATCTATACCATTACTCATGAAAATAAAAGAAATCCATTTCCAAAAATATATCTTATGGATTAGGCCATAAAAAAAGCCCGTTCAGAAAAAAATGAACGGGCTTTTAACTCATCGGTATTGCGTTAATCCATCTTGTTTATAGGTATAATCCGCTTGGAGGTGAACAGTTCTAAATCTTCGTAGTACTTCACTTTACAGATTCGCTGTATTAGGTTTATACCAAACCCAATGAAACACTACTGATCTGTTGCTATTCTATTTTCAAGAGAAGACCATTGCTCAAAATAGTATTAATTTACTTAAACGTAGAGCGAGGTAGTTTACCCCATTTTTATTGCAAATTTATTTTTTGATGAATTTTTGTGTGTGCTTTCCAGCTTTGATGAAGTAGATACCCTCATTCAGATTGTTCAGGTCTATGGAAATTTTTGATTCCGCTACGGGTACCTGCTGTTCCAATACGACTTTTCCCTGTAGATTAAGTATCAATACCTTCTCCACATCACCTTTCAGGCCGTCCAATTCTATCTTGTCCATAACGGGGTTAGGGTATACAGCAATCTGCACATTTTCCAGAGCAGCACTTTTCAGTCTGCTGCCCGCTTCTGGGGCTAAAATCCAGAATTGTTGGTTTACATTGCTATCGTTACAGTCCCACTGTTGCATAGGTACATTGTTGGCAGTGTTCCCTCTTGTCAGGTCCATACATTTACCTGTCTCTCTATTCTGAAACGCAAATTTACCTTCGCCGGTATCGATTCTCTTCCACTGCTGGTCCTCTATACCTAGGCAGTTCCATTGGATAAGTTTCGTGCCGTTCGCAGGATTACCACCAGGTACAGCGAGGCATCTGTTTGAACGAGCGTTGACAACTTCAACATAACCATCACCTTTATCGACAAATTTCCAAAGTGCAGCATTACCACTAACGTTTTTGCTATTGACTATACCGGCATCATTGGCATCACTACCGTTAATAGGGGATACTATATCTCCCGACTTTACAGGAACCAAACGATAGGCCCCGGCAGGATCTGGACCAGGTCCGCCACCACCGGTACCGTCACCTACCAGCTGATAGGTATGCACCCAATCCACTCTCATTGTATTGATGCTTTCATCCGTTAAGTGGCTCTTCACTGCCAGTCCACCAAGCCAAGGTTGGTCATCAGTCCACAGATCCCAAATGAGGTTCAGGTCTCTTGTGAAATCTCGCGCTGATACGACACTGCCCGCTGGCTCACCATCCAAATAGAACTGGATGTTTTTGGCATCCTTCCACCATACACCTACAGTATGGTATTCTTCGTTCCACTTTACTCCTCTTTTAGGATTACCGGGAGATAGGTTTCTATTGTCAAAATTACCCTTGTTTCTCTTCGTGTCCCCGTTGACAACCTGGAAGTACTGGGAGTTCATCTGCCAAGGAAAATTAGGCTCACAGCAGCTGGGCCGAGAGTTATTTTCCACAACATCAATCTCGTCCCTGTTGTCAATGTTTCCATTATTCAACCAAAACGTATTATAAGCAGAGAGATGTGCTGTTATCATACTACATTCGGTATACATCGGATACTTGATCTGAGCCTTGGAATAAACTCTAGAACTTTGGAACCAAGTGGGAGAACTGTCATCCAAAGTAGCTTTGATCCAAAGGCTACCATCGGATACCCCTGAGTTCTGCTCAATCATTTTTGTAGGTGTACCAGGATAATCCCATAAGACTTTCTCCCATTTGGAATCATCGAATCCCTGATTGAATTCATCGGAAAGGTTGTCAATCTTTACCCATTTCTTACCTCCGGGAGCCGTAGGTTGGGCCAATGATATGGTAGAAGAGAAAAGAGTCACTAATGCTCCTACCATTAAAGTTTTAATTTTCATAAGAACTTGTTATTAGGTTGTAAAAAAATATTGGTTTGCTCTACGTTATTCGTGTAATGGTTACAATAATAATCATTCTTTTTTTAAAATCCTCAAAAAGGATAACTAGACAAAAACTCGGCAGTGTGGGATAGTTACCAAAAAATATGGGTTGAAAAAATAACATGTGATATGCTATAACGGTGAATTACCAATGGAAATTATAATGACTACCTCTGGGATACTTCCCTAAAGTACAATTATACGAAGTGCAAATAGCAAAGTCGAAACCCAACAAATTACAGTTGTATTTCATAACACTTTAGTAAAATAAAGTTCTTATTGTTAAGAATATACAGGTAGCACAACCAGCCAAATTAAATCCAAAGAATCAAAATTCAAGCTCAAAACGTTAACAATGAAATTAAATTACCTTTTCATATATTTCTTGAAAATCGAAGGATTATTTTACGTTCAAATAAGAAAACACATCACGGATGTTCTAAAATTCATTGTTACCACAAAATTTAAAAAGCCACTAATTGCAATCTATTGTAAAAGTTTTTTCCAGTGTTGGAGTCGATTATTTCATCCGGTAAGTTTTGGACATTTACTACAGAGAGGTAATTCTACCTCAACGAAAACAAGATGGAAAATTGGCCAAGAGCAAAGCTCCGACCAAACAGTACTTACGTGGGTAATCGATGAATTGTTTATCGGTTCGCATTGCGGGTTATCCCCAAAGGATAGTACCGGTTGCCAATATCCTGAGGTCTATGGTAGTTCCTAAAAGGGAAAGACAGAGCATCTTTTCTTAATGCTCTATCTTATGATAAAAATCAAGCAGGATAAAATCGGAAGAGGTTTCGGGCCAGCCAGTGTATCAGGAGAAATCCTGTACATCATCTGATTTTAACCCTGATCATGCGTTGGAACTTCGTAACGAGGATTTACATGTCCATAAATAAGGGAGTTTTATTGGATCTGGCATAGCACCGCTATGGTGAATTCAATAAACTTAGCGCAACGACCGGTTTGCAGCCATTTAGATCCGCAGTAGATTTTTCAATGCATGACCTGGGTTTAAAAGATGGCAGTAGCCTGAAACCATCTTTCCTCTAATTTCCAACTCATCAACAAAAGCGAAGGATAGCATAAAAAATCACATAATTTGATACTATCCTTTATGAAATTATTGTTTTTACATGCATTTCATTTGGTCGGTCGATTAAGTTAAAAAAACGCCTTATACACTAGTTTCGTCCTTATTCGGTGGAAATGAATCCTGCAAATGGGTACATTTATAGAACAATGTAATTACTGAATTTGTCGGTAAGTATTTTTTTTAAATTTATTATACTAAACAGACCAAACTGTAATCAGCACATTTTCGTTTGTTTCACCTATAATAATGCCATAACCCATAATTTTTTATCACACCTTAAACCAAAACGATATGAATCCGGAAAAAATTTTCACCTTAATTGCTAACGGCATCAAAGAAATTGTCCCTGACATCATCAATAACGAAGTTAATCGCAATTCAATGTTACCCCCCTTGGGTTTGGGACAAGTTGAGTCTGTACAATTGATTGATATGATTGCAGAAAAAATAGATATCGGCCAAGTATGTATGGAGGAGCTATTGTTGACGAATAACCTAGGAGAACTAGCGGATACGCTATTTTCAAAAATCATCCAGTGATAGAACGGGCTATCTTTATACCCTCAATCAAATCCCTAACAATTGGTAGAAACCGTATTCCCTGGCAGGGTTATCGACTATGATTTCCGAATGACCATGGGAATACCTATCCTACCTTTCTCAACTACTCTCATGCCATAGCTTGTCTGCCATGGTGCGCGACATACTACTTTCAGAAAACGAATAGGTGCCGATTATCTTAAACCCAGATAAACCCGCTATTGGTATCAGTATTTTTATCTTCGCCCCACTGCCCACACCCATCCTGTTGTTACTTAACACACAAAATACCTCTCTGTTATTCTTTTTGAACCCAGATCATGCGTTGGAACTTCGTAACTAGGGTTTAATACAAATTTAGCTTCTAAAATCGCCTATCTTCCTGTTCATTTTGTTTCACTCTGCGTTGACAATCCTCGCGATAGCGCTGCTATCCCTGCGGTTATCGCCTTGATGGATACCAAAATGACCCGCGGAATCTTATACGACATTTAAAACCCAAATTTGTATTACACATTCCCGGCTGCCCCTTCGTGGATAATGTTCTCTGAGTATATTTTGACGCTCGGTCATGCCCAGTTCCGCACTCAGAACAAGTGATAACAAAATTTAATTACAGACTTATATACGTAGATATACCAACTATTTTAACAATTTGTCGATATATCATCCATTAGACTTATATGCTTAGCTATAGGATTATCCATGTTGCTTCATTTTGACCCTTATCCATATACATTCCTGCCGAAAAACATCTTTTCATTGCCAAAAGGGTAGAGGACATCTTTGTATCTGCCCTTTGGTCCGTTTCGCCTCAAACCGGCCGGGCGCTTACTCCTGCGCGGCAGACCGGCCCCTTCGCTGAAAGGGTTCCCCGAGCCCTTTCCTTACGCTCGGTCCTATCGATAAAAATCAAGCAGGACGAAGTCAGGGGGCACTTCGGCCAGCCTGTGGGATGCAGAAAATTTTGAAAACGCTGCGCCCGGACAGAAAAATTTTCAAATGAACTACCGGAATTCGAATTGCGCTCAACGGTATACCGGATTCAATGAAATGACCGAAATAAAGTCAATATAACTAAGTATATAAGTCTATTTAATTATAAGTACTAAACAGTCTCTCAGAATCAATGCCTATTTTATTTTGAAATTTAGCCTAGGGGGGGGTGGGGTAAGAAGTGACAAACGCGTTTTATATATAACAAGGCCATTATCTTAAAAGCTAAACCAATGATGCTTATAAAGTTCCTTTATTGTATGAAGAGTATCATGTTATTTCCTACTCGACTTAATGATGGGACTTTGTGGCAGAAAACCTTTTCAACCAAAACCAAACTGATTTACCAAGAACCAAACTCTTTGAAAAACTAAATTCTCTAAACCTTAATAAGAAAAACCGACCTATTAGTATCCCTTAAACCACGATGATTCATTGATATAAGTATCCAAGAGTGCAACATTATAGTTGTACTTGACGGGTACTTATATCTTGAGTTTATAGATTTATCCTATCGAAAAGTGTTTTCTCTTCTGTAGAACATTCCTCTCGGCGACCATTTGCTCATACGCGCAGGGCATGCCGCACCGCCCCTCGCGAACCAAGGCTCTATAGACTTCCGTTTTCAGGCGAAAAAATTCAACAAAAGCCTTGGTTTGCTCATACGCGCTACCTTGCCGCACGGCCCCTCGCGAATCCTAGCACTGTGTCTGTTTTTTTGGTAAGCTAGGATTTCAATTACTCATACACTGGAGGCATGCACACGGACCCTCGTGAACCTTCGATTTGTTCGTACGCACAGCCTCTCACGAACCTGCGGTTTCCAGTATGGTGCGATTAGAGGGACACTTTCTCTTCTGTAGAACATTCCTCTCGGCGACCATTTGCTCATACGCACAGGGCATGCCGCACCGCCCCTCGCGAACCAAGGCTCTATAGACTTTTGCTTTCAGGCGAAAAACTTCAACAAAAGCCTTGGTTTCAATTCCAGTATGGTGCGATTAGAGGATGATAAGTTCCCAGATTTCAAAATTTTTGAGTTTCATTTCAATTCCAGTATGGTGCGATTAGAGGGAGACTTTCTCTTCTGTAGAACATCCTTCTCGGCGACCATTTGCTCATACGCGCTACCTTGCCGCACCGCCCCTCGCGAACCAAGGCTCTATAGACTTCCGTTTTCAGGCGAAAAACTTCAACAAAAGCCTTGGTTTCAATTCCAGTATGGTGCGATTAGAGGCTTCAGCTGAAATTGAGAAGGTTGTAAGCAATGTTAATTTCAATTCCAGTATGGTGCGATTAGAGGCATACGAACATTTCATTTGAAGCTGCGAAGCTTTTGATTTCAATTCCAGTATGGTGCGATTAGAGGACGATAAAGGTTTGTTGCCGAAATATGTCCAGAGGGATTTCAATTCCAGTATGGTGCGATTAGAGGGAGACTTTCTCTTCTGTAGAACATTCCTCTCGGCGACCATTTGCTCATACGCACAGGGCATGCCGCACGGCCCCTCGCGAACCAAGGCTCTATAGACTTTTGCTTTCAGGCGAAAAACTTCAACAAAAGCCTTGGTTTCAATTCCAGTATGGTGCGATTAGAGGCTCAATCCAATTTCCCGTGACTATCCAAGGGACAAGATTTCAATTCCAGTATGGTGCGATTAGAGGGAGACTTTCTCTTCTGTAGAACATCCTTCTCGGCGACCATTTGCTCATACGCGCTACCTTGCCGCACCGCCCCTCGCGAACCAAGGCTCTATAGACTTCCGTTTTCAGGCGAAAAAATTCAACAAAAGCCTTGGTTTCAATTCCAGTATGGTGCGATTAGAGGAATGGAGGCTGGACGGGTCGTTTTTTTGGAAACCGAATTTCAATTCCAGTATGGTGCGATTAGAGGGCTGCTTGTAAATTCCGTCGAATTTTTGGTCTCCGAATTTCAATTCCAGTATGGTGCGATTAGAGGTTTGAGCCGTAACTGTAACCATTTCCGGACATGTAATTTCAATTCCAGTATGGTGCGATTAGAGGCAAAATCTGTAGCATATATTACATCCGCTTCAATCAATTTCAATTCCAGTATGGTGCGATTAGAGGGAGACTTTCTCTTCTGTAGAACATTCCTCTCGGCGACCATTTGCTCATACGCACAGGGCATGCCGCACGGCCCCTCGCGAACCAAGGCTCTATAGACTTTTGCTTTCAGGCGAAAAACTTCAACAAAAGCCTTGGTTTCAATTCCAGTATGGTGCGATTAGAGGCGGAAGTTGTTACGACCGACGACTTTACTCAAGTTCATTTCAATTCCAGTATGGTGCGATTAGAGGCGAAAAAGGGCTCGCTTTTCGAAGGAAGTTCCCCAATTTCAATTCCAGTATGGTGCGATTAGAGGAAATGCCGTTAAGAATCTCTTAAATGAAGCTTCTAGATTTCAATTCCAGTATGGTGCGATTAGAGGTGTAGACGAAAGTTATTGTTTTGTGAATAGCGAAGCATTTCAATTCCAGTATGGTGCGATTAGAGGAATGAACTTTTAAGGTTCGTAAATCGTTCAGTTGTATTTCAATTCCAGTATGGTGCGATTAGAGGAAATGCCGTTAAGAATCTCTTAAATGAAGCTTCTAGATTTCAATTCCAGTATGGTGCGATTAGAGGAGTCATTAGCGTCAGCAATGAGGTCTGAAATTTTGGATTTCAATTCCAGTATGGTGCGATTAGAGGTTTCAATTTTTTCAGTGGATACCAGCCTTTCATTCTATTTCAATTCCAGTATGGTGCGATTAGAGGTCGAGATAAAATTTAACCGGATTCTTACTTCTGTCAATTTCAATTCCAGTATGGTGCGATTAGAGGTTGAACAATATAGTAAACGATGTTAGACGTTCTTTAATTTCAATTCCAGTATGGTGCGATTAGAGGCAGTTTCTTTTCGAGCTATGGAGTTGATCGAATTTCATTTCAATTCCAGTATGGTGCGATTAGAGGTCGTAAGCGAATAATTGGACTTTGTGACCGCGCCGGATTTCAATTCCAGTATGGTGCGATTAGAGGGCTGTAGACTCTAAGTATTACCTATCTAAAAAATATATTTCAATTCCAGTATGGTGCGATTAGAGGTTGCAAGATAATTCAAGAAATTCACCTAAATTTTTATTTCAATTCCAGTATGGTGCGATTAGAGGTATGTGAAACATTGTCGACATAAAAAACTTCATTGGTATTTCAATTCCAGTATGGTGCGATTAGAGGGAGATAAAATTTTCTTTTTCTACGTTAGAGCTTCCTATTTCAATTCCAGTATGGTGCGATTAGAGGCAATTGCGTAAACTGCACAAGTCAAAAAAATCTTACATTTCAATTCCAGTATGGTGCGATTAGAGGATGATTATGTTGAAATAATCCAGCACAATAAAAGTAATTTCAATTCCAGTATGGTGCGATTAGAGGAGCGTTGACTGTCAGCTCTTTCGTAATCTGGAATATATTTCAATTCCAGTATGGTGCGATTAGAGGCTCCGCTATCAGAAGCTCAACTTCTAGATTGGTGTATTTCAATTCCAGTATGGTGCGATTAGAGGAAAGTTGCGCAAGATAATATTGATAATTTGATACTTATTTCAATTCCAGTATGGTGCGATTAGAGGTCGCGTAAGTCTCAGTATCCATGAAGACCGAGACCCATTTCAATTCCAGTATGGTGCGATTAGAGGGCAATTTCTTTGCCCTCCTTGATTGGTTTCGTTGAATTTCAATTCCAGTATGGTGCGATTAGAGGGCGGAGAATGGACTAGAGAGATAGATGAAGACGACTATTTCAATTCCAGTATGGTGCGATTAGAGGGCATAACTATATTCACTTTCATGTCCAAGATGTTGAATTTCAATTCCAGTATGGTGCGATTAGAGGAGGGAGTCAATGAAAGACGTCTCAATTGACTCGAAATTTCAATTCCAGTATGGTGCGATTAGAGGCACAAACCGTTATTTTTGCGTAATTCCTTACGTTATTTCAATTCCAGTATGGTGCGATTAGAGGGACTTACAAGACAATGAACGAAGTTCGTGAGTCCGCATTTCAATTCCAGTATGGTGCGATTAGAGGTTCGAATCTTCCTTGATATACGTTTCAATGTTGACATTTCAATTCCAGTATGGTGCGATTAGAGGACTTACCATGTAGCTTGCCTCACCATATTTTTTGACATTTCAATTCCAGTATGGTGCGATTAGAGGGCGCCGACTTTGCGCGCGCGCTGGTAGAGAAGTCAAATTTCAATTCCAGTATGGTGCGATTAGAGGCTTAACCGCTTTCGCGTCAAAAAAGATTTGAATGGAATTTCAATTCCAGTATGGTGCGATTAGAGGTCAATCTTTCTAATTTCAATAAATTTAAAGAATATTATTTCAATTCCAGTATGGTGCGATTAGAGGAGTTTGTTTGTTTGTGGGGCGGCCGGGTGGGAAACTATTTCAATTCCAGTATGGTGCGATTAGAGGGATTGTTTTGTTTGTTTTCAGGAGGCTTGGCACTGTATTTCAATTCCAGTATGGTGCGATTAGAGGAGCTAAGATTTCGTATAATCAATTAGAGCTTCTTTATTTCAATTCCAGTATGGTGCGATTAGAGGCGTCAGTCCAATATTTTTCCATGTCTGAAATCTCAAATTTCAATTCCAGTATGGTGCGATTAGAGGTCACTGGGCTTACTGAAAGGTTCGTTACAATAAAAGATTTCAATTCCAGTATGGTGCGATTAGAGGCCGTGGGTTTTTAGCGTAAAAACACGCTAAATCACCCTAAAACAGGGTTTTTTACTTCATATGCTCTCATCAAAAGTCGTCGACCCTCAATAAGGTATTTTTACCCGTACATCGACAACCCCATTTTTGAGCCGTTTTGGCGGTTTTTGGGCTTTTACACGCCTTTCAGCTGTACCGACAAGCGCTCTAAGCTAAGGGTCGACGACTTTTACAAACCGAAAACCCTAGAGAAAACTGTCGATTTCGTTCTTTTCATCTCCATAAACTTCCTTTTCCAGCCAGCGGCTCTCGCGACTCTTAAAAGTAATCAGGCTGTCGCCCTCTTCCATGATCAGGGAAGCTTCCGATACCAGTGACTTGAGCTGTACATCGCTGAGTTCCCCTTCGAACACGGAGTTCTGTATCCAGTGCAGGTAGCGGCGGCATAGCTTGAGCATCTTCCCTACCCGCTTTTGTCCTATGTCGTATACCAGTATTACATACATGTTACCACCACATTTTAAAGGGTCTGTACACTTGCATGTCCAGTATCTGTTTGCTCAATTTGTAGCATTCCAGTTTGACCAGATGTTTGTAGCTGACATGCTTCTTCAACGAACGGTGCTTGATGGTCTCTTTTAAGCGGTCCTCCCAGACCTGTACGAACTTCTTTCGTCCTTTTTCCTTGAGGACACAGCGGTTTACCTGCTGCTCGAAGTCTTCTGATCGTATCTCCTTTTTGTTCAATATACGGAAAATTATCCGATCGACCAGCAGGGGTTTGAATATTTCGGCCAAGTCCAGGGCCAGTGAGTAGCGCCGCGTGCCGGGTTCGTGCAGGTAGCTGATGGTCGGGTTCAGCTGGGTATGGTATAACTGGTCCAGACAGAGACTATAGCACATCATATTGCCAAAAGAGATGAGGGTGTTCACTTCGTTCTGTGGGGGCTGCCGGCTGCGGTTGCCCATTTTAAAATCGTTCAGGATTATATCGAAGGCTTGGTAGTAGACCTGTCGGATATTGCCTTCGATGCCCATCAGCTCATCCACGGCCAGACAGCTCCCTATCTGTTCGCTCAGCGTGGTCATTGTGCTCAGGTGCTCTTCCAGGTAACGGCCCCGTTGCTTGTAGTATTTCAGGTTCTTCATCATGTTATAGGCGGAACCTTCCACAAAGCTTTTGGCCAGAAAGAGACGTTTTTCTTTTTTCTGGAAGTGCTGCACTTGCCGTACCAGCACTTTTCCCGCCAGCAGGTAGGCTTTCGGGTAAAACGAACCCGTATAGTGCTCGTAATAATCGAAAAAATGAACGGTGACCTGTTCCTTGCCCAGAAAATTGTACAGGGCACTGTTGGCATCCAGACTTCCGAATACGTATAGACTCGATACTCCGGCGATGGGCAGGTATTTGGGTTTTCCCTCATTACCATCTTCGTCTTTCGGTACGAACTTCAGGGTATTGTCCTTGCGGCTCATGCGGCCGGGGTTGAATAGGTAGTAGTTTCTTTTCATGGATTTTTCAGTGGATGTGTACTCTCGCAGGAGTAAGTGGTAAAAGGATAAATAGCTAATGTGTCGTCTTTGCCCTCCCATCAGGGAGTAATTTTGATATCTAAACGCAATTGTTTGGGGCCTCCGGATACATGGAAATCCCGGGAACTACAGGGCCATGAATCCTAATGACCATACCAACAATGACTTATCCCCCAAATTTGATAACAATCGTTCCTTTGTCTCTAGGCAACATTTTCCCGAAATACCTTTCCTTGAGTATAATACAACATGTCAAAGAACAGTGGCCGCTACCGGTTCACTCTGCCGAATAACAGAAGTCATGGTAGCTACAGCGCTGGCATAGCGGGGCATGGAGCAATGCGGGACAGGTCTCCAGGGCCGTGATGCGTTCTACTTCTGCTTCCCACTCGTGGATGGAGGCACGGTCACTTTCCTGTAGGGATACCTCTGTCTTTTTCTTTTCTTTGGGATATTCCAGTAGACCTTTGGCTCCGGACACACCGACCTGCTCCAGCTGATAGAGGTAGTATTTTACCTGAGCGATATGCACATGTTCCATCTTGGAGGACTTCTTGACTTCGTGGATGATTTTCTTCTTGGCATCATAGTAGTCGATTTTGATGCCTCCAAGGGCTATCTGCGTGTATTTATCGGAGCGGCGCAGGTAGCTGTATTCTTCCACCAACCTACCCTCCGCGACCAGCCCTGAGCTATGCTCCATCTGTACGTGCTTAGAGAACAGCCATAGCTTGCGCTGGCAGGTGTGGAGGTAGGCGATATGGATGCCGGTGAGGTGCATAGGTAGCTGCGTTTATAATTCTTGTGACTTGTGAAAATTCGGTGAAACCCTGACCACTACTACTATCCCGTAGGATGTGAATTCTGGGAAATAGTTCTGGGTAGCCATCATGGGCAATGAAGTATATCGTCCATCGGAGGTGTCCCATAAGGACATCGTTCCAGCTTAAAAAGCATCTTGTCCCGAACCTACCGCGCATAAGTATGAAAAATGTTCTGTACCGTATATTTCAATATGGTGCATTTCCGTTTTTCGCGACATCAAGGTTCTTCAAATAGGAACAACCTTATTCCAAGCCTTTTTTTCCTACGTACAAGCCTATCTTTATAGTTTATTTTTATAATCATACTGTATTGATATCTTTTTTCTATAAATCATAATCTCTTTATCATTTTCACAGATAGTCCCATTATCTTTATCACTGGTGTTGAACCCGGACCATGCATTGGAAAACCTACTGCTGATCTTAATAGCTGCAAACCGGTCGTTGCACTACGTTTTTTGAAGTCACCATAGCGGGCTATGCCAAATCCAATAAAACTCCCTGATTTAATGGTATTTATACAAACTTAGCTTTTAACTATCGCATATCTTCCTGTTCATCTTGCTTCACTCTGCGTTGACCATCCTCGGGATAGCGCTGCTATCCCTGCGGTTCTCGCCTTGATTGAAACCAAAATGACCCGCGGAATCTTATACGACTTTTGAAACCCAAATTTGTATTAAACCCTCCTTACGAAGTTCCAACGCATGATCCGGGTTGAAGTGATTTAGGCTTTTTCTTTTACCTGCAAATTTCACATCTATACCTAAACACAATTGATTGGGGACAAGATGATTTGTTGACTTCCGTGCCACTATTCTCTAAAGACCCTAATGACAGGTCTATCCATAACGGTTCTACACTATACGGGATTTTACCCATGGCCATTGTCCATAAGGTTTCCCGATTTATTTTTTCCGGAGTGTATAGAGAGTGCCACGGAGCTATGAGGACTTTTATTATCGCATAGACCGAACCGACTCTACTTCGACCGACAGGGTTTTTACGAAACCTAGGGGTTCTTATCCCCTTCGCAGATGAAGAAATGCTAGGCTTGCTCCATTGGAGTCGGCCCCCTTTTGCCCCTATCCGGGCAATAGGGGCCATTCGGTCCATCACGCTTCGTATCCCGACTCCTGTACTTCTGCTACATTGTGCCCCATCGGCCCTTTCCCGATAGTTCTGTTAGAGAATATTATCGTTATTTTCTATTTCTTCGATTTTCAAGCGCTTCCGGTCAAAGGTATGGGACAGTTGCACCACATCTTCCAGCAGGTCCCTTTGGGCCTCTTCCAGGCTACCGACCCCTTTCCGAAGTTTGTCATCGATACGCTCCACGGCCCTGCGAAACACCTTGTCCAGATCGAAGACCTCTTGGTAGGACAGGTAGTTGTTGCCCTGAACACCGACATTGGGCAGGGTGCTGACGGTATATTGCAGGTCTTTGTCCTGTTCTTTGAGCGGGCCTACGATGTACTTGACGATTTCGTAGGGTTCTTTTTGAATCGGCACTACCTCCTTTATCACCTTATGCTGTAGTATCCAGTCGAGGGAATACTCCAGTGTCTGCCCCTTCTGACGGTCTTCGATCAGCACTACCTTGCTCCCATCGCGAAAGGTGAGGTAGGTCTCCAGGTAGTTTTTCCACCAGAGTGCCCACTGTGCCACACGCCCTCCCCGCTGCTGTAGTGCCTCTACCTGCTCGTCCCAGTGGCGCTGGCTGGCCTTGTGCCCCTGTACGGCCTCCATCATAGCGCAGATTTTCCTATGGATACGGTCCAGTAAGTAGTAGCGCTGCCTGACCTTGCCCTCTAGCATGCCCGTCTCCTCCAGTCGGCGTCTCAGGTACTTGCCCACGCTGTATTCCTGATGCCTACGGATGTAGTTTTCGATACTCCACAGGTACTCCCCCCAGTACATGGGCACCCGGTCGATGTAGAAGCGTCGGCCCTGTAGGAGTTCGCGCATGGCATCGATAAAGTCGTAGTAGGATAGCTCCTCTTTCTTTTTGAACCGCCGCCTGAACTTGGCATAACGGTTGGGGACACTGACCACGACCTTACCGCTCAGGTCTCCACGGGATACCCGCCCGAATCGCTGTACAAAGTTCTGGTAGTGCTTGCCCGGTTCCATCAGGCAGTACTCCACATCGTAGTTGACCCCTACTTCCGCCTTGTTCGTAGCGATGATGAGTTGGGCCGCTTTCACCAGAGCACCATGGTCCTCTCCTTTGGCCACGTAGCCCGTACTTTCGTACACGGTATATTGCGGGAGGATGGTGCGCAGCTCGGCGGCCAGCTCCTGTACATCGCGGAGCTTGTCGAGTATCAACAGGGCCCTCTTTCCCTGCCGGAGTACTTCCAGTATCTCGCTCAGTTTTCCATGTACCAGATGGGCCACATTCTGCGGATGGTCCACGAACTCCACGGTCAGCCGTCCGTGGATGGCCCGTGCGGAAGCGGGACTATCGACGATATGCTCGATGATCTCCTCATGGGCATAGCCCTCGTTCTTCAGAAGTGTCCTCAGTCCCACCTCGGGCGTGGCCGATACGAAGAGGAAGCGGATGCCCTCGCTACTACCGGGCCGTACTCCATAGTGCTGTAGGAAGAGGTACCGCAGCTTGACCAGTGTGAGGATATTCGCAATCTGGGCCTCATCGTAGAGATGGTACTCATCGAAGATGACATAGCCAAAAGCACTCAAAAAGCGGCTGAACCGCGTCCCACCCGTCTTTTTGCTCCGCGTCCACTGATGATAGCCACCGTGCATGGCGTAGTTGACGATATCGGGATTAGTGATGATCAGGTCGCTCTCCTCCACGATATCGATGGCCTTTTTCCAGCGGGCATGGCCTTTCAGCTCCCAGCGGTTCAGGGCGGGCCCTGTCAGTTCATTGATGACCAGTTGCGGATAGGTCTTCTGAAAACTGGCCGACAGCTCCGCTATCAGGGCATTGGTCGGTAGCACGATCATCCCTCGGATGGCCCGACTGCTGTCCATACCACTGCCCGCTTTCTTTTTGGCATTCAGTACGGGAAAGGGAAAGGCATAGCTCTTGCCCGTCCCTGTCGGTGCGGTGATGATAGTGAACTCGGGCAGCTGCTCGAAATCCTTTTTGATACGCTTCTGCACCTCGTGCAGGCGATGCTCCTGCCCATTGATACGCTCTTTCTCATCGGTCTGGCGTACGTACTGGGGCAGTATGTCCAGGCTAAAACTATCCATGGGCCGGGTGGTCTTCGAAAACATGTTCCACATCGGCCCGGCTGAGTTGCTTGATGAGCGAGTAGTTTTCCAGTATATAGGAGAAGTTGACCTTATCGGCACCGAGCATCAGTTCCGTGGCTCGGTCCAAGCGGTCGTAGACGGTCTTGAGCGAGAAGGCATTGAGCCAGAACTCGTCCTCGTCCTTGCTTACTGCCTCGGTGACTTCCTCCACCTGCACCAGTGTCTCCAGGGCGCGTCCCATACGGATGACGGGCGGCAGTGGAAAGGCATCTTCCGAAAGGAGCAATGCCCGGAAGCGGCTCCCTCTGCGGATGCCCGTCACCTGTCGGAAATTCTTGAAGGGCGATCTTCCCGATTTGTCGATGGCCTTCAGGTCGACATAGCCATCCACGTTAAAGAGGGTGTTCTGGATATAGGCTTCGGTCTTTTCGCTGTTCCCTACAGGACGCGCTACCGTGCAGTAAAATCCAAAATCCCTGATTTCGGCGTACCGGGGCCGTTTCAGATGGCGGTAGTACTGCGCATCGGCACGGGTGGCCTTTCGAAGGGCATAGTTCAGGGCCAGGTCTCCGATAAAATTGCCCGTGACCGCGGCCGAGGTCCCTCCGCCGGAGACCTCGGTATAGTAGAACAGGTGGTCCAGCAGGGTCAGTTGTATGATTTTGCTCTGCTTCATTTCTTGTCCGTTTTCACCCCGATATCGCTTAGGTACTGTAGGCAGTCCTCTTTTGCCTTTCGGTAGTGGGCCTGCATGCCTTCGCTGTCTTCCCAAGTGCTATCGACCCACTGGCTCAGGTCCGCGCCCGACACCAGCTGCGTCCCGTATGTGGCCTCCATGGCCTGTCGCATCGTGGAGGTGACCGTCTCCAGGCTGACTTCACGGTCTGCTTTCCAGCCACTGGCCAGTGTATAGCTGTTGATGGGCTGCTCGAAATCCCCGAAGCCCACGCCCACAATGTGGTTCTTCATATTGGCCGCGCTGGTGGTCGTACTCTGGGCGAAGTAGCGGGACTCATGGAGGACACAGATCATGAGGTGGAGGAAGAGTTCGGGCGTAACGTTCTCCACGGTGATGAAATGTGGTAAAATGGTACCGGGTTTGACGTACTGCACTTGGAAGAGCGACTGCCGCAGCTTGCCTTCTTCTTCGTTCCACATGGTACCGCCTTCGCTGAGGGCATTATGCTGTAGGGTACCTGTGATTTCATTGACATCGCGGATGGAGTAGGCCCAGTCGTAGATGGCCCGGCTGCTCAGTGCGATGGCATCGCCACTTTCGGTGACGCTATCACCGAAGAGGATGGAATTGGGATTGGCCAGGTGCTCGCTTTTTTTGATGACATTATAGCGCAGGCTGCTATCCACGGCATCGAACTGGCGGCAGACTTTCAGGCCCAGTAGTTTTTCGCGGCTTTTGAGCTTGCGCGCGGGTACCTCTACGACATCTTTCATTGGGGACAATTTAAAGGTGGTCGTTTCATCGGGGTAATTGCTCCGTATGATGGCATTGCCGATGATTTCCCTAGCTATCGCTATCTTGATATTGCCTAATGTGTTTTTCTTGAGATGATCGACGAAGTATTTTTCGGGGATGAGTTGGAAGAGTTCTTTCATGAGGATGCTAGTTTTTGAATGATTTCTAAATACTGTTCTGCACTGCGTTTGTTTTTCGACGGTAGGGCCTCTTTGACATTTTCCAGCGTGAGTTCCCTACCTTCGGCCTTTAAGGCCTCCCAGGTCTTCTTGGCCTGTGGCATTCTCACTTTCTCCAGTGAGTACTCGCGGTAGAGAAAGGCAAACTGGTAGATCCAGTCTTTCTCCACATTGACCGAGGGGATGGTCCCCTTCCAGTCTTTCAGGAAGAGTTCATCGTAGACGGCCCCACAAAACGCTTTGATGGCTTCGGTATCGGGCCGCTTCATGCGCAGTTTGCGGTAGAGTTCGCCACAGGTCTTTTGGATGATGTCATCACGGCCACTGCCCTGTTTATGATAGGTACGCAGGTACTCCGTGGCCGTACGGATCATCCAGGTCTCTTCGGCGCTGCTTTCGAAACCGACGTCTACCTCGACGGCCAGTTCCACTAGTTTTTCTGTTACTGTCATGTGATTGAATTTGTGTTTGTACTTTTTATAAAATTGTCTCAGGGATTCGTAGACTTTGTTCTGGTCGTTATGGAGGTAATACAGGGTGAAATAGGCCCCACGGTTCAACGCCACTTTCAGCACATTGCTCTCTAGGCGGTCCTTGCCGAATATGAGCAGCAGGCGTATCTCATCCAGCACTTCCTGCAAGTGGATGAGCCGCACACTGTCCCAGCCGAGGCTTTTCAGAAAACCGGGGGCATTGTCAAAATGGAAGACGGCCCTGTGCGGGGTATAGGGTGTCATGATGCCCGAGATATAGGAGCGTATGCCCAGCTGCTGTACCATGCGCAGGCACTTCCGGACCAGAAAAAAGGTCGGCTCTACTTTAGGGGCCAGTTTGACAAAGTCCATGTTATAAAAATTGTACTGGAACTTGGCGTTCTTATCGAATTCGATACGGCCATCGCTCAGGAGTTTGACCTCGTCCTTGGCCTTGACACAGCTTTGGATGATGTCCCTGTCGATGTCCAGCCGGGCTTCGAAAAAGTCATGATAGAGGACCAGGTTCGCATCGGCCGTTTTGAAGAGCGAGGCCCGCAACTTGTTCTCCTCCACAAAGAGCCGGGAGATATGGCTGGTAGTGTTGTTCAGTGTGGTCACGGTACGGTTGCAGAAGCCGCGGGCCTTCATGGCAAAAGCGACCTCTGTTTTATACTCGATGGTACCCAAGGCTCCCGTAAAAGCGCACATGGATTTCTTTTCGGGAATATGGGGGGCATACTGTTCCAGAAAGGCCAGGTTGGCATTGCCCCGACACTCAAAATAGCGGTCAAAAAGCTGCTGTTTCACAGAGGACTCCTGTTTTTCGGGCAGATAGGCCTTGAGGATATTCTCTTGCAGTTCTTGGATATGGGCATCGATATCCCCTTCGTCCTGTTCTTTTTTCAGGATATGGGCTGTTTTGATGAAGTTCAGATAGGTCTTGTAGAGGGCACTGGTCGACTTCACCCGTTGAAGGATGAAAGCCTGTACCTCTTTGGAGTTATGGAGCTCTTCCACTTCTCCCGCTGAGGTAGTGACCCGTAGTGGCTCTTCCAGCACTTCGCTCCGCTCCTGCCAGTTCTCGAAGTCTTCTTTCCAGGCCTTATTGTCCTTACTGTTGAGCCACTGCACCTTATGGAGGTTGTAGAGCAACTGGAAGTCCCTGTCCTCATCATCAGTGGTCTCTTTTTGCTGATAGCTGAGGTACAGCTTACCTTCTTCGACCTTGCAGTCGATGGGCATGGCATAGCTGTCCAGAAGCTGCTTGGTCATGGAGATGAAGCCTTCGAAGTCGTCGATTTTCTCATCGCTGTTCGGCGATAGCGCGAGGAACTTGGGAGCCATCTCTTGGCTGATCTCTTCCAGTACTGCGGGGGTAAAGGGCAGCGAACCGACAAAGCCGAACCGGCACTTCTGCGCGGTGATTTTCGTGAGTTCCAGAAATTTGATGTCCTCCTGACTCCCCGTGAGGTAGGCCTGTGCTATGCGCTCATGCTCTTCGGGGCTGATGTCCTCTCCCCAGAAGACGAAGCCTTCGCGCAGGGCATAGAGAACTTTCTTGCCCGAGGCGGTCAGTACCTTTCGCGCTATCTGTAGCAGGTTCTGGCTCAGCAGGGTATAGGGGCCGGGCCGTACTTTCAGGTAGGATACGGGCAGTGTTATCAAGGTGGATAGGTGGGAAAGGCGGCGCTGGATTCTGGTATAGAGTTTTTCTATACTTTCCAGTTCCTCGTTTTGGATGGAGGCCAGTCCATCGGCCAGGTGGCAGAGTTCGCGTTGGACTACTTTTACCTCGTCTTTGTTCTTCACTGTGATGGGATAGTCTTCGGCACTGACCCAGGTACCGTCTTCGGTGGATAGGGCCAGGTAGTAGACATTGGTCCTGTAGGCATCGTACTCGGGAAAGAAGGCTTCCACCGACCAGCGATGCTCCTGCCCCGCCAGTTGGCCCACGGCCTCTTCCAGATCTGATTTTTGCTCGGTCTGCTGTACCTGTAGCAGCTTGTTGGCATCGTGAAAGGTAAAGCCCAGCATGAAGATGCGCAGGTAGGTATCCGCTTCGGGCTCTTCGGTCCAGCCTTTGCGCAGCAGGTACTGCTCGTATACGAAGAGAGCGGGGATGAGACCGTTCAGGATATGGATATGGTAGGGCATATCATAGTAGTCCCGCTTCTGTTCACCATTGACGATGAACAGGCCCTTAGCGGAGAGGTTCATGTTTTCGGCCATCATGCGGCCCAGTACGGTGTCAAAGTAGTCCTGCACTGCCCTTTGGAACAGTGGGGTCTCGAAGTAGTCTTCTATCAGTTGGTATTTCATGGGCATATAGTATCTAAGAGCTTGTCGTATATAATCTACTGGTATCAATCTACGCTTACTTTCACGGTATGCGGTATCGCTTTTCCCTTTGAGCGTTCCCGTTTTCCAAGAGGGCGATAGCTTCGGGGTTTACGGCCCCTAGTATGCGCTATAACTTCGTCATGAGCGTTCGAACAGTCATAGATCAGGGTGTTCTGCCGGTATCAGCATAGCAGCGCCACAATCAGTTCAGGAAAGGCATCCACTTTACCGATCGGCAACTCTTTAGGACTGTCCTAAATTTTCAAATCGAAGATTGCCGATACTTCGTATATTTTTTTATGGACTCAGCGAAGTATCATTTGACGAACATCATCGGAACAGAACCGAATAGTGGGTGAAATGCATCATCGAAGTTCAACCCGGATCATGCATTGGAAAATCTACTGCGGATCTAAATAGCTGCCAACCGGTCGTTGTACTAAGTCTTTTGGATTCACCATAGCGGGCTATGCCAGATCCACTAAAACTCCCTGATCTATGGACACTTAAAGTTCTAACGCATGATCCGGGTTCAAGGCTTCAGTGCCGGAGCCCCACACAGCCGAAGCCCATGCTGTTCTTCTCTCCGAAGCCGGCATAGTAGCCGATTTCGTGCAGCTCGGTGGGCAGTGTCATTTCAAAATCAAAGAGAAAACCCCTTATTTTGGTCTCTGCGGGAGTACCGGCCTTGACCGTGACCAGTCGGGAACGGGGAGTACTCAGCAGCCTGAACTTCCCCTCTCCGCTCG
Organism: uncultured Cyclobacteriaceae bacterium; assembly: GCA_947492745.1. Taxonomy (GTDB): domain Bacteria; phylum Bacteroidota; class Bacteroidia; order Cytophagales; family Cyclobacteriaceae; genus Aurantiphycus; species Aurantiphycus algarum. The sequence continues at coordinate 24,431 of CANLOE010000047.1, read as the reverse complement.
GCTGTTCCTCAGTGGCATCCGCTAGGGCGGCCTTCATGGCATGGTGCTTATGCACTAGGTTGTTCAGGAGTTGTGCGCCATACTCGGGCATTGTGGGCGCGCAGTACTGCGCATGCTTCCTCGCTTCGATCTTTGTGGTCAGGCATAGTGGGGAAAGGGAGCGGTAGTGCATTTTTTTCAGGAACAAAGGCTTCGGCTGGGTCATGATCTCGCCGATAGTAAAGGAGACGCTGCTTTTCCCATCGCCCAGCTCCAGCTGGCGGTCCTCTAACAGTCCGACGACAAAGTGCTGCTGGCTCGGCTCCATCATAAAGCGCAGCGAGAGGGTAGCACGGTCTTCCAGTAAGCAGAGCCGGTCCCCTTGGATGCGGAACAGTCCCGTTTTCAGGTCCGAAAAGGTAAAGAGTTTGAAGGCTTTGCCATCGCTGACATGCCCCTGACCGTGCAGAAAGGTAGCATAGTCGGCATTGGCCCGAGCGATGACCCGGTAGACCCAGGCGGACAAAGGGTACTGGTAGTTGAGTGGCAGTTCATGGCCTTTAGTGCGGGTGAGGGTAAGTTGTAGTTCCATAAGCTTTTATATTTTAACTGTTTTTGACGATTTGGGTAGGGCTGTTCTTGACGTTCACCGACTCAGAAACTCATCGATGAGGTAGCGGGCATAGTCTTCCGAACTTTTGATGATCCAGCGGCGATAGCTGAGGTAGTAGAGCAGAAAGGCGGCGAACAGCAGACTTTGAAAGAGGAGCATGCTCCAGTGCGCTTTCCAGAAGCTAAAACCAATGGCCGCCGTGGCGAAAGTCAGTGCCAGCTTTGAAGCGGGGACCAAGTTGCGGTGAAAGCCATACTTGGCGATGGCCGAGCGGATGACGACGGACTTCACGGTCTTGTTTACCCGCGAGGCGGCTTTGGAGAGTTGTTGTATCGCCACACTTTCGTCCATGGCCTCCTCTTCTTTCGTCTGGAATTCGAGGCCGAAGTAGTCCCGTACTTTTTCGCGGTATTCCCTTTTCTCCTCCTCAGTGTACTTACCATAACTGGCATAGAGCATCATATAGGCCGTGGGGAAGCCCTTCTTCCCCGTGCCGAAAAAAGTTTTGCCATCGTATTTTTTGCCCGTAGTGGCTATCCATCCCGAAAAACCGACCACCAGTCCCAGACAAAGTATCTTTACGGCCCATAGTTCGGACTCGGACACTTCATGGTCGGCAAACTCAGCAAAAAAGATAAAGACCAGTAGGGGGAAGAATCCCAGAAAACTGGGAAGTAGACGTGCCTCCAGCACATATTTGTCGATGTACTCGTTATGCTGTGGCGGATTGCCCTTACTCAGATGTTCGGTGTTCTTCTTGGGCTTGAGGATTTCCTGTTTTTTGTCCTCGTGATTATTTTTGATCAGAAAATCCCTTAAATCCCCATATCCGGTCATTTGCGCGACGATATCAAAGTAGTCCTCCTTACAGGCGACCCTAGCAGCGGGGTCTTGGTCCACCTTTTTATCATACTCGCCATAGCGATTCTCCAAGTAGCGGTCGCCTATTATGGAACCCTTCTCTTTAAAGTCTTTTGATCTCTGAAGAGCAGCTACACCCGATCTATCCTGTGAGTAACCGCTTTTTTTTGCCAGTTCGTTCATCAGCTGGAGCAGTGCCTTTGCGGGAAATCCTTTTTTTGCCATAACTTTGTGCTTGTTTCCAACAAGTTGATGTATTTCTACCTATAGCACTGCCTTTGATTTCCATAGTAGGGTATCGGCTTTCCAAAATGATATCCACTGTTTCCATAAAAAAATAGGACTACTCCAAAACGCGGTTATCTTAGAGACTGTTTTGAAATTATAGTTAAGATTTATTATCACTTATTTTGGATAGGACCGAGCGTTGAACCCGGGTCATGCGTTGGAACTTCGTAAAGAGGGTTTACATATCCATAAATCAGGGGGGGTATTGGGTTTAGCATAGCACCGCTATGGTGAATCCAAAAAACGTAGTACAACGACCGGTTTGCAGCTATTTAGATCAGCAGTAGATTTTCCAACGCATGATCTGGGTTAAAATAATGCCCCGAGGGCATTATCAGTGAAGGGACCGGTCTGCCGCGTGAGTCATTGACAAAGATAGCCTATCACGCTAGCTAGCGGAAATTTCAACGAAATCAAGAAGTACATAAGAAAGAAAAAGATACAGTTTAAAACAGTCTCTTAGTGGTCCCGGCGATAGATGGTGGTAGCCGGAGAAGTGAGTTTCCCCATACGGCTAGGCTCGTTGACCCTTTGGGTTCCTTCTTTATCCTAGGCTATGGACAGCTGCCGTATCCATCACAAAAACCCGATGGGCGATAGATCGACCATTATTATCGGATTTTTATCGACCTTCCCATCTGGAACCGATTTACCTCATTATCAATCAGTATCGTCACACTGGCCGAGTATCGTACCACTACACCGGACCTCCCTTAGGACAGATGGCCTTCACTGGGCCTTGCCCCGAATTATCCCGAATCATGCGTTGGAACTTCGTAATGAGGGTTTAATACAAATTAAGGTTTTAAATGTCGTATAAGATTCCGCTGGTCATTTTGTTTCGATCAAGGCGAGAACCGCAGGAATAGCAGCGCTATCCCGAGGATTGTCAACGCAGAGTGAAGCAAAATGAACAGGAAGATAGGCGATATTTGAAAGCTAAATTTGTATTATTAGGAGCTTCGTCATGAGGACCCAACATGCAGTACATCTGCGGGTCCTCTTTGGTTTTCAGCGAAGTATTATTGGGATTGGTCCAAAAAGACGTGTTCATGTCATTGATGTTGACACTTTTGTACCGGTACCGGAAGGACCGACAGGGGATTGTTGGTAATTTTCAATCGATCGACTTCATCAAAAAGTCTTGGTCTGCCCATATACACGAGGTATGCGCTGAACCTCTCGTGAACCTGCGGTTTCCAACTTAGTGCGATAGCGGGTCGTACCTCGTAGACCTCGTTTTGGGATCCTAGGGGCTATTTCCCTTCTTTTACACTGTAGTGCGAGAGATGGGGGACGGGCCGGAGAGGACATCGACGAATTTGCAGACCGTAAAACCGTCCTGCCCACTCTGTACTCCGATGTCCTGTGAGCTGATTCATCATACCTTTAATATCCACTGCTCATGGTCGGGCCAGTAGTTCTTACTGATCTGAAAACGCTCTTTCCCCAACTCCACTTGGTTGCCAAAAAAAGCAGCGATATAGGCCGTATTGATGATGATGGACTGGTTTACCCGCTTAAAAGCTTCGGTCTTTCCACCTTGTTCCATGATACCGAACACTTTGCCCATACTCTTGCTGATATCTACCCGTTTCCCATTGCTCAGATGAAGCTCGCTGTAGGCACGGCCCGCTTTGATAAAGCGGATTTCCCTGAATAGGATTTTCTCCCAGCGACCTTCCATCGTATAGACGAAAAGGGCATCTTTGATGATGGGCGATTTTGAGGTAGCGATGGATTTGGCATTGACCATCGCCATGGCTTTTTCGATGTTCTCTACTACGTCCAGATCGACAAAGGGCTTGGTCAGGTAGTTGATATAGTCCACTTTGGTCAGTCGGCGCATGATTTCCTTATTGGCCAGATCGGTCAGGAATATCACGGGTACATCGGCCATTTGCTTCAAACGCTGGACCGTATCGATACCGTCCAGTTCTCCGCTCAGTGCTATGTCCATAATGACCACATCAGGATCATCTTCCCGGTAGGCACAAATGGCCTCCTCCCCACTTTCGTAATGGACCACATTGGGAAAACCCAGACGTTTCAGTCGATTGATGAGGTTGAGACTGATCAGTGCATCGTCTTCTACCAGTAAAATCTTAAAAAAATCGCTACTTTGTACTTTCATTGCTTACTTGCGTTTTTTATTTAATTTAAATGAATTTCCTGAAGTCCCCTCTCCTATCCCTTCTATTTTTGGTCTCTTTTTCGGGAGCAACTCTCTATCAGGAAGGTAGCACTCTCGTACCACTTGAGCCGTCCCACAATCCTGATGGGAATGTAGTCCGGCACTACAAGAAAATGGGAATCGACCATTTGAAAAAAAAGAATTTCCCTAAGGCGGACACTGCTTTCCAAATGTGCATTGATGCCGCTGTACAAACCCAAAACCGGCCCAGTCTGGGCCAGTGCCTGAACAATCGCGGTTATGCTGTACTCAAGCTAAAACAGTATGACAAAGCCATCCTCTGCTATACACAAGCGACAGAGCTCTATTATTCCCTGGGCATGAAAACACGCTGGGCACAGAGCAGTATCGACCTAGGACTATCGTATAAAAAGGCGGGAATCAACGACTCGGCCATAGTCAACTACTATCGCGGCATCACTTTTCTGGAGTCACAGAATGATAGTAGTGAGGTACTGATGCGCGCCTATAATAAACTGGGCAGTCTGTACCGCTTGGAAGATAACCTTGGCGGGGCCAGTGCTTATTTCCACAAAAGTATGGCCATGGCACTTCACCGCAGAGACAGTGCGATGATGAGCCGATTGCACAATAACTTGGGCAATACGTTCAGAGATAGGAAAAAGTATGATTCGGCACTGTTTCACTTCTCTCAGAGCCTCAAGCTGAAGGAAAGTAACATCACGCCGGGACCAAAAGCCATATCCCACCTGAACATGGGGCATGCCCTTATGGATAAGGGGAAGTATCCCAATGCCCTGAAACACCTTCACCTATCTTATGATTTTCGCCTACAGGCGGGGGATAGCATCGGACTGGTACGAAACCTTATCGCTCTGGCAGCGGCACAGCAGCAGTCCGATAATCTACCCGAGGCCCGCTGCTACCTAGAGGAGGCAGAGCAATTATCCGACCTACTCCAGCTTCCTCTAGGACTGAAAATGGAGTTCTTAATGGTAAAAATGGACCTACTTAAAGAACAAGGGATGTTGCCGCAAGCTCTTGGGGCCGCAGAACAGCTGATCATGTACAATGATAGCGCCCAATCTGTCATCCAACAAAAGTTTATCGTAGAATACCGGACCCGCTTCGAAGTGCAACGCTTATTGCAGTCCCTACAGGTCGCCGAGCTAGAGCTGACACGTCAGGAACTGAGTTCTGCCAAGGCACAGCTTCGCTTTGTTATCCTGGCCTTTTGTGCGCTGGCCGTCATCGCTGTCCTGATCTACTATGCTCACGGTAAAAAGAAGAAAGTCAAAATCAAACAGGCCGAGGCCCTCGAGAACGAACTGCGCTATGAAGATATACGCCATCGCTCCAAGAACAATCATCAGCTGCTCAGTTCGGTCATCGAACTCAAAAGAGGGCAGATAGAGGATCGTCGTACACAATCCGTACTGGGCGAGATCGAACAGCAGTGTGAAGCCATCAATCTGACCATGCAGTTCCTCCATTTTTCAAGGGAAGACAAAAAGGGACAGCTTGACTTTGCCGCTTATCTACGGCGAATGGTACAACACTTGGCTCATGTGGCAGGGCTTTCCTCCGAAAACCTGTGCCTCTCAGAACAATTATCGACCGTGTTTTTATCGGATGAGCAGGCGGGGCCTTTGAGTTTGATCGCTAATGAAATCCTGACCAACAGTATCAAATACGGCAAAAGCTCATCGGGGGTACTTCATCTCGACCTCCGACTGCAACAAAAAGAGGGTATGGTCACCTTAGCTCTAAAAGACAGCGGTCGGGGGTTTCCGAAACCCTCACTCCGAAGCGAAGGTACCGGGACGGGCCTTGTACAACTACTGACCCGACAGCTCAGGGGCACTGCCCGCTATGAAGAGAAGAACGGCCTTTGTTTCAATATCTGTTTCAAAAAGAGGTGAGCCTGGGCTCACCTCTTTTTGACTGTATCCGGTACAGTACTATCAGCAACCCGAAGTACAGGCATCATCATCTTCCTGGATGATCGGCTCTTCCTCGTCTTCGCCCTCGCCCGTCTCTAGACGGTAGCGTGCGTCGGGCAGTACCTCTTGACTATCGCAGGCACTGGCACCCATGGTTACAACTAGGAAGAAAAAGAACAATCTAAATAAAAGTTTCATAAGAAATCTGATTTAAATTGCCCCGGACAAAGGATTCCTTGAACAAACCGTTTCTGCCCAGGGCAGTGAACATTTATTTCAGGTTCCTTTTGGGTAGGAAGTAGAGTACCTATCCTCTATGCCGGTCGACCTTCCTCGTCGATAGACCATAGTGACAGTTACTTTTGCAGTGCGGGTATTCAAGGGGTGTCCTTATCTATAGTAATAGATACTGATACTTACCGGCCTGCTGTGCGTGGAGTGTCCATGTTTCCGCGGTATGGACGCTCCTGAGATGCATCCCTTGGGGCACGTTTACCCTTAGGAGTCATACAATTTTACTCATTAGAGCAGTGCATAATTGAAATTATACATCATATGCACTGCCATACAGTAATGCTTGAGCAAAAACCTACAAATCAATGAATTAAAGCTAAAAAAAAGATGAGCTGCACTGCTCTGCGGTGCAGTTGGTACAGACGGTTTCATGGCGTAAAAGGAGCTGGGATACTCTGTATAAAAGCGGGGCCATGTTGTCCTTGGTATTCGTTATGAGGAAGTGGAACGATGATCTGAAGGAAAGTCCCGACAAAAAATAGCCTATCCTACATTGTTCCTTAGTGAACTGGGAGTGGGACACGGATTATCCCGGATAATGTATTGACAAAATTCGATACTCTCTTAGAGACTGTTTTATACAAATTTGGGTTTCAAGTGTCGTATAAGATTCCGCTGGTCATTTTGTTTCAATCAAGGCGAGAACCGCAGGGATAGCAGCGCTATCCCGAGGATTGTCAACGCAGAGTGAAGTAAAATGAACAAGAAGATAGGCGATTTTAAAAGCTAAGTTTGTATTAAACCCAAATTGATCAATAGGATTGCGTGATGAGCGTATAAAGTGCCCTAAAATCAGCAGTTTAGGTGAGGAGGTTTTTGTATCACTAAGGTGACGAGCCTGCGCAGCGTAAAACCGCTGATTTTGAAGTGATTTATGCTCGCAATAGGAAGGCTATCGATCATTTTGGGTTAAACCCGGATCATGCATTGGAAAATCTACTGCGGCCTTAAACCCAGAATGTCCATTAGAAAATCTATTCCGGATTTAACTGGCTTCAAATCAGTAAATGAATGCGTTTTTTGAATTCACCGTAGCGGTGCTACACTGAACCCAAGAAAACGCCCTGATGTATTGCCATTTAAGTCCTCATGACGAAGTTCCAACGAACATTCTGGGTTAAATAGCTGCAAACCGGTCGTTACACTACGTTTTTTGAATTCACCATAGCGATGCTATGCCAAATCCAATAAAACTCCCTGATCTATGGATATGTAAACCCTCGTCACGAAGTTCCAACGCATAATCCGGGCTAAACTGTGTCTCTTTATATTTTCATTTGGTCGGTATGTTTTTTTCAGGAGAAAATGAATAAGGGAAATACCCTAGAGGGACTCCTGATGCAAATGAAGCCTATCGTGTATTGTACATCGGTGAACGGGCCTCTGGGAATGCTTTATAGAGACATTGTTCTATCTAAAAACCATCTGGTCCCAAACCAATGGTACTTGAGTATAATCGTCTAATGGAATTCGAACGACGGATATTGATTTTAAAATCGTTGTTGTAGGTACTCTTTTTAGCACCTGACCATGATGAGATTTTAGCAGATAGTCTTGCTATCGTTGATAACGATGCTCACTCGGTAGGCCGCTCCTTTCGCCGGCCAAATCCTTAAGGACATTTTTTTTACGCTTGCTTAACGCTCGGTTCTATTCCAAATAGGTGATAATAGACTTTGACTGTAATTTCCGAGCAATCCTTAGTGTTCTTTTGCGCTTTTACAGTACTCCTATGGTAAACAAAGGAATCGAATACCTTATCGTCGCTACCCATGAAGCGGAATGATAAAATCAGCTAATTGTTGCTGAAGTTGTTATTAATTTCTTATATTGTTATGATTAAAGAGCTTTTTAATCATAACTATAATTTTTACATCCATTTTTTATGGATTGTTAAAAAAACCTTCAGTCAACCTATTAACATTCTAGTATCCTATGGATTGCTACGTCCCCCCTATGATCAATAACTAATTTAACCAAATTATCATCCTAATATCAATAATATCATGATTACAAAAGACTCTCCTCTTATTGAAGAAAAAGATTTTTTCATATCCTATAACCAAGAAGAACAATTTAGTTTTTTGAAGTTTAACAATAAGTGTTCCTCAACTATTTATCATCGGGCCTATAACGATTTATTACGCACTTTCCATACCTATCGCCACCACAAGCATATCACCGATACTTCCGATATGGGAGTGGTATCCATAGATGATCAGAAATGGGTAAAGGTGAACATTGTACCTCAGATTCGGCAAGCGGTATCTATGGATAAAACCCTGAATATCGGCCTTGTACTGGGCAGGGATATCTTCGCCACTATCGCAGCAAAAAATATCGCCAAGAGATTCGATTCGGAGAAAAAAACACACATCCAGTTCTTTCCCGAGAAAGAAAAGGCTCATGAGTGGCTGTTAAATACTCCTTAAACCCGGATATCATGCATTGGAGCTTAGTTATGAGGGTTTAATACAAACTTAGCTTTTAACTATCGCCTATCTTCCTGTTCATTTTGCTTCACTCTGCGTTGACAATCCTCGCGATAGCGCTGCTATCCCTGCGGTTATCGCCTTGATTGAAACTAAAATGCACCGCGGAATCTTATACGACATTTAAAACCCAAATTTGTATAAAAAGCAATAAATCAGGGCGTTTTATCGGATTCAGCGTAGCACCGCTACAGTGAATTCGAAAAACGCATTCACTTCACTGATTTGCAGCTATTTAAGGCCGAAATAGAAGGGCTGATGCATAATCCGGGTTAAACGAAGTGGTGTGGACTTTTTCTTTCGGCTTCACATCGAAAATGCATGCTTCACCCCCTCTGTGTTACTTCAAAGGTGACACCGAGGGTGGGTCGCCATAAATTTGCCAGAAGGCCTTATTCTCTGATCTTATCATGACCTGCGAGGTTTTTATTCCTCTATTTTCAAGTCTGCCAGGGATATGGTCGGCGTCGTGAAATAGTTGAGACCCTTGGTAAAGCGAAGCAGAAAGTCAAGATTGTCCAAGAGTACCTTGCCACTGTCAGTTCCGAAAAATGGTAGCTCCGATTGATGGGTATCAATACAATAATGGACCAACTCAGGGGAAAAGCTTTCTTCGAACAATAGTTCAACAACATCTATTTCACTTTCCTTTTGATTGAAAAAAGGGTTTTTAGCATTGGGAAAGGCACTATTGATGCCTATAGCTATCTCCGGACCACTATTGGGATTGAAAAATACCACTCCACCCGGGTTATCATTTGCTGTTTCATCTTCTGCATCCTTGGTACTGGAGTTCTTTGCTTCATTTGAATCGGTCACTTCCTCATCGACTACTCCTTCGGGCAGTCCGGGAGAGTTGTTATTGAAGGATTCAAGAAATCTGTCCACATAGGCTTCCGTTTCTTCTTCCTTCATAAAGGCGATGCGTTCCCCATGATTGAACCGCTTAAACTTCTCATCATGTGAAGCAAGGGCCAGGTTTATTTCAGGGTTGTTTTCTTCTTTGAGGACATGAAGAGCCGCCTGGCTCTGTGCTGACCCCTTTTCTTTATCGACAAGTTTCTGATTGTACTTTCTGGGAGTAAAAATACCCGAAGACCACCAGTCACCCTGCCACTTAACAATGCTCAGGTACACGATACTTTCTTCTTCGTCCCATATAACATCTTCGGGAAAAGAGGCTTTCATCAGGTCAAATTTGGTTTCTGTGGCGATGTGTTCTAATTTATAGTGGTCATCGTCCTGTCCCTGATAGAAGAAGAAGCCACTGAGACGCTTCGTCATACGGATAACGGCCAGGTCCACTCCCTGATTTTTCCCTAAAATCTCAGCCACCCACTCATCACCTCTTATCCCTAAAAGTAATGTAGGAACATCGTGTAAGCGATGGATTTCGTTTTCGTAAAGCATCATGGGAGTATTTTCACTCTTGTCATACTTTTCCATAATACCCAAGGAATCATGATAAAGCTTCAGCCCTGAATCATGAAAAAACAAATAGGTCTTAAACAGGACCCGGTGCACAAGGTCCCTTATTTTGTAAAAGTCATCACCGGGATTGTCCAACAGATAGTAGGTCTTTAGTTCTTCATTTTCCGGAGCAGTTTCCCATTCTCCCTCAAACACCTTCATGACTTCTTCCGCAGTCTGAAGTATACGATCCTCTGTGGGCAGGATATGCATATCGTGCTGAACCAAGTTCAGAAAGTACCATAGTAAAAAAGAGATGTCCTGAAGGTTGATCTCTCCTTCATAATAATCAGCAGTATCATAAAAAGGTATAGGCTTTTCATAGCTGCGCTGATGAAGGCTGACAAACGAGTTCCAGATATTGGTACCCGAAATCAAATCTTCAAAATAGGAACTCAGTAAACAAGCTAAGGAATCCATCTCTCCAGCATACAGATAAGTCAGTACGCCACTCTTCGTTCCTTTTGACATCATGGCCTGTTTGACCTTATTGCAAAGTTTCAGATAATAATAGTCCGTAGGGACTTCTGTTCTGTAAGGCTTAAATAGCAGCCATTGTTTTATATAAATACGATCTTTCAAATCTTCAGGAGGTTGATGGATATTGTGCAGTACCCAATACTGGTTTATATCACAAATCTATAAAACTACTTAGAGACTGTTTTGAAATGTATCTTTTATTTTTGTGGGTACTTCTTTTTGCGCAGGATTTCGTTGAAACCTCCGTGGGGAGCACTGCCATCTTTATCTATTTCTCACGCAGCAGAAGGTCCTTTCTCTGACTAAACCTTCAAGGACATTCTCTTCACGGTCAGTCCTACATAGAATAAGTGCGGACAAGTTCTCAAAACATACCCAAAACATTCTCTTATTCAATAACGACGGGGATTATATCCCATTTGAACAAGAATCGTCTGCGAAAAGGAAAATGACTAAAAACAAAAATCAGGAGCTATCCTCTATTTCGGACTTCTTGAAACTGGCCCATTGAAAAAAACACTACCATGATACCTGATACACGTTTTCAAAAGTGTACCTGCTCACGGTATCACTGGGATTCCATGTTCAATTCTACTTCCAGTCTTTCGATATGGGTCTTTAGTTGTCGCAGGGCGTCCAGGTCCCTATTATTGATGGCTTCATTTATACTTGATATGATCCTACCTTTGAGCTTCTTTAACCGATCTTCCTGTTTCTGGAACAATGGTTCCTTTTCAGCCATCATTTCGAGGGCCTTTTCATTGTTCTTTTCTTCGATTAACTTCACTTCGCTTTCGATCTGTGAAAGTATACCTTCTTTTAAGACGTGGATTTTATGTTTCAGGTCATACTCATTGTGTATGATCATTCTCTCCGAATCCTTCGATTGTAGCAGCGTCTGTAGATCTGATTTTTTGATCTTCACTTCACCCGACAGGATCTGATTCTTCAATTTTTGGTTACTGGTCGCTATCAGGTTCAGTGCCTCTGCATATTTGGAATCTCTCTTGATGGTGCTTTCACTGACTTTGAACTCTTCCGCCAAACGCTCTGAAGTAGTCAGATTGGACTTGCCCTTTAGTCTAACGTTATCATATCCGCCTTTACTCTTTCTTAGCCTCAGGTACTTCATGCCCCTGTAGTAGCTCATTTGGTCCGGAGTGAGGTTTCTACGACCTAGCTGGTGCTCCAACATCCAGAGCTTAACCTCTTCTATATCACTGAAAGACAATTTGATAGTTTTGAATTCTATCTTATTTTCCTTACAGATCCTGAACCTATTATGACCGTCTATAAGAATATCTTTTTCACCCTCTCTGCCCCATACATAGAGTGGTTCCAAACAACCTTGGTTTAAAACATTCTTTTCCAACTGTCTATACTCCTCATTGCCTAAGGGTACAATCAAATCTTTTAACTCTTTTTTTATTGCGATATCCATAGCTTTCTTAAGATTAATGTTACAATATTCTTGTCCGAAGGACAAATATCTTATCAATCCATTCTAAATATTGAAAAACGAATCTTCCTTTTGTTTAATAAAAAAAAATAAAAATAATACCACCTTACTTCTTAGCTGCCTCTTGGGCCGCACCTACCCACAGTCTTTGTACTAGGATTTCCTGTATTTGACTCACTTATTCTATATCGAACAGGAAAATTATGTAAATATCATAAATTCAGCACCTCTTTTTATCAGTAAAACTAGGAGGCATTCGAAAAGTATATTTCTTCTTGCTAAGGCGGTATTGGTCTAAATCCAAATGATACAACAGAAAATTCATTGCGAAATAAAACAACTGAAATACAGCAAACTGAATCCTTTTTTTTTGAATTAACCCGGATCATGCATTGAAAAATCTACTGCGGATCTAAATAGCTGCAAACCGGTCGTTGTACTACGTTTATTGGATTCACCATAGCGGTGCTATGCCAAATCCAATAGAACTCCCTGATCTATGGATATGTAAACCCTCGTTACGAAGTTCCAACGCATAAGCCGGGTTCAACCCAAAAGGAGACAGGACCGAGTATAAAGGAAATATCCTGAGGGCTTTGCTAACGAAAGGACGGCCCAATGCCATCTAAAAATAGCAACGATACCTGCGGAAATTTCAACGAGATAATATCACAAAAGACTAGATTACTAAAAATGAGCATGATGGAAAAAGTATCAAAACCGTATGCTGCAATAGGTTTTCTATTACAGTAAATCATGGGTCATCGACTATTATCATACCGAAAAATCGCTGATATACTCAATACCTACAGAAAACGAATCAAAAAGTTTCAAAATAAGACATGAGATGTCAATCTCTATGTAAATTGGACCGTATCAATACTGGACATATCTGAATTATTTACAACCATTATGTCCTATGTATTTCTTTGGTAGCTCAACCCGATACGATCAATTCAACATGTCTCTTGGTTATAGGATTGAATAACTATGTAATGCATCACTAGAGTACTTTCACAATGCTAGTTTCCATATAGGAAACAAATAGTATAAATACGAACTGTTTTGAAAAAACGAGTAACAGCTACCAAAGAAATGAATATCAGAAAATCACTAAATGCGTACTACAGAGGCATCAGTTATGAATGGGACCTTATCGATACAATTGACGAAGTTCATACCATACTTTTCGTTTGTAAGGCTAAGGCAGGAGTGCCCTACCTCACTTGACGTACCTTCATAATCTACGGCCATCCAGTTCAACTCTACCTTCTTCGGTGGCGATAGGTTCAGTTTACCTGCAAAAACAGTATAACTTTTTTCGCAAATGGCGTCTTCATTGTCCCAATTGATTAAAAAAGAAAACTCATACAAAGAACCTTTTGTATTCTTTGCCATTGCCTTTATGGCCTTCGAGATGAAAGTGTCTTCAAGGTGAACACTCAATCTGCCATAAAAAAAAGTATCATTGATTTCTCTGATGTTGAGGGTCAATTTCTTCTCATTCGTTCCGAATATCATTTGTTTTGGTTTTTAGGTTTATGGTTAGGTTTATTTAAATATAAAATTCTAAACCATGATTACAAAATAAAATTCAGGTTTTATAATCATGGAGTGCCATCATCTCTTCCCATTCAATATTCAATATAAAGAAAATAAGGAAAATCGCAGTTTAGGGTAACAAATCATGTATAATGCTGATCTAACATGGTATTAAAGGCTTTTACCTATTAGGGAAAAATTGACAAGTTATGGGGAAAAGCTGCCTATTTGCAGTCCCTATTTTTGATGCACCTTTGTAAGAGAAATTTAAATGTAAAAAATATCCATAAAGGAAATTCATTAAACAACTAGTAAAAAAATCATGAAAAAGTCATTTTTATCAACATTAGTTTTATTAATTGCCCTAGTAGGCAGCACTTTCGCGCAAGATGTCAAGAAAGTTCATTTGGAGCAGACTAAAGGTGAGTTCACTGTAAAGGAAATCACACTTTCTCCAGGAGATTATATATTCGAAGTAGCTAACAGTGGTGTGGATCACGCTGTTGGTTTTGTGGTAGCTCCTGAAGGTAAGACCGATCAGGAACACCATATCAAAAATGCCTATCTGAAAAAAACCATCAAAGATGGGGAAGTGGCGACATCAAACACCGTAAGTTTGGAAAAAGGCACCTATGTTTACTTTTGTCCTTTAAATCCAACACCGCAGTACAAGATAACCGTGAAGTAATTACGGCGAAAATTCTTTGATATTGAATTTATTGCATAAGTGGTTCGAGCTTTTGCTATGAAGCGAAAAATTAAATCACTTCGAGTAAAAGAAAGAGGATGTATCAAAAGATAGCCTCTTTCTCTTACTCCAAATATAATTCCGTGCTACTTCCATTTGTAGCCATTCGGAAACCAAAAACAGGCCAAAAATGATTGATATTGTCCTAAATCAGCCTTAAACCCAAAATAATCAATAGTCTTCCTATTACGAGCATAAATAGCTTCATATCAGAAGCTTTGCCCACCGGTCTTCATTCACCATAACGGTGCTATGCCGAACGAATCCAAATGGCCGGTATTTTGCTATTGATACGCTCATCACGATTTCTATCGATCAGTTTGGGTTAAAAATTAAATTGTACTATACAAAATTTGGCATGAAAAAAGGCCTTACCAATTTGATACAGCCTCTTTCTTTTTTTTTACCAACAAGGTGAGATTGATTTATGTGAGCAATTCTACTGAGAAGAAAATACCTCGACAATTTGACTTGAACCCGAATCATGTATTAGCCCTTCTATTGCGACCTTAAAAAGCTGCAAATCAGTAAATTGAGTGCATTTTTCGAATTCACCGTAGCGATGCTGCGCCGAATCCAATAAAAAGCCCTGATTTATTGCTATTTATACAAACTTAGCTTTTAACTATCGCCTATCTTCCTGTTCATTTTGCTTCACTCTGCGTTGACAATCCTCGGGATAGCGCTGCTATCCCTGCGGTTATCGCCTTGATTGAAACCAAAATGACCCGCGCAATCTTATACGACTTTTGAAACCCAAATTTGTATTAAACCCTCGTTACGAAGTTCTAACGCATGATCCGGGTTGAAAAACAGTTGTTCCATAATGATTTTCTCTAAGTGATGTCGGTTATGCGGCGGAATGGAATCAGAGAGATTATTTCGAACCGAAAGATCCTAATAACAACTCTACCAATAAGCTTTCTGCCCTAAACTACTGATTATATATAGGAATTTTCATTTTTCTCCTTGCCGCAAGTATTGCATGGACAATAATGATCACCATCACAGCCGGTGTAGGTAATCGCACAGACGGATATTCCTCGTTGACAGTAAAGACACCTGCATTCGTAGGGGGCAGGTAGGGGTCTTTTCCCAATCTGGATTGTCCCCCCTGAGCAGTAATAAAACTTGTCAGTTCAATCTGTTTCGGATTCAATTTCTTTTTTGCTTTTTTCATAGTCATAAAAGGTTTGATCGATACACTGAAAATAATACCATCAACTTAAAATTTAAATCGTAAACCAAACCCTTATAGGTTGGCATGTATTACCATTGCACATATTCAGTACTATAGGTTCAATCCTGTTTTCAACTCCCCCTACAAATGAGAGGAATAGGTATCAGTAAAACTTTATCGGCTGCTCCTATCCTATGTACGTAAATTAACGGTTTGTTCATTCTCTCCATGGGTTACATCTACTTTTCATAAAAAAACGACCTCTATATCATAATATTGACGTTTTACCTAAACATGGATAGCAGAATCTACGTTGTTACACCTTTATCTACATTCTTTGAATAAATCAAATGCTCAGACAAATCATAGGTGCCGTTCTCGGCGCGCTTTTCATCTTCGGTGCTGTAACTTTGTCGTCAAGGTGGATTGCCAATAAAAACAAGCCCAAACCCGTACTGAACAAAGTCATCAAGACCGTATATGTTACTGAGGCAAAGAATGGTGCGGTGCCTATTTTCATATCGGCTCAGGGTAACCTCACTGCTACTCGCCGCATAGCGCTGTACGCGGAGGTCCAAGGTCTATTACTCTCTAGTAGTAGGCCTTTTAAAACGGGTCAGTATTTCCAAAAAGGGGAATACCTCATGCGCTTGAACAGTAGGGAGTTTTATGCCGATTTGAAAGCACAGCGCAGTCAGTTTCAAGACCTGCTCACGACCATGATGCCCGACCTGAGAATGGACTATCCGGAAGCATTCGTACAATGGGACAAGTACCTTAGAGCCTTTGACATTGACCATAATCTGCCTCCCTTGCCCAAGCCTGCTTCGGATAAAGAGAATTATTTCATCATGGGTCGAAATATCGTCTCGACATATTATCAGGTAAAGAACCTTGAAGAGCGGTATGCCAAATATACGATCAGAGCACCTTTTGACGGAATACTCACCTCAGCTATGGTGACTGAGGGTACTTTGGTCAGAGTGGGTCAACAACTGGGAGAGTTTATCGATCCGAGTCATTATGAGCTGGAAGTATCCGTGAACAGTTCTTATGCCAATCTTCTGAAGATAGGCAAAGAGGTAGATCTTCAAGACCTGGAAGGCAGACAAAAATGGGTAGGTACAGTCAAGCGTATCGGTGGCAATATCGACCTTGCCTCTCAAACGCTCAAAGTGTATATACATGTAAAGGGGACTGACCTTAGGGAAGGGATGTACCTGGAAGCTTCGCTAAAGGCGCTTGATGAACAGGACGCATTTACCCTGAACAGAAAGTTACTGGTCGGCGGCAACAGTGTCTTCGTGGTCAAGGATAATAGCCTTCACCTAGAAGAAATCGAACCTGTGTTCTTCTCCTCTACCGATGTGGTCGTGAAAGGCTTGGAAAACGGCACCTCCGTAGTGACAAAGCCCGTTCCCGGTGCCTATGAAGGCATGGCGGTAAAAATTGCCGAAAGTACTCCAGAACTTGAGCAGAGTGCAACAAACACCAAAATCAGCAAAACAACAAAGCACTCGAAATGAGGAAACTAATTGCTTATTTTATCAAATACCCCGTTGCTGTCAACGTGGTCATGTTCGGTATAGTCCTATTCGGTATTATAGGGATGCTGAATATGAACTCTTCTTTTTTCCCTTTGCTGGATTCCAAGATCATCACGGTCACTATCATCTATCCGGGTGCCTCTCCCCAAGAAATCGAAGAAGGGGTAGTTTTGAAAATAGAGGATAACCTGAAGGGGTTGCGCGGTATCGACCGGGTAACTTCTACCTCTCAGGAAAACTCGGGAAACATCACTATAGAAACCGATAAGGGGGAAGATATCGATGTCATCCTCTCAGATGTCAAAAATGCCGTGGACAGGGTTCCTTCTTTCCCTACCGGGATGGAACCCCTTGTTATCTCCAAAGAAGAGCGCGTGCGAGAGACCATCGCTTTTGTCGTCAGTGGGGAGCGTGTGCCACTCAAAACGCTAAAGAGTATAGCACAAAGCGTTGAAAACGATCTAAGGGGAATAGAAGGGATATCACAGGTAGAAATCAATGGTTACCCCGATGAGGAAATAGAAATTTCCGTGAAGGAAAAACAGCTGATTGCCTATCAGCTGACTTTTCAAGAGGTCGCCGAAGCTATCAGTAAGGAGAACATATTGGTCACCGGCGGTAATATCAAGACAGATACAGAGGAGTACCTCATCCGGGCCAACAGTCGCTCCTATTTCAGTGATGAACTGGATAACCTGATCGTACGCACGAATATAGACGGTAATAGTATCCGCCTTAAAGATATCGCAGAGGTGAGGGATATCTTTTCCGAGACACCCAATGCCAATTATTATAACGGTAACCTGTCCGTCAATATCAGTATCAGCAATACCAATGATGAAGACCTTATCTCTACAGCGGATAAGGTCATCGCTTATACGGAAGAGTTCAATCAAAAAAACAGCAATATACAGCTGGATGTCGTGTATGATTCTTCCATTACGCTGAACCAAAGAACCGTGCTTTTGGCCAAAAATGCTTTTTTCGGCATTTTATTGGTCGTTTTTTTCCTGTCCCTGTTCTTGAATGTCCGCCTTTCTTTTTGGGTGGCTGCGGGTTTTCCGGTGGCTTTTTGTGGGATGTTCATCTTTGCAGCGGCTTTCGGGGTGACCATTAACGTACTCTCTCTTTTTGGGATGATTATCGTTATCGGTATCTTGGTCGATGACGGTATCGTGATCGCGGAGAATATCTACCATCACTACGAGAAAGGCAAACCCCCTATCCGTGCCGCCATCGACGGTACGCTAGAGGTCATACCTCCTGTCATATCGGCTATCATTACCACACTGTTGGCATTTTCCACATTCTTCTTTCTAGAGGGAAACATCGGCGAGTATTTTGCGGAAGTGTCCACCGTGGTCATACTGACACTGGTGGTCTCCTTGATAGAAGCCTTCATCATTCTCCCTGCCCATGTGGCCCATTCCAAAGCACTGATCGCCCCCAAGGAAAGGGTTTCCAAAAAGTCTTTTGTAAGTTCGGTATTCGCCCAGTTCAGGAAAATCAATGCCTTCGGCGATGGGGTGATGGTCTTTCTCAGAGATAGGTTCTATGCGCCTACCTTGAGGGTTTTTCTAGGTAACAAGTTGTTTTTTCTCGGCCTGCTGATCTCCCTGTTCTTACTGACTACGGGAGCTATACAAGGGGGCATCGTTCGTGTTACTTTGTTTCCGTCCATAGCTAGTGACCGTGTTACGATCAATCTGAAAATGCCGGAAGGAACGAGCGTGTCCATCACCGACTCTATCATCTCACAGATAGAACGGGCCACTTGGGATGTAGCAAAAGAATATACGGCCAAGCAAACGGGCAATGCACCTGTTGTGGAAAATGTCATTAAAAGAATAGGTCCCGGCTCTGCCAATGCGCAACTTTTGGTGAACCTGTTACCCGGTGAGGAGCGGGACTTTTCCTCTCCTGAAATATCCAATGCCATCAGAGAAAAATCCGGGGATTTTTACGGTGTAGAAAGCCTTACCTACGGTTCTGGAGGGAATTTTGGTGGAAGCCCCGTATCTGTCTCCTTACTGGGAAATAATATCAAAGAACTCAAAGCTGCCAAAGCTGCCCTAAAAGTGGAACTCAGCAAAAACCCTTTACTGAAAGATATCTCCGATAACGACCCTGCGGGAATAAAAGAAATCGATATTGACCTCAAAGAAAAAGCCTATTTGCTGGGGTTGGACGTCAGACAGGTCATGAATCAAGTGCGCTATGGCTTTTTCGGCTATCAAGCACAACGTTTTCAAAGAGGACAGGATGAGGTAAAGGTATGGGTAAGGTTCGATAAAGAGAACAGATCTTCTATTGCCAACTTGGATAACATGCGCATCGTCACTCCGATAGGTGAGCGTGTTCCTTTTGCGGAAATCGCGACCTATACGATAGCTAGGGGTGATGTAGCCATCAACCACTTTAGCGGCCTAAGAGAAATTCAGGTAACTGCGGACATGAAAAATCCCAACGAAAGTGCCACCGATATACTCAGCGATATCCAGACGCGCATCATGCCCGAGCTACAGTCCCGGTTTCCGACGATATCCACCTCCTATGAGGGGCAGAACCGCGAGGCCTCCAAGATAGGCCGGTCTGCTTCTAGGGCCTTTCCTGTTATCCTGGCGCTGATCTATGCTACCATTGCCTTTACCTTTCGCTCCTACAGCCAACCTTTACTATTGATGCTATTGATTCCCATAAGTCTTATCGGTGTGGCCTGGGGTCACTTCCTACATGGCTTTCCTATCAATATACTATCTCTTCTGGGTATTATAGCGCTGATCGGTATTATGGTAAACGATGGACTGGTACTTATAGGAAAGTTCAATAACTACCTGAAATCCGGAATGGATTTTGACGAAGCACTGATTTCTGCAGGAAAATCCCGGTTCAGGGCTATATTCCTGACCTCACTGACCACCATTGCGGGCTTGGCTCCACTGATTTTCGAAAAGAGCCGCCAAGCCCAGTTCCTGATCCCAATGGCCATATCCATCGCTTATGGTATAGCCATCGCTACGCTATTGACTTTGCTGATACTACCGATACTGCTTTCCATTAGCAATAATATCAAGGTAGGCGTCAAATGGCTGCTGACAGGAAGGAACGTCAGTAAAGAAGAAGTAGAAAGAGCGATAAAAGAATTAAAATCAGAACATGAAGATGCCTCACACTAATGCCCTGAACGGCTTTACATCGATACTCAACTATTCACTGCTTTTCTGTTTCTTATTCAGTGTCCCTATAGGGAAGGTACGGGCACAGGAACTGCTTTCTCCAAAAGATGCTGCCGCACTGGTCAGCAAGCAGAACCGCGAGGTGATGATTGCCACAAATGCTGTGGATGTGGCGGAGAACAGCAGTAGCATCCAAGCCAATGGGTACCTGCCTACCCTAGGAGTGAACGCCGGTGCCAATTACAATCTGGATAATGGTGAAACCGAGTTTCAGGATGGCAGGGTAACTTCTTTACAGGGAGCGGCCTCCAATAGCTTCAATGCCGCAGTAAACCTGGATTATACTGTTTTTGATGGTTTTAACAGGAAAAACAGTATCAATAGAGCCCGAGACAATTATCTCAACATCTCTCTACAGGCGAGGGCAACACTGGAGCGCAGCCTCTTGGAGATGTTCCGAAACTATTATGAAGTAGCTCGATTAAGTGAGAATGCAGTAAATCTGAAATCATCGCTGAATATCTCCAAAGAACGCCTGCAAAGAGCGCAGTACCAAACCGAGTATGGTCGAGCTATACAGCTCAATGTGCTGAATGCACAAGTAGACCTTAATACAGATAGTATTGATTACATCACCGCTGTTCAACAATTAGAGAACAGCAAACGTAGCCTGAACGTACTGCTGGGAAGAGATACAAGAACAAATTTTCGCGTGGATACTACCGTAGTATTCGATACCGTGTTGTACAAAAAGGAGCTAGAGGACAACCTGATAAAAAACAATGTCCGTATACTTCAGGCCCAGAAAGAGGTCAGTATAGGGCGATACGATACCAAAATACAACAATCAGGGCGTATTCCACGCCTGGACCTTTCCAGTTCCTATATATGGAACAAAAACAATAACAACGCTGCATCCTTCGTAGCCGGATCTCAATCCAATGGACTCAGGGCGGGTCTCAATTTAGTCTGGCCTATATTCGATGGTGGACGCACAAGGACGGAAGTACAAAATGCCAAAATCAATGAACAGAGCCGGGTTCTTGAAAAAGAACTTACGTTTCAGGAAGTACAGCGCGATTTTGATAATGCCTGGGGCGACTATCGAAATAAACTGTTCGTACTTAAGGCTCAGGAACAGAACCTGTCTACGAATCGAATCAATTTTAACCGTACCAAGGAGCAGTATCAACTGGGAAGGGTCACTTCCATAGAATTTCGACAGGCACAAATCAACCTGCTCAATGCTCAGAATAATAAGAATCAAGCAAAGTATGAATCAAAAATCGCTGAAATGCAATTGCTACAACTGAGCGGTGAATTTTTGGATAAAGGATTTTGATACTAGACAAAATCCATAATGATGACAATCTTTACCGGGACCCTGTACCCCAAAGCTCTGAAAAGATAGACTGGATTGTCTTTCAGGTATCGCATATCTTTACTATTCATCGATGCCCTACCCTACGTTGAAAATTCCCGTGATAGTACTGCTACCCTTATGGCCCATGCGGTAGACTGATCCCCTCAGTGGCTACTTCCCCAGTACATTATTTTAACCCAAAATGATCGATAGCCTTCCTATTCCGAACATAAATTGCTTCAAAATCAGCAGTTTTATGCTGCGCAGGTTTTATACAAATTTGGGTTTCAACTGTCGTATAAGATTCCGCTGGTCATTTTGTTTCAACCCAGAATGTTCGTTGGAACTTCGTCATGAGGACTTAAATGGCAATACATCAGGGCGTTTTCTTGGGTTCAGCGTAGCACCGCTACGGTGAATTCAAAAAACGCATTCATTTACTGATTTGAAGCCAGTTAAGTCCGGAATAGATTTTCTAATGGACATTTTGGGTTCAATCAAGGCGAGAACCGCAGGGATAGCAGCGCTATCCCGAGGGTTGTCAACGCAGAGTGAAGCAAAATGAACAGGAAGATAGGCGATATTTGAAAGCTAAGTTTGTATTAGAAGATATGGAGGAAGGCCTGCCGGTTTTATGACTTACAAATCTTAACTAAACGACATTGATGATCCGGCTTAAAAAAAAATCGTATTCTACCCATAAAACAAAAGAATTGTCTTACAGATAGAATACAATAAGCCAACATTATTTCTTTCCCCTACTTCGGCCCGAGGTGAGCATCAATCTCTCAGGTCAGTCTTTCCGACTTTCTCTAGGAGGGTATAAGCTGAGCTGAATATCGTCTTACATTAGGCCATCGGCAAAGCTTAGTGCAAGATGTGCTTGGCTTCCAATCCTACAAGCAAGCCTATCCTTTCACTTAGAGACTTTCTTTACACTAGGGTATTGTCCAGAAGAAAACAAATACACCTATTCATGAACATCGATGTAAACAAACTCACTAGTGAATCAAGTTGAACATTGCCAATATAAGCTATTATCTCTCATGAAATCAACGATTACGGATTTCTAAAACAGTTACAAAAAAGCATCTAAGATTGCCCTGAGGCAGTGGGGCGGGCTCCACTGCCTCTAGGGACTTGATTTGATTTCTAAAAATCACGTGAAGATATATATTGCCCACCTATGCTCTCTGGAAACATTACCTTCTCTGGAAACCTGATAATCAAAAAATAATTTCCAATAATCTAAAAGATGTTTTGAAATTATAGTTAAATCTTATCATCACTTATTTTCAGTACAGAGCGAGGCTGGACCGAGCGTGAAGAACATGCACTGAGAACATTTTCAGCGAAAGGTCCAGCCAGTCCACGAGGGACAAGACTCGCAGCGCTATCTGAAGAAATTTTAACGATTTATGCGTCAAAAAAAGTCCATAAAAAGCATAAATGATACATTTTAAAACAGTCTCTAAATACCTATTGGTAAGTTGATATCTATACTCGGTTCTTCAACCGTGCATTATAACAAACTCACATTCTAAATGTCGTATATCTTACTGCTCATTTGGTTCGTATAGTGTTAGTTTTTAAGCGGAACTCATGAAACGTAAGTTCGCTGATTCCATAAAGTAAAGACACTGTATCGGCAATCTTCGGTTGTGTTTTACTCTTGTTAAAAATATTCGCGATAACACTTCCATTACAATGTTTTCTGTCTAGATTGAAGTAAAATCCTCTACACAATTTCATATGACATTCAAAGCCAGAATTTGCATCACATAACACATAAAATACCTTATATATCAGTGTATTTTGTTGTGTAAAAAGTGGTGACGTTATCGTATACACGCATAAGAGATGAGGTATCGGTATGGTTAATATTCTGATACATAGTCTCTACAAAATTTGGAATATTTCCTGTTTCATTACTAGGCTCCTCTAAGGTATCCATAAGAAACTCATTACCAGAGAACCTGTGCTGTAAGTGTATATCCTTTCTTTGATAAGAAGTAAATATAGCTATCGCCGCTATAAAAACAGCGAAGACAAAAATTTTAGCTTTCATATTAATGGTTTTTGTTTAAGGTTGTAAAATCCCGTAGAATTTGTCTGAAATTAACCGTTCATGTAAATTTATAATGTCGCATAACCGACATTTAATGATTAAGAACTAATTGTTCATGTCAGATAATTACTACTAAACTTAGGTTAAAATCCATCCAATACAAAGATTACCGTACTTTTACCAAAACTTATACTGCTTATATGATTCTATTATACAATCACTTAATTATTGTACAGTAGTGATATTTTCAAGATATCATTAATTTAACTATTCTAATTTATCGTTAATCTCCATGATGTGGCGAATGAAGTGCGTGTACTATTTTCATTCATTCTCTTCTGAGTTTTTCCGAAAATCACTTGGGTCGAAACACTGTTAGGCAAATAATGGGTCGGTCGCTACTTTGCCCTCATTTTAATTTTCTTCTAAAAGACTGTTTTGAAATTATTCCTGGAATTTGTTACTACTTATTCTGAGTACAGCGTCAATGGTAAAAGATAGCAGCGTTATCCGAAGGAGTAATACAAACTTAGCTTTTAAAATCGCCTATTTTCCTGTTCATTTTACTTCACTCTGCGTTGACAATCCTCGGGATAGCGCTGCTATCGCTGTGGTTATCGCCTTGATTGAAAAAAAATGACCCGCGGAATCTCATACGACAGTTGAATCCCAAATTTGTATAATAACGAAACTATATGGAATTGCAATAAAAAACTGGACAATAAGTTAAGCACATTTTGAATAATTGATTTTACTAAACTCTTCTGGAGTCT
>CANLOE010000046.1 GCA_947492745.1 uncultured Cyclobacteriaceae bacterium | reverse complement strand
TTCGAAGTGTACTTTCTTTCCCATCTTGGAAATTAATCAATATATACGACATTAAAAATATTAATCTGTATTAAACCCTCGTTACGAAGTTCCAACGCATGATTCGGGTTCAAAATTCCATCAAAAGCTCAGCATCAGGGCAACGGTTGCCCTATAGGAAAGCGCATAGCATAGCATCGTATAATACAATAAATAGCCTAGGGCACAGTAATGGCATAAAAGTCTGATTTAGACTTTGCTTTATATGTATTTGGAGCAAGCCGAGAAGAAAAGATAATAAGTATTATTGATAGATGATCGATTGCCCTGCGTTCACCCCGACTATACACAGCGTTTTTCAAAAGGAATCATTTTATTCCAAAACAATGGAGTTTTCGGTTAATGCATTATTACGATAGCAGTGAATAATTATGGAAACCTTTTCCAGGAGATGGACGATGGACGGGATAAACTTTTATGATCTATGGTATAAGGTTACTGAACTAGCTTATGCAGTATAGTTATGCTCAAGAAAAAATGAATAGGAAGCCTTACAGGAATGACCCTTAGGGAAAGATCCAGATAATGTTGAATCGTTACGGGTAGACTTGTCATTAGGCTCTTTTCGAAAATAGTGGCACCTAAGTCCACAAACTATCTTGTCCCAAATCAATTGCCTTTGTGTATAAGGACTCTCTCCATATACACAATATTTAGGCTGGTTTCGTTCAGGACTCCAATAGCGCTTTGTATTCTGAGATATTGTATACCAGTTTGACAATTTTCTCGACTTCTCCCCTATTGTTTTTAATGGGTGTATAGTTTCCTTTCAGCCAGACCAACTTTCCACTTTTGCTCTTTCTTTGAAACTCACCATCTTGAATTCTACCATTTCGCAAAGCTTCCCAGAGATTTTCGTATTCTTGAGAAATACGCGCTTCTTCATCAACAAGCATTTTATATGGTTTGTCCACAATTTCGTTTCTGGAGTAACCCAGCATATTCAGGAAGTTCTGGTTAGCCGCCAATATTCTACCATCAGGAGATAAGTCTACTTTACCCAAAGCATGATTAATGGCTTCCAGCGTACCTTGAGACTCATTCTGACTACGTTGCATCTCTTCCTGTGTCGCCTGTAATTCTTCCATATTTTGCCGCATTTCTTCTTCCTGTGAGCGCATTTGCTCTGTCAGTTGTGTAGATTCTTCGAGTAGTTTTTGAGTCCTCGCATTGATTTTCACAGTTGAGATGGTTGAGGCGATACTCTCTGCGATTTTCTCCACAAAATCTACTTCATAATCCTTTATTTCATTGAAAGAGGCGATTTCGACAGCACCGAATATTTCATCATTGACTTTCAGGGGTACGATAAGTATGCTGGTAGGATTGGCATCCCCTAGTCCGGAAGTAATGGTCACATAATCATCGGGGACATCTGTTATATAAATGGTGTCCATTTCCAACCAACACTGTCCTATCAGTCCATCACCTTTGACTATCTTTTGTTCAAGATACTTTTTCTTGTCCCAAGCATAGCAGGACACTAGTCCCATGTAAGATTCGTTGCCCTGATTTTCTACAACGAAAAGGCCTCCTTGATTGGCATCAAGGTACTTGATGAGATTGACGATAATCTCATCGGATAGCCTTTCTATATTATCATTGTTGCGGCGTAGTAAGTCCCCGAACTTGGCCAGGCCTTCGGTAGCCCAATTTCTTTTTTTATCCTCCTCAGATACCGCTTGCAGGTTTTTGCGCATTTCCAGTAGTGCATTGCCCAGCACATCCTGTTCACTCAATGGTTCGAACACTGAATCGTAGTTACCATTTCCGATGTTCTCGGCGAACATCGTAGTGGATTTGAGTCCATTGACAAGCTTCTCTGTAGCCACTGCCATTTCTCCAATCTCATCATTACTGAAGCGCCTGTCTTTGTCCTCAGGGAGTTCTCCCCTGCCCAGCTGCTGGACAATTTCTTTGATGAATAGTATGGGTTTGGTAATGGAACGCGACATAAATATACCTTCAACCACTCCGATAAAAATAATCAATGAACCCAGAAGCAGGGTCAGTTCGCGCAAACTCTTACTGGACTCTTCCAACTTACGGTCTCCTCTTTGAGAGTAGTCTTCCATGAGTGCATCCACATCTTTTAGTCTTTCGATGATAGCATCTGTCTTGGGTAGTATCTCCGCTTCGATTTTATCCTCTGCCATCAATTTCGTGAAAGGATCTTCATAATTCTCGAAAGTGACCAGTTCTGACATGATGTCCGTCTTATGGATTTTTATCAGGTCTTCAAAGTCCTTCATAATAGCCTCCATCTTGAATCCGGCAGAATCCTCCTTACTCCAGTATGGAATCAGTTCATTGATTTTCTCGCGTATAGCCGGGTACTCATAAGTATGTAGGTTTCTTAGATTTTCCTTATCCTTCGTATTGGTCTGAAGGTACACCCAGTTGGTAATCCAGTTCTTGGACTTCTGCACCATGGATTTCAACTCTTTGACATTATCCCTTGAGGGTCGGATAATAGTAGCTGTTTTTTGGCGCACCTCATCGATGTCCTTACTTTTAAAAAAGATAACACCGGCATTGATACTAAATAGTAAGATAAGCGATAAGAATCCTATAAAAATCTTATTGCCAATGGTAAGTTTCAGTTTTTTCATTAGAGAGTATGTATAACTACACTAGTATACTAAAAAAAATATACCGTTTAACCAAAAATATACTTGATGAACAAGTGTGACCTGCTAGAATGCCTTTTAGAACATCATATCAATACTGCAAGCTTGACCAGTTCACCCGCCACCTTCAGGTTGGCTCTATCCACTGATGTTCTGTTCAACTCAAATGCAAGGTTATTACCTTTTCTAACAAAATTGATACAACTACCTTTTTTTGCCAAACCCTTGCTTTCGGTAATAAGCAAAGTAGGGCGATTTTTGAGCTTCTCTATCACTCCTTCAAATTTATCCTGATTTGAATTACTTAGGAACAGCACATGGCAGGTCGTCATTTCAACAGGATCATTAAATTCTTTTATAACTATTTTCTGCGTTCCTGCTTTCTTTAATTTAGCCATTTTTTTCAGAGCACGCACAATAGGAGATTCTCCAAGAACTCCAATGATAAAATCACCCTCTCGCGTTCCTGTAGGCCACTCCACATATTTAATGAAACTATAGATATATACGGTATGTATATCGTAATTTTCTTGAGCTTTTGTCGATGAAGTAACGCTAAAAGCAAACATTACAATAAAGGCATATTTCAACAATTCCTTCATCATTGAGAATGATTTCCTTAATTTAAAAAGTAAAACTATATTGTTCATATAAAAAATATTGAATATTTAAACGGTTATGGATCCTCTCCCGTTCATTCAATGATTATCTTGCATATCCCGTATATACTTTTGAAGATTTTTGCTATTCAAAAGTATATTTGTAAAGCAAAGAAAATATGAATCCATTAAAATAATTTTTTTTTCAACATTCCCAAATTACTAATCTATTGTTTAATTACATAATATATAATTGAATAAAACTTATGGAACACTTGCTCACTTTGCTCTTTGGCAAAGTGATCCAACCCTTTATTCAATTAGAATAGGCGATAATAGAAATCTATCAGTACAGTGGGTATCCTTATTTGACAAACTTGTTAGAGACTGTTTTGAAATATCTCTTTTATTTTATGCGCATGTATTGATCCCCAACGGACAAATGGGATTCCCAAGAGAACGATATTCAGCTTTTGCTTTATCAGTTATGCTCATTTCTTATGGATTTCTTCTGATGAGCAATTTGGAGGAAAGCCCTCAGCTAGTACTGTTATCCTTACCAATTGTTTTTATAGTCAAATAAGTAATAACAAATGTTACATATAATCCCAAATAGTCTCACAACATGATAAAAATAGTACGCAATATTTTTTTCACATTCTTCGCCATGGTACTGGCCTACGGTATCTATTATGCCTGGAGGGCCTTCCCCATAATCAGTGGTTATGGAGCTAAAAATATCTGTTCTTGTATATACCTCTCCGAAAGACCTTTAGCCGATATTGTGGCACGGGAACTGAGTACTTTTCCGCTAACACTGGGACATTTCGAACACGATACTTCTGCGGCAACAGTCACGGGTAGTGTTTTTGGCATGGCCGAGCGTAGTGCCTTTTACAGAAAGGGCCTTGGCTGTACCTTATCAAAGAACCGCTCAGAAATAAGTCCCATGCCGCCGCCCGTCGAGACGGCATTCGCTCATGATAAAAGGTTGCCGAAGGACAGCCTTTGGCCTCAAGGAGAAAGGGTATTGGCCATTGATCACTGGGCAGGTATTTTTGATATCAATCAGCTAAATGCAACAATAGCCAGTGCATTCGAAGAAAAAAAACCTGAAAAACCCCAAAATACCCGTGCTGTGGTCATTGTACATGATGGCCAATTGGTGACAGAAGCCTATGCCGAAGGATTTGATCGTAATATGCCCCTTCTTGGGTGGTCCATGTCCAAGAGTATTACCAATGCCTTGATTGGTATTCTGGTAAAGGACGGTAAGCTAAGGATAGAGGATACACCATCGCTTGCCCTATGGACCAAGGAAAAGAATGACCCCAGAAATAAGATTACCATCAATCACCTATTACGAATGAGCAGTGGGCTGGCATGGGAGGAGGAGTATAGTGGCCCCAGTTCTGCCACCAACATGCTCTTCAAAAATCCCAATATGGGGAAAAGTGCCGCGAGGGCTTCATTGGAACATCCTCCCGGCGAACACTGGTACTACTCTAGCGGCACTTCCAATATTCTGTCCTTGATCATTCGGCAGACTGTAGGGGATAAAGATTATGCCAGCTTTCCCAGAAAACGCCTTTTAGAAAAAATAGGTATGTACAGTGCCACACTGGAACCTGATGCTTCCGGCACCTATGTAGGCTCTTCCTATACTTTTGCCACCGCAAGGGACTGGGCTAGATTTGGTCTTCTCTATTATAATGATGGACTATGGAATGGGGAGAGAATACTGCCTGAAGGATGGGTCGCCTATAGCACTACGCCTACCCCGGATGCTCCTATAGGAGAATACGGAGCTCATTTTTGGCTGAACGCGGGGCCCAAGGGAAAGCCCGAATTACGTCCATTGCCTCAAGTACCCGAGGATATGTTCAGCGCCAATGGCTTTAGCGGCCAGCGAATATATATTATACCTTCCAAAAAGCTTGTGGTTGTCCGTCTGGGCAATTCGAAAAAAGGCAACTTCGATTATAACTCATTTTTATCCGGTATCATTTCCTCTTTGCACTAGTGCAATACTGTTCACAATACAATGAATAAGTGTCAGATAGTGTACACTATACCGTCTTTCGAAGACTCAGGACAACCTTTTGGCATCTTATGGGTTATTAAAAAGGTAATTAAAATTATATGTACATATACCCAATCGAATAAGAGAAGTTTTGAAATTGTTTTTACCCGGATCATGCGTTGGAACTTCGTAACGAGGGTTTACATGTCCATAAATCAGGGAGTTTTATTGGATTTAGCATAGCACCGCTAGGGTGAATTCAAAAAACGTAGTGCAACGACCGGTTTACAGCTATTTAGACCCGCAGTAGATTTTTCAATGCATGATTCGGGGTTAACTATTTGTCACCACTTATTTTGAGTGTAGAATAAGGTAGGGCAGAGCATTAAGAAAATGTCCTGAAGATTGTTGCCAGTGAAGGAGCCAGCCTACCGCGTGGAAAAAAATACCAGCGCTATCTGCGAAAATTTCAACGAAACTATGCGCCGCAAGATTAAATACCACAATGAGCGTGATGGGGAAGGTAAAGGATGGAGATAAATGGTATTCAGGCGAATCCCATGTAATCATTAAAAATCAATACCCTCCACGTAAAAAAACAAATACACTTTAAAACAGTCTCTAGACACTTTTTGTAGAGTGTTACTTTCGTTTTTTGGAATTAAATAATTGAAGCCCATGAAAACTATATTACTTTTTGCTTTATTTGCCGTTGCTCTTGGAGCCTGTGCTCAAAGTAGCGGAAAAATGCCGGAAAAGACCGATGTCGAACACACTAAATCATACACTGTTATGAAATCCAAAGAGGAATGGAAAAAAGAATTAAGCCCTGAACAATACCACATCTTGAGGGAAAAAGGTACCGAACGTGCTTTTACCGGCAAGCATTGGGACAATCATGAAAAGGGTAAGTACTACTGCGCGGGCTGCCACCAAGAACTTTTCGACTCTTCTACCAAGTTCGAGTCCGGTTCAGGGTGGCCAAGCTTTTACGAACCTTTATCAGAAAATAAAGTAAGTATCGTCAAAGATGTAAGTTACGGTATGGTAAGGGAGGAAGTTGTCTGTAGCCGATGTGGCGGGCATCTGGGTCATGTTTTTGGAGATGGTCCAAAACCTACAGGATTAAGGTATTGTATGAACTCTGCCTCTCTTGAATTTGAGAAGGAAAACGAGAAGTAATACAAACTTAGCTTTTAAAATCGCATATCTTCCTGTTCATTTTGTTTCACTCTGCGTTGACCATCCTCGGGATAGCGCTGCTATCCCTGCGGTGTTCGCCTTGATTGAAAAAAAATGACCCGCGCAATCCTATACGACATTTAAAACCCAAATTTGTATAATAGGATTTCTAGTGCGGAATCCATATCAAATAGTGATTTTGAATGAATAAAAAGCCATCCTTTCCAATCGATAGGATGGCTTTTTTTGTGTCCTAGGGCAGAACGTCGACAACCGTTATTTCACTTCCTCCAGTGCATTGTCGATCAATGTGCTCAAATGCCCTTTGTGTGCTTTTGTGGCTATGTCACCTGTAGTCGATCTCGACATCCTTCTGATTTCTTTGAGGTTATGAAGCGCCATGGATTTAGCCAGATGGCCGTATTCTTTGTTTTTCTTGCCACTCAGTATGTCTATCAGACGATGTGTATACTCTACCTGGAGATTTCTTCGAAAAGTACCGACCGTACCATAGATATCAGCTTTGAACAGGCTATCGTTCATATCGGACATGAACTCCGCCAAGGTATAGGTATTACCGTATAGTTCCGAGTCGCTGATCCTATTGAGTGTATTCGAGTGCAATAAATGTTCTAAAATATCGGACTGAATACTCAACCTATGACGATGAAGTTTAGGGTCTTCCGGCGCTGAAAAGAAATTGAACCCTCTTCGTTGGCGAGCTAGATAACTGTAGAGTTCGTTGACTACCGGAGACGCCTCAGGAGCAAACAAGTAGGATGTCAGTGCCTTCATGGCTCTTTTTTGGTCTTCATAAGGCACTGGCGTATAAGGTCTCACTCCACCTTCCTGACCTACCATGGCCCTATCGACATATACGCCACCAATATACCTTGAAATAATCCTATTACTGACCGAGTATTGTCTCCAAAGTGTGAAATAGGCTTGCCTAAAGGCTTCATAAGACTCCCCAGGTTTTTCGTACTTTGCTTTGATTTCTTTCATCATCTTGGAAATCAATTGCATTCTCTCAATAGAATAGGTAATCGCATCATTGGACATGTCTCCTACCATGACTCTCGGGTCGATGGCCTTTCCTGGGTTGCGCATGTCGTCCGCATCATTTCCGAACATTAGCGCAGGTTCTGTAGAACGCTTCAGAACAGCATCCAAAGCAGCCTCTTCTTCAAAGTAACCATAGGTGATGGCCCACTCATCATAGGGGCCAACGGTTACGGGATAGTAGTGTCCTTGTGTCTCTGGGTCTCCTGTTAGGTGAATAGAGTTATAATCCATAACCGAACCGATCAAAGACTTACCTTGGATGAAATCTTTATCTTTCAATTGCTCCGGTGAGAACAGCTGGCTGGACTTCATGTTGTGGTTCAGGCCAAGTGTATGCCCCACCTCATGCATGATCAGGTCCAGCATGCTTTCCTTTCGTAGGGTACTGACTTCTTTTTCCTCCGAGCCGAGGACTTTCAGCATAGCTTGCCCGAAAAGATGATTACATTGTGACATTTCACCAAAATCACAGTAAGTGGAAGTAGTTCCTCCATCGAACTGATCAGTATGCACTTGCAAAGAACTCTCCGTATGGAACAACCGTTCTTGCTTGAGACGATTGGCGATAAAGCTAAACTCCAGCATAATATCGGCCCCCAGAATCTGGCCTGTACGAGGATTGACAAAGCTAGGTCCATAGCCACCAAAGGGGGGATTGGGCGAGGAAACCCATCGTAGTACATTGTAACGGATGTCCCCCGCGTCCCAAGTAGCCGTATCCGGTTGTATTTTGACATCTATTGCATTTTTGAAACCTGCTTTTTCAAAGGCTCTGTTCCATTGCAATATACCTTTCTTGATGGTCTCCCTGAATTCCAGGGGTGTAGTATTCTCTATCCACCATACAATAGGCTCTACAGGTTCTGACAATCCTGCACCG
Organism: uncultured Cyclobacteriaceae bacterium; assembly: GCA_947492745.1. GTDB lineage: Bacteria > Bacteroidota > Bacteroidia > Cytophagales > Cyclobacteriaceae > Aurantiphycus > Aurantiphycus algarum. The sequence goes on along the minus strand of CANLOE010000046.1, from coordinate 43,224 downwards.
GGGTCTTTCTTTTTCAAATGCCATCGATGAATCATATCCCGATATGGAGTATAAGAAGTGGAGGTCATATCATCGACCTGAGTGGTGAAATACCCAACCCTCGGGTCATCGTAGCGGGGCCGGTAATCGTTATCGGGCATAGTTATCCAACTATGGTTAATGGTGATGCTCACATTGCGCGCATCGGTCACCCCTTTGGCTCCATAAGCTGCGGGAAAAGGGTTGGAATAAGTATACATGACCCTTACATCACTATTTTTGGGATAATTATTGATGGCCACGATCCGGGTCTTGTTCTTACTCAAGTTACCCAGCTTAAAGGCTGAGGGGTTTCTATTTTGCCTTTGGGAAGGTTTGATCTGACTCAGTGTTTCCTGTTTGAAAAGTGGGTCCGCATTGATCAAGTAATGCCCTTTTTTCTTATCACTGGCCAATATTTTGGTACTGAAAAGGATACTTTCCATCGTATTGGCTTTTGCCGCCTTGCTTAGGGGGCTGCTCTTATCAAAATACATGCGGGTATTGACCGACTTGAACTCCAACCTATCGAAGTACTTGCCTATCGTAAACACTTTACTACCCTTATAGGCTCCCCTGTACATGCCTACTTCGATAACACCATCAATTGCCTGAAGAAAATGGATATACTCTTTGTCCAACTGCTCTTTGGTCACCAAAAGTTTCAGGCTTCCCGACAGGGTATCCTGATAAAAAGTGAACAATCCTTCTATTTTTTTGCTGGGCCTGACCAGTTCTTCTATAGAATTCTCATTCTGAGATTGTTCATGGACTTTAGAGACTGTATCGTCCGTCTTTTTTCTTTTCTTTCTTTTCTTTTGTGCTTCGACCGTTTCTCCAAAGGTACCGAGAAGAAGTAAGGTCAAAAACAATGTCAACAGTTTTCTAGTATGTACAGTCATTATCAATATAAGTATTTTCAATACAATGAAGTGATTTAGACTTTTTCTTTTACTTGCAAATTTCACATTCAACACCCTTATCTTGTCTTTTTTAAGTTCCGTAGCTTTGGCTATGCAAGGGAAAAAAGCCTTCATCAGAGTACAAAAGCCAAAACTCTCGGCACCAAACAAAAAGTCTAAATCACTTCAAAGGTAAGTTCTCTATTTTCCTAAGGTGAAGAAATGTTTTTTTGATAAGTGTAGGTAAAAATAGATGAGCGGAGCCGTCTTGCTACGCTTTTTTAGCTACCGTTCGAGTACAATAGAGAGGGGGCGCTTGGAAGAAAAAAAGTAAAACAGTACGGCATCTGCTCGAAAATTTAGTCAGATGCATTTTTTCGATTGATTGTGGTGGTGCTATGCCATACCGAGTAAAACTCACTGATGCATGGCGTTTTAAGCCCTTATGATAAATTCCCAAAGCAGGGAATCGGGTTGAACCCGGATCATACGTTGAAAAATCTACTGCGGATCTAAATAGCTGCAAACCGGTCGTTGCACTACGTTTTTTGATTCACCCTAGCGGTGCCCTGCTAAATCCAATAAAACTCCCTGATCTATTGATATGTAATACAAATTTGGGTTTCAAATGTCGTATAAGATTCCGCTGGTCATTTTGTTTCAATCAAGGCGAGAACCGCAGGGATAGCAGCGCTATCCCGAGGATTGTCAACGCAGAGTGAAGCAAAATGAACAAGAAGATATGCGATAGTTAAAAGCTAAGTTTGTATAAATCCTCGTTATGAAGTTCCACTGCATGATCCGGGTTGAATTGAGTTTTTTTTCGAATGCTGTATGTCTTATCCTCCAAATTTGCATTGCCCATCTCACTCTTCACGCTGATTTTCCGGCATTATCCATAGACAACTGTACCAGTACCATTGGCCTTGTTGATCAGGCACCGTCAGGGTGCAAAGGGTGCGCCTTTGCCGTAGGGGTGGGAGCTTTTCCACATTGATATGCCATATCCCACTGTCCAAAGCAGTCGTTATATATGAGTCGGCCACTTTTCGTCCTGCGATGAAACATTGCAGTTGCTCCGTCTGGAAACCTTCTGAGGATACTTTTAGGTGAAGCTCGGGCTTACTATTGTTTTGTAGGATACGCGCGGGCATACGGTACATCGAGTCCAGAACGGGCAAAGGGAGTAATCGGGATTTCTCTTTGAATCCACTAAGGTGTGCTACCACGCCACCCATCGGAAACCGAGGCAGTGCCCACCGGTTCGCTCCTTTGTATATGATACCCGAGTGTTGCGCCAGTGCAGCCTCAAAGCCCATATCCACAATGCTCTTTTGTATTTCGTGGCTATACTCCCCATAAGGATAGGCAAAGTACCTAGGTGCAACACCTAACTTTTCCGTTAGTAGCTGCTGTGCCATGGCCACATCTTTTTCGAAGGTCTCCTTTTGCTCCCTATCCGGTACATTTAGAAAAAAAGCATGGCTGTGGCTGTGGTTGCCCATCTCGATACCCTCTTTTTGTAAACTGCGAAGGTCTTCCCAACTCAGGTAGGTCTTCCCTCCTACTGTCGCTGTATTTACGAACAATGTCGCTTTGAAACCGTACTTTCGTAGTAGAGGCATGCCCTTTTCCATAAAAGAAGCATAAGCATCGTCTACGGTCAGCACTACAATAGGCCGTTCTGAATCTCCCGTATAGTTCAGTGCTTCACCCAAGGTCAACACTTGATATCCTTCGGTCTTCAGATAGTGCAGCTGTTTTTCAAATACTTCTTCATCGATATTGGTGGAAGGGTATCGGGCCTCTCCGAAGCGATGGTAAACAAAACAAGTGATCTGCTGACGTAGGTCGGATAGTTCCTGTGCCATCATTTCGGCTTCGTTCAAATGCTCCTTGGTCCTACTACAGAATAGTAAGAGGAATAAAGGTAGCAGTAATAGGTATACACAAAAAAGATGGATCGTATCGGCTTTACTCTTGTATATCATTATCGTAGGGTATCCTGAGGATGGTACCGTGCATGTAACCTGTAATGGTCGTATTGGAGCAGGTTATTTTTCCTGATAATTTTCCTCAGCATGGATACATACTTATTACGTAGTTCCGAATAGTATTTAAGGTGAGGTATCAATTGTAAAGCCCCTTTTCCTTCTATTCTCGCTTCTCTGAACCTGGCATAGGAGCTTCCTTTTCCGAGCACCGTGAAATAGTCCGTCACTGCCATCAATACATCGTCGTACTTCCTAAGATAAACGCGCTTGCCCCCTCGGTTGCCCTTGGCCGGTATGCGCGGTTCATCGGGATCAAAGGACCACACCCCAAAGATATTGTTCGCTTCTGCAAAAAAACGTGAAGTACCCCAACCACTCTCTATCGCCGCTTGCGCCAAAGCCAGACTAGCAGGATGTGTTTTTAATCGTGAAGGCAGTGCCTTGATATGAGAGATCTTGTAGCGGGACAATAGTGGTTCTAAAAAAAGACTGTCCTCTCTACTGAGGTCTTCATGATGCTGCTTGACGATGAGCGCTTCGACCTTTTGTTGCTCTTGCTCCCGCTGCTGCTTTATAATCAGTATTGTGGGTAACATCAGTGCTATAAATACACGTTTCCGTTCACCGACGGTCAAGCTTTCCAGAGGGGGCATCTGTTGATATACAACAGGCCAGACTGTGGAGTCCTTTCCTAGCGGTAATACTTCTTCTATTGCTGTGGCTTTCCTAAAAGTAGGTTGAAAATCCTTCTCCGAACCAGACCAAATCCATAGTAGCAAGGGAATGAGGAGAAACAAAGCGGATACTCCCCATAACCAAGCTAACGAATGCATTTTTTCTTTGAATATCATAATTAAAACTTAGGATATATCCGTACAGGCTTTTTTGAAGCAACAATGTAGTATATCCTTTCCAAACCCAAGGTATTTTTTTTTAATTTTGAGCCGATTTTTAAATATACGGTATTTTGAAAAAAGACATCATTGTAATCGGGGGTGGAATCGTCGGATTGTCAACCGCTTTGAAACTAAAACAGCAGCAACCAAGCCTTAAGGTACTGCTTATAGAGAAAGAAAAGGATGTTGCTCAGCATCAGACGGGGAATAACAGTGGTGTGATTCACTCTGGCCTTTATTACAAGCCCGGTAGCCTCAAAGCCACCAATTGTATCCATGGATATCGACAACTGGTTGATTTTTGTGAAGCGCAGGGCATCAACTATGAGCTATGTGGCAAAATCGTTGTGGCTACTTCCCAAGAAGAAATCCCCTTATTGGCAAAACTACATGAACGCGGGCAACAAAACGGGCTGAAAAACCTGAAAAAGCTATCCAAAGAAGCCTTAAAAGAACATGAACCACATGTGGACGGGTTAGAGGGCCTTTTTGTACCTCAGACAGGGATTGTAGACTATAAACAGGTCACCGTCAAATATGCAGACCTGTTCTTAGAGCTTGGAGGAGAAATCCAGCTGGGCGAAAAAGTCATTGACATCCATAAAAAAAACAACGAAGTAATCATCGTCACCAATGCCAATAATTACGGCACACAACTGGTCATCAATTGTGCCGGTCTGTATTCGGATAAAATAGCCAGACTCAATCGGCAAAAAATCGATGTAAAGATCATCCCCTTCCGTGGAGAGTATTACAAACTGGCCCCTGAAAAGGAATATCTCGTCAAGCATTTGATTTACCCTGTACCCGACCCGAATTTTCCTTTTTTAGGGGTACATTTCACCCGTATGATGAAGGGGGGTGTCGAGGCAGGTCCCAACGCGGTGCTGGCCTTTCAAAGAGAAGGTTACAAAAAAAGTCAGGTCAATCTACTTGAGTTGGGAGAGGCATTGGCCTGGCCCGGCTTCCAAAAAGTAGCGGCCAAATATTGGCAAACAGGTTTCGGAGAACTGTATCGCTCTTTTTCGAAGCAGGCCTTTACCAAAGCATTACAAAAACTAATCCCTGAAATCCAAAAAGAAGACCTGGTCCCTGGAGGCGCGGGTGTACGGGCACAAGCCTGTGATAGAGCCGGTGGGCTAGTAGATGATTTTATGATTTTAGAAGATAAGGACAGTATCCACGTCTGTAATGCCCCTTCGCCAGCGGCGACCTCTTCTTTGGCTATCGGTGATACTGTGAGCCAGCTCGCTATACAACGGTTTTGATACCCTGCTCAGGTAAATTTAGGAATCAGCCAAAGGAACGACCCTCGAAAAAAGAGTATTTTGTATATCGGCCATTCATCCCCTTACTCCGATTGCGGACCATATACAATCAATATAACCTGTAGGAGAAAACAAAGAAGGCGCCCCTATACGACCTAAACAACATTTACCGATAGGATTTACCATGACAGGCTTATCTACTGAAATCGATTATGCCATTTCACGGATGGTTTTGTTCATAGAGAAAGTACTTCCCGGAATACTAAGAAACCCTCTCCAAGCGCCACATCCCATAAGGGTTAGGGGGCGGGGAGGATAACTTCATCGCCGGTTCCAACTCCTCCTGTATTCGAAAAACAGAATTCTCATCCTTTATACTAAATGTTTGGCCAGGTACGATATCAGAGTTGTTTTCCAGTTGAAAACGGGCAAAAGCAGACACCAAGTGCTTCGCCTCTTTTGAAGATTTGAGGTTTACGATGACGTCTTTCAAGCCCAGGGTATGCATTCCGTTAGAATAGACCGTGCCCTTTCTATCATGTAGACCGTCAACAACGAACATATCGTACAGTTTGGAAGAATGACTTGCTGTAAGGAGGCTGCTCCACTGTTCTTTTGAAAAGACCTTACCCGCAGGTTCTACTTTGAGCCCGATGCCTCCAGCTTCCAGAAGTGCATTCCCGGCAGCAGCTATGGCCTTAGCCCTAGAGGCAGAACCCGTCTTGGCCCTGACCTTTACGATCAATTGATGCTGACCGATATCTTCTAGAAAAACTTTTGTTAACTTGTCCGCATTGATCGCTTGGTTAAAAACATCCTTTAAGTGAAAGTCATGTTCCAGAACTTCTATTTCAAAAGCTGCATTGGTTTTTCGGTTCAACAAAACCTTACCCGTGAAAATGAACTCGTTGCGTTTGCTCTTTGCGATGGTCGTTACTATTTCCGACCGACTGGTCCAAGGACCAGGAATACATAGTATTGTTTTTGGTGATAAAAACGTAGAAGGCGAGTTTTTTTTTTGGAACAGAGGCAGCATGGCTTCGCTTTTGATTTCAACTACAAATTAGATGAATACAATTTACAAAGGAAAACAAACAATCATAGCCTTTGTTTTATTTTATTCTTCAAAAAGAGACTGTTTTTAAGTTATACCTTTCTCAAAACAACCCTCTTATAACACTGACGATTGCTTCGCTCAATTACAACTGTAAGGCAAAGATTATTTGGCTATTTCCAATCGGCCCACAAAGATATGGAGTCGTAGGCATCTATCCATAGGACAAACCTCCAATTATCGTTGACATGCCTTTTCCGCAGGACGATTGGTCCGGTCCATCTACCGCCACCAATGACCATCGCGCCCAATACTGATTTCATGAGGGTTTTCCCTTTGCGGATTTCCCTGTTCACCTTTACAGTAGTGTAAATTAAGGCTACAATCATTGTTAGCTCTGTAAAGAAAATGTTAAATTGTATTATGAGTATCTTAAACCTGGATTATGTATCGGAGCTTAGTTATGAGGGTTTAAAAAGCAATACATCAGAGTGTTTTATCGGATTCAGCGTAGCACCACTACGGTGAATGCGAAAAATGCATTCACTTTACTGATTTGCAGCTATTTAAGGCCGAAACAGAAGGGCTAATGCATGACCTGGGTTAAATATCAACATTCCAAACCTCGAGTACTATGGAAAAAACAGCTATCAGTAATCATCAAAAAGCATACGTGACCGAAATTGCCCTTGAGGTCAACAATGTACTAAGGACTGCATTTGAAAATGCGGAAATCGAAATCAACAAACTTAACAAGGAGCTTCCCGAGGATTATGGCGAAGAGGTCGATAATATCATCAATAAGGTATATCATAAGTCCGTAGATCTAATAGAGGATATCAGAAATGACATTCTCAACCTGAACCTCAATGAGGATATTTAGGTGATACTTGCTGAACGTATCAGGAAAGACGGCAATTTTCAAAATATACGAGCATCGTAAGCATATTTTCTTCGTAGGACGTTTGAAGGGTATTATGCTCATACGCTTTTTCAGTTTGGCCTTGGTAAGATCGCACCTCCGATGAAAAGTAAGGAAACCCAGCTCTATTTCACGGACAAAACCCTTATTTACTGAATAACGAAAAATAGATTACCTTACCTTATATGGATCAGTTGAGGATAAAGATGATTTCAGCCCTACGGTTCAACCTTCTGCCCTCTCCTGTAGCATTAGAAGTGTAGGGGTATAGCTCTCCCCTACCCATGGTAACTATTCGCGCACCACGGATGCCTTTATTCACGAAATACTGTTTGACGGCTTTAGCTCGACGCTCGGACAGCATATGATTATAGTTTTCGGGGCCTACGCTATCGGTATGTCCGACGATTTCCATATCCACTTTAGGTCTGGTATCCAAGTAATTGGCTATGCTGTCCAGCGTTTTTGTAAAAGGATTTTTGACAGAAAAGGCATCAAAACCAAAATGGACTATGATAGTACTGGGAATATCTTCCAGATCGGTTTCGACTTTCGATAATTTGGACATGGTATCCACTATCAATGAGTCTACTTCTTCGGTAGGAGCGGACTCAAAAACATCTGTTTCGACAGCAATCACTTCCTGAGTTTGCAATCGGGAGTAGTAGAGGTCACGTAGCCCACCATCACGGTCACTGGAAAAGAACATTTCCTGATTTTCACTGACTATAAAATGAGCATCAAAGCCCTCTGAATTTACCCTATTCCCCAAATTTACCGGTTTGGACCAGCTCTGCCATGTTTCATCTTGTCGCTCTACCAGAAATATATCCATATCTCCAAAGCCGGGATGACCATCACTGGAAAAATACAGCACTTTCTTATCCTTGGACAAGAAGGGGGTTATCTCCTTGCCCGATGTATTGATGGTCGCTCCCAAATGAATCGGAGCAGACCAGTCTGTAGTATCACTTTTCAGACAGACATAGAGGTCTTCTTGATTTCCCCTTACGGGAGTTTTCATTGAAAAAAGAACGACCTCTTCACTCGGATGTATATAAAAATCCGCTACGGATTTATTGTTCTTTATCTTAATCCCCAAAGGTAGCGGTTCTGTCCAGTCACCATTCTCAAAATCAGAAAATACAATACGTTCGAAAGTATCATCCTGTACACCATAGCTATTCGTGAGGTATAACCTTAACCCTCCTCTACCGATTCCCAATACTTCGTTGTTTTTCTTGGTATTCAATAGACTCATGCCATTGATGGCCATAGTCCATGTATTTTCGGCCCTGCGCTGACTGAACCAGATGTCCTTTCCTCCTGTAGCACCGCCAGTATTCTGTTTATAACTACCACGGCTAAAGTAAAGCAGGTTGCCGCCGGCCATCAACATAGGTCTTGTCTCATCAGCTGCGGTATTGATATTGCTACCTAAATTGGTCGGCTCTTCAAACAATGGTACTTGGGCAACAACAAGCGATGCTTTTGCGAAGAACAATAACACTAAAAAATTTTTCATTGAAATGAAACAATTATGAGTTCAGCCAAAGATAAGACTTTGAAGGTCATTATAAAAAACAATTCATTTTACCGGCATCAAATATAGATTATTTTTTTTCTCACAGAAATCCAATATCAATTTCTCTGACAGGTTTGGAAATAGTCAATTGTGCTTACATAGCGATGCGTAGGCCATATGAGAAGAATCGCACTTATTGAATAAACCCGGATCATGCGTTGGAACTTCGTGACGAGGGTTTAAACAGCAATAAATCAGGGAGTTTTATTGGATTTAGCATAGCATCGCTATGGTGAATCAAAAAACTCAGTGCAACGACCGGTTTGCAGCTATTTAGATCCGCAGTAGATTTGTTCAATGCATGATCCGGGATAAAGCAAGCAAAGATACGGTGTTGTCGGTTTTTTTCGCTAATTACACAGTATACGTACTCAAGCGAAAATGAAGGATTAGATAACTATACATCAGAGTGCTTTATTAGATTCAGCGCAGTATAGCTACTGTTATACTCAACGGAAAATGAAATGGGAAATTTGAAGTTCGAATTATCATAGCAAAATCATATTTGAGTACAAAAGTAACTGGCTGATAGATTATTAGGGTCATTCAGGGCGGAATAGTGCTTTCGTAATGATTTTGTTGTCCCAAACCAATTGCGTTTGGGTATAATTAAAAAAAACTCATTCATTTTACCGATTTGCTCTAGTTAAGGTTGTCATTAATAGCACTAAAATAAGAAACGGGAAAGCTAAGCTTTCCCGTTTCTATAAAATGGCTGTGGCTGACTGCTAAAAAGATAATCTCGCAAGATTACACGTCATAGTACCAAAAAAACAACCTATCACTATCTCAGAAAAAATGAAAACCTACATGTATTAACTATGCCGTATCACCGACATAAACAAAAAAATGTCCGTATCTTATTAAATAGACTTTTACGAAAATCAAAAAACACAAACCTGAGCTAAAAATGATTAAGAAAATTTCTTCTAATTCCCTTAATTCTCGTTGAATATAGAAAAAACTAAGTTAAAAGTCAAAATTAATAAGTAAATGTGAGCAAATAAACAATTATTCCCATAGTGTCCCTTATTGGAAATAACAACATATTAATCATTGATAATCTTATAGTTATGTCTTTTCACAGTGAAGCGTAGCTTCTAAAAAAGTATAGACAAACTCATTAAATTTTTTAGAATATTAACATTCCCTTTAAACTGAATCAACATTTAGAGACCGTTTTCAACGGTGTATCTTTTGTACATCATTTCATAACAGCCTCTTACATAAATTCATTCTTTGAATCTCGCATGAAATTTTGTGGGTCTTTTTGTTCCAGTCAAAGCAAAAATTGCTTATTAACAGCACTATAATGAAAATTGTCAATGCAGGGTAGGATAAAATAAATAGGAAGATATACGACCTTTGAAAGGTAATTTCATAGGATAAAACACTAACGATAACTTAAGTTCAAGGAGTATTTTACGTACTTATCGCATCATTTTCAATAAGGTCTTGAATTCGCTCAACATCATGGCGGTAGCCCCCCATACTACATGTCCTGAAATATCGAAATAAGGAGCATTTATGCGTCCTTTGCCCTCATTAAAGCTTACTTCTTTCCGCTTTAAATTGGCTTCTTCCAAAAGCTCTTTCAAGTTGGTCAGGATCAGCTCTTTCACTTCATAGGTATCGGGTTTAAAATGAGGTTTTTCCTCTGTGTAGCCTACAATCGGTGTCACTAGGAAGTCGCTGGCATAGATGTATAGTTCCGTCAAACGTCCGATGACGGTGACCCCGTCTTTTCCCACTCCGATTTCCTCTTCGGATTCCCTGAGAGCGGTAGCGACAATATCTTCATCAAAATCCTCCTTTTTACCTCCAGGGAGGCTTACCTGACCGCTATGAGCTCCTTTATACACGTGTCTCAGCATCAAGGGGAAGCTGATCTGTTCTCCATCGGGATATAGTAAAATGAGTACACCGCCCTGTTTTGTCCTATCGGATATACTTGAGCGATACTGTTGTGGGCCACTGATTGTGGGAATCATCTGCAATTGTGCCTGCTTCCCCGGAAGGGTCGTTTTCAATAGAGATTCCAATTTTTTCGTAAAGGGTAGTATCATCGATCTCAATATTTCCCGTACCTATGATTTTTATACGGGTATTTAAACTGAAATTCCCATTGACCATCCTATACTATCATAGATTGCTTTGCTATCAATTATTTATATTGCATTGGCATCCACACCATACAGTACAGGGGGCCCCTATTATTCAATTGCTGTATATTTTCGCAGCGAAGCTCCTCTGAGGGATTTGGGCTTACGGGGATTTTTTCTTCAATTTTTTTTCCAAATTATCAAGAAATGTGGCATCGGTCAATACTTTTAGCTCAAAAGCATTCGCACTTTTTTGCAATTGCAGGTTTTCCTGATAGTTAAGGTCATCGAAAAAATAGACCAGCTCGGTACTGTTTCCGTCCTTGTCAGTAGCATACATGGCTTTGGTAAGCACAGAAGCTGTAGAGCCGCCTTTCATTCCTGCATGGTTGAGCCAAGTTCGGTTCTGGGGGTTCTTCATCAAAAATTCCATCAATATCGATAGATGTCGGTATTCTTCTTTTGTGAAATATTCCCTATCATTGATTTTTTCCATTAACACCGCATAAGTCTTAGCTGTCGACGACGGAAGACGATCGGACCAGTTTCGTTGCTCTGCCATTGTCACCCTTGGCATCTTTTGCTTAAACTTGCCGTTTCTGTCCAGTTTCAACTTTTCATGAACTGCCAATGCCTCTTGTATATAAGCATTATCATCGAGCGGGTCACCGTTTTTTCCGGTCTCGGATACAAAGAGTGACGAAACAAAAGGAAATATTGGTTCATGGTCTTTCATACCTAGGTTTTTCAGATTGGCATTGATATTGTCCAACCCTAACCTCCAAATAAGGTACTCGCTATTTGCATTGGAGCTAAAGGTCATCATGCCTTTGGCTATTTCTTCCATGGAAACAGAATCATCAACGATTTTGCCCGAGGCTTTCATTGCTTTCGTCCACATATTATGCATCCCTCCATCGGTATTCGGCACATAGAACAAGTTTACATCAGCGATGGGTACTCTTTCTTGGGCATCTATCTTTCCTTTTCCCGCCTGTTCTGCATATTCAATAGCAATAATGATTTTCATTGTACTGGCCAGCGGCATCATCTCATCTGAGCGATGGTTCGCCCGTATACTATCGTTACGAACCAAGTATATGGCAGTACGTCCGGAATGCTCCATCATGAACTTCAGTATCGGATTTTCTTCCTGCCCTTGGGCATAGAGGGGCTGGACACCGATAATGAACAAAAAGAGGGAAAATCGGAAAATGGGGTAAATTCTTTTTTCTCGTAGAGTGCTGCTAAATTCTATCAATCCGTTTAAACCGATACGGATTGCATTAATAGTACTATTTAAATGCATATTGTTCTAGATCTATGGTACAATTACTGATCTGTCCTGAATAAATATGCTGGGGATTGATTGTTGTCAGTCGAGGATTATCGATCAAGAGCTTTGTTCATTCTTTTTCTATTGGTCAGCTCTACATAGGCACGACCTTCGATCTCCTCTCCGTTCTTTTTTCCTTTCACCTGACATTTTCCCTCCCAATAACTTAGCCGAGCGGGTCCCAAGTGCATGTCCAATTCCTGATGGGGAAGTACGGCCCTAATCTCAAACTCATAGCCCAAACGAGGTATGACTACATCCCAAGCTATAGGATATTTTATTTTAGAAGAGGGACTTTCCCAGAAATCAACGGCCTCAAAAAACAAATCAGTACCAGAAAGATAAATAACTTTTTGATTATCATCACAATAAGTTCCGCCAAAAGATACGATATCCTCTTCGAAACGATGTATGGCATAAAGCATAAGCTCTTCCCGACTGCCTTCCATCTGGATACCTATCCAATCCCAGGCTATTTTTGGTTGTATCATATCGGCGCAGTTCCACTGTCTATCGTACCAAAGCTTCCCTTTTACTTGGACCATATCTCCTTGCAGGAAAAGCTGTCCTTCTGTGAGAAGTCTGGGATAGCTATAATAACCCGCTTTGGCATAACCGTCCATGGACAAAAAACCTGTACTGTCATGAAACAGCACTTCTTTGGTCGCTTGGGTCTGTAACTCCATACCTATTTCATGTTTTGACATAGCAGCTTTTATCGCATAAGCCCCCTCTCGACCACTGAGCTGAAAACTACCTTTCCTTTTGTTAATGGATAAGGCAATATATTGACTGCTATCCAAGAGTTCGGACTGCCTTTGAAGTCTATAATCATAATAAAAAGCACTATTATTGACATCGGTCAAGGCATAATTGACCATCAGATAATCCTTTTTATTTCTTGGATTAAAATGAAAAAAGACATATTCTATTCCATAGGAGTGTTTCTTAGAGACATCTTCCAAATGCCCGGTAAGGTACCACCACTCTAAAGAATTCTTATGATGAGGTTTTTCAGCCTGAGGCAACGCTACTTTAGTGGTGTAGCGATCGTTACCTTGATATAATTCGGGACGACAGGAGTAAAGAAAGAGAAGGATAATAAGAGATGAAAAACCTTTGGCACGCAAATTCATAAACCAACAACAACATTTTTAGTGAAAAAAGCCCTATACCGACTCTAATGGAATATTTCGTTTATAGCATTTATAACAGAAAGTAGGGAGCAAAGTTATATAGGATTACTGACAGATGCAGCCCTTACTAGTTCATGTCCTATATAGCGCGTAATTGATCAGAATAGCACTGGATAAGCTGAGTTTGCTATAGGAAGAGAAAATTCAACTCAGTTTATAAAAAAACAAAGTCTAAAAGACTGTTTTGAAGATATTATTTTAGAATTTGTTATCACTTATTTTGGATAGGACCGAGCGTTAAACCCAGAATGTTCGTTGGAACTTCGTCATGAGGACTTAAATGGCAATACATCAGTGCGTTTTCTTGGATTCAGCGTAGCACCGCTACGGTGAATTCAAAAAACGTATTCATTTACTGATTTGAAGTCAGTTAAGTCCGGAATAGATTTTCTAATGGACATTTTGGGTTAAAATAATGCCGCGAGGGCATTATCAGTGAAGGGGCCGGTCTGCCGCGTGAGCCATTGACAAAGATAGCATGTCGCGCTAGCTAGCGGGAATTTCAACGAAATCAAGAAGTACATAAGAAGGAAAAAGATACAGTTTAAAACAGTCTCTAAGTCACTTCATTATTACAATATAATAAAAGGTTTATTGGAGTCAGCGTAGCACCGCTATGCAAATCCGAAAGTATGTCCGATTTTCTGATTTTCAAATCCATACCCACATATCTATTGAAGAACGCAAATCATGTACATTCGTTCTATAAATGGATAGTCACTTCGCCATGTATGCGGCACAATAAGCAGATAATAGGATAGGCGTAGGACTTGATTTGACCGTAGAACTAACTGTCTTCGTCCTCCGCAGACTCCACAGTAGGTTCTTGGACATCAGTATTTTTGTTCTTTTTGGTTTTTTTTTCCTTCTTTTTCTTTTCTTTTTTCTCTTTGGGTGCTTTCTCCCGCTTTTCCTTTTTTGGTTTCTTGGACTTCTTTTTCTTGGACTTCTTTTTCTTACCGTCTTCTTGCCCAAAACCTTCGGGCATTTCGGGCCTTACCAAATCGGGGTCGGTAACGGGTTCTACAAAATCCTCTGTAGCTTCTTCCTCTTCTTCAAGTTGATTTTCTTCTGACAGTTTGTTTTTATTCTTCTTACCGAAGAGTCTGCCAAAAAAGCCTTTTTTCTTGCCGGTATCCGTTGCGGTAGAGTCACCCCCTACCAGACTGCTATTGGGGTCTGAATTTTTATCCTTTTTACCGAAGAGTCTCTTGAAGAAGCCTCTCTTCTTGGCTTTTTCGCCTTGTATCTCGCGCATTTTAGCATCGGCTGCTTCTAAGGCCGCTCTTTCATCAGGGTAGACAAGTATATCATTGAAATAATAAAGATAGTTCTCCTGTTCTATGTTAAACTTTTCTTCCCAAGGGGGCAGCATGTTCAGCGAATCCATGGCTGCCGAGTCTACTTCTATGGATATGACTGCTGTACTATCGTAACCGTAGCCAACAAATTCCTCGGATACAAGAGAATCCTCTTGGGGATAGACATCCACCATCTCGATGGTCTGCATTTTACGTAATTTCTTACGATAGGGTACATCGTTGATCACTAAAAACTTATCCTTGCTAGCGATGAACTGCTCTTTGGGTATAGAGTCTTCGAAATGACTGAATTTTTGTGCCAATATGTCCTCATCATAGATAAAGGCACTCTGATACGCGGGACATATCATCCTTTGCGTCGTACAGGAAGCAAAGACTATGAGTAATAGTAGGCCTAAAAAAAATGTTGAAAACTGTAGTTTCATCTAGTGATTTAATATACCCTTTTGGATTCAGGCTAAATTAGGCTAAAATAATGCCAAAAAATTACATGCTCAACCAATTTCCAAAAGTAACTTTATTAGTTCATATATTAAACATTAAAGATGAATATTTATTGTAATCACTCGCTTAATTCAGTAAAAAAAAGTTATTTATCTGATTTAGAGTTCACTAAGCTCCTTTTTCAACGCTTTAGGTAGTTTTGCTACGACCAAATCATAAGAGTGGTCGGTGAGTTCCAAAACAAGACTATCGGGCAATGCAGCTTGTGTACTTACCGTATTCCAATGCTTCTTATTCATATGATAACCAGGTGATATGCCTTCATATAGATCCCTTAGCTCAACGGCCCTTTCGGGGTCGCATTTCAGGTTGATACTACTGAAGAGGTCCACATTCGTCAAAGCGAACATTTTTCCCATTACTTTAAATACCAAAGCTTGGTTATCAAAAGGGAAACTTTCTGTAACACCTTTTTTAGACAGACAATATTCCCGAAAAGAGACTATATCCATGAATTAAAGTTAAGAGACTTAGAGACTGTTTTGAAGATATTATTTTAAAATTTGCTATCACTTATTTTGGACAGGACCGAGTGTTAAAATAATGCCGCGAGGGCATTATCAGTGAAGGGGCCTTCTGCCGCTTCAGCCTTTGGCAAAGAAGCATGTCGCGCTAACTAGCGGAAATTTCAACGAAATTAGGCATCAAAAGAAGTACATAAGAAAGAAAAAGATACATTTTAAAACAGTCTCTTACTTTGAAATATATCTTTTGTTTTTCATGTGTATGTTATTGGTTTCCTACGATCACATGAAGTTCCCATGAGCAATATGCAACAAAATTTTTTGTTTTCTCCATCATGATCATTGTTGTACGTGCTCGTCGAAAACCTATAGGTAGCACTACTACCTGTGCCTATTTCACGTTCTGGACAAACGATAACCGTTTCCTGAAATAGTTTTAACCCAAAATGTTCGTTGGAACTTCGTCATGAGGACTTAAATGGCAATACATCAGTGCGTTTTCTTGGGTTCAGCGTAGCACCGCTACGGTGAATTCAAAAAACGCATTCATTTACTGATTTGAAGTCAGTTAAGTCCGGAATAGATTTTCTAATGGACATTTTGGGTTTAATACAAATTTGGGTTTTAAATGTCGTATAGGATTGCGCGGGTCATTTTTTTTCAATCAAGGCGAACACCGCAGGGATAGCAGCGCTATCCCGAGGATGGTCAACGCAGAGTGAAACAAAATGAACAGGAAGATATGCGATTTTAAAAGCTAAGTTTGTATAAAACAGCTTTTAAGAAAGAAGTTTTTTCAGGATAAAAAAAGTCATTCCTGCCAAAAACATAATGATGGATATCTTGTTCACTCCATGCATCATTTTCAAATTGATATTCTGAGGCCGGTTTGGGTCTTTTTTTCTGAAAAAATACCCGAACAGCTCTCCTAATTGGAAATATTCTTTGGTATTGGGGGTTTCTTTTTTTGGCATAGCTTTGGGAGGTTGATTTTCCATATATGTGAATCGATTAATACATTATACCATTGTTTCCGGATTGGGCTCTAACCAGTTATCGTCTTCTTTAATGATATCTATAAGGGCATCTACAGCCAGTGCTGAGGCCACCCCTTTTTTAACAACTTCTTTGCCTCTATACAGTGTAATTTTACCTTTACCCGAACCAACATATCCATAATCGGCATCGGCCATCTCTCCGGGACCATTGACAATACACCCCATAATACCGATTTTTATCCCTTTTAAGTGGTCGGTACGTTTCCGTATCATAGCGGTAGTTTCCTGTAGGTCGAATAATGTACGTCCGCAAGAAGGACAAGATATGTACTCGGTCTTGGACATACGGGTTCTGGCTGCTTGCAGTACACCGAAAGCCGTTTTATTATAACTATTGCTCCATTGAAGTTGTACCTCTTTATCACTAGTTGGGAGCAAAGTTGTTTCCAGTAATAGACCGTCTCCAAAACCATCTATCAATAATCCTCCGATGTCCGTAGCCGTATATAACTGCATATTTTCTTCTGTCATCGACGAATAAGACCTCATAACAAGCACCGGATTGGTCAGTTCTTTTTCCATTAGGTAATAGAAAAAGCGCCTCAATGCCGGCATAGCATGCCTATTATCCGTAGAAAGCATCATAACGATATCGTCGTTTTCTCTTAAAACACTTTCCAATAAAGTTTCCGATAGGAAAGCATCCGCTTTTAAAGAAATGAAATTAACCTGTTCATGCTTCTCTTTATGCGTCAAATATTCTCGGAAGGTATACAGGGGGATTTTATTTATTTTATCAGGTTGTTCCCTCCAAATGCTGTAGTCCTGTACTTCCTTGAGTCCATTGGGAAGCATAAAGGATACGGGCTGCTGTCCTGTGTAGATATAATCTACGCCCAGGTCTCCCATGGTCCACTTGTCAATAGCGGGGAGATAGTGATGTGCCAAGACCTTGAGGTCTTTGATTTTCACCTCCGACCAGTGCCGTATATCGGCCATAACGCGAGGGACATTCGAACCTCCTATGTTTCCTACTTCCTGTGTCTTTCTACGTTGATAGGCGAAGGGATCGTGTCCCGAAAAGGAGATAATATCGGCTATGGGAGCATGCTTTTGACGTTGTCCATAACGATCGATCAATAGTTTGGCGACGGGTGCTTCGAACTCAGGTTCTTCGGTCAGGGATACCCTTACGGTATCCCCAAGCCCATCTTCCAATAGTGTACCTATACCCACTGCTGATTTGATACGGCCATCTTCACCTTCTCCTGCTTCGGTCACTCCCAAGTGCAATGGATAGGGTTCAAGGCCTTCTTCTTCCATTTTCTGTACCAGTAAGCGATATGCCTGTACCATTACCTGCGTATTACTGGCTTTCATGGACAATACGATATTGTGATAGTTCAGGTCATCACATATCCTCAAAAACTCCAGTGCGGACTCTACCATACCTACCGGAGTATCGCCATAACGACTTAGGATGCGGTCGGACAGTGAACCATGATTGGTACCTATACGCATGGCTGTTCCATACTCTTTGCATATATGTACTAGAGGCGAGAATTTTTCCCGTATACGCTCCAGTTCTGCTTCATAGGTCGCATCGGTATATTCTATCTCTTCGAAACGCTTCTTATCGGCATAGTTCCCAGGGTTGATACGGACTTTTTCTACGATACGTGCTGCCAACTCCGCTGCATTTGGCGTAAAGTGGATGTCCGCAATCAAAGGAATGGAATACCCTCTAGCTTTAAGCCCTTTTTTAATAGCTTCTAGATTTTGGGCTTCTTTGATACTTGGGGCTGTAATACGGATGTATTCACACCCAGAGGCAATCATACGAATGCACTGTTCTATCGAACCTTGGGTATCCATTGTATCCACGGTAGTCATGGATTGTATCCTGATAGGGTGATGAGCTCCCAGAGGTATATCACCTATGTGTACTTCCCGTGTTTTTCTTCTTGAGTAGGCAACGAGACTGTTGCAGTAATTTTTGTGTTGAAGGATAGCTTCTTTCACTGTAGATTGTCGATCATGTTGAACTATAAAGTTAACTGATCGCTATCAAAATTGTTCAATACACCTAGCATTACTTCGAACAGAATTACTTGTCGGGGTCTAGGCCCATAAACCGATAAGGGAACCCTGAGGTGAGCTGTTCCGGCGGAAATACTTAATCATACAACAGTATTGATACGAACTTACCTCGGGGAATCTGAATTTTGTAGGCATATCTTCTATAGGAGATACTACCCAGGCAGAAAGAAAAGTAACTATATCCAGAGGGTATATCGGAACGCTCTTCACGAGATCTACTCTTTTGGACGTTTATTCAAAACGGCATCACTTATACCGAATATCATTCGTCTGCATCCTCAAAAGGGGATTTATAGCTTTTGGCAAACTCTTTCCAGCTCTGGTCTTTGAAGTGGTCCCCACCAATATATTTTATAATACGGTCGAAATCGGGGGCTTTCTGATATCCCGGTAATGGTTGTATCAAGTTGAAATCCTCGTCCAGGAAAACCACTGTTGGATAACTCAATTTATTCTTCAAAAGAGCTGCTGCCAGCTGATGATAGCCCCTGCGCCCACTGGCAACGAATTTGAAAGTGTTGCCTTTGAATTCTATATCCTCTTCATACTCTCCATCCAGTTTTACGGGATAGAAATTCTCGTTCAGGTACTTGGCGATTCTGGCCTCGCTAAATGTTTTCTTGTCCATGACCTTACACCATCCGCACCAGTCGGTATATACATCTATAAAAACCTTCTTGGGAGCCGTTTTTGCTTTCTCAACGGCTTCTTCAAAACTAAGCCAGTTGACTTTTGCACTTGCCGTAGGCACTTCTTGCTGCTGGGAGCCTTTCTGAAGGTCTGCCGGTAAAACAGGAGAGGTCGTAGCTCCTGTACTTGGCATCGCCCGTAATGGCGTACTGTCAGACTTGGAAGATACATTCTTTGCCACTGCTTCATCTATACCAGCGCTATCTTGGGCATATAGGGATAGATTGGTCATTAGACCAATGAAAAAACAATATAAGGTAACGATTGCGGGTCTTTTCATAAAAGCAGTTCTTTTCATAATTTCCTTTTTATTGTAGAATAACAAACAATACTAAAGAATAATTTCATAGTTCAAAGTCTATCTTTGTATTTTATCGATAGAAGTCCTTATTTGTGTTTCGATTAACTTTTTTGAACCTAGTACTTTCAGTCTTCTGGAAGAAAGAAACCAAAAAAATTACAATGGCATTACCAAAAATCAAATGCACCTAGGCGTAATCGGAACTTACAGCCAAGGTGCATCATCAGATAGCATCTCATCCCAACCAGGTAATCTTATATTCGTCGAATTCATCACCTTCCTCTACCTGATGGACATACTGTACTCTTGGAGCTATCACATTACTGCAATAGGCCAATTCCTCCAATAGTCCTAGTTGCAGCGTACTGTTAAAAGTTTGGGTCCTTCTGAGTATCATATGTTTTTTGTCGCTTTCCAAAATGTCCCAACCTCTCTTTTTAGGATCGCTGATCATTTTCTGGGCCACTTCACATAAAGCATCCATCACCTCTTTTATGGTCGGATTATCACCGATCAAGTTACTGGCTTTCATTCCTTCAAAGGCAGTTTTGCCAATCTGCCTACCTACTCTTCTGGTATTGGCCTGACCTATTTGAGACTCTATCCACCCACACATGTTATTATAGATATCTATAGGGACCATATTAAAAGGTTCTGAGATGTCCTGCCCCTTCACCATTTCAGAAAGTTGTTGGTGGTATGATGGATTTTGCTTGTAGATGTCAAGCACATCATTAATAAAAACAGCCGCTAGGTTTACATTTTCTGTGGAGTTGTCCATTATATTTCAGTATTGATTAAAAAACAATTAAGGTTGACAAAAAAAACGGATAATATCAATCGTGTATCCAATTCCCTCTAATACACTGTAAACATCGTAAATGTAACCTAGACGACATCCACATGTTATTCTTTTTTTTACCAATTTTCCATCTACTCATTTTCCATTATTGGCTGTTATACAAATTTGGGTTTCAACTGTCGTATAAGATTCCGCGGGTCATTTTTTTTCAATCAAGGCTATCCCGAGGATTGTCAACGCAGAGTGAAGCAAAATGAACAGGAAGATAGGCGATTGTAAATCGCTAAGTTTGTATTAATGTGAACTTTCGGTAGGCAACCCATACTATCAACTTGCTGAATTGGCGGGAAAACTGTGTATGCCCATATGGTTTTGCCGTTGTGGTAACAAATAAAAAGCTTGTCAACTGTATGGACCTAGTCTATACAAGTACCCAATACCATCAATCTATCAATTGGTATTGTATTATTTTTTCATCTATAAAAGCAACCTTTTGCTATTATAGGATGTCATATAGGTATAAATTGTTTTTTTAACTAAGAGACTGTTTTGAAATTATATTTAAAATTTGTTATCACTTATTTTGGATAGGACCGAGGAGCGTTAAAATAATGCCCCGAGGGCATTATTACGTGAGCCATTGACAAAGATAGCATGTCGCGCTAGCTAGCGGAAATTTCAATGAAATCAAGAAGTACATAAGAAAGAAAAAGATACAGTTTAAAACAGTCTCTAAAATTCCCAAAAGAGTATCTGTGCACAGCCCAACTTAACCGGGATTGCCTCCAGTGCTTCTTTCCGAAAGCGTAAGGCAAAATAGAACCAATCACTTGGCGATATGATTTTCTGTACTACCAAGACATGAAGTGAAGCCCTATAAATGGCATAAAAAAATATGAACCAATGGAGTATTTAAAAAAACGAAGAAATCTACTTCTCATTATCGGGATAGTAGTCGCCATGACCCTACTATTTGTATTCCCTAAGATGAAAAGCAATGCTTTGGCGTTTGCAACTACAAAATACCATAATGGTAACGTAGGCATCAAAAAATAATGGTGTTTGAATAAGACTGCTCCGATATGATGCATTTAGTTCAAATTCGATTGATTCTAATCCAAAATGATCGATAGCCCTCCTATTACGAGCATAAATTGCTTCAAGATCAGCGGTTTTACACGTACGTAGGTACGTCACCTTAATGATACAAAAGCCCCCCTCCTAAACCACTGATTTTAGCGTACTTTATGCCCTCATCACGAAATCCTATTGATCATTTTGGGTTGAACCCGGACCATGCATTGAAAAATCTACTGCGAATCTAAATAGTTGCAAACCGGTCGTTGCACTAAGTTTTTTGAATTCACTATAGCGGTGCTATGCCAGATCCAATAAAACTCCCTGATGTATGGACATTTAAATCGTTACGAAGTTCCGACGCATGATCCGGATTTAACCTGTTCTAAAATACGTCTCTCATGTCCATTAGAAAATCTATTCCGGACTTAACTGGCTTCAAATCAGTAAATGAATGCGTTTTTTGAATTAACCGTAGCGGTGCTACGCTGAATCCAAGAAAACACCCTGATTTATTGCTATTTAAGTCCTCATGACGAAGTTCCAACGAACATTCTGGGTTAAACTGAGAGCAGGAATACTATGGAGGAGAAAGTAAAAAAATAGAGGCTATGCTTGATTCCTCATCAAGTTATCGCAAACGATAGCCGAAGCTACGGCCACATTCAAAGATTCTGCTTCGCCAAATCGCGGTATAGCTACAGTGTGGTCGACATACTTCTGTAAATCAGCTGATATGCCATGCGCTTCATTACCCATCAGTACCAAGCCTTTTCCATCGAAGGTCATATCATGCACAGAGGTACCCTGCATATCCGTAGCATAAAGCGGCCATTTCTTCTCTTTTAAGAATGAGGGGAGTTCGGTATAATATAACTGCACTCGGGCAAATGACCCCATACTGGCATGGATGACCTTAGGATTATAACAGTCGGCCGTTTGTCGTGAGGCTACAATATGTTTCATCCCGTACCAATCCGCTATTCGGATAATGGTGCCAAGGTTTCCTGGATCACGTACATCATCCAATACGAGTATGTACCGCTCAAGATCCATGGAAGGTGGTGTGTTCTCTTTCATTTCGGCAATAGCCAGTGCGGCATTGTTACTTTGGAAAGTTCCCATACGAACCAAGGCACTTTCACTAGTTATTGTCAAAAGGTTAGTATAATTTTCCAATATAGGATGATCGGTCACAAACCGGTCAGTGGCCAAAATGCTCTGTACCGTAAAGTCAGCAGACAATAATTCCAGAACACTTTTGCCTCCTTCCACTAAAAATGATTGCGCTTGTTTCCTGTTTTTTTTTAATTGCAGGGATTTGATGAATTTTTCCTTGGCTTTCGAGACCATTAGCAATAAGTAATTTTGAACACTGGTAAGTATCTGATTATTATATTATTATACTCATCCCTTCTTCAAGGGTGTTTGGGGACCAAATACCTAAAAGAAGACGAAAAGCTGCTTTACCGACAAAGAATCAAAGGTACTGAAAATATAGACAAAGACGCCCTGGAAGAACTATACATTAAAAGGCCCAACAGAAAATTTTCGCGTTTACCTTTTGCTCCTTATGTATGGATTTACAAAAAAGGAGAGGAAGAGTACGATGTAGCTCTTTTGACCAAGGAAAAGGAAAAAATCATTGCCCATTATGACAGGAAAATAGAGGCTCATCAGGATGAACCCAAAAAGCGCAATCGTCTCAAAAAAAGAAAGGGAAAAAAAATAGCCAAAATAGATCAGGACATTACCGACGGCAATCTACTGATGCGATGGGGGGAACCGCTAGCTGTGTACGATACCATAGCCACCCAAAAGACTTTGGACAATTTCAAACTGTACCTTACCTCTAAAGGATACTTCCGCTCCAAGGTAACTCATAAGGAAATCATCAAGGGTAAAAAGAAAAATAAGATTATAGAAGTCTATTGTGTATATGAGGGAGAGCCTCATGTCATCAAAAAGCTCATGATCGACGCTGAGGACAGGGATATCCTAAAGCTGATGATCAAAAACAAAAAGGCAAGCCTGCTCCGAAAACGCGAAAACTATGACCAAAAGAAATTGAGTGCCGAAAGGGAGCGTTTGGAGTTACTGCTAAAGGATAACGGTTACTATGACTTCAGTCGCGCCTACATCTCCTTTGATGTGGATACGGCTTATGAAGACCGAAAAGTAGCCATTAGGACCAATATAAGGCAGGCAGAGAGAGGTAAGAACCATACCGCATTCAATATCGACCGTGTCAATTTTATAACGAACGTAAAAGACATGAGCCTACCGGACAGTTTGTTACAGGAGGAGAAATACAATGGGATACACTATCGTTATTCTGCAAAAAGATACAATAAAAAAATACTCGACAGAAGGGTATTTATACATCCGAAGAAGCTGTACAGCAAAACCAATACTTTCAGTACGCAAAGGCAACTGGCCAATCTGGACATGTTCAAGTTTGTCAATATCAATTATGACTCTTCCGGAGGCAGGTTTATCGCCAATATATTTACCAGCCCTCTCGACCGCTACCAATGGTCCAATGAGGTCGGTATCAATGTTACCGAAGGACTCCCCGGCCCTTTTTACAATACTACCTTCAAAAAAAGAAACTTCTTCGGTGGATTTGAGGTCTTTGAGGTCAGTGGGCGTATCGGTTTTGAGGGTGTGGCCGCACTCTCGGATGAGGACAATCTCTACGCCAGTATAGAAGCCGGTGCTAACTCATCCCTGACCTTTCCACAGTTCATACTTCCGTTCAGTGAGCGGTTCAAATCCAGAATAGGGTCCATTAATCCCAAAACCAAACTACAGGTAGGTTATACTTTTAATCAGAGGCCCGAGTATGAAAGGAGTAATATCAATATTTCCAATACTTACACTTGGGAGGACAGAAGAAAGGCACAGTACAACTTCACCCTGACCGATGCCAGTATCATAGATTCTGATTTGAGAGCCGATTTTTTAGAACGGTTATTGGAACAGGAGAGGCGTGGCAATAATCTGATCAACTCCTTTCGTTCATCCTTTGTGAGCAGTATGAGTTTTGCAGCTACTTTCAGTTCCAACCAGTATGGTTCGGCACGCAACAAGTCCTCTTTTCTACGTTTGTTTTTCGAGAGTGGAGGGACATCGCTCAATTTTGTGGGCACCAAAATATTGGACTCATTAGAGCTGATACATTATAGGTATTTGAAATTCAGTGTCGATTTCAGAAAAAACAGACCCATTACGAAGAATTCCTCTATCGCTTATCGTGTCCAACTGGGTCTAGCGAGACCTTACGGAACCGAGGAAGTACTCCCCTATGAAAAATATTTTTTCATAGGGGGTAGCAATAGTGTAAGGGCATGGCGGCCAAGACGACTGGGGCCTGGCTCCTACAAACCTCTGGAACCGGATTCACCACCCGATTATAGTTTCGAACAACCAGGGGAAATTCTGCTGGAAGCCAGTATAGAACTTAGAAAAAATCTATTCGGATTCGTGGATTGGGCTTACTTTATCGATGCGGGTAATATCTGGACCTTTAATAATGATAATCGTCAAGGGGGACAGTTTCAGTGGGATCGCTTCAGTAATGAGATAGCTGTAGCTACCGGTTTGGGACTACGCTTCGATTTCTCATTTTTAATCCTACGACTGGATGCCGGCCTCAAGATATATGACCCCGCCAGACCGCTCGGCAAACGCCTGATATTCAACAAAAGGTTCAATGATTTTCCATTCGACAATAACAACGATACCGAACCTATTGTCTTTAATCTCGGTGTAGGCTATCCTTTTTAACCCGGATCATGCGTTGGAACTTCGTAACGAGGGTTTAAACCCAAATTGATCAATAGAGAACCTATTCCGCGCATAAATAGCTTCATATCGGAAGCTTTGCCCACCGATCTTCATTCACCATAGCGGTGCTATGCCGAACGAATACAAATGGCCGGTATTTTGCTATTTATACAAACTTAGCTTTCAAATATCGCATATCTTCTTGTTCATTTTGCTTCACTCTGCGTTGACCATCCTCGGGATAGCGCTGCTATCCCTGCGGTTATCGCCTTGTTTGAAACAAAATGACCCGCGGAATCTTATACGACATTTAAAACCTAAATTTGTATTATACGCTCATCACGATTTCTATCGATCATTTTGGGTTAAATACCAATAAATCAGGGTGTTCTGTCGGATTTTCAGCTATTTAAGACCACAATAGAAGGGCTAATACATGATCTGGGTTGTGAAGTACACAAAACGCTATGCCCTATTGGGTCTTTTTGACCACTACTAGCTCGATTTCCTCATTGTAAATGCTAAGAACATGATTAGCAAAGCGAAGTAGAAAGGTCTGTAAAGGGAATCGTGATTTATCATTGCAATATTCGTATGAAAAGGCCAATTTAGCCCTCATCAAAAAAAACAATTCGTTTGAAAGGTAAAAACTACTATTTTCTATTGGGGACTATTTTGGGGATCACAGTAGGTTATACATGGGGTATGGTCCATGAAGCACCTTATATAGGACTGATCATAGGTGCAATACTCGGATGTACAATGGGTTATTTCTGGGGGATGAGTAAGAACGACAAACCTAAGAAATGAAGGGAGTGAACAACTTCTGCTCCTCCTTATGGGAACATCGGTATATTAGAAGTATAGAATTAGGGGAACATCTATGATTCTGAGATGATCCCTATACCAATAATTTACCGCAGCGTGACATCCATAGGCTTCCCTACATACTTAGCGCGTACGATTCCTCCACCTTCGCCTACATTTTCCAGTACATTTGCAAATGACCGTTCTATCTGCAAACGAGCACTAGTGGTATTCAAATCTCCCAACTGAATGGCCGAAAAACCTATGGTGGTAGCTTTTACTTCATCAAGGACCGACTCTACCCCTTCCATATTATCAGGTAAAAGCAGAACCTGTACGGTTTCGTTATCACTGATTTCGTTTCCCTCCCATTCGATTTCATAATCATTACTTCTATCAATGGTAGTATTGAGATTATTTGGTAATGAGATGGATCCCAGATTGATGGTATTGATATACTCTGCACCATCTATTGAGTGATGGGCAAAGGTAACTTTTTCAGAATACCCGGCCATCTCTAGCCTGTACCGAGCATTACCTTTATCAAAATCCATCCGCTGACCATTGAACTTGACCTCTGCATTATCTATCAGCTTCACGGGATTACCAGAGGGGGTTTCAAATGTGAAAATTGCTGTAGCTATGGTCTTATCCTCGTTGGCGTTATATTCAACTTCATAAGAAGTATAGATGCGATGTTCAAAGGATTTTATCTCATCTTGATCGTTACAAGAACAAGCTAGTCCTATAAAAAACAAGATATTCAGTACGGTAAAAAGTCGAACTTTCATTTTTACTTTCGGTTTTATGCCGAATCGTGGCCTTTAACGATGAAACATGATGTATCGTGTTTTTCCAGAAAACGCAATACAGATTAATTGCCCATTGATGACAAATTTAGTGCCTAAATATTTATTTTACTAGCCCTTATTATGTCGCCCCCTTAACACATCCACTACTTCACTCAGCTGGTGATCTTTGGCGGCCAATAATACCAGGTAATGATACATCAGGTCGGCAGCTTCATTAAGAAATAGGTCTTTATCGTCGTCTTTAGCCTCAATCACCAGTTCAACGGCCTCTTCTCCTACTTTTTGAGCTACTTTATTGATGCCTTTTGCCAAGAGTTTGGCCGTATAGGAATTTTCATCAGCTCCCTCCTTTCGTGATTGTATAACGTCTTCTAAAAAACCTAGGTCTCTATTGGTTTTGTTTTCTTCTTGGAAGCAAGTGTCATCTCCTTTATGGCAAGTAGGGCCCAGCGGTCTGGCTTTGATCAATAAGGTGTCTTCATCGCAGTCCAGAAGTATGTCCTCTACTTCCAGGAAATTGCCCGAGCTTTCTCCTTTGGTCCATAGCCTTTGCTTAGAGCGGCTGTAGAACGTCACACGCCCCTCCTTCTGGGTTTTGATATAGGCAGCTTCGTTCATATAGCCCAGCATCAGTACCTTAGCAGTAATATGATCTTGAACGATAACGGGAATCAACCCTACGCTCTGTTCTGATTTATCGAAATTTGGTGTCATCTTTTCTTTTCGTTCCTATTGGATTATGTGGCTCTTGGCAAGAACTATATCGATAGTTGTATTAAATATTTTCGAATATTGATTCGGACGGATTACCTGACCCGTATACCTTCTTTTTTAAGGTAGGATTTCAAATCGGGAATAGCTATTTCCTTAAAGTGAAAAATACTGGCTGCCAGCGCAGCGTCAGATGCTCCTTCTTCAAAGGTTGTCTTGAAGTGTTCCATCGTACCGGCACCTCCCGAAGCGATGATGGGTATACCTATTTTTTGATTGAGTTCGGAAAGGGCACTGTTCGCGAAGCCGGACTTGGTACCATCGTGGTCCATTGAAGTAAAGAGGATTTCCCCTGCTCCTCTTTTCTCAGCTTCTATAGTCCAGTCCTGTAAAACCTTATCGGTCGGTCGGGAGCCTCCATGGGTGTGGACCACCCATTTTCCCTCTATAAATTTAGCGTCTATGGCCACTACGATACACTGGCTCCCAAAAGCGTCCACCAGTTCATTGATAAGTTCCGGTCTTTTCACAGCAGAAGAATTGACCGAGATTTTATCAGCTCCTGATTGAAGCAAAGGCCTGACATCTTCTACACTACTTATACCACCACCAACGGTAAAAGGGATGTTGATATGTTGAGCGATACGTTTCACCAAATCCACGAAGGTTTTCCTTCCTTCATTGGTCGCTGTGATATCCAAAAACACCAGTTCATCAGCCCCTTGTTCTGCATATAACGCACCTAGTTCTACCGGATCACCGGCATCCCTGATATCGACAAAATTAATGCCCTTCACCGTCCTGCCATCTTTGATATCCAGGCAGGGTATTATCCTTTTTGTTAACATAAGCTTAAATATAGGTATTTAGTTCTCTTTTTCGACATCCATGGAACCTAAGGGTTTCTAATTTGTTCAGAATTTGTATGGCATGGCATTACTGTTATGTAAAGAATATGACGATATACAATCCTACATCTCAAAACCGAAAGATATCTCAAAAAGGTCTCATCCGATCTTGTTACTTACCGTACCTTCTTTGTTTTTTTCGAAGGAGGCTATCTCAAGCATTCAGCTGCGCCAGATCTTTCAGTGCTATTCGCCCCTCATAGATGGCCTTACCCACGATAACGCCGTAGGCGCCCGTCTCATTTAGACTATGGATATCCTTAATATCGGATACTCCTCCACTGGCAATCAGCTGGATAGAGGGCATTTCCTCCAATATTTCCTTGTACAGGGTCACATTTGGACCGCTAAGCATGCCATCTGTGGCAATATCGGTACAGGTGACGTATTGGACTCCCTTCTCTAAGTACTCTTTTACAAACTGAAACAGGTCGATACCGGCGTCTTCCGTCCAACCGTTGACCGCGATCTTGCGGTTTTTCGCGTCAGCTCCCAATATTACTTTTTCGCTACCATATTTTTCTATCCATGACTGCATCAGTTCAGGCGATTTTACAGCGATGCTACCGCAGGTAATCTGTTCTGCTCCTGCACTGAAAGCGATATTGACATCTTCATCTGATTTGATACCTCCACCAAAATCAACGGAGAGCTTTGTTTGTCCAGCGATACTTTCCAGTACTTTCCAGTTGACGATGTGTTTTGCTTTGGCTCCATCCAAGTCTACTAGATGTAGGTGTTCAATACCGGCTCCTTCAAAAGACTTGGCTACTTCTAAGGGATTACTGTTATAGATGGTTTTTTGATCGTAGTCTCCTTGAGACAAACGGACACATTTACCATCGATGATGTCGATGGCCGGGATAATTTTAATCATATAGCGATAAAGTTTTCGAGGATCTTAGCTCCCGGCCCCGCTGATTTTTCGGGGTGGAACTGTACTGCATAAAAATTATCCTTGCGCAAGGCTGCGCTAAAGGGGTGAATATATTCTGTAGCCGCTATGGTATGCTCCCCTAGAGGTACGTAATAGCTATGTACAAAATAAACGTGTTGATTTTCCAGTGTATTGTCCATCAAGGGGCTGCCTACTTCCCCCAAGGTATTCCATCCCATATGGGGGACCTTGAGCGTGCTGCCTTTTTGTCGTACGAATTTCTTGACTGTCGTCTCGAAGATACCCATACAAGGGGTCTCTCCTTCTTCCGAATGTCTACACATGACCTGCATGCCCAGACAGATTCCCAGTACGGGTTGGGTCAGTGAAGGGATAAGACGGTCCATGCCAAGTTCGGAAAGATGTCTCATGGTATTGACAGCCTCGCCCACTCCGGGGAAGATCACCTTGTCGGCAGATTTTATTTCTTCGGGGTCATTGCTGAGGATGGGTTCTATACCCATCCTTTGAAGAGCAAAGATAACCGATTGGGTATTCCCCGCATTATACTTTATAATAACTGTTTTCATGCTTTCTTATTTTGAAGCTGACAAGAAGCGAGAATACCGGATTTCTCTGCATTGGTATCCACATTGCCGCCAGTACTTTACTTCTGGATTATAGTACACCTTTGGTAGAAGGCAGTTGAAAATTGCCTTTTTCCTTCTTCACGGCCATTTTTATGGCTTTGGCAAAAGCTTTGAAGATCGCTTCTATTTTATGATGCTCGTTATCTCCTTCTGCCTTGATGTTCAGGTTGCACTTGGCCGCATCGGAAAATGATTTGAAAAAGTGAAAGAACATTTCCGTGGGCATTTTACCGACCATTTCACGCTTGAACTCTGCCTCCCACACAATCCAGTTGCGTCCACCGAAATCGACCGCAATCTGGGCGAGGCAGTCATCCATAGGCAAACAGAACCCATAGCGCTCTATTCCCCTCTTATCGCCCAAGGCCTCTACCACAGCTTCTCCGAGAGCAATCCCCGTGTCCTCTATGGTATGATGCTCGTCTACCTCCAGGTCTCCCTTGACCTGTATATTGAGGTCGATAGCTCCATGACGACCTATCTGGTCCAGCATATGATCAAAGAAAGCGATGCCCGTATCAATAGTCGTTATACCGCTTCCGTTCAGGTCCACTTGGATGTGGATATCCGTCTCCTTGGTCTTACGGACTATCTGCGCTTTTCGCTCATTGTACTTGCCGGATACCTGTTGATAGATCTTCTCCCAAGAGCTTGTCGTCAGCGCACAGACCGTAGTAAGCCCTTCTGCTTTGCACTGCTCGTTTAGGCTACCATCATTGATAAGAATGCCCTGACAGCCCAGATTTTTTGCCAGTGCGATATCGGACAGCCGGTCGCCTATAACAAAAGAGGCACTTAGGTCATACTGCCCCTCAAGATAAGCTCCGAACATACCGATACCGGGCTTGCGGGTGGGTAGCTCTTCATGCGGAAAAGAACGGTCGATGTGTATGGCATCAAAATGGATACCTTCTTTTTCCAGGGCTGTCAGCATTTTATTATGTGCCGGCCAGAAGGTATCTTCCGGAAAACTATCAGTCCCTAGACCGTCCTGATTGGTCACCATGACCAATTCGAAATCAGTCTCGCGGGCTATCCGGCCTAAATACCGAAATACTTCGGGGAAAAACTCCAACTTTTCCAGTGAGTCGATCTGTTCGTCTTCCGGTTCCAGGATCAGTGTGCCGTCCCTATCTATAAATAATGCTTTTTTCATTGTTTCAATTCTCTTATTGTTTGTTTGCCCACTGCGGGACCCGAGCCATCTTCTATAACCTTACTGATAGATGGACCTATAGTATGCCCTGTAGCTATTATTGTTGTGCAGCGATATATTTTTCGATCTCCTTCATCAAACGATCATTTTCATCAGAAGTACCTACCGTGATGCGAAGGCAGCCTTCGCACAAAAGTGCTTTGCTCCTATTACGAAGGATTACTTTTTCCTCTAGGAGGTAATCCAAAAGTTCTTGTGAATCTTTAAAACGTATCAGCAGAAAATTGGTATCACTGGGGTATATGCGCTCAACAATAGGTAACTCTTTCAATCGCGCCTCCAGTTTTTTCCGCTCGTCCAATATCGCTCCTACCCACTGTTCTTTTTGCTTCTTGTTTGCCAATGCTTTCAATGCTACTTCCTGCGTCAGGCTATTGATATTATAAGGTGGTTTCACTTTGTTCAGCACGGCTATGATTTCTTCATGGGCAAAGGCCATCCCTAGTCGTATACCGGCCAGTCCCCATGCTTTCGAAAAGGTCTGCATTACGATGAGGTTCTTGTGTTGTGAAAGGTACTCCAAAAAGCTCTCGTCTCTGGAGAAGTCGATGTAGGCCTCATCGATAACGACTATGCCCTCAAACTTGCGCGTGATTTTCAATATCTCTACATGGTCCAGCACATTACCCGAGGGGTTATTGGGCGAACAGATAAATATGATTTTCGTATTCGGCGATACGGCGCGCAATACCGACCAAGCTTCCAACTCAAAATCCGCGGTCAAGGGTACTTTTATCACCTCCACATCATTGATATCGGCACTTACCCGGTACATACCATAACTCGGGTCAAGCTGTAATATACTGTCCTCTTTGGGTTCACAGAACGCACGAATCAACAAATCGATGGCCTCATCACTCCCATTTCCCAAAAAGATATTTTCAGAAGACACACCTTTGAGTTCGGCTATTTTGGCCTTCAATGCCCTTTGTAAGGGGTCCGGGTAGCGATTGAAGGCACTTTCATACGGATTCTCATTGGCATCCAGTAGTACATCTGCCTGCCCTTGGTACTCTTCCCTCGCCGAAGAGTAGGCTTTCAAAGTCAATATATTGGGACGTAGAAGTTTTTTGATATCCATGGTACGATTGTTATTTCTATGCTTTTTGAAATACTAAGATGTAAGTTCCGGTTTATTGAGCTAGATGGTCAAGGCGTAAGGTCACGGCCTGTTTGTGGGCTATGAGTTCTTCGGCTTCTGCCATGATTTCGATGGTAGGGCCCAAGTCTTTTATCCCTGCTTCGTCGATTTTCTGAAAGGTGACCGACTTCATAAAGCTATCCAAGGATACGCCACTGAATGCCCTTGCACAACCGTTGGTAGGGAGTGTATGATTGGTGCCCGAAGCATAATCACCCGCAGATTCGGGAGTAAAATTACCCAAAAAAACGGAACCCGCATTTACGATCTGCTCTGCGAAGTCATCACAATCCTCTACGGACAGTATCAAGTGTTCGGGAGCATAAGCATTGATCATTTCGAGCATGGTATCCCTGTCTTTGACGACAATAGCTTTACTGTTTTCCAAAGCTTTGGCAGCGATGGCCTTACGGGGCAATCGGTCCAGCTGGAGGGCAAGGGCCTTTTGTACCGCTTCGACCATTGGCTTCGATGTACTCACCAGCACCACTTGACTGTCCGCTCCATGCTCTGCTTGGGAAAGCAGATCTGCGGCCACAAAAGCCGGTACCGCAGAATCGTCTGCCGCTATCGCTACCTCAGAGGGTCCGGCCGGCATATCTATAGCGATACCTTCTCGGTTGACCCACTGCTTGGCAGCGGTGACATATTGATTGCCCGGACCGAATATCTTGTAGACCTGTGGCACACTTTCCGTACCATAGGCCATGGCGGCAATCGCCTGTGCACCACCTACAGCGTATATTTTCTCGATCCCTATCAGATTCGCCGTATAGAGAATGACAGGATTGATACCATCTTCCTTGCCCGGAGGGGTACAAAGGACAATCTCTTTACAACCCGCAAGCAAAGCGGGTATGCCCAACATCAGTACTGTAGAAAACAATGGAGCTGAGCCGCCGGGGATGTAGATCCCTACCCTCTCGATGGGCAATTGCTTCCGCCAGCAGTATACACCGGGACTGGTCATGATTTTATTGACAGGTACACGCTGACTTTGATGAAAGGTCTCTATATTTCCCTTAGCCTTTTCTATGGCTTTTTTTAACGCATCGGATACCAGAGAAGAAGCTGCCTCTACCTGAGATTTATCCACCACAACACTATCCAATACTATGTTGTCAAAAGTCCGAGCATAACTCAATAGGGCCTCATCCCCTTTGACCTTAACGGTAGACAGTACTTCATCTATAGTTTTACTCAGTGTATCGTTATCCAAAGCTGGCCGCTCCAGTAGTTCAGGCCATTCTGATGGATTGGGGTAAGCTATCGTTTTCATTCGCAAATGGGTTTTTCTTAGAGACTGTTTTGAAGATATTATTTTAGAATTTGTTGTCACTTATTTTGGATAGGACCGAGCGTTAAAATAATGCCCCGAGAGCATTATCAGTGAAGGGGCCGGTCTGCCGCGTGAGCCATTGACAAAGATAGCATGTCGCGCTAGCTGGCGGAAATTTCAACGAAATCAGGCACCAAAAGAAGTACATAAGAAAGAAAAAGATACAGTTTAAAACAGTCTCTTAGAGAGTATTTTTAATTTTAAAACTTGTTATCGTTTATTCTTAGCAAGACCGAGCAGTAAGAAAATGTCCTCTAGGACCGAACCAACAAAGGGGCCTGCCTGAGCATCATTGACAAATGATAGTGGCACTATATGAGGAAATCTCAACAAAATCATGCACAGCAATAAGCACGACAGGGAAAAGCAACAGTTTGAGTTAAGTGTTGTTCATGTGACCATTAACAATCAACACCCTCCACAAAAAAAACCGCATATCCCTGGACCACAACTCATGAAAAAGAGTTTGAGAGTTCCTGCCGACCATAAAAAGACGGCACTTCTACGGGAGAAAACAAAAGACACATTTCAAAACTTCTCATAAAGATCAAAGAATCATCTTCTCTATAGGAACTACCAATATCCCTTGTGCTCCCAGTTCTTTCAGTTGGTCGATACGGTCCCAAAAGTCATTTTCGTCCACTACGGTATGGATAGAAGACCATCCTTCCGTACCCAAGGGCAATACCGTTGGACTTTTCATACCGGGTAGCATCTTAACAATGGAATCTACCGCACTGTTCGGGGCATTTAACAACATATACTTATTGTTCTGCGCTTTTTTGACGGACTGTATACGGAATAACAGCTTGTTCATCAAAGCGGCCTTCTCCTCCTCGATGTCGGGAGAAGCAACGATGACCGCCTCCGAAGTCATGACCGTTTCCACTTCCCTGAGTCCGTTACTCAATAAGGTACTGCCCGTACTGACGATATCGCAGATGGCCGCACCCAAGCCGATGCTGGGAGCAATTTCCACCGAACCACTGATTTCATGGATACCTACCTTTACACCCCGTTCATCGAGAAACTTCTTAATGATATTTGGATAGGAAGTCGCTATGTTTTTACCCTCTAAGGAGCTAACGCCTTCATAAGTATCCGCTTTGGGGACCGCTAGGGACAGTCTACACTTGGCGAAGCCCAGCCTTTCGACAATTTCGATATTTTTTTCTTTTTCTACGACCACGTTTTCTCCTACAATACCGATATCGGCGACTCTGTCCTCTACATACTGAGGGATATCATCATCTCTAAGAAAATAGATTTCGGCAGGAAAATTAAAGGCTTGGGTTTTCAGCTGATTTTTCCCATTATTAAAGGATAACCCGCATTCTTTCAGTAATTTCAAGGAGTTATCCTGTAGTCTCCCTGATTTTTGTACGGCAATTTTGAGTAATTTCTCCATGATTCGAATAA
Source organism: uncultured Cyclobacteriaceae bacterium (assembly GCA_947492745.1). Lineage (GTDB taxonomy): Bacteria > Bacteroidota > Bacteroidia > Cytophagales > Cyclobacteriaceae > Aurantiphycus > Aurantiphycus algarum. The sequence continues at coordinate 8,024 of CANLOE010000046.1, read as the reverse complement.
TGTCTTTTCTGTAGTAAGGTCAATAAAAAAGGCTTGCCCCATGGCAAGCCTTTTTTTATAAAATCGTATCTGTTAAAATACATAGCTTCCACGTATCATGTTCTATTGAAAATGATGATGATGGTGCTGCTGTCCTTTAACGATTGATGTCATTGTCATTTGATTGATTACATGCGAAGAAATAAAAATGTTTTCACTTAGAAAAATTTTTCTCCCTTTATTTTCAAAATTTTTAACGGTGATGTAAATAGGTGATTTTTTGAGGTGTTGCTATGAAAAAATAGAACATAGAAGCCTATTTTTACATTGTTTGTTATTATACCCTTTTTTGGGCCTGATTGAACCTGCATTATGTATTTAGTTCGCGATATGGTTTTGTTCTAGTGGTATTCATGAAACTTGAGTTCGGTGACTTCTTCGAAGTACAAACAAAGCGTGATCAATCTTCGGTTCAAAAAGTTAATTTAACCCAAATTGATCAATAGGGTTTCGTCATGAGAGCATAATTGCAATAAAATCAGTGGTTTAGGTAAGGAGGCCTTTGTATCATTAGGGTGTAAAACCTGCGTAGCGCAAAATAGCTGATTTTGAAACAATTTATGCTCGTAATAGGAAGGCCATTTATCATTTTGGGTTTAAGACCTGAAATAGCTGTAAATCGGTAAAATGAATATTTTTTCCGAATTGACCATAGCGATGCCATACCGAATCCAATATAATAAACTGACTTATGAGCAATTAAGTCCTCATGAAAAATTGATAACGCATAATACGGATAAAAAGAGCATCAACACTGGTTGATAGCCATATAAATACGGAAAGATATGTTTACGGGAATCATAGAATCACTGGGGTCGATAACCTCTATAGTACCACAAGATGGAAATGTTCACTTCGAAATCACTTGCTCCATAGTCAAGGAGCTAAAGGTAGATCAAAGTGTAGCGCATAATGGAGTATGCCTAACAGTAACAAAGATAGACCCGGAAAAGGGTACTTACTGGGTTACTGCTATTCAAGAGACCCTCAACAAAACCAATCTGGCGAACTGGAAAGAAGGAAAACTTGTAAATCTTGAGCGTTGTATGCTGAACAACGGACGCTTTGATGGGCATATCGTTCAAGGTCATGTAGACCTATGTGCTACCTGTACCCATAGAGAAGAAACCGATGGTAGCTGGCGGTTCTCGTTTGAGTACGACCCTAAAGCAGGTCAGGTCATGGTCGAGAAGGGTTCCATCACCATCAATGGTATCAGCCTAACCTGCTTTGATGTAAAGAACAACGGTTTTAGCGTGGCCATTATCCCATATACCTATGAGCATACCGACATGCATACATTGACTGTAGGAGATACCATCAATCTTGAATTTGATATTATCGGTAAGTATGTACAGCGTCTACTGCATCAGGGAAAAGAATGATTCCGATTATTTTCGGAGACTGAAGTGATTTGAAAGGTATTAGTTAAGAATCTGTTATCGCTTATTTTGAGTGCGGAATCGTGGACAAGGATAGCATTACTATCTGCGAAAATTCCAATGAAATTATGTACCGAAAGAAGCTCTCAAGAAAATAAAAGAGATACAGTTCAAAACAGTCTCTAAGTCCAATGATATGATTCTGTGAGCAGTCCTCTATCGGAAATGGTATTAAACCCAGATCATGCATTGGAAAATCTACTGCGGCCTTAAACCCAAAATGTCCATTAGAAAATCTATTCCGGACTTAACTGGCTTCAAATCAGTAACTGAATGCGTTTTTTGAATTCACCGTAGCAGTGCTAAGCTAAATCCAATAAAACTCCCTGATGTATTGCTATTTAAACCCTCGTTACGAAGTTCCAACGCATGATCCAGGTTAAAGAAGATGCATCTATCGAAAAAGATTTTTCCAAACACTATTGATACTGCCCTTTTGGTCACTACGGTTAAATACAGGATTCCAGATGGTATCTCTTTACACTTTTTTTTGAAATGCTTGCTTTAGGATACTATTATAGTTTTATTGAGGCCTTGTGTTTTTTTTCAATAAAATCCTTATTTATGAACAGTGTACTAGGTCAAAACCTATATCTGGTCAAAGAACATGTCGGTATGTTCAAAGCCGCCAATAATTTCGATATATACGACCCTGGTACGGGCCAGCAGCTAATGACCTGTCGCGAAGAAAACCTGAATGTATTCACAAAAATATTTCGATTTACCGATTACAAACGTATGACCCCCTTCCGCGTGGAAATCAAAACACTGTCAGGAGAAAAGGTAGTAACGGTCAAGAGGGGCGTTTCTCTGTTTTTATCCACGGTAGAGGTCTTGGATGAAGATGACCTGCTGGTCGGCAAGTTCAAGCAACGTTTTTTTTCACTGGGAGGTAAGTTCAATATTATGGATGCCAATGATACGGTACTATGTACCCTGAAAGGAAAATGGACCGGTTGGAATTTCAAATTCATAAAAGATGGCGTGGAACTAGCTCAGGTCAGCAAAAAGTGGAGCGGTCTGGGCAAAGAGTTTTTTACCTCCGCTGATAATTACATGTTGTCCATCGATGAGCGCATACCCACTGATAACCCGGTGAGAGAACTGATATTAGCTGCTGTCATGTGCATTGACATGGTTCTCAAGGAGTAATGACAATGTCCTTTTCCGTTTTGTGTGGGCCTTGGGGAAATGATTTGGGCTTTTTGTTTGACAGCGAGAATTTTGGTTTTTGTACCCTGATAAAGGCTTTTCTCCGTTGCATATCCAAAGCTACGGAACTTAAAAAAGACTAAATAAGGGTGCTAAACGTGAAATATGCAGGTAAAATAAAAAATCCAAATCACTTCACGATGTCATGTCATTCCATTATTTTCAAACTTTATATCGCCAAAATAACCAAACCAATGCCTTATCCAAACCGATAACCAAAAGCCCCGATTGGAGATGTGGTCTTCAATCCGAATACTATATTAGCTCACCATTGTGTCTGTTTTATATGAAGTGCGTGAATATGTTGTATTTAGAGCGTCATTATGAGGGATCAAAACGCAATACATCAGCGAATTTTGTTGGATTTAGCGTAGCGCCGCCACAGTAAACTCAAAAAACATATACATTTCACTGATTTGAAGCTTTTCAGGTTGTAATAGAAAGGGACAAACCGAAGGTTCGATGAGTGTATTTAAAATCAATAGAACAATTATACTCAAGAGAACGTATTTTGGGAAAATGTTGTCCAGAGACAAAAGGATGAGCATTACCAAGTTTGATGGATAAGTCATTAGTAGAATGATCATTAGGGTTCATGCCTCGATAATTCTCGGAATTTTCGCGTATCCGATCGGCCCCAAATCAATTGCGTTTAGGTATAGCTGAATGTATCATTCGGATTCAACCAATTTGACATGCTTCAAGTAGTCTATTTTTACTTAAAAATCAGAGCCTTGCAATTAGAACAGTATCTTTTATTTTCCATTATAAGGTACCAGTTTCCTATAGTAGAGAATAGCGATGAAAAGCAATTTTCCCAAAGTCCTGTCCTTAGAGAAGAAATCAAAAATATCCTATGTTTTATCATAACCTACATACTAAAATGAAAACAAACCCTAACCATTATCGAACACGTTGGAAAACAGTACCATTTATATTAACCAAGGGCTTAATAGATGGCATTTTGCCGAACAGTATATTGTTTTATTTCAAAACATATTTTGTTCTGATGGCCCTGATATTGACCATCTCCGTGAGTACCCATGCTCAGATCATTAGCGATGCGCCCCCTTTTGTCCTGACCATCGATCAGCTTAAAAACTGGACCTCCGACGGGGCTACCGCAGACCCTGACAATGTTTCTACTGTCCCATTGGCCTCTAAGTTCGGTACTGGGGAAAATCAACTCGACCCCAATTTGGGAAGTGACATGCAAATTGTATTTGCTCCCGATGGCATGAACGGTTTGGCTAACTATACCCAAGAACAGTCCGATTTCAATCTCTATAATTTTTTACATTGGAGCTATATCGACAAGGTCATCTGGTTTGGCGGTACGGCTACACAAACGGTACAGATTCCCTCTGCCCCATGGGTCAATACGGCCCATAAAAACGGGGCCACTGTCTTTGGCAATGTCTTTTTTGCTCCCAATGTCTTTGGCGGTAGCACTGCCACCGTGAGTGACTTTCTGGAAAAGGATGCAACAGGAAGTTTCATTGCAGCACAAAAGCTCAAGGATATGTCTACCTATTATAAATTTGACGGTTGGTTTATCAATATGGAAACCAACACTGACGCGACCAATGCGGTACTCATGCGCGAATTTGTAATAGAACTGAGGTCAATACTACCGAAAGGACAAAAAGTGATATGGTATGATGCCATGCTACTCAGTGGTGACGTTCAGTGGCAGAATCAACTGAACGATGTCAACAGTGTTTTTTTTCAGGAGGATAATATGCGTGTCTCCGATGCGATGTTTGTCAATTTTTTCTGGTCGGGCAGTTCCGGCCCGAACAACTCAAGATCTAAAGCTCGGACACTGGGCAGAAGTGAATTCGACGTGTTTACAGGGGTAGATCTATGGCCAGGTCGAAATCAATCTAATTTTGAAACGGGCGGTAATGAATGGATGGAAGCCCTTCACGAAGAGGGAAACCCTATAACTTCACTCGGACTGTTCGTACCCAACGTTGTGTTTCAAAACGATGTGTACAGTAACTTCAGAAATGTGGACAATGACATCGAAAGAGATCGTTTTTATAGCTCAGAGCGTTACCTATTTGCCGGTGGCGACCTAAATCCGATAACAACGGAAACTACAGGGTTCAAGGGACTAGGGCATTGGGTCCCTGCTACCTCGGTCATCAACTCACTTCCCTTCATCACCAGTTTCAATACAGGACATGGACGGGTCTTTGCCGAAAATGGGACTACCACCAACAAACCTTGGCATGATATCTCCCAACAGGACATCCTTCCTACATGGCAATTTGCCCTAGAAGGAAGCAGTAACCTGAACGTTTCCTATGATTTCGAAAAGGTATATAATGGAGGCACTTCCTTAGTTGTGGAAGGTGAGCTTACAGCTATGGATACCAGCACCTTGAGATTATACAAGACAAAACTACAAGTGACCGGCCAGACAAAAATAGACCTTACCTATGCCTTGGGCACTATAGGAGAGACTCATATGGAGGTAGCAGTCGCATTTGCAGGAGCTCCTGATGAACTCGTTACCAAAAGTATCGGTAACAGTACGAGCTCGGGTTGGAATCTTAAAACGATTGACCTCAGTTCCTTCAAAGGTAAAGAACTGGCGATGATAGGTATACAGTTCAAAGCAAGTACAGCAGTGGAGAACTACAAGATCAATATTGGCGAGCTGAGGGTATTTGATGGTACAGGAGGTGGTGATAACTTGCCCATAGCCAGCTTTGGTGTGAATAGCACTACCATAAAGCTAGGTGAAGAAGCAAGCTTCAATAGCACTTCTTCGACCGGTGCCACTGAGTGGTCCTGGTCCTTTCCCGGAGGGGAACCCAGTACCAGTACGGAAGAAAACCCTAAAGTGACGTATACTACAATAGGCACCTATGATGTGTCCCTGACCGTTTTCAATAAGAACGGGTCCAGTACTGAGACCAAAGCAAATTTTATCGTAGTGGACAACGACCCCGTAGCGGGCTTTACAACGGATGACACGGAAATACAAGTAGGACAGACAGTACGCTATACCAATACCTCCACTAATGCCCTAAGCTGGTCATGGACCTTTCCCGGAGCCACTCCGAATACCAGTACGGAAGAAAATCCTACCGTTGTCTACCCTACCGTAGGTACCTACGACGTTTCTCTTATGGCTACCAATGCCGATGGTAGCGATAGCATTACCAAAATGAGACTCATATCCGTTACGGATAGTTTGGCCATCGACCATACCGACCCTGTAGGTACGGGTATTATCACTGCCAGGGCTGAAATCAGTGACAATGAATCCAAAGAGAAGGCCTTTGATAACTTATCCACAGAAACCAATGGCAGCAAGTGGTTGGATAATGCAGGGGTGCCCAGTAAAGAAAACCCGAGTTGGATTCAGGTTCAGTTGTCCACTGAAGAAGTAGTCAATACCCTGATCATTGTCAGTGCCAATGATGCTCCGGATAGAGACCCGGAAAGCTTCGAACTGTTCGGTTCTAACAATGGAGTAGATTTCGAATCTTTGGAAAGCTGGACAGAACAGTTCTTCACGGGACGGTTCCAGAGAAAAGTCCTGCCTTTTTTCAATTCGACAGCTTACACTTATTATCGACTTGAGATAATCAAAAACAAAGGGGACGTTACCTTGATACAAATCGGTGAAATCGAATTGAGAGGTCCAGAGAATCCTATACGAGGAATAAAGCCACCTTCTTTAAAAACTGTTCCTTTCAAATTATACCCCAATCCTAGCGAAGCTAAAATTACTTTAGAGGGTAGATTTCCGGAAAACAGCCATCTAAGGATTATCAACACTATAGGAGCAAAGGTTTTGAGAACGACTCCCATCAGTAAAGGGACTACCACCATCGGTATATCCGATTTGCCCAAAGGGATTTATATACTACAAATCATAAATCAACAGGGACTGCTGGGGATTGATAAGATCATCGTTGAATAATACACATTGAATTTACAAGTCAGATCCAAATAAAGGTTTTATTTGGATCTGACTTTCTTACGGTCTTCTCAATCGGAATTATTTATTTACTTCACTATTTAGTTTTATTTTTACGATGTTCATGAAATGACAATTCACTGATTCTATTATAAACCCGGATCATGCATTGGAAAATCTACTACGGACCTAAATAGCTGCAAACCGGTCCTTGCACTACGTTTTTTGAATTCACTATAGCGGTGCCCTGCCAAATCCAATAAAACTCCCTGATGTATTGCTATTTAAACCCTCGTTACGAAGTTACAGCGCATGATACGGGGTAAAACAGGCAAAGCATCGATAAGTAATAATTCGCTGATTTCAAAAGAGAATAATACAGCACCTCGGCAATCTGCTGATTTAGTTCACTGTTCAGTTTCCTATCATCGGAGTTCAGAACCTTCACTTTGAAAACTGATTATGGCCTCAGATGACCGTAAACCGGTAAAATGAATGTGTTTTTAGAATTGACCGTAGCTTCGATGCGTTAAACCCAATAAAATGTAAGATTTATCGTGATTTAAAATTTCATTATAAAGTTTCAATGCAGAATACGGGTTCAATCGTCCAGGCTATAGGATGGGAACCATTTTTTAGAGGCTGTCCGTAAAATTATATGGGACAGACCTCCCGCCATCACTCCTACCATGGCTCCCACGACAACGTCAGCTGGATAATGTACTCCCAAATAAATCCGTGTATAGGATACTAAGGCAGCCCAAGCGAACATCCACACAAAAAATGGGAATCGCGACTTCAAGCTCAACCACAAAATGCTGGCCACTCCAAAAGTATTGGAAGCATGGGAGGAAGCAAAGCTATAAAGACCTCCTAAGTATCCATTGATCGTATGTACCTGATCGGCGATGGCAGGGTCATGAGAAGGACGAAGGCGAGCAAAAAAGGGCTTCATGAATCCAGAGGTTGTCTGATCGGCAAAGAGAACGGTCAGCGCAATACCGAGAAAGATAGGGATGGATTTCCATCGCAGTTTCCAAGTGATAAACCCAATGATCAACATATAGAGGGGTATCCATTCCTTTTTACCGGATATCCAGAACATGATAGGGTCGAGCCAATCCACATGTTGTTCATTAAGGAAAAGGAAAAGCCTTTGATCGATCTCTAGTATTCTTTCTATCATTTCAGCATAATTATACAATTTCAATTTTGAAACAAAATACTCTTCGCTAAACTTAGCGACTGTTTTGAAATTATTTTAGAATTTGTTATCACTTATTTTGGATAGGACCGAGCGTTAAAATAATGCCTCGAGGGCATTATCAGTGAAGGGGCCGGTCTGCCGCGTGAGCCATTGACAAAGATAGCATGTCGCGCTAGCTAGCGGA
>CANLOE010000045.1 GCA_947492745.1 uncultured Cyclobacteriaceae bacterium | reverse complement strand
CAAAAGAACCCGAGGGAGCCAATAGTGAAGGGGAGTACTCCGCGGAGACGACCAGTGCAAAGCTCGATTCAAGAACTACGGAAAGAAATAACGGAAAGACCAATAAAGCTACTGCTGAAACCCCATCTGTTGAGCGAATACCAATGAACACCATTGATAAACAGGACCATGGAGTGTCGGAGGAGGACATACCCTTATCACGGCCTTTTGAGCCTACTTTAAACAATGATGGAATAGCAAAAAATACAGATAAAGAGGATTTGCCTACGGGTATAAGCACTGATTCTTTGAAGCTGGTACATGAAAATTCCAAAAAGATAACTCAAGAAAAAGTTCAATTGGCCAACGTACCGCTCGATACTGAACTAGTGGAAGTAGGGGCATCGGAACATAAGGAGGTATCCTTAGTTTCGAAACTGCCTGAAGAAGAAAAAGAAAACATCGAAAAAGGGAGTAAATCGGGATTTTACCTATTGGCTATGCCGATATTGAGTTATCTTCAGGTTATTCCCAATAAAGGCGATGGACTACTGATTACCGATATTAGAAGTGCTAAATCTCTATCAATGGACCGTTTAGGTCTTCGGGTTGAATTGGGAGCGGAATACCGACTTAATGATAAAATCAATATAAGGGGAGGTATAGTCTACTTTCAACGTAAGCAGAAGTTGACTATAGAAACAGCTTCTGTAGATTCGGTAGTGGTCAGCACAAGCCTCGAAGGTACGGTTGATTTTGAGCCTCTACTAGAGTTCGAAGAAGTTACAATGGATTATACATTGAAGAATCTGGGAGGGCATTTGGCAGCCGAATATATCCTCAAGGAGCAGGTTTGGCATCATAGCTTTGGCCTGGGGCTGGAATTTCAGAAAAATATCAACGCTATAGATGAAGAATTCAATGCAATGGGTCTATACAACTTGAGCAAGACCTATACCTTTATCAATTTATATTATAAACTGGCCTTTCCTGTTAAAGAGTCGCTAGAGGTTATGATTCAGCCCACTATGAACTATTCGCTTTATGTAGATAATAGTACTAACGCCCCTTTCTATGTCAAGCCCTATGGTTTTGGGCTGAGTCTGGGTCTCGCTTATCATTTATAAGTATTGACTTGTTTTTAGAAATGGTCCTAAAATGCACCTTTACGCCAAACCAACTGTAAAGCAAACTGCTGGTTTGCCCTTATCGCATGTTGGAAACAGTCGCTTTGACGCTGCCATCTTTATTCTTCGCGGCGGCCCTAGGTTGATACCTTCTTGGGTAGTGCTGCTGACTTCGTTTGTGCAACATCTGAGATAGACGGCAAAATTTCAGATAGAATATCCGAATACTTTAGAATTCGGATTGAACCCAAAATGATCGATAGCCTTCCTATTCCGGACATAAATAGCTTCATATCAGAAGCTTTGCCCACCTGTCTTCATTCACCATAGCGGTGCTATGCCGAACGAATCCAAATGGCCGGTATTTTGCTGTTTATACGCTCATCACGATTTCTATCGATCAATTTGGCTTGAAATGATTTTGGGATGAAGGCAAAGGTTGTATATTTATGTCGGAATAGTTCCTTTTGATACGAATGAAATTCAAACTTGATAAATACTTTAGTGATATTAAAATAAAGGGTTCGGATGAGCGTCATGGTCGAATTGTACCTTAGGGGTTTACAGGACGTAGTAATGTTTTCTGAACAGGTGTTTGTTTCCTCCACTCTTTCTACTGAACGATTCCGTGACATTTATCTATTTCTTTTAAAATAATCTATATGAAAACCAAGACTGTATCCTTAACCCTAGCTACCGTTTTCTCGGTGTCGACAGTATTGTTTCTATTGTCGGCCTGCTCAACAGCACAGGTCAATCAGACCTTGGGAGGGATAAACGATATACTGAATACAACTACCAAACCTACCGATTCCGAGGTGGGTTCGGGACTGAAAGAGGCGCTGATCAAGGGTATTTCAACAGGGGCTGCCTCAGCATCCAAGGTAGATGGGTATTTTAAAAACACTAAAATAAAAATACCTTTTCCTCCTGAAGTACAAAAGGTGGAGACCAAACTACGCCAAATCGGCTTGGGCAAGGAAGTGGATAAGTTTGTGCTACAACTGAACAGAGGAGCGGAAGATGCCGCCAAAAGCGCTAAGCCCATCTTTGTAACGGCTATCAAATCACTAACATTAAAAGATGTCTGGAGCATATTGAAGGGAAAGGATGATGCGGCTACCAATTTTCTGAAAAGAACTACCACAGCTCAGCTCAGGGCGAAGTTCAAGCCCGTCATTGGCAATTCGCTGGATAAGGTCAATGCCACCAAATACTATGGCAACCTCGTTAATACCTATAACAAAATCCCACTAGTTCAAAAAGTCAACCCTGACCTGAACGATTACGCTACAACCAAAGCCATAGATGGGTTGTTTGTGCTGATTGCCAAAGAAGAGAAGAATATACGGAAAAACCCGATTGCCAGAACGACGGACCTACTCAAAAAAGTCTTCAGTCAGCAGGACAGCTAGTGAGTGATGGTGTATCCGTAATTCAGTGTGGATTTAGGCCATTGGAAATCTTTTGGTTTCGGCAAGATTCAGATTGGGATGGCCTTCGATAAGGTCAGCGACTGATTTGAGTTAGAGACCGTTTTGAACTGTACCTCTTTTGTTCTCATTGGGTCGGTATTGATTTTAATACCCAAATGAAATTGTTGTGGGACATACTGAAAATGATCACGAAAACACTGTTCTGACCAGGATAGGACCAATGACAAGTCAACCAATGCGGTATTGGTGGTCCCTTTTTTGGCGAGCACCCCCCAAGGGATGGGGATACCGATGCCCCCTGTAATTGGCCGACAACATGAATATACTGATGTCCCTGTTGCCGAACCTCCAGTTGGTACGGTCAATGGCGATCACCAGGGGACCATCGGGCAGGAAGTTGATCGATATTCTGGCAATCAGATGGTAGTCCATCAGGGAATCCCTGAAGAACCGCTGAAGGTTCCTGTAGGCGGATGCCGTTTTGATCCCATGGGACATGCTCAGTGCCGGTTCGCTCAGGTTCACCGTGCTCCGTTCCACCAGGGCCATGATCAAGCGGGCCATGAACTTGGAACGTGACAGGTGGAAACCCGTTTCCTGTTGTATCTTTTGCCCAATTCTATAATTTCACACATAAAGGGTGGAGGTCAGGTGTAGTTTGATTTAGTAAACCAAAATTAGACCGGCCGAAGCCCTTTTTCAAACACAAACACTGAAGTTTCGTATTTATTGTCGTGTACTGTAAGCACCGCTATGCTAAATCCAATAAAACTCCCTGATTTATTGTTATTTAAACCCTCGTTACGAAGTCCCAACGCATGATCCGGGTTCAACTGTCGTATAAGATTCCGCGGGTCATTTTTTTTCAATCAAGGCGATAACCGCAGGGATAGCAGCGCTATCCCGAGGATTGTCAACGCAGAGTGAAGCAAAATGAACAGGAAGATAGGCGATATTTAAAAGCTAAGTTTGTATAAATTCGGGTTTATGGGCATACCTATCCCAACAAAGGTGTCCTGAGTTTTTCGATTTCACTGTCAACGTATAGCTTCGGCAACCTTTTCAGGTTATAGGCAATCGCTTCCATTACATGCCGGGATGGGGCTTGGCCAGTCCCACATACCTGGCCGTTCCTGCCCCAGCCAACTCTTCTGGCCACCAAAGGTCCGCTCCACGGTGTACCTGTGGCCACTCACTAGCCTATTGAATGCCAACTGCCTGTCGCATAAGCTTTTTGTTCCTGACCGCTTTGTACTGTATACCGTTCTTCAGCCCAGCTCCCTGAGCAGCCCATCGTGCCGCTGGCTCTTATGGGCCTTGTCGGTATAGACACGGCTGCCTTTTTTTAAGGAGCCTTCTCCAGGAGACCTTCCAGGGAGCGGCTGTCGTGCTCATTGGTAGGAGTGATGATTACCGAGCGGACCAGTCCCTACTGCTCGGTGGCGATGTGCTTCTTATAGCCATAGCGCAACAGGCCGCCCTTCCTGGCCCATTGTGCCTCGGTGTCGGTGCCTTTGCCCAACTTCCGGACCTGGCAGGCCCGCTGCGGAAGCTGCCCGGTACACTGTGGCCGTGTAGCCCAAGGCCAAGGAAGCGCATCACTGACAGGTTCTCATAGGCCATATCCCCAGCGGTACGGTCGGACAGCTCACTGGACCGGTAGCGACCGGTAACATCTTGAACAGCAGTAGTCCAGAGTAGGCTGGGTGTCCCGTGGCACTTGCTCCCTTGCTGTAATATCCGGAGACCGCTAGGCCCAGACTGAGCCAGTCTATCAGTCTTTCAATATGGGAATAGAACTTGTTGCGACTGCTGCGCAGCTCGATATCCGATCGATAAAAGTTCATCCGGTACATCGGTGGGTACATGGGGACAAGATAACTGTTTACGGCCTAAACAAAATTGCAGCTTTCAAATATCTTTTTGCCCTGCAACAGCCTCAATGCATCGGCACAGGACTCTTGATGGTTCCTTAAGCAAAGCGTCGTCAAGCGTGAGTTTACCGATTCCATAAAAGCTGATATTCCTTATCGGCAATCTTCGATGCGCTTTTTTATTACGGGATGAACTTCTTCAGATCAGTGGAGTAGATGTGTTTTCCGTACTTATAGCGTTACTGTACTGAATCCAAAAAACTCGCTGATTTGTAGTTTTTTGACCCGCGCAACAAAATCTCTATGCCTAATTTTGAGCGATAAATCGCCCCGTTTCAGGAGGAATGAGATACATTAGCGTATTGAATCGATACGGCTCAGCTCCTCTTCTGAAAAAACGACATTGCTGAGTGCGGCCACGTTCTCTTCTATTTGGGAGGGCCTGCTGGCACCGATGAGCACGCTAGTGATACGCTCATCCTTCAGCAGCCAAGCTATGGCCATTTGAGGTAAAGATTGCCCCCGCTCATCGGCGATAGCCTTCAGGGTTTTCACTTTTTCTATCTGCACAGCTACTTTTTCAGGGTTGAGGTAGCGTCCGTCCGTAGCGACGCGTGAGTCTTCAGGGATTCCGGCGATATACTTGGAGGTAAGTATTCCTTGCGCTAGAGGGGAGAAGGCAATACTGCCGATACCTCTTTCTCCCAAGACATTGAGCAAGGAGTCTTCACACCAGCGGTCCAATAGATTGTACCTGGGTTGGTGAATGAGTAACTTGATACCTTTTTCCTTCAATAGATCATAAGCCTTTACCGTAAGTTCAGCAGGATAGTTGGAAACACCGACGTACAAAGCTTTGCCCTCACGCACAATTTGATACAGCGCGTCCACGGTTTCTTCCAAGGGCGTGTTGATATCGGGTCGGTGATGATAAAATATATCAAGGTAGTCCACGCCGATGCGTCGGAGACTTTGGTCGATACTGGCCCTTAAGTATTTCTTGGAACCATAGTTTCCATAAGGGCCGGGCCACATATCGTATCCTGCTTTAGAAGATATCAGCAGCTCATCCCTGTAATTTGTAAAATCTTTTTTGAGTATATGTCCAAGTACGGCCTCCGCAGCACCATAGGGAGGTCCGTAGTTGTTGGCCAGGTCAAAGTGTGTTATCCCCTGATCAAAGGCCGTTCGGAGTAGCATTCTGGCGTTTTCAAAATCTGAATTTTCACCAAAGTTATGCCACAGGCCTAAAGAAAGAGGTGGAAGTAACAGGCCGCTATTACCACATCTGCGATAGGTCAGTTTAGAGTAACGGGCCGGGTCGGGAACATAGGGCACTAACTGCGGTTGATCATTGATATTCATATTCTTGTTTTTTGTTAAGGACAAAAGCTTGTTGATGTTATCGTATACCTAAGAGACTGTTTTGAAATTATTTTAGAAATTTGTTATAGCTTGTTTTGTGAGATGACCGCGCGTTAAAATAATATCCTGAGGATTTAGCCGGTGAAGGGGCCGGCCTGCCGTGTGAGAAAAGATAGCAGCGCTATCGCGAGTTTTGCCAACGAAGTTGAGGTGAAATGGACAGCAAGAAGTGTGACATATAAAATGTAAGTTTGTATAAGAGAAATACAGTTAAAAACAGTCGCTTAAAGTAGTAAAATCCTACTTTACAAAAAAAACTATTGTTGGGATTTTAGGACAAGTTATGCATTAATCTTGAAATTGTTACTAAGCTTCTCGACTTCGGTGTAGGAGGAGTTTCTAAGCTCAAGAGAAAGCAACATAAAGATCGGCTATAAAAATATAGCTCTGATATCCTGAGTACGTGATGAGGTCCTTACTGAACCTCAAATTGTCATTGGTATTTTATCCAAAAGAACTTCCTCTCGCTCCCCATCAAAAGGTGTTGGCGTGAGAAGGCCCGTCGACGGTTCTGGGTCACCTTTTTACTTTTTAATATCTGCTCAAGTATACCGTAGCTTTGGTGGTTTGGTGATAGGGCTAGAGTATGGTATAAAAGTCTTGAACCAATGCTCTGTACTCCGGTCTAAAGTGATTGCGCTGTTCGTACTGTAGTGTAAGTACCTGCTCTTTCATGAGGCTTTTACTTCTTTCGAGCACTAAAAGCAATCGTTCTACAGGCTTGTCCAACTTGGACCTGACATGGGTCATGTGTGTGCAGTACAGTCTGTGGTCCTTTGCCATATCCACAAAGCCCAGCCCTTCTTGTCGCGGGAGTATCAGGCAGAAGTGTCCATGGGGACTCATCAATTTATCTACAGCCAAGATCAGGTCAATGTAGGGAAGGTCGACATTATGCCGGGCCTTTTTTCTATTCTCTTGATGGGCTACGGTACCGTGGGTAAAATAGGGGGGATTGCTAACGATCAGTTCATAAAGACCATTATGCGCTGAGGTAAAAGATTGCACTCTTGTCTGATGGATATGGATGCGTTCTGCCCATGGAGAAGCGGCCACATTTCTTTCAGCTTGCAGTGCGGCGCTTTCATCCACCTCTACGGCATCGATATGTTGTAGGCTGGGATAGCGCTGGGCGAGCATGATGGCAATTAGGCCTGTGCCCGTACCTATATCCAAGGCGAAGGAAGGGGCAACCGCTGAAGCCCATGCTCCTAAAAGAACTCCATCCGTACCTACTTTCATGGCACATTTGTCATGACAAATATCGAATTGCTTGAAATGAAAGATACCCTTGGTTTTTCGAAAAGAAGTTGCCACTATTCCGAAAACCAGTCTAGAGCTTCCTTGACAGTGGGGAAAGTAGCGAACTGGCAGTCCGAGCCGGATACGGCCATTCGGGTAGAGGCGATGTAGTACTCCTGAAATGGATTCTGATCCATGACTGCAGCAGCCTTCTTCAGGCTGGTACGGTGTTTCTGTAGATTAAGGGTTTCGATACCCCATTTCATAATCTCCGGAGAAACCAAGCCTTGGGACCTGACATCGGATAGAAAGTAAAAAGCTCTGTTCTGCTTGACCATTTCTATCAATGTTGAAAAAGTTCTTTTGTACTCATCCAAGGTAGGCTGTCTCTTCCATTCGACAAAAGCCAGCTTCCTATCTGAGAAATAAAAGATATCGGCAAAATCCTCTTCCTGATAAATTGTGCTTTTGGCCTTGTCTTGTATAAGTAGCATATCCATGACTTCTATGATTTCAATAGTGATCAAATATATTGCATCAACTGAAATAGAACTAAACAAAGTTCATATTAGTAAGAGACTGTTTTATAAATGTGTCTTTTTCTTTCTTATATACTTCTTGATTTCGTTGAAATTTCCGCTAGCTAGCGCGACATGCTATCATTTGTCAATGACTGACGCGGCAGACCGGCCCCTTCACTAAGTAATGCCCAGAGGGCATTATTTTGACGCTCGGTCCTATCCAAAAAAATAAGTGATAATAAATCTTAAATATAATTTCAAAACAGTCTCTAAGAAATAACGTCCTCCGATGGTTTGATATTTTAATATTTCCGTAAAGGTGAATAGCTGAGCTGAAAAAAGCCTTCTAGACTGATTACGATTGATATGCTTGGCATATTTTACTATCATTGACCGAAAATATAATGAAAAGCTCCGGGTTTCAATAATTATTCCGGTTAAGCCACGATATGTAACCATAAATCGAATGTTCTATGACTTCTTTCAAAACTGATCTGGAGATTGCTCAGTCTACGCCACTGCGGCATATCAAAGAAATTGCCGCTCAGGTAGGAATCGTAGAAGATCAACTGGAGATGTATGGAAAATACAAGGCAAAACTGCCTCTGAGCCTGATAGATGAGGAGAAAGTAAATGCCTCCAAATTGATTTTGGTGACGGCCATGACCCCCACTCCGGCGGGTGAAGGAAAGACCACTACTTCTATTGGCCTCAATGAAGGGCTGAACAGAATCGGTAAGCAGTCTGTTGTGGTACTTCGAGAACCTTCGTTGGGCCCCGTGTTCGGCATGAAAGGTGGCGCTGCTGGCGGAGGGTACTCACAAGTAATACCTATGGAAGATATCAATCTTCATTTCACGGGGGATTTTGCTGCCATTGAAAAAGCCAATAACCTATTATCTGCATTGATTGACAATGCGCTACAGAGCAAAAAGAGGGAGCGGTTGAATATCGACCCAAGGACGGTGGTCTGGAAGAGGGTCATGGATATGAACGACCGTGCACTGCGTCATATTGTTACCGGACTGGGCGGCAAATCGGGAGGAACTATCAGAGAGGCAGGCTTTAATATTACAGCCGCTTCCGAAATTATGGCCATACTTTGCCTTTCAAAAGATATCGATGATCTCAAGGCCAAAATGGGCAATATCTATATTGGGGATACGTATACCGGAGAAGCGGTCTATGCGAAAGACCTCAATGCCCAAGGGGCCATGGCCGCATTGCTCAAAGATGCCATAAAACCGAACTTGGTACAGACACTGGAAGGAAATACGGCTGTTATTCACGGTGGCCCCTTTGCCAATATTGCTCAAGGTACCAATTCGCTCATCGCCACGAAGATGGGGATGTCCCTAGCAGACTACGTAGTGACGGAAGCAGGTTTTGGAGCTGATCTGGGAGCGGAAAAATTTTTGAATATCAAATGCGCCTATGCAGGACTATCGCCCAAGGCCATGATCATGGTCGCTACGGTTCGTGCCCTAAAGTATCACGGTGGAGCGGCCTTGAAGACTTTGGACCGACCCGACATGGAAGCACTGGAGAAAGGACTCGCTAACCTGGAAAAGCATATCGAAAATGCTCGACAGTACGGAATCCCCACTGTTGTCTCCATCAATATATTTACTTCTGACACCCAGAAGGAAATCGCCTTGGTAAAAGAGAAGTGCATCACTCTGGGGGTAAAAGTAGCACTCAGTGAAGGCTGGGAGCATGGAGGCAAAGGTATGGAGGCACTGGCCAGGGAGGTGGTGACGGCTATAGATAGTTCACGGACTCGATTCACTCCGACCTATGACTGGAACGATAGTGTAAAGGATAAGGTCTGTGCTGTCGCCAAGAAAATCTATGGTGCTGAAAAAGTCGATTTTTTGCCCAAAGCATTGCAAGACCTGAAAAAAATCGACCGTTTGGGCTTGCAGGGCCTCCCGGTATGTATAGCAAAAACGCAAAGCTCGCTTTCCGATAACCCCAAATCGCTCGGAAGGCCGAAGGCATTTACCCTTACTGTAAGAGAAATAGAAATTGCCTCCGGTGCGGGATTTCTTATCCCCATTACGGGAGATATGCTGAGAATGCCGGGCTTATCATCGACACCGGCAGCCGAAGCCATCGATATTGATAATGATGGTAAGATAACAGGACTATCTTAGTGATTGTTGTGAAACTATTATTTTAGAATTTGATACCGCTTATTTTGGAAGCAAAACGAGGTGGAGCCGAGTGGTTGAAAAATAGCTTGAGGGTTTTGTCGGTGAAGGAGCCGGACCACCGTGTGGGAAAGATAGCAGCGCTTTTGCGGAAATTTCAGTGAAATACCGAAAGAAATGCCTATCGCAATGAGCGGGGTTATACTCAAGAAAAAGTGAAATGGGAAATTCTTGGTTCAACAAACCATGGAAAAATCCTGCATTCGTACGATAGTCATTGGAGCCGTTCTGACCGGAAAAGTGCTTTCGCAATCATTTTCGGTCTGTCCCAAAACAATTTCATTTGGGTATAAAATGAATAACCTTCTTTTACGAATTCCATGTGGCCCTAGAAAATCAATAGATACGAATGAAAGTAATAGGGGCATTTTGAAACAGTATCCTAAGTTCGCTGAACTTATCTGCCTACGGTAGCGTTTTTTCAAAAATTTAGAGGTCGATGATATGGAAAGTACAGATATGGAAAGTGATAAGGATTATACCCAACCTCTCTACCTGCAATCTACCAAGATCAAAAGAATATATGCCCTTAACGATGGGGAAGATACCGATGACCTGATAGTCGTGGAAGAACCACTGGAAATCAGGTTGGAATTCGGTTCAGCTGAGCATAGAGAACAGAAGTCACTATCCGTAACGATGAGGACACCGGGCCATGATCTGGAACTTGCTGTAGGCTTTTTGTTTTCGGAAAGTATCATCAAAAGAAAGAGGGATATACGAACAGTACGGCACTGCCATTCCTCCACTTTGAAGCCCGAAGAGGTAGGCAATGTTGTTCTCGTAAGCTTACAGCCGCATATCGTCCCCGATTTGCAAAAGCTGGAAAAATTCTTCTACACCTCCTCTAGTTGCGGTGTATGTGGCAAATCTTCCTTGGAAGCAGTAGCGCAGACCTGTCATATTCTATGGAACCAAAAGGTGGAAGTAAGCCCTGAAGTCTTAGAGGGCCTCTCCGAAAAACTACGGTATCATCAGGCGGTCTTTAAGCATACCGGCGGGCTGCATGCGGCAGGTTTATTTGATAGTAAGGGTAACCTTCAGTTGATCAGGGAAGATGTCGGTAGGCATAATGCACTGGACAAGCTGATTGGAGCTGCATTGATGGAGGATAGACTTCCATTACAAAATCATATCATCTTTCTCAGCAGTAGGCTCAGTTTTGAGCTGGTACAGAAATCCTTAATGGCCGAAGTTCCCGTTTTATGCGCTGTCAGCGCCCCTTCCAGTTTAGCGGTCAACTTGGCCAGGGCGCATGGACAGACCTTGGTCGGGTTTATGCGGAAGGGTAAATTCAATGTTTATTCTGATAGAGAAAGGGTCGTACTCGCGGGGCAATAGACCTTCCTTGTAGGTACCCAAACCTTATAAAGTACTCTGGGGGGGGGACACACGCTATTTGGCCACGAAGCCTGAGTGAAGCTAAAGGTTGAAGTACAAACGCTTGGATAAATAGATACTCAATCAATAGCAAGGACCCACAGTTGGGGCGTAACATGGAGCCATTAGATTGGAGCATTGTGGTGGTCGACTAACGCGGTGGCAGTCATCATTGGTAACACATCCGCCCGCGGTAACATGGCCGCATCCGCGATCAGTGAGGTTATTACAGCCTTGCTGACAAGTAGCCGGTTCTGTATAACCGCAAGGGTTCAATAGGTTGCTTCCCCCTCTGATCGTTCCTTTGTTCAAGGCCTCATTGCTTTCGGTAATGAAGCTGGTCAGTTTGATGCTTTTCAATTTGAGTTTCTTCTTCATGATATTTAGATTAAAATTAGACAATTTCTTAGGGTAAAAACACCTTTTTTTGACGAATATTATGAAATATAATTTTGTAAACAATAAAATGGTTGATGGATTGAGTTGATTTTATGGTATGTATATGTGATTTGGGGTGTGATGTGAGGTAAATACCGAAGAATGTATGGTTGCTAAAATCCGGTAGCAAAGAAATGATTATCTTTGATTGGGAAAGTAGAATGAGGGTGTTTTTGCATTTTTACAACAAGGTATTATAGGACCACTAAATTAAAACAAACCGAACGTATGAAACTAAGGATCAAAGGAAATTCCCTACGTTTGCGGCTTTCAGTGTCGGAAGTGGAGGAAGTCAAAAAAGAGGGACTTGTTCAGGAGGATACTCACTTTGGCCCGAGCCAAAGATTGACTTATGTTCTGGGAGCGGCTGACAGAATAGATGTCAGTGTAGAATATATTGAAAGTGTCATTCGTATATCGGTGCCCAGAGAACAGCTGATGCAGTGGGCAAATACGAATCAGGTGGGCTTTGATGCAGAGTGTGCCATCGGAGAAGAAGGTGTAGTGTCCATTCTTGTGGAAAAGGATTTCCAATGCCTTACAGATCGCCCTATGGAAGACGAGTCAGGGCTTTTCGAAAACCCAAGGGCAGGACAAGGACACCCATGAGCTCACTGATGCCATAGCTTTCAGGTCCGAGTCTTCCCATTTAAAAAAATAATATAATACTCCTCTTGCTATGAGGCCTGTCAAATAGGTGCAGTATGATCTGCACTCACCCTTCCCTACAAGTATAAAAGGACAACTACTATCAGCTTAGATATGACGAAAAAAAATAAGTCCCCAGAACCTCAACCGCCCGAAAAACTGACAGGCATAAAGAAGAGCGCACCGAGCAGTTTGGCGGGAGGCCTAACGGCGGTAAAGAGTTCTATGCAGCACATAATGAACGAATCGGGTCTTGTACGTGGTACCAAGGCATTGCTGAAGGTTAACCAAATGGACGGTTTCGATTGCCCGGGTTGTGCTTGGCCCGACCCTGATGAAGAACGATCCACAATAGAATTTTGTGAGAACGGTGCCAAAGCTGTAGCAGAAGAAACTACCCAAAAGCAACTTGATAGCTCTTTTTTTAAAAAACATAGCATTCAGGAACTGTCGACATGGAGTGACAGAGATATCGGTAAAAGTGGGCGTATGACTTCTCCCATGGTAGTATTTCCAGGGGATACGCACTATTCTCCTATCAGTTGGGGAGATGCTTTTTCCATGATAGGGGCGAAGCTCAACCAATTGGAAGAACCGGACCAGGCCATATTCTACACTTCCGGGCGGACCAGTAATGAGGCCGCTTTTATGTATCAGCTCTTCGTACGCGCTTTTGGCACCAACAATCTTCCCGATTGTTCCAACATGTGCCATGAGTCCAGCGGAGTGGCATTATCCGAAACAGTAGGTATAGGAAAAGGCTCCGTTAAGCTAGAGGATTTTGATTTGGCGGAAGTGATTATGATTGTTGGGCAGAACCCGGGTACCAACCACCCTAGAATGCTTACGGCACTTCAGAGCGCGAAAAAGAAGGGAAGCAAAATAGTCAGTATAAACCCTTTGAAAGAAGCAGGATTGCTCAGGTTCAAGCATCCGCAGAGTGTAGGTGATGTACTGGGCAGCGGTACCACACTCACTGATCTCTATCTACAGGTAAAGATCAACGGGGATGTCCCTTTGATAAAGGCCATGCTCAAGTTGTTGGTGGACAAAGAGAAAAAGTCGCCAGGAACAGTCTTTGATCATGAGTTCATAAAGGACAGTACCCAAGGTCTTGATGCCTTACTCGAAGATCTGGATAATCACGAGCTGTCAACGCTGGTGGCCGCATCGGGAGTAAGCATGGCCGAAATACAGGCGGTAGTGGACCTTATTGCCGATAAAGAGAAGATCATTATCTGCTGGGCCATGGGAGTGACACAGCATAAAAATGCAGTGGACAATATCAGAGAGCTGGTCAATTTGCTTTTGCTCAAAGGGAGCATAGGAAAACCCGGAGCAGGGACCTGTCCCGTTAGAGGACATAGTAATGTGCAAGGGGATAGGACCATGGGCATTTACGAAAAACCATCCACCGCCTTTTTGGATAGTATCGAGCGGACATTTGACTTCGAACCTCCCAGACGACATGGTTACGATACGGTAGAGGCCATACAGGCCATGACCGAAGGGCGGGCCAAAGTATTTATAGCTATGGGGGGGAACTTCCTTTCCGCTACTCCCGATACAGTGTACACGGCCAAAGGGCTACAACAATGTGAGCTGACAGTACAGATATCCACGAAGTTGAACAGGTCGCACCTTATTCATGGAAAAACGGCTCTTATATTGCCCTGCCTAGGGCGTACGGAGCAAGATGAGCAGAACGGTCATCTACAGTTTGTCACGGTTGAGAACTCGGCGGGAGTCGTACATAGTTCCAAAGGCAGTTTGCCGCCGGTTTCGGAACACCTATTGAGCGAGCCACGTATAGTGGCGGGAATGGCAGAGGCTACCCTGAAGAAGCTTCCTAATATCAATTGGCAAGTGTGGGCAAACAACTATGACCTCATCAGAGATAATATAGAAAGTACCATTCCGGGCTTTGAATCCTATAATGAAAAAGTACGCCGACCGGGAGGCTTTTACCTTCCCAATGGTGCCCGCGAGAGAAGTTTTGCAACCATCACAGGAAAAGCCAATTTCAGTATTAATCGTGTTCCCGAGCATCGATTGGCCCCTGAGGACTATCTTATGATGACTATCCGTAGTCATGATCAATACAATACCACCATATATGGTCTGGATGATAGGTACAGAGGTATATATAATGAACGCCGGATTGTTCTGATGAACAGGGAAGATATGGACAGGAACCAATTGAAAGAAGGAGGTCTGGTGGATTTGCATAGTAACTACGATGATGAACTACGTGTGGCCAAAGGCTTTCTGGTCCAGGCCTATGATATACCAAGACAGTGTATCGCTACCTATTTTCCCGAAGCAAACGTTCTTATTCCTGTTCGTCAGTTTGCGGACAAAAGCCAGACCCCTATTTCAAAATCAGTGCTAGTCCGTATCGTAACATAGCACTTCGGTAATGGCTCCTCTTGGGGTATTTTTACACATACACATTGCTGAACAAATCCTCGATTTACCATCGATGCAGATGAGAGACCATGATGGCCCTCATGTTCTATCGGAGATAGTGATATAACTCTTTTCTGAGATGATATGACAGATACTCTAGGACTTGGTTCTAGCGGAAGAGCGGCTATGCATAAGGAAGTAGGTGTAATAAGGATAGAAGGGATAAGGACAAAACCGGAGTTGCTGTTTTTGGTATCATATTTGTTTTTAATCAGTCAATAGATGAAACAATAAAAACAAATGATCATGAAAGATAAAATATACAAATACGGACTCGTGCTTCCCTTCCTACTTTCCTTACTGATGTTATTGTTTTGAGTGTAAGTTAAGCCGGATATTATCATTGGAATGCGATGTATGCCCAGTGTTGAGGCGAAGAAGTATAGTACCGCATACTTCTGTACATTATTTTTACCTGATGACAGACCTTTGCCAATGACCGTTCTTTTTGCTGCACACTACAGAATACGGAGGTCGGTTACCGACGACTTATAAAAACCAGTATTTGGCATCAAAGGATGGACCACCCCACAGCTGTATTGACAATGCCTTTTATAGCTTGTATAGCAGCATTGATAGCAGCCTCTACCGCAAGTATCCCTAAGCCTTCGATAGTCAGAAGTACCACACGAAATGCTCCCCTTTGAATGCTCATATGTAATACAGCCTGTTCTTTGCTGATCTTATCTTCTTTTTTTAAGCGCTGTATTAGCTGAATGTTTTGGGCAAAAGACTTTGTTTCCTGTTTTACGAAGGGCTTTGCGTTTTTCCACTGTTCGGAAAGAGGGGCCTTCATGGCATCGAGCATTGTTTTGATGAGTTGGTCAAAATCTATAGTAGACATATTAGAATGGTTTATGGTTCAATATTAAAAAAGAAGGTTATTCCTCGCCTCGTTTTAAGGCTAGCTGTAACTTTATAATAGAAGCATAGGCACTATTAAAAGCTGACTCCAAGGGTTTTAGTTCTTCTTTCGAGCGTATGCCCAGACGATGGAGCGCCTCTAGGTCTTTGGTCATCTGCCGTAGCAGTTTTACCTGCTGGATTACGATGCTATTGTTTTTTAGTGCCTGACTTCTGACCTCCAGACTGCTGAGTCCTACTTTGACATCATCATAAAATGGAATGAAAAATTCGTAGGTAGCCGTGTCCGTACCAATGGTCCTGTCCAGAACTGCAAAGTGTCGAGCAGTCTTGGCCTGTAGTTCGGTCACCATATGATCGGTGACCTCATCATAATCAGTAATCAGCCTCACGGAGGTACAAGCCGTGGCAAGAGAACAGAAGACTAATGTGAGGTATAAACGATAACTGGTATTTAAGTGGTTCATGGTTAGGTTTTTATGGTTTTTGGTTCCGCAAATATAAAATACAAGAATAGGTTGCTAAGAGTGAAGTACACTTTCTGATTATACAATTTAACATAATACACTGCGGAAATACTCGTTTTTCTAAGGATATATATTTTTTATGTTAAAAAGGACAAACATTGGCCGTAAAGACTTTCTTTTCTAAAGTATTTACGGAGTGCTGTTGATGGGCTTCGAAAGAGGTCCCTTGATCAAGTGGGCTACACTAGTATAACAAAGTCCTGCCGGAAATCAAATACGTAGCATATTTCCTCATGTAGTTATAGCAGTAGCTCCTTGAGGCATGGAAGATGGGTGATACTTAAGGTATAAGGTATTTCACACAATTGATAGCTTCAGCCCTTGATAAATCTTTAAATAAGGTCATGTGTATACTGTTGATTTTCAGTTAAATGAAATTTTTTTGAAATGTAACCTATATTCAGGGTTACATTTCTCGGTTTCGATTTTATTCTTCTTGAATATTGATTTTTTAATGAAATTAAGTTTTGAATGATAATTATTTTATTTTAGAATAATATTACTTAAGCAATTTATTTATGTGAATTTTGAAATCCCGATGGACATTTGATAGGCATTGCCTAGCGTGAAAGCGTGTTTTTTTAGTAGGGCTGCCGCATATTTCAATCTATTTTAACTGTAGTATGAACCACAGCCATGAAGATGTATAATGAAAAGCTGAAGGATTCTTAAGGATAATCGGCAGGGTATGTAAAGATGCTGCTATTTTAAGGGTTTATGGCAACTGAAAGGTTTAGGTTCTATCGGTTATATTGACTGAGATTCTCCGAAGTTTATATGTTCAATATTCGATAAGGTAGATTTTTGAAATGTATCCTGCAAATAGGATTCGGTTTTGGATTGTAGTTATATTTTTTTAAATATTAATTTTTTTTCAAAATAAGATTTCAAGCAATTTTTGTATTCAAGAATTTTTTTAAACAAATAATACTCCTTAAATAAACAACCAATGAAATTTTTCAAAAATTATCATCCAGCATTCGCAGGGTATAATCCTCTGCGCAAGAGGGTTTCTCTTCTAATGTTATTCTGCGCGTTCAACCTATGCGTAGGTGCACTCCAAGCCAAGACCATCGAAGTTCCCAGTGGAAAAATCGGGAAACTTCAAAAGATAATAAACGATGCAAGCAAGGGTGACATTATCAAGTTTACGGATAAGTTTTACAACCTGAAAAGAGCAGTCATCTACATTAATAAGCCTCTTACCTTTGTAGGTAAGGATCCGGTAGATTTCAATGCCTATCACCAAGGTGCCAGTGGTGTACAGACTACCCTGTCCAATGCATTTACGTTTATTCTACAGAGCAACAATGTAGCGTTCAAGAATCTGAAAATCGAGCAGTTGAAACCTAAGGAAGAAGATTCTTCCGTACTTCTCGATGGAAGAACACAAAACTACAAAGATAACTTCCGTAACCCAGCTGGACAGGATGGTGAGACATTAAAGGGAATCAATCTGAGTAATGTAGTACTCAAAGGTGGTTATTATGGTTGCTTTGCCGGTAATGGTATCGGAGCTTCTTTTAATCATGTATCTTTCCTTGATTTTAGGAGGATTGGTTATATCAATGACCGTAGGGCCAGAAATGCAGCCATGCCCAAGGTAGTTTTCGATTATTGCCGATTCAAGCCTTCAGCATTAGGTGATTCCAAGGCGGCTTTCGATAGTAGAGGTATTTCATTCGATGCAGGTAATACTGAATACCCTGTTGTCTGGGGCGGACAGAAATCTTCTGTGAGTCACTCACTGTTCGAGAATACTGGAGTCGCCATTTCCAGATGCCATTCCTTGGAATTATCAAGTAATGTTTTTGAGGATGCTACGGGTTTTGTCGATTTGGTCCACATCGAAGAATGGTCGCATAATATCGTGGTCAACGGCAATACCTTTGATGGCAAAGTGGAAAACCCTAATAAAAGAAGTAGGGTGATGCAGTTTGATAGAGAACTTCAGACCGTAGGTTACATCTATATCAACAACAACATCATCAAAGGCAATATTAATTTCTTTATTAGTGCTTATTGCCCCAACAATGTTTTCATCAACGATAACGATTTCACTAAGGCGAAAGCTGTCAACGTAGCCATCGGCTTCGACTACTATGAGAGTAGAGCCAAGGAACCCATCGAAGAAAAGTCCGAATTTGTTTCTTTCAACATCGATATTTCTGACAACAAAGGACTGGAAGAAGTTAGTCCTAACCATCCCGCAGTACGTATGCGTATACCCAGAACGGGAGGGAAAATCAAGATCAAAGGGGTTTCCAGAGCAAAGCAGTCCTTGAAAAAAGGTGACTTCCCTCAGCCGCTGATCAAAGATGGAGTGTACCATATCATCAATTCGGGCAGTGGCAAAAAACTTGCTGCAAACCAAGCGGGTACAGGTATATTGATGAAGCCTGCCAGTGTAAATGATGCTTCTTCCAAGTGGGAAATCAAATTTGATCCTCCTTATTACTATAACATGAAAAATGTGAAGAGCGGAAATTATATAGAAGCCCACAAAGGGTATACTGAGGCGGAAATATTCCAAAATCTACCTGGAGGAGAAAAACCATTTCTGTTCAAATCCAATAGTTACACACCCCGTTGGAGTCTGGTGGGAGTAGGTACTTCCAAGTTCGAGATATTCGCCGCAGGTAACGAAAAACAGTCAGCATTGAGCAGTGCTGCAAACAATCGTGTTAAATTGGCTTTTGGTAAAGAAAAAAGCGCCAGCGGTGGCCGAATTCCCGTTAAGCTCTCCGACAATGCCAAGTGGAAATTTGTTAAATTGGCTAATCGAAGAATAGTATTGGATAGTGAAGCAAAAGAAGATGTTTTTGTTCTGGGATCCAATCCCGCAAGCGATATAGTGAACATACGCTATGAAAGTGAGAGCGAGGCTATCGTTAATGTAATGTTCTATGATATCCATGGACGTATCGTTAAAGAAGACAAACTTTTCTCTCATGCCAATACTTCCTTTGACATTTCAGGTTTCAATAAAGGAGTATACTTGGTGAAGACCAGCAATGGACATGCAGAAAGACTTATGGTCAAATAAAGCATAATTTTGTTCATTAAGTATGATTCAGAGGCTGTGCAAATTGCGCAGCCTCTGTTTTTTTTGTCTGTTTTTCCCTCATTACGCGTTATACAAACTTAGCTTTCAAATATCGCATATCTTCTTGTTCATTTTGCTTCACTCTGCGTTGACAATCCTCGGGATAGCGCTGCTATCCCTGCGGTTCTCGCCTTGATTGAAACAAAATGACCCGCGGAATCTTATACGACATTTAAAACCCAAATTTGTATAAAACCTAAATTTGTATTACACAAATATAGCTCTCAAGTTTCGCATATATTATTGTTCATTTTGTCATACTCGGTGTTGTGAACTTCTGCGATATCGCTACTAAAAATGCGATTTTTGCCTTGATTAGAACAAAATGATTCACGAAATCTTATATGAAATTTAAAACCTAAATTTGTATTGGGACTTTGTGATGAGGACTTAAAGACTGTTTTGAATTTTTTCATGCACATTTACTGATTTACAGCGGTCACCTAGAATTCGGGTGAATGACATTTAATCGTAAACGAAGTATTTTCTCTGTTATACCCATTTCTTATGCATCGCTCTGAAGACTTCAGCTCCTTTTGATGCATAATTTCAATAAAAATTTCCGTAGATGGCGCTGCTATCTTTGTCTATTGATTCATAATCGATAACATCCTATTGGCTTTGTATCATAGCTGATGCGATACCTCTTTTCTTATTTGTCCGTTTTCAGTGCGATTGACCTTTCATGACAGCACCGGACTGAGGAAATAGGGGGTTTGTAGCCATAACTTTTCTTCCATAAAGCACAGGGGTTATTCTCTTTCTCTTTGAAAATTCCCATACCTCTTCATTAGTTCAGAGTCAGATGAATAGGAGCTTAGAAAACCTAGGTGATATGGGTACTCCATACCGACTTTTCAGTTTGAAAGTTATAGTACTTGGTATTGTCGGTAATTACATCGGTGAGGTCAAGGGCGTTGAGAGGGACCTTGGTGTTGATACTTCCCCTGCTGCTAGCGATGGGCAGTTAATGTTCTTGACTCTTATGTATCCGGCAGTGAAGTAAGTAGGCGTACTTGCCTAACATGACAAATGACCGAATCTGGCTTTTTGAAAAAGATTCCGTGGTTTTCAGGAAGTCTTCCTGCGCTTAACGGTAGGGCTTCGAGGTCTTCTTGTAGGGAAATTCGAGCTTGTGCGGTAGTTTCACCATCCTCTTTAGTATCGGATGCCGAACTGTCGTTAGAACATATAGCTCCCTGGTCGTCGTATAGGGTCATGCAGTACCCGTTCAGCTGGACACGATCAAGTTTGCCAAAATAGCCCTTATGGAACATCGAAAAAAATTTGCTATAGGGATGAATACGGATGCCAAAGCGCTCTTTACAGATGAGGTGCAGTTCGGATATCTTTGGTCGGTCAAAGTCTGAATACGTAGCCCTAAAGTTGATATCCGTAACCTATCGATTAAATTAATTTTCTATTTCACTTACGTAAGTATATATCTTGAAAATTCCATTTGTATTTTTAACTGTTTTAGTATTTTTTATTGTAGAATTTAAAGTGAGATGAAGGTTCGGTAACAGGTTTTATGATGTTGATTGTTTTTGGGAAATGATACAATAATTGAGCGATTGGATTTTGATTTTTGAATTTTTATTAGCTATTTGTATTTGATAATCAGTGTGATGATAAGATTTTTTTTCAAAAAAGAAGAGGTCGGTATGGTTACAAAAACGGGCTTGATTTTTATCTCTATTGAGTATCTGAATCAGAATCTTATTTTTCAATTAATTTTTACCCCTTAAACAAACATACAATGATATTTTCCAAAAAATACCATTCGGAATTTGCCGTAGGTTACCCTCTGCGCGCGCGGTTTTCCTTAGCAGTATTATTTTGCGTTTTCAGCTTATTCGCTGGGAAATTACAGGCCAAGACCATCAAAGTATCCAGTGATAAAGCTGGAGAACTTCAGGCGATAATCAACAAAGCAAGTAAGGGCGATGTTATCCAATTTACGGATAAGTACTACAATCTGAGAAAAGCGGTTATTTATGTTACCAAACCTTTGACCTTTGTAGGTAAGAATGCCGTGGGCTTCAATGCTTATCATAAAGGTGCGAGTGGTGTTCAGACGACCCTAGCCAACGCTTTTACATTTATTCTACAGACGGATGATGTCCAGTTCAAAAATCTGAAAATCATACAGTGGAAACCTCAGAAAGAAGATTTTTCCGTACTGCTCGATGGCAGAACACAAGATTATAAGGATAATTTCCGTAATCCCGGTGTTCAGGATGGCAAGACCTTTAAGGGAATCAATCTGAGTAATGTAGTGCTTAAAGGGGGCTATTATGGCTGTTTCGCAGGCAATGGTATCGGAGCGACTTTTGAGCATGTGTCTTTTATCGACTATAGAAGAATCGGTTATATCAATGACAGAAGAGCCAGAAATGCAATAATGCCTACGGTAGTCTTTGACTTCTGTCGGTTCAAGCCCTTGGCACCCGAAAGTGCCTCAGCAGGGTTTGATAATAGAGGGATTTCGTTTGATGCGGGTAATACGGAATATCCTATAGTATGGGGCGGTAATAAGTCTGCCGTGAAAAATACCCTGTTCATCAATACGGGAATCGCCATTTCCAGATGTCATTCACTGAATATAACAAATAATCTTTTCAAAGATGGTACGGGTTACGTTGACTTGGTCCATATAGAAGAGTGGTCACATAACATTGTGGTCAACGGTAATACCTTTGATTGTAAGCCAGCTGACCTTAAGTATAGAAGTAGAGTCATGCAGTTCGATAGAGAACTTCAGACCGTTGGTTATATTTACATCAATAACAACACCATTAAAGGTGACATTAACTTCTTCATTAGTGCTTATTGCCCTAACAATGTTTTCATCAACGATAACGATTTCACTAAGGCGAACGGTACCAACGTGACCATTGGCTTCGATTTCTATGAGTTCAGAGCCGTAGAGCCTATCGAAGAAAAGTCCGAATTTGTTTCTTTTAATGTCAATATTTCCAATAATCCCGGACTGGAAGCAGTAAGCCCTGCAAACCTACCCTCAGTACGTATGCGAGTGCCCAAAAATGGAGGGAATATCAATGTAAAGGGTGTTTCCAGATCAAAGCAGTCCATGAAAAAGGGCTACTATCCCCAGCCTTTGATCCAAGACGGAATATACCAGATTGTCAATTCGGCCAGCGGAAGGAAACTGGCCACGAACAATGTCAATTCAGGTATGATAACAACCTCATCCAATGCCAATGATGCTGCTTCAAAATGGGAAGTCAAATTCAATGCGCCCTATTACTATCACATCAAAAATGTGAAGAACGGAAGGTTCATGGAAGCACATAAAGGCTATACCGAAGCGGAAATATTTCAAAAACTGCCCCAAGAGGAGAGACCGTTCCTGTTCAAATCCAATAATTATACTCCCCGTTGGAGCTTGGTCGGAGCCGGAAAAGCTTCCCTATTCGAAATATTCGTGGGTGGTAACGAAAAACAAGCAGCATTGATCAGCTCCTCGAACAACAGTATAAAATTGGCTTTTGGTAAAAAAGGAAACGCAGACGGTACTCGATCTCCTGTAAAATTCTCGGATAATGCTAAGTGGAAGTTTGTCAAGGTCAGCAACCGCAGAACAGCATTGGATGCAGAGGCGAAAGAAGATGTCTTTGTGCTAGGTTCCAATCCTGTAAGCGATATACTCAGCATACGCTATGAAAGCGAAAGCGATGCTGTTGTTGACGTGATGTTCTATGATATCCACGGACGTGTCATCAAGGAAGACAAACTTTTTTCACATGCGAATACTTCTTTCGATATCTCGGATTTGAACAAAGGGATATACCTCGTTAAGACCAGTAACGGACATGCGGAAAGACTTATGATCAAATGATCAAGTAAAATTATCTTTACGTGTTTTATTTCAACCCAAATTGATCAATAGGACTTCGTGATGAGGGCATAATTGTATTAAAATCAGCGGTTTAGGTGAGGAGGCTTAGTGCATCATTAAGGTATAAAACCTGCGCAGCGTAAAACTGCTGATTTTGAAGTGATTTGTGCTCGCAATAGGAAGGCTATCGATCATTTTGGGTTCAAAGGCTGCGCTATTGGCGCGGCCTTTACTTTTTTACCTATGCGAGAGCAGCCCCACACTTGCCCAAGGTCAAGCGTTCCATTGGAAAAACAAGTGGCGAACTGACCAGATCGAAAATTGCCGATAAGGAATGTTGTCTTTATCCCAAATTGATCAATAGGATTTCGTGATGAGCGTATAATTGCAATAAAATCAGTGGTTTAGGTGAGGAGGCCCAATTGATGGTTAAGGTATAAAACCTGCGCAGCGTAAAACCGCTGATTTTGAAGTGATTTGTGCTCGCAATAGGAAGGCTATCGATCATTTTGGGTTTATGGTATCAGCGAACTTCCATTTGCCGATGCGGTGTATTCTCCTCTCTTGGGATCAGCAAACTACCGTTTCCATGTTCACTATTGGAATAAATCCAACTAGTGAACTGGATAATACAGGCTATCCCTACCTTGTCATAGTTGAATTTTTATCTACTTCCAGATCAATACAGGTTTTTGTGAAACCTGATGCTGTCCTCGCCTTCAATGACCGATCTACGAAATACTTTTTCAATCGAGGCTTCACCTTTGGCCAAATTGCCCGTCTCCCATTCCTTAGTGTATAACTTGACAGATAGGGTCAGATGGGGGCTGTGAATTTACATTTATGGATATGCGAATTGATTCCACATAATTCCGCGGTGAACCGAATTTAATACAGTCACTAAACGCTTTTAAAAGAACGACTTGAAAGTGCCATTTCGCAAATTACTTCATATCCAAATTTCCATTTGTCGATAAAAAATAAAATTTACAAATATCTATTTATCTGATTTTCAAAATTTTGACAATTTGCTTGAATTCAGTTGACGGATAAATATTGAAAACCGAAAAACGCTAACTTACTTTTAATCAAAACCTAACCATAAACCTTTATCAAAAAATGAAAAATTCAACAAAGCAAAAGCAATTTTGTCAGTACAGCTATGTGAAAAGCTGTAAGTTATCCTTGTTCGTACTCTTATGTTCATTGAGCTTTCTGAGTAATCCACTATGGGCGAAGACTATTGAAGTGACCAGTGATCAGATAGACAATCTACAGGAAATTATTGACAAGGCCGAAAGTGGTGACGTGCTCTATTTTACCGACAGTATCTATGATTTGTCAGATGGAGAAGTAATAATAAGAAAGCCACTTATTTTCAAAGGCCTGGATCCGAAAGATTATGATCCTTCTTACCAAGGTGCCAATGGGCTGCAAACTACCCTGATGAACGTTAAAACAATTAGGGTAGAGTCGGATTATGTCGAATTTTATGATCTCAAAATCGCAGAACCCCAATCTGACGAGCCACGGTTTTTCATATTGGTCGATATGCGAACCGAAAGCTACAAACAGAACTTTCGGACCCCTGAAGCCAATGATGGTAGCTTCCGGAAAGGTATTGTGATGAAGAACATCGAGATCAATGGAGGCTTTTACGGTCTTTTTGCAGGAAACGGAGTCGAAGGGGCCATCGAACATGTATCCTTCCTCAACTACAGTAGAATCGGCTATATCAATGATAGAAGGTCAAGGCTTAC
The DNA here is from genome assembly GCA_947492745.1 of uncultured Cyclobacteriaceae bacterium. GTDB lineage: Bacteria > Bacteroidota > Bacteroidia > Cytophagales > Cyclobacteriaceae > Aurantiphycus > Aurantiphycus algarum. Next base: position 26,806 of record CANLOE010000045.1, on the reverse strand, counting down.
GGCCATGCCGCAGGTCACTTTTGATTATTGCCGTTTCGTACCCAATATCGCTAATCTTGGCTTTGATGATAGAGGGATCTCATTTGATGCCGGAAATACAGAATTCCCCATAGTGTGGAATGGCCACAGCTCTTACGTCAAGAACAGCTTTTTCCTCAATACGGGAGTAGCCATGTCACGCTGCCATAGTATTGAAATTGCCGATAATACCTTTCAGGATGAGAAGGGATTTATAGACCTGATACACATCGAAGAGTGGTCCTACAATGTCACAGTCAAAAACAACCTGTTTGACTGCCGCTTTGATGAAGCCACAGGCCTTCCCACACGTGTCATGCAGTTTGACAGGGAGCTGGCCACCGTCAATCATATTTTCATTACCGATAATAAGATAGTAGGTACTATCGATTTCTTTATCAGTGCCTATGCTCCCAACAACGTATCCATTACCGGCAACGATTTCACCCAAGCAAAAGGGTCCAACTTTGTACTGGGGCTCGATTTCTATGAATCCAGAAACCAAGAGCCTATTGATCCTAGGTCCGAATTCGTCTCCTATAATGTCACTATCCTCGATAATCCGGGAATCGAAAACGTAAACCCGCTCGAAAAGCCCGATATACAAATGCACGTACCTTTGGAAGGTGGCAACATCCGTATCAATAATGTTCCCGAAAGCCAGCAAAACCTCATTAAGTTCGATTACCCGAAGCCCTTGATCAGCGATGGTATATATGAAATCGAGAATCTTCGAAGTGGCAAACGGCTCGTTCCCAGTGCCAACAATGAAGGATTGACGGCAAAGCCAGCTTCGGAGATTGATGGCCTATCCTCAAAATGGAAGGTTTCTTTTGACCCTCCTTACCACTATAGCATCAGGAGCGTGCATAATGGTAGAAAGATCGAAGCGCATAAAGGATATACGGAAGCTGAAATATTTGAGAATACAGTACAGGATGAAAGGCCATTTCTAGTGGCTACCGAAAATTATAGCCCACGTTGGGCACTCGTAAGTACAGGAGAGGAAAGTCAGTTCGAGATATTCACCGGAGGTAATGAGAAACAGTCGGCCCTAGTGGATGATGTTAACGATGGTATCAAGCTGATTTTCGGCAAAAAATTCAATCCTGATTTTACCCGTTCGCCCATCAAGTTCGGGGATGATGCCAAATGGAATTTCATCCGACAGGATAGTAGGAGGGCGAAAGGGAGAGACCAAGAGGAGAACATCTTTGCTCTGGAGTCCAATCCCGTAAAGAATATCCTGGCCATACGCTATGAGAACAAATCCGAGAGCGTTGTCGATATCCTATTCTATGATATGGGCGGTAGGATAGTCAAAGAAGACAAGCTTTTTTCCCATGCCAAAACTTCTTATGACATCTCCGGATTCAGAAAAGGAATGTACCTTGTAAAAACAAGCAATGGACACAGCGAAAAATTTGTAAAGGACTGATGGTAAAATAAGAGAAACTTTATTTTGAAATAGTCTTTAACAATAGATACCTATTATTGAATTGAAAAAGACCGTCTCAAAAGTAATTTGGGGTGGTCTTTTTTTGTGTTGCCGTTGAAAATCTATTGAGGAAGTATATCCATTGTGCTAGTAGTGATGCGATTTTGCTCTGATGGTTTGTAATTGGATATAATGGTTGTAAGTGTATTTTTTTTTTTTTCATTCGGTTATAAAGTATAATGATTAGATATCGAATTTGGTCTGAACTTCAGGCTTGGTGCCAACAAAAGTATCAATCAACGTTTAATTGGCAGATGCAGGGCTTTATTGCTTTGGTATATTTCCTTCCGATCCCAATATTGATTTTGGAGGGCCGAAGTACCGTTTTTGAATTGACCCAGTGTGTTGTCAACACTGTTGACTCTAGATGATCTCCTTTTTTGTGGGCTGGTTGTTATGTCAATCGCGAAAATCAGGTAGTGTTTCACAATATAAGGTATAAAGAGGGATGAAATCGACCTTAGAGAATGGAAGGGCATTGTTCCATTGGTGAAGATTTCAGATATGTATTTTTCTCGTGCCTAGACTTTTTGATATAAAACGAAATTTCGAACCTTACTTTTTTTGCAAGATATAATTCCAAAGAAATGCAACTCGTCGGAGAAAGTGATTTCCCCGTAATTTATAGGGTGTTGGTAATCAAATCCATAGCGTTTGTGGAATTCAGTATGTCCGAACTTCCTTGAAAGAAATTCAGTGTGAGCCTACATTTACCTTAAAACCAAACAATAAACCTCTACTTATGATGAAAAATTTTAAAAATACAAACCTGTCGATTTCCTTTGGCTTTTTAAGGAAAAATCAACTTTCTCTATTGACTTTGCTGTGCTTATTCAACCTCCTTGGAGTTGTATCACAAGCAAAAACAATAGAGGTGACCAGTGAGCAGGCCGCAGAGCTTCAAGAGATTATAGATAATGCAGTGTCAGGTGATGTACTCTATTTTACCGACAGCATCTATGATTTAGGTGATGAAGAAGTGATCATTCAAAAATCACTTATCTTCAAGGGCTTAGATCCTGAAAAATTCGACCCTAATTACCAGGGATCCAATGGACTGGGTACGACACTGATGAACGCCAGGACCTTCAGGGTCGAAACGGACAATGTCGAATTCCATAACCTTAAGATTGTGGAAACCGTATCCGAGGAGCCGAGGTTCTTCTTGCTTATTGATGCTAGAACCGTAAATTATAAAGATAACTTCCGGACTCCGGAGACCAATGATGGAAGTACTTTGGAAGGCTTGGTGTTGAGGAACGTTGAAATCAATGGTGGCTTTTATAGCTGTTTTGCCGGTAACGGAGTCGAAGGTCTCTTTGAGCATGTGTCTTTCCTGAATTTTGGCAGAATTGGTTATATCACTGACAGAAGGGGTAGGATTGCTACCATGCCCAAGGTTGTTTTCGATTACTGCCGCTTCGAACCCGATGTATCCAATTTGGGCTTTGATGACAGGGGTATTTCTTTTGATGCTGGAAATACAGAATTCCCCGTAGTATGGGGAGGGAACAATTCTATTGTGAAAAATTCTTTTTTCCTAAACACCGGAATTGCCATGTCGAGATGCCATAGTATTGATATTGCCGACAACACGTTTCAGGACGAACGAGGCTTTGTGGACCTCATCCATATTGAAGAATGGTCCTATAATATTAAGGTGAAGGATAATACCTTCGATTGTCGATTTGATACCGATGACCCAAATCTAGGGACACGTATCATGCAGTTCGATAGAGAACTGGCTACGGTCAATCATATCTACATCACTGACAATAAGATTATTGGTGATTTCAATTTCTTCATCAGTGCCTATGGTCCGAACAATGTGTACATAACAGGAAATGATTTTACAGCGTCGAAAGGAACCAACTTTGTCATTGATTTTGATTTTTATGAATCCAGAACGCAAGAACCCATAGAGGAGCAATCAGAATTTGTTTCCTTCAATGTGGACATACTTGATAATCCCGGTATAGAAAATGTCAACTCGGAGGAAAAGCCCGATATAAGGATGCATGTGCCTATGAAGGGTGGAGATATTCGGATCAACAATGTTCCTGAAGATCAGCAAGAACTGCAAAAATTTGACTTCCCCACGGCACTGTTAGCGGAGGGGGTCTATGAAATCGTTAATCTAAGAAGTGGAAAGAAATTAGTGTCCAATGCAAGTAACGAAGGGTTGACAGCAAAGTTTGATTCGGAAATTACCGATAAGTCTTCGCAATGGCAGATTTCTTTTGACCCACCTTACCATTACAACATCCGAAGCGCCCATAATGGTAGAAAACTGGAAGCGCATAAGGGATATACCGAAGCCGAGATATTCGAGAAAACGGTTCAGGATGAAAGACCTTTTCTGACGGCAACCGAAGATTACAATCCGCGTTGGGCGCTTAGCGGAACCGGGGAGGAAAACCAGTTCGAGATATTTACCGGTGGGAACGAGAAGCAATCGGCGCTTGTCGATGATGTCAATGACGGCGTGAAGCTTATTTTTGGAAAAAAATTCAATCCTAACTTTACCAGATCTCCCATTAAATTCGATGATGATGCTAAATGGGATTTCGTCTACCAAGCGAAATTAAGGAAGATTCAGGAAGAACCGGAAGAAGTTGTCTTTGTTCTGGGAGCTAACCCGGTGAAGGATATCCTGAACATACGCTATGAGAACACATCGGAAAGTGTTGTCGATATCATCTTCTACGATATGGGTGGAAGAGTAGTCAAAGAGGGCAAGCTTTTCTCCCATGCCAAGACTGCCTATGATATATCCGATTTCAGGAAAGGAATATATCTGGTAAAAACAAGCAATGGGCATAGCGAGAAATTTGTTGTAGATTGAAAAACTGATTTGACAATATAGTAAATACGGTCGCCTGTTTAGGGCGACCTTTTTTTTGCCTGCAATGCACGGTAGTGTAACTGTGAAGTATCGCCCAAATTGTTACGGGAACGTTTATGGTTGCTTGAGGTGGAAGTCTAGAAAATAGCAGGCACAACAAGGTCATCTATAGGGAAGAGGTGCTGTGCTGCTAAAATGCAGTCCCGATAATAATGGTATATACTTAGGTTTGAACACAAAATGATCAATAGTCTTCCTATTACGAGCATAAATTGCTTCAAGATCAGCGGTTTTACACTGCGCAGGTTTTACACCTTAATCATCAATTGACTCATTATATCGATTGATTTCAACGGTATTCGTCGAACCTGTGGTTTGATTCATTGTATCCATTATTTTTAACGGCATTCGTCGAATCTTCGATTTGGTTTACTGTTGTGCTTGTCTTTTTGATGGTGTTCATGAACCTTCGATTTAGTTCACTGTGGTGTTTGTTTTCCATTGGAGTTCATGAATCTTCGATTTAACCCGGATTATGCGTTGGAACTTCGTAACGAGGGTTTAGCTGTCAATAAGTCAGGGGTTTTTATTGAATTTGGCATAGCACCGCTATGGTGAATTCAAAAAACGTAGTGCAACGACCGGTTTGCAGTTATTTAGATCCGCAGTAGATTTTTCAATGCATGATCCAGGTTTAAGTCTCCTTACCTAAACCGCTCATTTTATTGTACTTTATGCCCTTATCACGAAATCCTATTGATCAATTTGGGTTGAAATGGAAAAACCAATGAAAGGCAACTGTAAGGATTTTGAGGAGTACTTCCTCTAAAGGGTGCGGAGCTGACATTGGGTCGGAAAGCTCACTGATAAACAAGGTTTTACCTCAGTTCAGGAAAAGAGATTGGAAAGGTAAAGGAGCAAAAAGAGGACTCCTGATATCATAAGTATGTTTTTTTTGTATTTGTTGACTACGTATAGCATATGGATTTTCTGGCAAACTAACAGATTTCTTTTTTTAAGGTCCTGTTTTTCAGTAGAGTGAAATCGCTACTCGGGGAGCAAACATCACTTAAAAAGATGTCGTTTTCCATACTTTTCAAAAAATAAGGAGAAGCTTTGATTTTATCATCTTCGCTTTTGTGAAAAAGAGGTGTGGAAAAAACAGGCTCTTGTTCTATGGTCATTAATCGGTAATACCCGGTCTTATCAATTGTAAACCTTAATACAGGTTCATGAGTGGTATTTTGCATCAACCTTCCTACTTCGGACCATTCAAAGCCATATTTGGAGTACTGTATGCGGTAGCCCTGTATATCGGAGACTTTGGCATCCCACATCATGCGGTTGCCGATAATCTGTATCGATATATTTTTTTTCGAAAGTGCATGCTCATGGCTAGAGGCCATTCGGGTATCATCAAGAGCGATACTTGTACCGACAATATCCTCGGCGGTGATCGAAATTTCAGGTAAGTTGTTTTTTGTCTGTGCCGCTGATGTGGAATAAGTCAAAATAACAAAAGCAAAGACGAACGACAAGGTGATATTTTTTAGCATTTCGATTATGGGATAGTTCAAAATCTATTTCTTTACTAAAACTTACACTGGTTAATCCTGGATTTAACAAAATAGTAACCCTTATTCTCGATATTCTTTTTTTCTTCCGTTATTAACTCTTTGAAATAAAGTTGTTTACTTCTTTAAATGGCTTTTTTGCTGTTTTTGATATGATTTGTTACTGCTTGAATAAGTGTTTGATGTCTCGAAGGCAATAGGTGCAATTCATGGTTTTGTAATCTTTTGAGCCATGATTTCCCCCTTTTTGGAGGTATTATTTTGTCATTTTCTCCTAAAAACATACTTATGAGCATTCCTTCTTTATTGATGACTTTGGTAATGGTATCTCTAGTGAAGTGAAGCCGACGGAAGACCATCCAAGTGGAGTATACCTGTTCCCTTTTCTTTTTTGTGTCCATTTGTTTTTTTACAAAATGTAACAGGCTTTTGTTGGTAGGTAAGAGGCGGTCTGACCATTTTAACAAGGTGAAAAAACGCTGAGGCCTTTCTATGAAACCTTTGAAATACTTCCTTAAAGGGTGCTGTGTAGCAACCGTATACCAAAGATTGTGTCCAATCCCTTCGGGAGCAATCAATAACAGCGATTTTATACGATGAGGGAAGCTTTGTAAGCAGGCTATGGCGAGTTTGGCCCCAATGCTGAAACCAATCACCGAAAAATCGACAATATCATGTTTCTGAAGCAGTGCTTTTAATAAGTTTTTCCAATATAATTTGCTAATAGGAAGCTCATTATCGTTCCACGTACTATTTCCATGGAAGAAAAGATCAATGCTGTAAAAGGTATACTCTTGGCCAAGTAAGGTGGCCATATCTCGGTATACTTCACCACTTTGACCGAATCCATGGAAGGCGAGCATTACCTTGGGACCGCTGCCTATAATACGATAGTGTAGCTCGCCCTGTTCATGTGTTATGTAACCGTGTCCAATCAATCCCCTCTGGTTTGGTCTCAAAAACCTCAACGAAGAATTGTTCCGAGGCTAACCCGAATCATACCTTTTTTCACTATTCTATAGACCTTCATGAAACGACAATTATTTGCTGATACCTTTTAACCTAAAATAATCAATAGAGAACCTATTCCGCGCATAAATAGCTTCCTGCCGGAAGCTTTGCCCACCGGTCTTCATTCACCATAGCGGTGCTATGCCGAACGAATCCAAATGGCCGGTATTTTGCTATTTATGCGCTCATCACGATTTCTATCGATCAATTTGGGTTTAAGAAAACAGGCAAAATACTGGCAATCCATCTTCATTGATTCCGATAAAAATAAATTAAAGTATCGATAAATGATAATTCGCTGATTCCTTAAAAAAATAATATCACTTGATTTGCCGCCTTCGGTCTTTTCGTTTGAGGTCTGTTTTCTCAATGGAACTCATGAATCTTCGGTTTGATTCCTTCTATCAATTGATTTCAACCCAAAATGACCCGCGGAATCTTATACGACAGTTGAAACCCAAATTTGTATTATTGTTTTTTTAAGCCCTCATGACGAAGCTTCAAAAACAGCGTATCCACGAAACCATTAAAACAGAGAAAACAGAGAGCTCATCACTGCATAATGCAGGTGGAACGAGAAATGACTCTTATATTCTATAATAGGGGTGTTTTTTTGGGCCTTTAATTTTTTTTTGTGAAATTATCCATAATGCCGAACTATTGTGCTTGTTTCCCGTTCCTCTAAGAAAACCAAAGAAACTTTTGATATGCCAAGAGTTTCCGTAGTTTTAAGGAAAGGAAAGTGCAATGAAAGATAAAATACTTGAAAAAGCAGGAGAGTTATTCATGAAGTATGGTGTCAGGAGTGTTACCATGGACGACATCGCTCGCGAGATAGCTATATCGAAAAAGACCATTTATCAGTTTTTTAAAGACAAAGACGATATAGTAAACCATGTGGCAATGAGGCATATGGACAAGGAGAAGAAGGAATACGATGAGATACAGTCTTCTTCACATAATGCATTGGAGGAACTGGCAAAAATCAATAGGTGTGTACGGAAAAACTTCAGAGAAATGAATCCTGCACTATTGTACGATCTTCAAAAATACCATAGAGACGCTTGGAATCTTTTTGAGGAGTTCAAGCATGTATATATCAAAAATTCTGTAGCGAACAATCTGAGGAAAGGTATAGCTGAGGGGCATTTTAGAAAAGAAATAGACCCTGATATCATTGCTGCCATGCGGGTACAGGTAGTAGAGATGGCATTCGATGAGACACTTTTTCCACAGGATAAGTATGATTTTCGTGAAGTTCAGATGGAGCTGTTCGACCATTATGTACACGGATTGGTCACAAATGAGGGGCTGAAGTTGTACGAAGCTTACTTGAAGAAAGAAAATGATATGGACAATTCGAATTCTTAATTTATATATAAATCAATTGATGGATAGGCATAGCATCGGTATGCGTAATTTTCAGCGGGATACAAGTGCTTGTTTGAACAATAACAAATCAACAGACTATTTATGAGGTTAACATTCCATGTTTTGTTTTGGCTTTCCCTTTTTGGAGCCTACTGGCCAGTAGTGGCACAGACAAGCGAAGAATCTACGTCCTATACACTGGAAGAGTGTATCGAATATGCATTGAAGAACAGTGCCAGTATCAAGAATGCCCTGCTGGAAAAAGATATTTCCAAAGCCAAAGTAGGAGAGACCCGAGCGCAAGGACTACCACAGGTCAATGCAGCTATGAATTTTACGAATAACTATCAACTGCGTAAAAGTTTATTGGATGCATCAATATTTGATCCGGAAATCCCTCCAGGAACTGAGGTGCCTTTTGCTTTTGGTCGACAAATAGAAGGGTTTGCCAATCTGAACGCTACCCAGCTTATATTTGACGGTTCTTATTTCGTTGGTCTGAAGGCGGCCAAGACATTTCAGGAACTAGCAACAAAAGACCATATCAAAACAAAGATAGATGTCATAGAAGCTGTCAACAAGGCTTACTTTGGTGTATTGGTATCTCAAGAACAATTGAAATTTTTAGAGAACAATTATGGCCGTTTGGATTCGCTGCTGACCGAAACCCAAGAGATGTACAAAAACGGTTTCGTGGAAAAACTCGATGTGGACAGAATCCGGGTCAACTTCAATACGGTCAAAATCCAAAAAACCAATCTCGAAAGACTCAATGAAATCAGCGTCGAACTTTTGAAATTTCAAATGGGGGTACCAATCCAAACAGATATCGTGCTCAAAGGTTCTCTGGAGGACATCACCTTGGACGAGTCCTTGATTGATGGCGAAGAGCGAGAGTTCAACTATCAGAGTAGAATAGAATATTCACAATTGTTGACCAATGAAGTGCTTCTGGGGCTGGATATGAAGAACAACAAAGTCCAATACCTTCCCCGCTTATCTGCATTTTTCAATTATGGATACAATACCAATGGAGATGATCTCAGCCAGTATTTCCAGTTCAACGATCGTTGGCTGAACAATGGCAGTTTCGGATTGGACCTGAGCATTCCCATCTTTGATGGTCTGAGGAAGAGTTATAAAATTCAGCAGAACAAAGTGCAGCTGAAGCAGATGAGCAATACAAAAAAACAATTTGAAAACGCGATAGATGTGGAGATTTCCACGGCGACCAAACAACTGAGGAACAATCTGGAAATGCTGAAGTCACAAAAAGAAAACATGGATCTGGCAGAGGAGATATATAACATCTCCAAAATCAAATACCAAGAAGGTGTTGGTTCTAATTTAGAGATTATCAACGCTGATACGGACTTTAAAGAAGCGCAGACCGAATACTTCAATACACTCTACAATGCATTGATATCAAAAGTGGACCTACTGAAAGCATTCGGTAGGCTAGAGGATAAATAAAAAATAAGAGATCATAAAATCACTATTTAGCTAAAAATAATGGAGTCCTGCTGTTCGCTCAGTCTTCACTTCAACAAGCAGCATCCAACGAATTGAACAGTAAACGTCACCTGTAATCAAAATTCAATATTAGACACATGAAAAATATACTTATCCTACTGCTGTCATCTCTTTTGGTCTTCTCCTGCGGAGAAAAGAAGTCCAAGTCTATTGATGCGGTCATCGAAAAAGGTAATTTGACAGAGATACGGGCCCTACGGGGTGAGATTTCCAAAGAACTACATGCTGTAGAGGAAAAAATGAATGCACTAGATGAGGCCATAGCAAAGTTGGACACCGTCCGTAAGCTGCCTTTGGTCACTACGCTAGCGGCGAGGGATACCGTGTTCAAACACTACCTGGAGCTACAGGGAAATGTGGAGACCAAACAGAACATTGTTCTTTATCCTGAAATGGCCGGTACACTGACACAGGTGTATGTCAAAGAAGGCCAGCCTGTAAAAAAAGGTCAGGTTCTTGCTAAAATCGATGATGGAGGGCTGAGTCAACAATTATCAGAAGCCAAAGTAAGAGAAAATTTGGCCAGAACGACCTTTGAGCGGCAAGAGCGATTGTGGAATAAGCAAATCGGCTCTGAAATCCAGTATCTCGAAGCTAAGGCCAACTATGAATCACAGAAAAACATTGTGGCACAAATCGAAAGCCGTCTGGGTAAGACCAATGTAGTGGCCCCTTTTTCAGGAATAGTCGATAATGTCATCAGTGAGCAGGGAAGTGTAGTGGCACCGGGTTCCTCTCAACTTATCCGTATCGTCAACCTGAGTAATATGTACCTCAGCGCGGAGGTGCCTGAGAGCTATGTATCCACGATAGAGAAAGGTACTCCCGTGCAGGTCATTTTCCCGGTACTGGGCAAGACTATTGACGCGAAGGTCAGGCAGGTTGGAAATTATATAAACCCTAACAACCGCTCTTTTACCGTAGAGGTAGAGCTTTCCAACAAAGAAAAAAATATCAAGCCTAACTTAACGGCCAAGGTCAAGATAAACGATTATACCAACGAAAAAGCCATATTGATTCCACAAAGTATTATCTCCGAAAACGCGGACGGTGACCAGTATACTTTCGTCACCTCAGGTAAAGATGCGAAAAACATAGCTACCGCAAAACAGGTTATAGTCAAAACAGGCAAGTTACAAGGAGACTATATCGAAATTACCGAAGGTCTCAGAGCTGGAGATAACGTCATCAGTGAAGGTGCCCGAAGTGTAAAAGATGGTCAAAAAGTAAAAATTTTAAATCAGTAGAACATGGAGGAGAACAAAAAGAAAGTGGACAAGGAGTTCGGGTTGGCCTCTTGGGCCATTAAAAACCCTACGACTATCTACGTAATGATCGCAATATTCCTGTTTGCGGGACTGTCGGCTTATTTTGGTATGCCCAGGGAAACATTTCCTGAAATCAATGAAACGAAAATCTATATCAGTGTACCTTATCCGGGAAACACTGCCGAGGATATAGAGCGACTTATTGTCGACCCTCTAGAGGATAAGTTAAAGAACATCAGTAATGTTGTCGAAATACTGTCCACTTCTCAGGAGGATTATGCTATTATTACTGTAGAGTTTGACGAGGACATCACCGTACCCCAAGCTAAACAAAAGGTAAAGGATGAGGTCGACTCTGAAAAAGCTACCGAAGACTGGCCTACTTTCAATGGTGCCAAGGTAGAGCCCAATGTATTTGATTTGAGTATTTCGGAGGAAACCCCTATAATGAACATCAATATCGCAGGGGACTACCCCGTAGAAAAACTCAAAGAATATGCGGAATACCTGGAAGATGAGATAGAGGATCTGATGGAAATCAAAAAAGCGGAAATCAGGGGCGCTCAGGAAAAAGAGGTGGAAGTGGCCGTGGATATCTATAAAATGATGGCTGCGAAGGTCAGCTTTGACGATGTCATCAATGCCATCCGCAATGGTAATATGACCACTTCGGCAGGTAATATGATCAGTAGTGGACAACGTAGGACCATCCGTATCCTAGGGGAAATAGAAAGCCCCAAAGACCTGAATGACTTTGTGGTCAAGTCAAAAGATGGAGCTATATACCTACGGGACATTGCCAAGGTATCTTTTAAGGAAGAGGATAAGACTACCTATGCACGAGAGTTCGGACATAGCGTAGTGATGCTCGATGTTATGAAACGCTCGGGCAAGAACATGATCGAAGCTGTAGAGAAAATAGATGGCATTATCGAAAAAGCCAAAGCCGACGTCTTTCCCCCTAATCTACAGATATCAAAGGCCAATGACCAATCCGAGAAAACCACTAATCAGGTCAGTGATCTGGTCAACAACATTATATTCGGAATTATTCTTGTGGTCGGTGTATTGATGTTCTTTCTGGGTTTTCGTAATGCACTCTTTGTAGGCTTTGCGATACCCATGTCCATGTTCATGTCCTTTATGATTTTGCAGTTACTCGGCTACACGATGAACACCATGATTCTCTTTGGTCTTATAATGGGACTGGGTATGTTAGTGGACAATGGTATCGTCGTTGTCGAAAATGTTTATCGACTCATGGAAGAAGAAGGCCTGAGCCGTATCGAGGCCGCGAAAAAAGGTATCGGTGAGATAGCTTTCCCGATTATCATTTCTACACTGACCACTGTAGCCGCTTTTATCCCTTTGGGTATGTGGCCAGGGGTAATGGGCCAGTTCATGATTTATTTTCCTATAACACTGTCCGTGGTATTGGGCTCATCCCTTTTTGTGGCCATCTTTATTAACTCTATGCTGGTATCCCAGTTTATGGATACTAGTGAAAAAGTACTTAGCCTTAAGCAACTCTTACGCCTGAGTGCAGTGCTGGGAGGTATGGGGGCCATCATACTGATTTTCGGAGGTGACGTCCGTGGACTAGGGAGCTTAATGATATTTACGGCCATCATGTTCTGGGTATATCGCTACTTGCTCAAAGGAGCTGCCAATTTTTTTCAGCGTAAGATATTGACTTGGCTGGAAAATGCCTATCAGAGTATATTGAGCTTCGCACTGAAAGGCTGGCGTTCTCTAGTTCTGGTCTTGGGTACTTTTGCATTGCTCATAGTGGTTTTCGGTCTGTTCGGAAGCTCTATAGGGAGCCAGCGGACCAAGGTGGAGTTTTTTCCCGACAATAAGCCCAATCAGATTATCGTCTATATCGAATACCCGCAAGGAACGGACATCGAGAAGACCAATGCAATTACGCATGATATTGAGCAAAGAGTATACGATATTGTGAACGACAGAGAATACATGGAGGGTGATCAACATAACTTTTTGGTAGAATCCGCAGTGTCTCAAGTAGGAGAAGGGGCGGGAAATCCGCAGACCGATGGAGGGAGTAATGCGGAGATGCCCCACCGAGCAAAGATCACGGCTACCATGCGCGAGTTTAAGTTCAGGAAAGGAAAAGACTCTGAAGTACTCAGAGGAAAAGTACAGGAAGCCCTAAGCGGAATTTATCCAGGAGTGGCCATATCGGTAGAAAAAGACCCTGTAGGCCCCCCAGTTGGTTATCCTATCAATATTGAGATAGAAGGGCCTGACTATGATGAATTGATCAGTGTTGCGGAGCGGATGAGAAACTTCATCAATGAAAAGAATATTCCAGGTATAGAAGAACTGAAAATTGATGTCAATAAAGGGAAACCGGCCATGCAGGTGGTAGTTGATAGAGAAAAAGCAGGAGAACTGAATGTCGCTGTTGGACAAGTGGGGAACCAGCTACGTCGCTCTATCTTCGGTGATAAAGCCGGTGTTTTCAAAAAAGAAGGGGAAGATTACGATATCTACGTTCGCTTTAATAAAAATGATCGTTATAGTACCAGCGCACTGTTCAATCAGAACATCACTTTCATGGACCAAGCAATAGGACAGATTAGGGAGGTGCCGATTTCAGCAATTGCTCGGCAAAAGAATACCTCTTCCTTCAGTGCTATCAAGCATAAAGATGCCAAGCGGGTAGTGACGGTGTATTCCGGATTGCAGCCGGGCTTTACAGATGCTGCTGCTATCGTCTCACAGATACAATCCGAGATGTCGGGTTTCCCTAAGCTGGCAAGAGGGGTGAAAATCGACTATACAGGGCAGATTGAAGAGCAGAACAAACAAATGGCTTTCTTGATGGGGGCCTTCTTCACAGGGTTGGGACTGATCATGCTCATCTTGATTTTTCAGTTCAGCTCTATATCCAAGCCTACGATTATTATGTTGGCCATCTTCCTGAGCTTCATCGGTGTATTCGGTGGTATTTTAGTGACAGGTGCACCATTCGTTATCATGATGACGATGATGGGGATTATCTCACTGGCAGGAATCGTAGTCAATAATGGTGTAGTGCTTCTGGATTATACCCAACTGCTCATTGACAGACGAAAAGCGGAACTCAATTTGGAGGACAATGAAGTACTGTCCAATGAAGAGGTCATGAAATTGATTGTGAAAGGAGGGCGTGCTCGTTTAAGACCTGTATTATTAACAGCCATCACCACTGTTCTGGGACTGATTCCTTTGGCAATCGGTTTCAATGTCGATTTCTTTTCGCTGTTTACCAGCTTCGACCCCAATATTTATTTCGGTGGAGATAACGTTATCTTCTGGGGACCACTTGCATGGGCTGTAATCTACGGCTTGATCATCGCCACTTTCCTGACTTTGATTGTAGTACCTTGTTTGTTCTTTATGGTTAACAGGATCAAAGTCTGGTTCAGTAATAAAAAGAAAGTGAAAACACCACAGAAAGAAAAAGTACCCGAAGGAATGACGGCTACGGCCTGACCTGATGAATTATAAATAGCAAATCAGGTAAATTTTATTTGTTCTAGGGAAACCTTCCTCAAACGACAACAATCGTTTAAGGGAGGTTTTTTTGGTCAATGGATATAATTGAGTAAGTTTGGATTGAACCCAAAATAATCAATAGTCTTCCTATTGCGAGCATAAATTACTTCAAAATCAGCGGTTTTACGCTGCGCAGGTTTTACACCTTAGTGATACACTAGGCCTCCTTACCTAAACCGCTGATTTTATTGTAATTATGTCCTCATCACGAAATCCTATTGATCAATTTGGCTTGAAGTGATCTGACCTTTTTGTTTAGCACCGATAATTTTGGCTTTTACGCTCTGATGAAGGCTTTTTTCTCTTGCATAACCGAAATTACGGAACTCGAAAAGATAACATAAGGGTGCTGAATGTGAAATTCGCAGGTAAAAGTAAAAGTCTAGATTACTTTATTGAATAGAAACTGTTTATGGATAGATTTTTTCGTTTTATCTTTATTTCCCTACTCCTATTTGGAATAGATTACTACGTTTACCAAGGTATTGGGGTCCTGATCAAAAACAATAGCGCTTTATGGAGGGAAGCCGTGAAGTACACCTATTGGGGGCTCACAGCAGTAACCCTATTGTGTTTACTGGTCTATACTTTCAACCTGTTTGATATCGACCGTTACAGTCGCACTTTCAGAACATTTCTTTTGGTAGGAATATTTATACAGTATTTTTCTAAGCTTTTTGCGGTAATCATTCTGCTTGTAGGAGATATTTGGCGGTTGATACAATGGGGTATGGCCCAGTTGGGAGCTGCTCTACCATGGGAAAGTAAGGGAGAGCCCATCCCTCGTTCTGAGTTTTTGGCCAAGGCGGCAGTGCTCAGTATAGGAGTACCCATTATCACTATGGGTTTTGGTATACTATCGGGAGCACACGATTATAGAATACGTCGCAGACAGGTTTTTCTCCCTCATTTGCCCAAGGCCTTCGATGGCATGAAAATAGGCCAACTGTCCGATATACATTCGGGTAGTTTCTTTAATAGAACGGCAGTCAAAGGGGGCGTAGAACTCATGATGAGCGAAAGACCCGATGTCATTTTCTTTACCGGAGACTTGGTCAACAATGAATCGTCCGAGGTCACCGAGTACATCGAGATATTCGGAAAGCTCAAGGCCCCTTTAGGGGTTTACTCCATTACCGGAAACCATGACTATGGAGACTATCGGGCATGGACTTCCGAACAGGCAAAAGCACGTAACTTTCAGGCCTTGATAAGTGTACATGGTAGTATGGGATGGGAATTACTGATGAACGAACACCGGTACTTGGAAGTGAATGGTGATCGCATAGCAGTACTGGGAGTTGAAAACTGGGGGGCAGGCCGTTTTGCACGATACGGAAAGCTTGACCTTGCCCATGCCGGGAGTGAGGCGGACGTTAAACTTTTGCTATCCCATGACCCCAGCCACTGGGATGCACAGGTACGTCCCAACTACAAGGATATCGATATGATGTTTGCGGGACATACGCACGGGTTCCAGTTTGGTGTGGAAATAGGGGCTTTTCGGTGGAGTCCTGCACAGTATGCATACAAACAATGGGCAGGACTTTACAAAGAGGGACATCAATACCTATATGTCAACCGAGGGTTTGGATACCTTGGCTATCCCGGAAGGATAGGAATGCCCCCCGAACTGACTGTTATAGAGCTTAAGAGAGCCTGAAACTGCGCTGTGTTTTTTGTGCTTTTGTTAAGTATACCCAAATGAAATTGTTTTGGGACAGACCGAAAATAGTTACCAGAACACTGTTCCGACGAGAACGGCCCTAATGACCGATCAACTAATACAAATTTGGGTTTCAACTGTCGTATAAGATCCCGCGGGTCATTTCTTTTCAATCAAGGCGAAAACCGCAGGGGATAGCAGCGCTATCCCGAGGGTTGTCAACGCAGAGTGAAGCAAAATGAACGGGAAGATAGGCGATTTTAAAAGCTAAGTTGGTATAATAACTTTTTTACCAACACAGGATTTTCCCATAGCCTAGTGAACTCCAAATTTCCCTTTTCATTTTTTCTTGAGCATAAATATCTTTACTGTAAGTTGTTCACTTATCGACTTAATAGGCACTTTGACTGATGTTTGTATTATTCTATTGACAGTGTTCCTATCTTTATATTATTGATTTTTTTGGAGTTCACAATAGACGTTAAATCTATTTTCAGTTGAAAGTTAGTTTTTGTTATTAAGTTTCCACGGAGGTTTTATTTTTTTGTCTCTTGGTATAAGAGGGGTTTTCAACCCTAATGGTAAGTTAACTCCTAACGGATATATAGAATCAGAAGCCGATAGAATGGTGGGGTATTAATTTGTTATGCTTTTTTCTTGGATAGATAGACAGACAAGATTTTTCTGGTTCGAGAACAGATTACAAGCCTCGTTAAAACAGATTAGTAATCAGGGATTGTCTATAATAACATCGTTACTCTGTCACCTTCGTATAAAAATGCTTTAGTACTTCCTGCTGAGAACAATCTCATTCCATATTATACAAATTATTAAATACAAAAACCATGAAGAAAGTATTCACTTTTTTATTTTTAATCCTCTTATTGCTTCCTCTACTATCTATAGGTCAGATAGTAACAGAGTGCAATGGAGTTATCAATCCCTCAGACCGTTTATGGGTCGATTTTGCGCAGAATCCAGCTAGACCGGGTGTGCTGCCTTCAGCAGTGCCTGCTAACATCAATTATCCTGGCCTAACCAAGAAAACGATCAATGCAAGTTACAGTGAGCTGAAAGCTGCCATAGAAGAACTGGTAGCTAATAAGGGTGGAGTCATTTCCTTTAAGAACACAGGTTCGGGTAAGACCATCTTTTTTAATGAAGCTATCGAGATCAGCAATTCCCCCTCCAAGCCCTGTGTAACAATACTCATTCAAGGAGGAGATAAAGTTACTTTTAACGGTAAAGACAAGTCCAGTATTTTTGTCATTAGAAAAAGCGTGAAAGTCATTGTTCAGAATGCGGTTTTCAAGAATTGTACACTGACCCGTCAGATTGTACAGAACCGAAGAAACTTCCGAGTAGGAGGAGGAGCTATAGAAGTCACTTCCGGAGCGGCACTCCGTGTCTATGGTTGCCGATTCTTGGAAAACAGGGTGGCAGAATGGGATGACACACCGGGAGGTGGCTATGATGGTGTAGGCGAAAACCAGAACGGTGCCGGTATACGTTTTAACTTCCATAGTACGGGAGAGGTTTTCAAAAGTACTTTCGAGAACTGCCGCGCTGTGACGGGCGGTGCCATAGGGGCCACATCCATTAATAAGTTGACGATAATGGATTGTAATTTCACCGATAATACTTCCACCGCCTACAATACCAAGAGTTCAAACAGAAGGAGAGTGGTTGAAGGCGCCGGAGCACTGAGGGTCGACCGGACTGCTAAGCCCTTAGAGATTTACAGAACAACTTTTAAAGGTAATGCTGCCAACCTCAAGGCCTCGGTAATGGAGGTTTTCATCCGTCCTCTCAGGGATAGAGCCCGTAAAGAGACAGGACCCTACCCAGGTCTCTCTACCTTTGCTTTGGTGATAGACGGCTGTACTTTTGAGGACAATACCTATTACAATTTCAGAGGGGCCAATGATCCTGAAAGGGGAGACTTCTTTTCCGGTTGTATGTTGTTCCATGGAGGAAAGCTGGACGCTAACTTTAGAGGCGCGAAAATGAAAATCACCAATACAAAGTTCATCGGCAATGAAGCTGGCGAATCCAATGTTAGGTCTTTTCTGGGTTT
This sequence comes from uncultured Cyclobacteriaceae bacterium, assembly GCA_947492745.1. Classification (GTDB taxonomy): domain Bacteria; phylum Bacteroidota; class Bacteroidia; order Cytophagales; family Cyclobacteriaceae; genus Aurantiphycus; species Aurantiphycus algarum. The sequence continues at coordinate 8,381 of CANLOE010000045.1, read as the reverse complement.
CGAAATCCGGAATACCCTTTTTGCCAACACAAAATTTCTTCGCCTCAAAGGGAAGAACGGTAAGTTCAAGACGGGTAAGGGAGCATTGGCACTAAGAAGCGAAATCCCTGGTCGAGGGCTTATCGATAATTGTACTTTTTATAATAATGAACCCAACCCTCAAGACCCTGTCATCCGGGGTATTGCCAGTGACATATTTTTCTGGAATGGCCAAGATGCCAAGTACACTTTGAACAACTCTGTCTTTTATAGAAAAAACAAGAACAGCCGTATTCGACAGGTCAGCGAACCGATGAAAGGAAGTGGTAACAATCAGTTTGTCCCAGGTGTCGATTTGTCCGCATTTGCAGATGTATCCCGGTCCAGGGTTACCAGAACCAACCCCAATATCCAAGGAAATGTCAAGAATCTTTGTTTGGGGACCAACTCCCTGCCCAAAGGTATCGGAGGCTTATCGGACTGTGGTGGTGGGCCTACGCTCCCTGATGGTAATGGAGGGACGCAAGCACTGTTTGCTGATGGTACCTACTTTTTAGAGGCTTTCAACTCTGGTCAAAGAATGTTTTCAAGTGCAGGGAAAAGCCATGAAGCTCATATGCAAAACACTAAAAGTACGGGTAACGGTAATCAGAAGTGGGTACTCAAGCACTTGGGCGGCAATATTTATACCATTAAGAACATGAAGACGGAGCGGTTTTTGGAAGTACCCTTTGCAAAATGTGAGAATAGCTTACAGGCAGCTACCTATACACGTGTTTTGGGAGATCATCAACGATGGAAAATCGAAGCTAACGGAACAGGTGTCTATGCACTACTGCCGGCCCACTGTACCGCGCAGGCCTTAGACCGTAACCGTGGTGCAGCCAATACCAATGTGCATACTTATGCTTTCAACAAAAACAACGCGAATCAAAAGTGGAAGATTATTGCGAGTAGTTCATCTTCGGCCTTTAAAATCAGTGTACCCTCAGAACAAAGCGAAGAGGGTATCCTCATCTATCCGAATCCTGTCAAAGATAGACTGACCGTAACGGGACTAAAAGAAAATGATGTTCTGACTATCCATGACTTTTCGGGAAAAATAGTAAAGTCAATCAAAGTAAAAAATAAAGAAGAGCAGATTTCATTGAACTCCTTAAAACCTGGAATGTATTGGGTCGGAGTATCAGGTGCGAACCATTTGAAACTTCAAGTAGTAAAGTAAAACGAGCAAAATTTAAGCGCTGTAGTTATACAGCTTCTTGTACAGACTTAGCTTTTAAAATCGTCTATTTCCTGTTCATTATGCTTCACTCTGCGTTGACAACCCTCGGGATAGCGCTGCTATCCCCTGCGGTTTTCGCCTTGATTGGAAAGAAATGACCCGCGGGATCTTATACGACAATTGAAACCCAAATTTGTATTAATGAAAAATCTCATTATAATCTTAAACCCGGATTATGTATTAGAGCTTAGTTATGAGGGTTTAATACAAACTTAGCTTTCAACTATCGCATATCTTCCTGTTCATTTTGCTTCACTCTGCGTTGACCATCCTCGGGATAGCGCTGCTATTCCTGCGGTTCTCGCCTTGATTGAAACAAAATGACCAGCGGAATCTTATACGACATTTAAAACCTAAATTTGTATAAAAAGCAATACATCAGGGTGTTTTATCGGATTCAGCGTAGCACCGCTACGGTGAATTCGAAAAAACGCATTCAATTTATTGATTTACAGATACTTAAGGTTGAAATAGAAGGGGCTAATGCATAATCCGGGTTAAATCTCAAGAGGCTGTATCAAAAGTGGTACAGCCTTCTTTTATACCCGATTTTATGTGGTCTGCCTTTATTCTCATGCCATTTTCAGAGAGGATCGGTGAATTTATACTCAAGAAAAAATGAAATGGGAAACCTTAGAGGTAATGACCTTGGTGAAAACCCGGATAATATTGAATCGTTAGGGGTAGATTTGTCATTAGGGCTTTTAGAAAATAGTGGCACCTAAGTCTATGAACTATCTTGTCCCAAACCAATTGCGTTTGGGTGTAACCTTATTTTTAGGCTATTGACTAGCTCAAAACAAAGTGAATGCAAAGTTATATAGGGAGTGAAAAGGAAGGGGCTGCCTTTTGATACAGCCCCTTATTACTGACGAGGGAGAGAAAGTAGCATTATTGTCTAGAGGCTGGTCTTTGTGATAAGCCACTAAAGGTAAATCAGGGTTGATTGAACACGGAATTTATCGATCCGATATCAGTAGGAGCGGCCTACAGTTCCCGAACCGTAGATTTTTTTGACGGTATTTCTGGTATCTCCCTTATGCTTGACCTCGCCGCTTCCATAAAGGGTAATGGCAAGCTCATCGGACACATTGACCTCACATAGTCCCGACCCCATCATCTCAATAACTCCTTTTGGCAGATCCAGTTTGAAGGCATGGAGAGTGCCCGATCCGCTCATCGCTATATCGATATTACTGGCGTATCCTTTTAGTATCATCTCACCGCTTCCGGCCACAACTGTTTTTACGATATTGCCTTTGATATCTACATCCATATTGCCAGAGCCGTTCAGGGCCAAGTCGATATTTTGAGTTGCCAGAGAGTTCTCACTGATGATACTACCTCCACTATTGACATAGAGTTTCTTGATATCTTTCATACTGATGGTCACCTTCATCAGTGGACGGATCTTTATATTGTCTATCTTGGACCAGATACTGTTATTGGCATTGTCCTTTTTCTTATTGATATTGATGTGCAGGACACCTTCCTCTACTTTGAATTCGCTGAGGCTGTAGATTTCGCTCAATGCCTCTACCACAACTTCCTGTTTATTGCTCTGTTTAACATACACTGTATAGTTGGAGTTCAGGAATATGCTATTGAATTCCGGTAGTTCCAATGTTTTCTTGGTAGCATCAGGGCCTACTGTTCTACTTTCCAAAGCTAGAGAGTGGTCAGCGAAAAGGACTGTTAGGGTCAATGCAATGAGTGCAATTCGTGTTTTCATGGATTGATTTTTTTATATTGATTGTGGTTATCTGAGACTTAACGCCAAATTAATGTTTTATGTACACCATCGGGTCGGTAATATTACTGTTGTGTATCTTTTGCCATCGATGAAGCTTTGGTTTGCAGTGAGTCGTTTCGTAATTACATTCAACGCTATACAGTAGCATTTTGTCATAAGGGTTTAACCCAAAATGATGAATAGAGAACCTATTCCGCGCATAAATAGCTTCATACCGGAAGCTTTGCCCAGCGGTCTTCATTCACCATAGCGGTGCTATGCCGAACGAATCCAAATGGCCGGTATTTTGCTATTTATACGCTCATCACGATTTCTATCGATCAATTTGGGTTTAAACAACCATAAATCAGATTATTATCTAGGCTTGAGCGTAGCGCTGCAATGGTCAATGAAAAGCATTTGTTTTTGATTTCCAGTTAATTAAGTTCTTGGTGAGTTTCCTAGTGCATGATTCAAATTAAAGTACGTATACAATACTGCTCTTCCGGAGGAGGACAGTCTGTTGAAGAGATAAAACTTCGAATCGTGGCCTGTGCAACGCCCGGTAAATGACGAAGTTTGTGACAAATGAAGCCACTTAAGGTAACACAGGCTGACCGCTATAGGACTCACTTTGTATTCTTCCAATCATCGGAAGAGGACACTCCGATACTACCATCCTTGTAGACCATAATGAAATCCAGCATAACTTCGTCCTGACAGCCCTTAAAGTGAGTTTTACCCGTACTTCTGAAAAGAACGGGATAGGAGTGGCCATATTCTCTTTGGAATTTCACTATATTAAGTTCCTCGTCCAATAGAAAGCCCCACTCCATCGTTATGGATTCGGGCGGGCAGTTGTCCTTTGTCATCATTGCGAAAACATCATACCGGTAAACGCCCGTACCGTCTTTTTTCAATTCCAAGAAGCCACTCTTTTTTCCTGAATAGCGACCTATAAAGGAGTCATCAACATCGAAAGTAGTCTTAACAGCTTTTCCCTGGTATTGAATATTCCTTATTTTGTCAGGGTCGGAAACGGTGAAGCTGAAACTAAAGAGGAACACTATTGTAAACAGGATGCCAGTACGGATTTTGGATGGTCGAAACATGATGAAAGGTTGTTTAAGGTTCTTGTTCAATTTATAGTTAACACGGGTTCACGCTACTGTTGATTGTGGAAAAATAAATAGCACGCACTGCGTCTGCTGAGCTAAAATCAAAATGTTTTTCCAAGACTAGAAAGGAAGGTCATCACCACTGTCCCCACCGCCATTGATCCAGCCTGGCTCTTCCATCTGGTCCATACCACTTGTTTCGGGAGCGGCAGATGCAGCAGTAGCATTGGCGCCATCGCTTGCAGACTGTACCCTCCATGCCTGCAAAGAATTGAAGTATTTTACTCCACCTTTGGGGTCATCCCATTTTCTTCCCTTTAGATTAAAGGATACATTAACAGCGTCCCCAGCTTTGAAACCATCCATCAAACTGCACTTATCCTGTATCAACTCGAATTTGATAAACTCAGGATATTGAGGGTTTTCTGCATACTCGACAACAAATTCCCTTTTTTTGAATGTCTGTGTGATTTGCTGAGAATCGCTGATTTCCAATATCTTTCCTTGTATTTCCATAGATTTTGTTAGTATACTTGAAGTATTCGATTATTTATATTCTTATTTGGACGATGTGTTTTGCCCTCCTTTCGCATTCCCTTATTTGTATGGAGAACTGTAATAATGGAACTATAACTGATTGGCCATCGGACCCTTTTCCATAATGGAGGCGCAAAGTTACATCATGCGCTAAGAAATTATCAAGCCCTCCTATTTCTTTTTCTTGAATACGAACATTAATATAGAGACACAGATGATGCCACCGATAGCTAAGGCCAGTACATTTCCGGGGGTAAGTAGAGCGGCTCCTTTCATAATAGATGCGTAACTATGGTCTCCATTGATGATTGTATTGCATCGTTCTTCTATAGGCATAAAACCTACATTTCAACAGTCATCAATGGCTTCTTACTAGATTTTGTGAGAATACGGATGAACTTTTCAGATACACGTAAATTTAACAGGATTTTCGAAGTAATCCGAATGAAAAGATATTACTTCATTCCGAGCCCTCCGTAAAGGATCTGTTGTAGCTTCAAAGGGCTACAAATCAGTTGTATGGATTATTACTTTGTTCTTCACTATAGTGATAGTCGACCTGACTGCAATCAGATCTTGTGATGGATTGCACTATGAGCGGCTTTGGTGGTTATTGTTTTAGAATTTGGTATCGCTTATTTTGGCGAGTTACGAGCGTGAAACATAGTACCCTGAGGGTTTGGTCAGTGAAGGGTAGGGCCTGTCGGGTGCACCATTGAAAAAGATAGCGGCGCTATGCTAAATCCAATAAAACTCCCTGATTTATGGACATTTAAACTCTCGTTACGAAGTTCCAACGCATGATTCGAGATGAAGTGATTTATACAAACTTAGCTTTTAAAATCGCCTATCTTCCTGTTCATTTAGCTTCACTCAGCGTTGACAATTCTTGGGATAGCGTTGCTATCCCTGCGGTTTTCGCCTTGATTGAAAAAAAATGACCCGCGGAACCTTATACGACATTTGAACCCAAAATGATCAATAGCCTTCCTATTCCGAACATAAATTGCTTCAAAATCAGCTGTTTTACGCTGCGCAGGTTCGTTACCTTAATGATGCCAAAGTCTCCTCACCTAAACCGCTGATTTTATTGCAATTATGCCCTCATCACGAAATCCTATCGATCATTTTGGGGTGAATCCCAAATTTGTATAGCTGTATTTATATGAAACATTCCCAGTGACCCGTTTACCCATGTACAACGTATGAGATGCTTCATTTCATCTGCCCGGCTCCTCCAGGAACTCCCTATTTATTTTTTCATGGGTATAACAACACCGAATAGAATGTCTCTCAGGAGAATGCCATGTGATCATTGACATGCCCTAAAAGCCAACATCCTTCACAGAAGCCCTTATGTAGCCATGCTATCACAACACACGAAAAAGAGATTGAAGGTTCTTTTCGACCATGTGAAAGCAGGCACCTATGCGGGAGAGAATAAGGGATGCAATTCAAAACAATCTCTAAGGCTATTTTCGCTGTTGGCCATCCAAAGCTCATAGTACGATAAAAACAGCTAAAACCGTATCCGTGTCTGAAGTCGGAGGTCACTTTTCTTGTTTCCATTAATCTGTTCCAGACCGCTACCAATGGACATTCTATCAATATAGCGTGTTCTGGCCCATTTTAACCAAAAGTCAATCTTCCGGGTGGCATTGTACCGAATGACTACATAACTGCGTGCACCGATACCATTGTAGGCAGGAATGGAAAAAGCATAAAGGACATCATTTTCATAGACATACTGCCGGTTATTGAAATCGTCGGTTTCGAAAATAGCAAACCGTGTTATGATCCTTAACTGTTTAATGGTGAGTTTTATATCCTGTAGTGCGGCATAGCCATAAGTTCGATTCCCTTCTTGGATAAAATTGCTGAACTGTATTCGAGTCTTGAAATTTAGCTGCTCTGTAGCTGGGTAATCCATATTGATGATAATATTCCGGCGCGTGACAGGAGTAGGGAAGGTAATCCGTTGAGAGATGGTACTGGAGTTAGTTTCCTTGGTCTCCTCGCGGTATTGAAGGAAAACAAGCATATTTTTAGAGGGAGTATAGGTCGCTCTGAGCAAGGATTCCATTCCCTTGGTAGGTGCATTGGCCCGAAAACGAAGCCAGTCATGTCGGAATCGATCGATATACCCCGATAGCGCCCACCTACGGGAAGGCCGATAGAGTAGTCCCCAGTAAGCACCGCTTTCATTGATATTACGCGCACCTGCTCCTCTACGCCTATTCTCGGCGAAAGCTCCTCCCCAAAGGTTATGAAAGTGGCGTTCGTAACGCCTTAGCGATAGGGCCATGTCCAAACGATTGCTTAGGCTGGAAACAAAGCCGCTGATTATTCCCGCTCCTCTACTGGAAGAGCGGCCTGCTTCTCCGAAAAAATTGAAGTTCTGCCAATTATAATCCGCGAAAATACTCCATGCATGATTGAAACGACCGTTGAATTCGAATAACCGATACACCTCATTGCTCTCGGGAACGGGTAGGCTGAACCGGTCATGTAGGTAATTCATTCCAAGTGTTAGCGTTTTCTTGGGATTATGATAGGTGATATTGGCACCCATAGCTTGCTGATGTAAACGCCATTTTTTGTCCAGCTCAGAGCTTGTCCTGTGAAACCCGTCATCGCTGATAGCGGAGGTCAGTAATGCTTCCCCACTGGTAGTACTATCCCCGTTTTGTACTCTCGCATCCTGAGGTAGTCCAGAATAAAAAGCTGTGATATCTACCTTAGAGTCTAAGGCATAGGTCATCGCAGCTCCTCGCATAAAACCCGATTCAACGACCGAAGTATAGGGAAGGATTCCCAAATTGCTCCGACGTGCCGTGGCCACTGTAGTGGCTCCTTTGCCCACGTTGAAACCGGCACTCATCAGTAGACCTTGTCCAAACTGAAGTTGATAATCCCCCAGCGCAAGGTATTTTAGGCGACCTTTATTTTGAAGATGGAAATGAAAGGATATGAAATCCGGTCCATACCGTTGTGTTGAAGGAGCCCATTTTATAGGTTCTCCGGCATCCTTTTCGAGGGTAAACCCCAAGCTAAAATCCCGAGTGTGACCGATCCTCAGTCGTGTATACAACTTGTCGGGCGACCCTAGATAGGGGGTGGGGGTGTCTTCCGGCCGGTACCCCCTTTTATCTTCCAGAGTGCGATCATACCGCAGGATGAGATAGCTGTTCTCCTCTTGTCCGATGCGTTGCCAAAGTCGACGGTTATCCTCGGAAAGGCCCGTTTCGCTTACCGTTACAAAGGGAAGCATGGCCCTAATGGTACCCAGGTCGAAACTGGGGATGGCCTGTAGCTCGTAAATGGATAGCAAACGACCGTATTGAGAGCGGTACTCAAAAAAGTGGTTGAGCTGATTTTCCGAAAGTAGGTATAGTGTACGCAGTTCTTCTTTGGAAGTGTGGTTAAGATGAATAGGATCCGTGTACAATAAGAAAAGAGACTCGTACAGGTCTTCGTAGTTTACGTCGCTATCCTGTAAGGCAAAGATAGCTTCGGCGAACTTTTCCAGATCGATATTCTGGGTACGCTCGACCTGAGCGCAGAGCGAAAAGGAAACAAAGCAGGGTAAGGCCCATAGCCAATACCGATAGATAAAAGAAACACTACTTTGTTGGCTCGGTAAATAGATATTAGTGGAATTGCAATAAAAAACTGGACAATAAGTTAAGCACATTTTGAATAATTGATTTTACTAAACTCTTCTGGAGTC
>CANLOE010000044.1 GCA_947492745.1 uncultured Cyclobacteriaceae bacterium | reverse complement strand
GGGAAGCAGGTTTCCTACCACCGTATCCGAGGTTACCTCAGACAGCACTTCGGTTCGAAGGTCAAACGGCCGCGCAAGAGCCATGTGAACAAAGAGCCCGGGGCCATTGAGGCCTTTTTAAAAACTGCCCCACTTTGCTGATCTTGCCGCTCAAGAAGCTGAGGAAAAGGGGTTTGAAGAGATGAACCTCTACTTTCAGGACGAGAGCAGGTTCGGACTGATGAGCCATCTGGGTTCCTGTATCGCCGCCAAAGGGGTGACCCCTGTGATAGATTACCAGCACCGTTTCTCGGCCACATACCTGTACGGGGCCTACTCTCCCATAGATGGGGACAGCTTCGTCTGGGAGGTCGAAGGGGTATCCACAAAGATATTCGAAGCTTACCTGAAAGGAATATCGCAACACAGGCCAGAGGTGTTCAAGGTATTGGTCATCGATAACGCGGGCTTCCATTCCACAAAGAAGATAAAGGTGCCCCATAACATTTTCCTGATCAACATACCGCCCTACACACCAGAACTCAATCCTTGCGAACAGGTCTGGAAACATATCAAGCAACGCTTCAAGAACAAGGTCTTCAAGGACATGGAAAAACTAAGGGAATGGCTGTATGATAACGTCAGGGAAATGAGTAGGAAAACCATAATGGAAATCACATCAAACCACCATTATATGAAATGTTTCAATGCGACATTAAAAATGTAAATCTGTATTACTCATACTCTTATAAAAACAAAGGCACTGTTTCCTGAAAATATTATATCATCCCAAAATGGTCAATAGGATTTCATGATGAGAGCATAATTACAATAAAATCAACGGTTTAGGTGAGGAGGCCCTTGTATCATTAGGGTGACGAACCTGCATAGCGTAAAACAGCTGATTTTGAAACAATTTATACTCGTAATAGGAAGGCTATTGATTATTTTGGGTTAAATCAAAATTTGTAGAGGCTGCGGGCATTTTGTGGCTGGACAGCCACATTTCTTGGCATTAGGTATTCATCGATTGGGAAATGATGTTCTTTACAGTTATTCGATGGCGAAAGAAGATGGATAATGAGAATCTAATGATGAGAAAAAAGCATACTCAATCCTAAAGGTTTCTTTAGGATTTGACAAATACACCATTCATCAGATTATAGCCTGTATAATGGCACTTATTTATTGGATTGACTCGCTCGCAAATCCATTGTCCAGAAAATTTTTGAAAGAAACAATAAGCCCTAAGTTGACCCTAGCCTGTAGAGTGAACACTTGACAAAGTGGTCGAGATACAACGTCTCCCATTGTTCTTATGATAGCGATAGATCGGATGCAATCCGATGACAAAGAAGTTGTTCGTAACTAGACGTAATTGTTCAGCATAACGGGCATGACGAGCATCAGTATATCCTCATTATCTTCTTTCTCGAATGGAACAATAAGACCGGCCTTGTTGGGAGCGGATAGCTGCAATTCGATTTTCTTGGCATCTAGGTTATTGAGCATCTCCACTAGAAAACGAGCATTGAATCCGATTTCGATATCTTCTCCATCGTGTTCACAAGAGAGCCTTTCGTTTGCCTCATTAGCAAAATCCAAGTCTTCGGCAGATACCTGAAGTTCACTACCTGTTATTTTCAAGCGCACCTGATGGGTCGTTTTATTAGCGTATATGGCTATCCTACGCAGAGAACTGAGTAGTTCCATACGATCGATGACCATATTATTGTTATTGTCCAGCGGTATTACATTCTCATAATCAGGAAAACGTTCATCGATAAGACGGCAGATCATTTTTATATTACTGAATCTGAAAAAGGCATTGGATACGTTGAACTCTACGGATACGTTGGTATTTTCTGAGGGCAAGGTGGTCTTGAGTAGGTTCAGGGCCTTACGGGGGATAATGATGGTATTCCCATTTTCAGAGGCTACATCTACCCTTCGATACCGGATCAGACGATGCCCGTCCGTCGCTACAAAAGTGGTATTGGTATCTGCAAGGTTGAGGTAGACTCCCGTCATAGCAGGTCTTAACTCATCATTGCTCGTAGCAAAAATAGTGTTGTTTATAGCGTTTGAAAGTACCTCGGTGGACATATCCACTGAAAAATCATTGCTCACTTCAGGGACTTTTGGAAAGTCGGTCGCATTTTCCCCGGCCAATTTGTAGCGTCCATTATCAGAACTGATCTCTACACTATAGGTCTCTTCATCAACAGAAAAGGTAACGGGCTGTTCGGGAAGGTTCTTGAGGGTATCCAACAATATCTTCGCGGGTACAGCGATATTACCACTTTCTTTGGACTCTACTTCCAGCTCTGTAATCATGGATGTCTGTAGATCCGAAGCGGTCACAGTCAACATACCATCGTTGATTTCAAAAAGAAAATTTTCCAAAATCGGCACCACAGGATTGGTCGTGATCACACCATTGATTGCAGACAGCTGTTTTAAAAGTGTCGCAGAAGAAACGATAAATTTCATAAGAGGTATGTAAGTTCTAAGCTTTGGTTAATAAAGGGTAAAGTTAAAAATAAATATTACAATCCATGCAATAATCTGCTTTGATAAAGGATATTTTCACCGTTACGAGTAGTCCTTTTTTTCATCCATGGCACCTCACTAATCGCATATCCGTACATAGCTATTCTTTTTCTTCCCTAAAGTCCTGACGGTGGAGCAGTAGCGCTCGCACCTGACGGGCATCAAAAAGCGCCCAATCCTTATCGTTGATACTGCCCAAAGCAAATTGTCCTCCGGCATGATAGGGGAAGAACAATAGCTCGACTCCCTCTTTTCCCAAATCCTGAACCTTGATCGATGCCATATGTGTTCCCCGCGAGAGACTGTCATAAGTGGGTGTATTTTCAATATCAATGTACCGATTTACTTTCAAATAGGACACATTGTCCAGAAAATCAAACAACTTGGTCGTATCGGGCTTCGGCATCCCGGCTATAGTATAGTTGCGTTCATCATAAACAATTTCGAATCCGGCAGAGTCGATATCGGGGTAGCGCACAGTGACCTGCTCCAGTGTAGACCAGTTGGTAGTACCAAATACCAGTTTATCCCTCCACTCCTCTTGGTTCATTTCAAATAGTCCCGACACATAGTTTCTATAGCCCGGAATATTAACGACATAGGGTATAGTGGGGTCTTCGGATAAGGGTTTGAAATAAGCCAGTGTCTTTCCTACGTTGCCCCCGGCAACAAAGGCCATATCCAGTTGCTCGCCACTATAGACCTTGACCTGTACTCCACTTTCGGCCAGTTGTTTTTCTATCTCTTCCTGTTGAGCCTTACTTACGGGACGTCGTACCTGAACTTGATCTAAAATGGCAAAGAGTATATCTATTTTGGTCCTATCCGCCTCTACGCTATCATTGATTTTCCAACTTCCAATGTCATAGGTCAGCGTCATCGATTGTCCATCCGCATACTTCAACTCGAAAGCATCGATGGTCGAAAGGTCCTCTAAATGGAACAGGTTTTTGTCCACATCCGATTTGGTTTCTCTTCCACCCAAGAAGTAGGTAGCAACAGTCAGTAGCGATAACCCCAAAAGGACCACTAGTAGTCGTATATTCTTTTTCCTTTGTTTGCTCATGAGCGAGGTAAAGTTTGGGGACCTACATACTTCCTCTTTCTCATAAAATAGCGTAAAAAGCCATAAAGCAACATAATGACCAAGGGTGCCAGTAAGTTCAGTACCTGCCAATAGAGCTTTTCCTTATCGGCCTTCACTTTGTCCAGAGGCCTTATTCTTACCTCATTGGCCCTTGCGGTAATCAAGCCTTCTCCTTCGATAAGATAGGACAGGGCATTTAACATAAACCCTTCATTGGCAAAACTGACCTTGGCAAAAGGCTCTTTTCCCAGAGGCAGTACCTTACCTGTTCTTGGGTCCAGTTCGTTCTTCACAAAATCACCATCACCGACCACGATTATTTTAGTATCTGCACTCACTTGTTTTGCGGGGCCTTTCGCGCCTTCGGGTAGAAAACGATTCTTGTACAGGGAAGTAAAGTTACCTTCCAATAAATAAGCAAGGGGCAAATTTTTACGGTTGAACTTTTCCGGACCTAAATTCTTACGAAGGTCATTGAGGGAGACTTTTACAGGCGCGCTGACAATTCTGGTATAATCCGATGTAAACATCAAAGGAGTCTTTTTGACCCCTTCGGCCTTTACCGTATCCAGCGTACTGATGAATTTTGTACTGACAGCATCCAAGTTCTTTACTATTGGATGATCTGCGTAACGGTTGATCAATGGATAGAAGGCCCATGGCATCATGCGTATCTGGGGCTGATCTCCTATATTTCCTACATTGATAGGGAAGCCCAAAGAAGTCCTGTCCTGTACCAGATCATTGTTTATCCGTATCCCATAGCGGAAGAGCTGGTCCTCCATATTCAGGCGATAGGGAAAAGCAAAATTACTCTCCGAAGAGGCACTGTCCATATTCGCATCGAGCATATCCATCAAAAACATGGCCTTACCCCCTTCCATGAGGTATTGGTCCAAATGATACTTCTCCAGCTCACGGTAAGAGCGCGTCGGTTTGGCTATGATCAGGGCTGCACTGTTATCAAGGTTCTTTCTATTGGAAAGGTCCACATCCACGATATTATAGTACTCATACAGACTGCTCTTAAGGGATATCAGGTCTAGACTATCCAGTTCCCCATGTCCTTTCACAAATCCCACAGTCTCTTTCTCTACCTTTGTCAACTGATCGATGACCGATGCCAGCTCATACTCCAGACCTTCTATGGACTGGTTCAGTTTCTCTACGGCAGTGGCCGATGTATTACCTTTTAGTAACATCACTCCCGACTCGGCACCATTATAACTGACCAAAGCGCCGGGAAAGATCAACTTCTCGGTACGTTTTCCATCTTCATTGTCAAATAGGTTCGTGGCCGTTATCCCTTTATTCACCAGTTCTACCATAAACTCATTCCTAGCTTTGGCGCTTTCGGCCTGGGCGGGATCGACAAAGGTGTACTGAAGGTCACTGCCCGCATGTACCCGAAACTCCTCCAATGTCTCTCTGATAGAGCGTTGAAGTCGTTTAAAGTCGGCGTTCAGCTCTCCCGTGAGGTATACCTCAATATATACTACGTCCTCTAGATTTTCCAGTAATGTTTTTGTGGCAGGCTTGATACTGTAGCGCCCCTCTTCCGTTAGGTCTATACGCTGGAAACTCCGCTGTGCAAGCATATTTATCCAAATGATGGACACAATGCCTATCAATAGGGTAAGAATGGCTCCCGTTTTCTTTTTATCCAATATCACCATTTCCTACTTCCCAAAATAAAATGAGTGAACAACAACATCAATCCGATAACACTGATAAAATAAATCAAATCGCGGGTATCCAACAAGCCTTTGCTCATGGCACGGTAATGGTACAGTATGCCCATCTGTTCCAACACTGGTGACCAAGTACCCCATACATCGACCGCGGCCAGAGAACTAAATCCAGAGTAAAAGATAAAGCAAAGGAAAACAGCAACAATGAAGGCTACAATCTGATTGTGGGTAATGGAGGAAGCAAATACACCTACAGCGGTGAACACACCGCCCAAAAGCGATATACCTACGTAAGAACCGGCTATACCGGCCAAGTCGAGATTACCTTCCGGATTGCCCAGTCGATAAACGGAGTAACAGTAGATGAATGTGGGTATCAAGGAAAACAATACCAGTAAAAAGCCGGAGAAATACTTGCCCAAAATAATCTCCCAATCGCTCAAGGGGCGGGTCAATAATAGTTCTATGGTCCCTGATTTCCTTTCTTCCGCAAACGTCCTCATCGTAATGGCGGGAATCAGAAACATGAACACATAAGGTCCAAGTTCGAACAAGGTGGCCATGTCCGCATAACCGTATTCGAGAATACTGGTCTCTGGGAAAACCCACATGAGCAAGCCTATGCCAGTCAGGAATACTCCTATGACAATATAAGCTATCAAGGAGTTGAGAAAACTATTGATTTCCTTTATCAAAATCTGTATCAAGACGTCACTCCTCCTTTCTGTTGGGTCAGTGTCCTGAAAACATTTTCCATCGAAGATTTTTCCAATTGTAGACCTAAAAGTATTCTATCCTGGGCTACGGCAAATCGAAATACTTCTGCCCGAATATCTATTGTCGACTTAGATTTAAGTTGGTAGATACTACCACCTTCTTCCTTTACATCGAGTACTCCTTGTATGCCATTGAGCACTGCTAGGGGTACCGGGTTATCGAATTCCGCTCTGATATATTGAAAAGAGGCCCCTTCTTGTGTCAGTGTTGTCAGACTATCGTCAGCTACGATTTTCCCCTTATTAATGACCACCACACGGTCACAAAGCGCCTGCACCTCTTGCATGATATGTGTCGAAAGGATAACCGTTTTGTCCGCACTGATGTCCTTGATCAACTTCCGTATCTCTACCAGTTGATTCGGGTCAAGCCCTGTTGTAGGCTCATCCAAAATCAATACCTTGGGGTCGTGTATTAAAGCTTGGGCTAATCCGACACGCTGTCGGTATCCTTTGGACAGGTCCTGGACTTTCTTGCCCTGCTCTCTAAGTAAGCCGCAGAGCTGTAACATTTCCTCAATCCTGTGCTTAAGTGTCTTGCCTTTCAGCCCATGTAATCTACCTACGAAACCTAGGTATTCTCTGACATACATTTCCAGATACAAAGGATTGTTCTCGGGAAGGTAACCTATATTTTTCCGTACGGTCATAGGATGATCCTGTACATCATAACCACGAACCTCTATGGTCCCTTCGCTGGGAGGCAGGTAACAAGTGGCTATTTTCATCGTTGTGGATTTTCCAGCACCGTTCGGCCCTAGGAATCCCAGTATTTCGCCTTCATTGACTTCAAAGGAGATGTTATCCACCGCTTTTTGCGAATCATAGACTTTTGTAAGATGCTGTACTTTTATCGACATAGCACTGAGTGAACGACAAAAGTAGGACAATGCATGTACTTGGGCAAAATTTTTTTGAAGATTGGACCCAATATAGGCCATATCGATAAACAGTCCACGCCCCTAGATGGATGAGATTCCATGTTCATTGGTAATGACGGTACGCAATCAAGGTATTTCCCAGTGAAAGTCACTTCCAGCATGCCTTTAGCGATGTTTCGCAAAAAAATACAGGGTACAAATCGGAAAAAAAAAAGAAAGTGTCGGTATGGTCATGCCCAAGTTCACCGATTGGGAACTCCTCTAGTGGGAGTTCCTTACGGCTATCTAAAAGAAAAGTCTTCGACACAAAGAGATAATCACAAAAAACCAAGGTAAGCAGTTCGTCTTTTTAACATGAATCATGCGTTGGAACTTCGTAAAGAGGGTTTAATACAAAATGTTCGTTGGAACTTCGTCATGAGGACTTAAATGGCAATACATCAGGGCGTTTTCTTGGGTTCAGCGTAGCACCGCTACGGTGAATTCAAAAAACGCATTCATTTACTGATTTGAAGCCAGTTAAGCCCGGAATAGATTTTCTAATGGACATTTTTGGTTTAATACAAATTTGGGTTTTAAATGTCGTATAGGATTGCGCGGGTCATTTTTTTTCAATCAAGGCGAACACCGCAGGGATAGCAGCGCTATCCCGAGGATGGTCAACGCAGAGTGAAACAAAATGAACAGGAAGATAGGCGATTTTAAAAGCTAAGTTTGTATAACCCAAAATGATCAATAGCCTTCCTATTGCGAGCATAAATCACTTCAAAATCAGCGGGTTTCCTTGGATTTGCCGTAACGATGCTACAACAAATCCGAGAAACATGTGCATTCCACTGATTTTAAGAAGTTCAAAGCTGCAATAGATGGATTCAACGCCCGATACGAATCAAAGATTTTTTGCCCAAGGACGTCTTTCTAAAACGGCATAGTCAAGCTTAGGCCGTATCAGAAAATCAAAATCGGGATAAAACAAGCTGCATCTGTAACCGAAAGGAGAATCCCAAATGACTCTTCTATGTCTAGTAAGCGCGTACCAGCTTACCTTCCATAAAATTGACAAAGGCTTTATTGACTACTTTATTGCCTCCGGGTGTTGGGAAATTACCCGTAAAATACCAGTCTCCAAGATGTTCGGGGCATGCTTTATGAAGGGAGTTTACCGTTTGGTAAATGACTTCTACTTCTGCTTTCATCCCTTTGGGCTGCACGATGGAAGATATCTTCTCTGACAGCTCTTCATAGGTGAACTGGTTGTAAAGCTCATTGACATGGTTGGGCATATCACGATCGTTGGCAGTAGCGACACACCTGGTGTATACGTCCTGTAAAAGTTCCTCTTTGTTGTTCTCTTTGAGCATGGCCAGCATGGCCCTAAAGGCGAGGAATTCATAGATCTTCGACATGTCTATACCATAACAATCCGGAAAACGAATCTGTGGGGCAGAGGAAACGACTACTATCTTTTTAGGCCCGAGACGGTCCAGCATTTTAAGAATACTTTTCTCCAAGGTGGTTCCGCGCACGATAGAATCATCAATAACGACCAAGGTATCTACCCCCTTATTGATTACTTCATAAGTGGTATCATATACGTGGGATACCAGCTCATCACGTTGTGCATCATCAGCGATGAAGGTTCTCATTTTGGCATCTTTCATGACCAATTTCTCTACTCTTGGCTTAAAGGAGAGGAGCTCTTCCATAGTATCCATACTCGGTTTACCATCGATAATGGCTTCTTTCCTTTTGGCGACCAGGTAATCTTCCATTCCTTCCATAAGCCCCAGAAATGCTGTTTCGGCTGTATTGGGGATATAGGAAAATACCGTATTCTTCAAGTCGAAATTGATGGACTTTAACACTGGTGGCACCAAATGCCGGCCCAATTGCTTACGCTCGTTATAGATATTGGGGTCGGAGCCTCTCGAAAAATAGATGCGTTCAAAACTACAGGATTTCTTCTCCAGCGGCTCTCTGAATTGGTATTGTCCGTAACTGCCCTGTTTATCGATAATCAGTGCATGACCGGGCTTGACCTCTTCGATATCATTATAATCGACTCCAAAAGCAGTTTTTATAGCGGGTTTCTCCGAGGCCACCACCACTACTTCATCATCCGCATAATAATAGGCGGGACGAATGCCCGAGGGGTCTCTGGCAACAAAGGCAGCACCGTAGCCTGTCATTCCCGTCATGGCATAGCCGCCATCAAAATCCTTACAGGAACGCTTCAATACCTTCTGGAGCTTTATCTCGTTCTCGATGATGGCTGTTGCTTCTCGTTTTGAATACTTCCCTTTGATCCTGCTGTAGACTTTCTCGTTTTCCTCATCCAGAAAGTGGCCGATTTTTTCCATGACCGTGACCGTATCGACTTTCTCTTTTGGATGCTGTCCCAAGTCTACCAATATATCAAAAAGCTCGTCCACATTGGTCATATTGAAATTACCCGCTACGACCAGACTACGACTGCGCCAGTTGTTCTGTCGTAGCATGGGATGACAGTTTTCAATACTGTTTTTTCCGTGGGTGCCATATCGCAAATGTCCTAACCACACTTCTCCGGTAAAGGCGCAGTTATCCTTTAGCCAGCGCTCATCCATGAACTTATCCTTACCTTCCTTCTGGGCCTTGGCGTATTTTTTACTTATTTTTTTAAAAATAGTACTAATAGGCTGCTGATCTACCGAACGGTACCGGCTGATATAGCGCGTTCCGGGCTTCTGATCGATTTTGATATTGGCGATACCTGCACCGTCCTGACCACGGTTATGCTGTTTTTCCATCAAGATATACATCTTGTTCATAGCATAGGCGGGGGTTCCGTATTTATCAATGTAATAAGATAAGGGCTTCCGCAAACGGACCATAGCAATGCCACATTCATGCTTTATAAAATCACTCATGAAGAGAAAGTTAAGATTTAGAATACAAAGCTAGCATTATTAAAAAAATCCATCAACCATTCCGGTTTAAAGAATAGCATTAACAGGAACAAAACCAGTACCATCACTGCCATGTGTAGGCTCGATAACGGTTTTTCCTGTGCCTGCCCATTATCCTTCATAGGCTTAAAATAAACAAAATAAGGTATTTTCAGATAATAAAAAAGAGCTATCAGGGTATTGACAAGCGCAAATACCAATAGCCAGAGCAATATGGATTCTCCTGTTTGTCCATAGGCATCCCATAAAGACATAAATACAAACAACTTAGCGGTAAACCCAGCCGTGGGCGGTAGTCCTGTCAGAGCGACCATAACTACCAATAGCAGTAAAGAACCGAAAGGCGCTTTTTGGGACAATCCTTTAAAATCCTCTATCCGGCGTATCCCGTACCGATACTCTGCCCAATGCAGGAGTGCAAAGGCCGCCAAGTTCATAATGGCGTATATGACGGCATAAAAAAGTAGGCTTTTTATACCCAGATGGGAAAAAGCAGCGATACCGGCCAGCAGAAAACCCGAATGGGCTATCCCGGAATAAGCCAATAAGCGCTTCGGGTCACTTTGCCAAATAGCTGAAAAATTGCCCAATAACAGGCTCAGTATTGCCAAAGTGGCCAGCAGCGTCCGAACGGTCTCTTGCCCAGAGAGCAATAGCATATCTACTTCCAAAAATATCCGCGTGTAGGTCACTAGCACGGCCATACCCGCTATCTTCGGTACAATGGAAAAAAAAGCCGTAACGGGTGTGGGCGCAGCCTCATATACATCAGGTGCCCATACATGAAAGGGTACCGCCGCAAGTTTGAACAAAAAGCCTCCCAGCATCAGTATACTCCCAAAGGATAGTAACAGCTCTCCTTCCGACACGGCCCTAAAGCCCAACTCCAAACTACCCGTCAGTCCATAATGCAGTGACATACCGTACAGCATCAGTCCCGAGGCCACTGCTCCAAATAGGATATATTTCAGTCCTCCTTCGGCACTTTTTTTAGTAAATGCAAACCCCGTCAGTGCATAGGAAGCTATAGATACCATCTCTATAGAAAGGTAGGTCATTAATAGGTTACTGGACATCACCATCAGAACCGCCCCCAATAGTGCCGTCAGTAACAATACCAAATATTCTCCTACATACTGTCGCAATGAAGACAACCGTAGCGATAGCAGTACCACAGCAGCTGTTGTCAGCGTAAACAATAATTTCAAGGTCACTGCAGCAGTATGCAAGCGGAGCATCCCAAGGAGCGATTTCACCCCCGTTCTATAAGTATCTACCCACTGAAAACCATAGAGTACCGCCACAGCTACCAAAACAAGCAGTACTATAGCGCTGCTCAGGTAGCGGTTCTTTTCGGCCGGGAGCAAGGCCAGTAAAAGAGCGACAAGTATCCCCGATACCAAGAGGAACTCCGGTAGGATGTACTGCCCGTAGGTCAGTATTCGTTCGAGCTTCAGCCCCAGACTTTCGATGTCAATGTGTTTCATGAGCCGAACTAGTTTATAGAGATACTTTTCAGTTGCTGTAGTCCGATATCCTGTACCCTAGCAACAAAATAGCCTACCGATTCGCTGATCATCTCCAGCAGAAAATGTGGAAATATACCCAGTAGTACAATCAAAAGGATCAATGGCATGAACATGGACCACTCTCTGGCACTCAAGTCAACAAGCTGGGATTCCCACTCTTTCTTACGCAAGTGGTACTGACCGAAAAACATGCGCTGTATAGTCCATAGATAGTAAGCTGCTCCGAGCAAAAGACCAAAAGTAGCTACAATCGCCATCCATTTGGGTAGCAGCGCATTGGCCACGGAGGACTTGAAGGCTCCCAGAAAAACCAATATCTCCGCAATGAACCCTGAAAATCCGGGAAGTCCCAAAGAAGCGAAAAAAGCGATGACCACGACTACCGTATAGCCCGGCATCTTGGCGGCCAGGCCCGAATAGTTTTCAATAGAACGGTCATGGGTGCGGTCATACAAAACCCCTACGATAAGAAAAAGCATGGAAGAAATCAGCCCATGGCTGAACATTTGGTAAATAGCACCGTTGACACCCTCTGCGGTCAGCGAGGCCAGTCCAAGAAGCACAAACCCCATATGGGATACCGAAGAGTAAGCCACCAATCGTTTCAGGTCCTTACTGGCCAGTGCGTTAAAGGCACCATAGAGAATGGACACCATGCCTACAAGCCCTACCCACCAAGCAAAATAAAGTGCACCGTCGGGAAAGAGTGTGTAAGCCGTCCGGATAAGCCCATAGCCACCGACCTTTAACAATACGCCTGCCAGTATCACCGATATCGGTGTAGGTGCTTCTACATGTGCATCAGGAAGCCAGGTATGCAGCGGCACGGCGGGGATCTTGATAGCGAAACCGATGAAAAGCAATAGGAAAGCAATCCACCGAAAGGGCATATCACCGAAATACTGTGCATCGATAGTGCTCAACAAAGAACCTGGGATATAATTGTCAGCATCAGAGAGCAGTAGTATATCGAAGGTGTGGACCATCTTACTGGCAGGTAGTAGGCCATTGGCCAGCAAATCCTGTACCTGCCGAAGCGCCATAGGGTCTACTGCCGCTTCCGAAGTCGCCAAGCCCAGAGATACGGCCGTAGCTGCCGGATCGATGGCAGAGGAGTAGAGCCCGATCATGACAACCAGTATAAAAACCGAACCCAAAAGGGTATATAGAAAAAATTTAATGGAAGCATACTCCCGGCGCTCCCCTCCCCAAATACCGATAAGAAAATACATCGGTAATAGCATAAACTCGAAGAAGAGATAGAACAGAAAGAAATCCAATGCCACAAAACAACCGATCACAGCCGAGTTGAGCAATAAAAACAGACTAAAATAACCCTTGGCTTTCTCTTGGACACGCCAGGAAGCTACCAAGGCGATCAGCATCACCAGTACGGAGAGCAGTACCATGGATATACTGATCCCATCCACGCCTATATGGTAATCAATGGATAGCTTGCCCAGGTTCCCCACGGACATGTCTATCCAATTGTATTTTTCGGCGAACTGGAATGCATTGCCATCAAACACTCCCTTAGGGCTACCTTCTCCTCCCTCAAAACCTGTATAGAGAATCGATGCACACCCCACCTGAAACAGCACGGCAAGCAATGCCAATAGCTTATAGGACGAGGCCCACTTTTTAGGAAGCAATACGATAAGTAATGCTCCCAAGAGCGGAGTGAAAACCAATAAAGAAAGTAGAAAAGAAATCATATCATTGTCATTGAGGCTTTCGCACCTCGCCATTAAAAGCTATACAAACCCCTGTGTGATCTATCCTATACCGGATAATCATTCATTATCATTGTCCGAAGGTCAAAACAGAAAGAAGAGTACTATCAGCACTACCCCCATCAGTACCCAGAGGAAATAGGACTGCACTTTTCCTCCTTGAATCGATCTCGACCATTTACCGACCAGTCCGACGGCATAAGCCGTAACATTGACCCCACCATCGACGACCCAGCGGTCAAAAATCGACACCGCGTGAGCCAATACAACCTGAGAAACAGCAAAGATATCGATAAACCTGTCCAAAACACGAACTTCAAAATTTTGCAATGTCTTCGATTTGAACAGTACTGTCCTGACGAAGACTTTATCGTAGATCGTATCGAGGTACCAGTTGTTCAAAGACAATTTCGCTAAAAACGGTGCGGCTCTCTCTCCCTCAACAAGCTGCCCTTTCGAAGGGTTTTTTTTTGCTCCATAGCGACGGTAGGATAGGTACAACCCAATTATGGCCAGCCCCACTGAAATCAGACTGATAAAGGTATGGTAGTGATGCCCTTGGGCTACGATACTCATTTGCTGCTTATATCCTATCGATAAAGGATTTGCACTGTTCAAGGTAGCATACAATCCCTGTAGCACCCAAGAATGTGTTGCATCGACAGGGTTCAGAGAGAAGACAAAAGCCGTAGAACCCAGTGCCAGCACCCATAACGGTAACTTCATCGTCCAAGGAAGCGGTTGTGACTGTTGCCAGACCGCAGCCACTTTGTCGCTGTCAGGAGCCATCCTAGAAGTGCCAAAAAACACCAATAGCAATTGCCGTCCCATGTAATAGGCCGTAAGTGCCACCGTAATGAAAGCCAATAGGGGCACCAAATAAGCTGCGCCTCCCTGCTCCATGCCCCAAAGCGCAGCTCCCGTTAGTAGTGCGTCCTTGGAAAGAAAGCCTGAAAATAATGGTAGGCCTATCAAGGCAAAAGCACTCAGGATATAGGTGATGAATACGGTAGGCAAGTAACGACGCAGGCCTCCCATACTACGCATATCCTGAGGGTCAATGTATATGCCATCTTCGCCCAGTTTTTTCTCCAGACCGTGCAGTACATGAATAATGGCCCCTGCCGATAAAAACAGACAGGCTTTGAAGGCAGCATGGGTCAGTAAGTGGAACAAGGAAGCACCATAGGCCCCTACTCCCATCCCCATAACCATATAGCCCAACTGTGATATGGTGGAAAATGCCAGCACTTTCTTTATATCCTGTTGGTACAATGCCGCTATAGCACCCATAAATGCCGTAATGGCACCGGTATAGGCGATAAATGTCAAAACATCCACTTCCAGAAGCAAGAACACGCGGGCCAGTAAGAACACACCTGCCGCAACCATAGTGGCGGCATGTATCAATGCCGATACGGGCGTAGGCCCTTCCATGGCATCGGGTAGCCAAACCTGCAGGGGAAACTGGGCCGATTTGCCGACGGCTCCAAAAAAAATACCGATACCCGCTACCGTTAACCATAACTCACCAGTGGGCCAGTTACCTTCTTTTTGAAAGGCATGCAGGACTTCCAGGTCCAAGGTACCGAAGTAGGCCCAGAAAATCATTAGCCCCATCAAAAAGCCCAGATCTCCGATGCGGTTGGCCAGAAAAGCTTTTTTTCCCGCCGCTACGGCAGTGTCTTTTTGGTACCAGAATCCGATAAGCAAGTAAGAGGAAAGCCCCACCAGCTCCCAGAAACAGAAAATCAGCATGAGATTATCGGACAGGACAATGCCCAGCATCGCAAAGGTAAAAAGGCCCAGAAAAGCATAATAGCGCTTGATGCCTTTATCCGAGGCCATGTAGGCCAAGGAAAAGAGGTGCACCAGAAAGGCCACTACGGTAACGACCATCACCATAAGTACGGACAGGTTGCCCAGCAGTATACCAGCGGTAAAAGTAGGCCCCTCTTTATCCAATAAGGATAAAGAGAACCATTGTGTACGGGCATGTACCGCTTCTGCCTCCCATATTTGGCTAAAAAGATAGCTGCCCAGCAGTACATTGATGGCCGAAAAGAGTATCCCAAGAGCAATAGCGGGCCTTTTCCAGCGCTGAGGCAGGATAGCCAATACTACAAAAGATAGCAAGGGCAACAGCAGCACAGCCATGGCCATATAAGCCAAAGGGGTGAAAGGGATATCCTGTAAGTGGTTCATACTATTTTCCATTGGCATCAACCTTTCAATTCTTTTATCCTATCCAAGTCGGAAGATTTGAAATAGGAATATACGCGTACTACAATAGCCAATGCCACTGCTGCTTCCGCTGCGGCCACGATGATGACGAACAGTGTGAACAACTGCCCTTGAATACTAGGGTCATACCGTGCAAACGCTACCAAATTGATATTCGAAGCGTTCAATATCAGTTCTATTCCCATCAATACGACGATGGCATTTTTTTTGATAATGACAATCAAAAGGCCTATGCAAAGTAATGCGGCACTCAATAGCACAAAATGTTCTATGGGTATCATGGATATCTCTCCTTTCTTTGAGATAGTACCAGGGCGCCTATCAATGCGGACAGTAAAAGTACCGCTGCCACTTCAAAAGGCAGGATATAATCGCTCATCAGGTACACTCCTATCTGCTGGATATTATCCTCCGCAGGGGCGAAACCCTCCTTCATCCACGATAGCCCGGAGAAGTTCACCCCTGAAAGCGCCTTGTATATCAAGACGAAAAGTGCAGTGGTCAGCACGAGACCTTGAGGGATATAATGATGCTCGGTCAATAGGGACTTATTGGAAAGCCGATTGGTCAACATCATACCGAATATCATCAGTACCAATACGCCTCCGATATAGACGATAATCTGTATCACAGCGATAAACGGTGCCATGGCATATACATACACCGCCGCGATACACAATAAAGTAAGTACGAGTGCAAAAGCAGCGTAGAGTACATTCTTGGTAAAAATGATGACCAACGCCGACACCAGTGCAAGCGCTGCAAATACATAAAAGAGGTATAGTTCCATAAATTATCAGGTACTCAATCTTCCTTATCTTTTTTCTTGATGATGGGTTTGGGTCGGGTCTTTTTCTTCTCGTTTTGTTGGCTATCCGTTCTATCTTGCTCTATACTATTTTCAGCGGGGTTTCCACTGGTCACATCATGGTCCTTAGCAGTTGCTGTTTTGCCGGGAGGTGATGGCTCTATGTTCGTTTTCTTCAGATTATCTCCTTCATCTTTCTTGGAAGGGATGATCGGTTTGGTTTTGACTTTTGGACGAAAAATAGGCTTTGACTTTGCCGGCGTACCTTCCTTTTCTTCACTGCCCATCGTTTCCTGTTGTGGTATTTTTGGTTTTATCTTGGGTTTGACACTATCCGATGGTGTAGCAGCTGTACTGTCCCTCTTCTGTCGCATGAGCTCCAAGGCTTTTTGTTTGGCCTCAGCCGTATCATTATCTCCCGTTTTGCCAGTGGCCGTTTTGGGCTTGGCCTTTACTTTAGGTCGGAAAACAGGCTTGGCCTTTTCCGAGGATGGCATTGTACTTTCTTCGGCTGCATCTTCCTTTTTGGGAATGGCCGGTTTCATCCGTGGTTTAGGCTTTGCCTTTTCAGCAGCTTCGGCACTGTCCTTCTTCTGTCTCATGAGCTCCAAGGCTTTTTGCTTGGCCTCAGCCGTATCATTATCTCCCGTTTTGCCAGTGGCCGTTTTGGGCCTGGCCTTTACTTTAGGTCGGAAAACAGGCTTGGTTTTTTCCGAGGATGGCGTTGTACTTTCTTCGACTGCATCTTCCTTTTTGGGAATGGCCGGTTTCATCCGTGGTTTAGGCTTTGCCTTTTCAGCAGCTTTCAGGGCATCCTTTTGTTTGTCTTCGGGCGTTTCTTCGCTGACAGTGGTACTCGGTTTAGGTCGAGTAATAGGTGATGCTTTCGATCGGGCCTTATTGGGCAATTCAGAAGAGCCATTATCGCCTTTGCTTTCCAGCTTAGCCTGCTTGGCTTTCTCCTTCTCATTGTTGAATTGCTCCAGCGCCTCCTTTTTTTCGAGGATTTCCAGCGGGGTCATCGTAGCAAAAGAGTACACATGGTCGTCAACATCGTACTCACTGAAATCATAAGCCTTGGTCATGGTCAGGCACTCGGTAGGGCATACAGTAGTACAGAGTCCACAGAAGCAGCACTTGCCCATATCTATATCGAACTTGGCAGCATGTATACGCTTCGGCGTACCATCAGAGGTCTTCCCCATTTCCTCCACTGCTCGGATGGCATCGATTTCAATACAATCCACAGGACATATTTTCGCACATTTATCGCAAACGATGCAGTCATCGATCTCGTTATGCAGTCGGTACCTTCCATTATCGGGAATTGGGAACGTTTCGTGGGGATACTGTAATGTGACCAGACCCGTTTCCTGTTCGAAATAGGCCTTCTCCTCGACGCTATCGGGAGTCCTGAAACGCGTGGCCTGAAGTATGTGCCTGAACGACAGCTTCAACCCTGTCCACAAACTTTTTGTGGCTTCGCCGACATTTCCCCAATATGTATTATTTGCCCCTTTCAAAATTTCAAAGATTCATTTTCAGATTTTCCCTATGACTTATTTCTACACTCCACCCTTGATTCTTTACCTGCTCTATCGCGGATTTACGATACGTTAGGATAAATCTGCCCTAAAGTAGTATATCCGGCAACTTTATGAAACAGTTTTCCTTGAATTTACACATCTCCGACCTCTTTCGTCCTGCGAGGGACACTATTCAAAATGCAGGGCTTCGTCTTGATAAGATAGATCAAAATCGATTTATATCATCATTAGCCGCCAAATACTACAAGCAAAAACCAGTATCAATACTAATGGAGTGAGGTATTTCCATCCAAGGCTCATCAGCTGGTCTACCCGTAGACGAGGATAGGTCCACCGGACCCACATCTGCACAATAACGGCCAGCAAGGTCTTGGATAACATCCAGAAAGCCCCCCATAAGTGTGCTGACCATGTACCCGGTATGCCGCTGGTCCACTCTGCCAAGGCCAGGCCTCCGATATTGGGGAAAGGACTGTTCCAACTGCCAAAAAAAAGGATAGTTCCCAGAAAACTGACCAGTAGCATCATGCCGTACTCGGCCAGCATGATCATGGACCACCGAAAACCCGAGTATTCTGTGTGAAAACCCGCCACTAGCTCTGATTCGGCCTCCGGTAAGTCGAAAGGTGCGCGATTGCTTTCTGCCAAGGAAGCAATAAAAAACACAATATATACCACAAAGAGCAGGGGCACACGGAATATGTTCCAAGTCAGGAAGCCACCTATATGCGTGGTATCCACTCCCAGAAACTTCAACCCAAAGAGATAATTGGTCACTGCTTCGTCGGGCAAAGTATGATTGGCCCAAATCCCTTGCTGATATGAAATCTCCTGTAGGTCGGGACTTTGTGCTATGATGACCACACACAATACCGCCAAACTGAGCGGCACCTCATAGGAGATAATCTGAGCGACCGAACGCAAGGCACCATAGAGGGCATACTTATTGTTCGACCCCCAACCTGCCATCAATACTCCGACCACATCCAGGGATACAATAGCCAGAAGGTAAAAAATCCCTACCTCCAGACCGGCGCCTTTAAAGGTCGGTGTCAGTGGTAGTATGGCAAATCCTGCAAATACAGCGACAAAAATGATGAACGGAGCCAGCAGGAATAGCTTCCTATCGGCTGCTTTGGGTACGATATCCTCTTTTTGCAGGAGTTTGACCAAATCCGCAATGGTCTGCGCTATCCCCAGATAACCTACCTCCATGGGACCATAGCGGTCCTGAATAAAGGCAGCGACTTTACGTTCGGCATATATAGCGAGTACCGCATAGACCAGTAAAAAAGGAAGGAAAAAGAATAGGGTACCCATTTTAAGAAATCTGTATGATGATAAAATCAATACTCAAAATTATAAGGAATTCAGTGATTCACAAGTGAAGGCCCCCAACTATTCCCACAGTGCGTACTTTTCCAGCTGTACTTGAGAGCGAAAAAAGAGCTTCGCTACGCTCTCAAATGCCTCCGTATAATCCGACACCAAAAATCTATCGGGTTCCTGAGGTGGGCTTTCGCTCAATAAGCCCTCTGACATCAGGTACCCTTTGAGCGCGGCGGCTATCTGTGTTGAAGAATCGATGATGGGCACCTTACCTTGGTAGTGGTCCCGTAATTGATCTTGGATCAGTGGATAATGGGTGCAGCCCAGAATCAGCCCCTCGATATTCCGAAGTGCAGGTTCATCCAGGTAACGGGCGATAACGGCATCGCTGATCTTGTTATCGAGAAAACCCTCCTCTATCATTGGCACCAGCAGTGGTGTCGCCAGTGAGACCAAGCTTATCCCTCTACGGGCATTTTCTATTTTTTGTTGGTAGATGTTCGACTGTACAGTACGCTTGGTACCGATAAGCCCTATTTTCCTGTTCGGGAAACGCCGGGTCACGTAGGCAACCATCGGATCGATAACGTTGATGATTTTTGCTTTGCTCCCCGCATAAGCCTTGAGCAATTCGTAGGCGGCCGAACTGGCAGAATTACAGGCAATCAATACCACTTTGCACTGTTCTGCCAAGAGTATATCGGTAATCTTGACCGAATATGCCTGTATGGCAGCTTCGGATTTATCACCATAGGGCAAGTGCGCAATGTCCCCAAAATAAATGATGCGCTCATGGGGCAGCGCCTCCTTTACAGCTCGGGCTACGGTAAGCCCGCCCACCCCACTATCGAATATCCCGATGGGCCGGGAGTTGATATTTTGCATATAGTGTACTTTTGTAATCGCCAAAGGTAAGGTTTATCCTCTAAAAATGGGAAATAAAGGTACTAGTTCGCAGACCGTGAAGATAAACTATCCTGGATTTCAGAGATTGTTTTGAACGGTACTTCTTTGTATTTTCGCACGTGTCTATTTGGTGTTCAAAGGTCATATGGAATTTGCAGGTACTATTTTTTTTTCACCTTGATTACGTTCATCACCGCGCTCACTGCTGTTGGTAATCTCTCGGCACAGGATTGGGCAGGAAATTTTCTATTCGGTCAGCATTGGTTAATTTAGTTGTTCTATACAGTGCATCCGATCCTATATCCGGCATAGGTCACCGTTTAAACATCAGGAGCTATTGAACAAATTGATTGTTTTTTTAGAGGATTTTATTGAGCTGGACTCCAGTGAAAAAACATCACTGACACAAAATTCTACGCTCAAAAAGATTTCCAGAAAAGAGCTTTTCTTAAGACAAGGGGAAAAATGCAATAAAATTGCTTTTGTCGAGAAGGGTGGTTTCCGTATGTTCTATACCACAGCAGACGGTAGCGAGTCCAATACCGAATTTGTACTTTCAAGTGGTTTTATAACTGACTTTTCCAATTTCCTGAAAGGCAACAATAGCAATGTTTCCATTGCCGCTCTGGAAAATTCAGAAATAAGAGTAATCAAAATACATCAATTGGCCCCTTCCCTGATCAAGAAACTAGCCCATTTTGGTAAGAGTTATGTTCAGAATTTTTGCTTGCCCACACTTTTGGATTATCAGATCATTATTTCAGAAAAACCGGAATTGAGATATCAAATGTTGCTGGAAAAATATCCGGAATACATTCAAAAAATACCTCAAAAACATATCGCGACCTACTTACGAATTCGTCCCGAAACCCTGAGTCGGATCAGAAGAAGAATTCTTGATTTAAATCAACTTTAATTTCAGGCTCTGGATTTACCTTCGTGGCATTCATCATTAAATAAAAAAATCATGCCATTTGTCAACATAAGAACATTCAAAGGTGCTTTATCCCGAAAAGAAAAAAAAGAACTCCAAAATAAAATCACCGACCTATTAGTGAAGTACGAGGGGAAAGGAAATCCTGAGTTCAAAAAATTTGTTTGGGTAATGTTAGAAGAAGAGGAACCCGAAAACTGGATGATAGGAGGAACAACTACTTCGGATATTTTAGATAGTAATCCAGCTTATAAAGAGACCTATATCAGTAATCTCGCTGAAAAGTAATTATTGTCGAGCATGCACAAGAAGACCTCGAAGTCGGTCCTTGTCCCTGTCAGTACTATTTAGTCAAAAAGCTATCTATTATCTTTATAGCCTACGGTATATTCAGGGGGCTGTATCATGGATACAGACCCCTCTATCAAAAAGAGTGACGACAGGAAAGGCAGCCTACAGCCTACAAAATATATAAACCCGGATCATGCGTTGGAACTTCGTAACGAGGGTTTACATATCCATAGATCAGGGGGTTTTATTAGATCTGGCAGGGCACCGCTATGGTGAATCCAATAAACCTAGTGCAACGACCGGTTTGCAGCTACTTAGATCCGTAGTAGATTTTTCAATGCATGATCCGGGTTTAAAGATTTATCGATACGAATTTATACCGGGCAGGTGGCAGCCCTATGTCAGGATTACAGGAAAACCAATCGTATGAGGCCACCCCCCTTATAAATTTAGGTACTGAGGTTTATCCCGAATGGTGTATCTGTACCGAAGCGAAAGTAATTGGAGGAGTAGGTCAAAGGAGCAGCCCTGATGTAATGAGGCACAGCGCCCATCAGACATTTACGAATCGGTCAATGGGTTACTTCACCATGATACAGCTCTTACCTCCCATGGAAGAAGAATAGGGCTAAAAACTTCAAGACCAAAGCCAAAAAACCCCCTTGCAGGCAAAAAACACTAAGAGAGCGCTATAAAACGTGTCTTTTATCTGTTTTTTTATTACTTTAACCCGAATTGATCGATAGGGTTTCGTGATGAGGGTATAAAGTGCAATAAAATCAGCGGTTTAGGTGAGGAGGCTTAGTGCATCATTAAGGTTACGAACCTGCGCAGCGTAAAACAGCTGATTTTGAAGCAATTTATGTTCGGAACAGGAAGGCTATTGATCATTTCGGGTTTAACCTCAAAAAGTAATTTATGCCACATTTTGTCATTGACTGTTCTGAAAACATCATCCAAGAAAAATCACCCGAAGTCATCATGCAGAAAGTATATGACGCTGCCGAATCAATGGACCTGTTCGACAAAGGAGATATCAAGGTAAGGATAAACCCTTTTGAATACTATAACATAGGGAATACCAAAGATGATTTCATTCATGTCTTTGCCAATATTATGGAAGGGCGGACCGTCACTCAAAAAAAGGGGCTCTCGGAAAAAATCATTTCGACATTAAAATCAATGTTCCCTGACACTCCGATCATCTCTATCAATATCAGGGATTTTGAAAAAGCGACTTATTGCAATAAATCAATGGTATAACAGAAATGAGGTTGTAGGCCTCTATGCAAAAGTGCTGAGAGCAACATATTCATACTTCAGAAAAAGTGAATCGAAAAATACCAATGAAGTAGCTTTACTATAGTGAAACATGTCCTCTATTGGTCAGTAGGATATCTTCTCATGTACCATATTTTGAGCGTAACGGAAACTTCCGGCAAGCTTCGCTCAAGTTTTCAGCTTAATAATCCAAGGGGTCATTTGAAGAAATCGAGTGAAATGTTCAGTCCCTAAGGTCATCGCTAATAGATGAATGGTATAGCCAATGAAGCTTTTGTGCATTTTTCATTGTCACGAAATCAGGATATCCATTACATCCTACCTAATAACGGGAAGGAAACAGTTGTTCTTTGAGCCTTACCCAAAGCTCTTTTGGGTATCACCTTGACTTTCCGTGATGCTCTAATATGCGGTCGAAAGTCGTTTTTTTTTAATAGTTGGTTGCGGCCGGTTTACAGTACTTTATATCTAAAAATAGTATAGTTTAACCCAAATTGATCGATAGAAATCGTGATGAGCGTATAAATAGCAAAATATCGGCCATTTGGATTCGTTCGGCATAGCACCGCTATGGTGAATGAAGACAGATGAGCAAAGCTTCTGATATAAAGCTATTTATGCGCGGAATAGGTTCTCTATTGATCATTTTGGGTTGAAAGAATATTCACATAAACTACGGCCGTAATGGCCATTAAATATATACATTGACATGATAAAGTCGATTAAAGTAAAAACAGGAGAACTTGAGTTTGACTGTCGGGTCTCCGGTGAGGAAAGTGGCGAACCCCTTATCCTTCTACACGGTTTTCCCGAAACCTCTATTATGTGGTCGGGATTGATGGGCCGGCTTTCTTCCAAGGGGTTTTACTGTATCGCTCCCGATATGAGAGGCTACAGTGAGAATGCCTGCCCCAGAGGAGTCGGTAATTACACCATTAAGGAACTGAGCAATGATATCATCCGTATTGCCAATCAACTGAATCTTGACAGATTTCACCTTATAGGCCATGACTGGGGGGCGGGTATCGGATGGAACATCACCTATAAGCATCCTAAAAGGGTCATTTGCTGGACCGCTCTGTCCATACCTCACAGTAGGGCCTTTCGAAAAGCCCTCAAAACAGATAAGGAACAGAAAAGGAAGAGTCGCTATATCGGTCTGTTTTTACTGCCCTTTATCCCTGAGATTACCATAAAATGGAATGATTTCGAAAAGTTCAGGAAGTTATGGAGAAACAGCGCTCCGGAAGAAGTCGGCCATTACCTGTCCGTCTTTCGAAGAAAATACACCTTGACAGCTGCCCTAAACTATTATCGGGCCAATTTAAGGAAGAGCGATCATCAGCCCGTCGGAGATATAGAAGTGCCTACTCTGTTCATTTGGGGCAAAAATGATCTGGCCGTAGGCGATGTTGCCGTACAATACAACTCGAAGTATATCAAAGGGGACTATACTTTTCTGGCATTGGAGGGAGGTCATTGGTTGATGCAGACCAATTATACCGAAGTGGCCTCTGCTATCGACCGGCATCTTTCCAATAATAGAACAGTATCCAATACCCGATGATAAAGGCCAAAGAACGCTCCCCATAAGATAATTTGCGGTTATATAAAAAAGAGGAATGAAAAATCGGTATCACCTATTGAACGGAGATGCGCTAAGGCAGCGGTTTCCCCAACAAATTGATGGCGAAGTATTAGTTGCCCATGAGCATCTGGTCGATGGAGATGTTCAAAGTAGCTCATTAAAAGAGTTATTTGAGCTGCGTGCCCGGTTTATCACCACTGCTTACGACGGCTACTCCATCGAGGAGTATTACAAAGGTACTGTCATTGAATTTGAAAAAATTCAACAAATACCAAAAGAGTCAATAGGATTTCGTTAAAATTTCCGCTAGCTAGCGCGACATGCTATATTTGTCTATGATGCTCACGCGGCAGGCTGGCCTCTTCGCTGGCCAAGTCCTCGGGGACATGTTACCTAAGGCTCGGCCCTAGGCAATATAAGTGATATTAAACCCGGATCATGCATTGGAAAATCTACTGCGAATCTAAATACCTGCAAATCAGTCGTTTTACTGAGTTTATTGAATTCACCATAGCAGTGCTATGCCAAATCCAATAAAACCCCTGATTTATGAATATTTAAACCCTCGTTACGAAGTTCCAACGCATGATCCGGGTTAAATTATATAATAATCGCCTTCAAAGCAGTCTTTAAGTCATGAAAGAAAAGTTGATCATCCTCTCCGATCTGTGGGGCAGGGAAAAATCGAGTTGGCTGGACCATTACACCCCTGTTCTGGAAGAAAAATTCCACATCGTATTTTACGATAGTTGCGAACTGGGCGAAATCGACACATCTGATTATCGGCAGGACCATCTACATGCCCAATTTGTCAATGGTGGCATTGAAAAAGCCGTAGAGAAACTGAGGCGGAGCGAAAAGGACCGGGTGCATTGTCTGGCATTTAGCATAGGAGGTACCATTGCCTGGAAATTTGGGATGGAAAGCGGTAAGCTCCGCTCACTTACCTGCGTATCGTCCACTGGACTGAGAAAGGAAGCCGAACGACCAAAAGGAAGAATAGCCCTCTTCTATGGTGAAAATGATGCCTATAGGCCCGATGAGGCCTGGTTGAAAGCGATGAAGCTCAACTACAGGGTCTTATCCGGCAAAGGACATGAAGTTTATCGCGAACCCGAATTTGCCCGGCAGCTCAGCGGGGAAATAGTACGAATGATATTCTCCATGAGCAGTGGCGCCCCATACGGATATAGCTCAAAATGTACTTAATACAAACTTAGCTTTCAAATATCGCCTATCTTCCTGTTCATTTTGCTTCACTCTGCGTTGACAATCCTCGGGATAGCGCTGCTATCCCTGCGGTTCTCGCCTTGATTGAAACAAAATGACCCGCGGAATCTTATACGACATTTAAAACCTAAATTTGTATAACACGACATTTGAAACCCAAATTTGTATAACAGAACCTATGAACAATAAAAAATACATTACAGAAGGAGAAGGACTGCCCAACTGGTCAAATCCCATCAGTCATGCCGTAGTAGTGAACAATATGTGTTTTGTAAGCGGTCAGCTATCGGTAAACCAAGAGGGAGAGTATGTTTCCGGAACAGCCCTGGAGGAAGGAAAGCTCGCCTTTTCAAATTTTTTCGCCGCGCTGAAAAACGCTGAATTCAAAAAAGAAGATGTTGTGTTCATCGATATTGCCTTTGATAACCTGAACGATCTACCCGAAATCAACCGATTGTACATGGAGCTGTTCCCAGAGAACAAACGGCCCGCAAGAACCATATACCAAGCCGAGGCCTTGCCATTTGGCGGTAAAGTAAAGATTACGGGTACAGCGGTAAAGGAATTGTAAACATAAGAAGCCCTAAGGCATTACCGGACTGATAATCGCCGGCCCAATCAATACCGGTATACTACTGCCTCTCGGAAAATCTCTATGTAGCATTTAAACCCTCCTTACGAAGTTCCAACGCATGATCCGGGTTAAACGCCACAATGGCTTTCTCATCGATATCACCCCAATCAGCATTGGGTTCAATGGCATCATCCCAGGTTTTGCCTGCTTTGCGCAGAAGAAATTCATTAAGCCCAAAATGTCCATTAGAAAATCTATTCCGCGCATAAATAGCTTCATATCAGAAGCTTTGCCCACCGGTCTTCATTCAGCATAGCGGTGCTATGCCGAACGAATCCAAATGGCCGGTATTTTGCTATTTATACGCTCATCACGATTTCTATCGATCAATTTGGGTTAAAAGTGAAAGTACAGGATACCCTGCGAAAAATCTAAGCCAACAACCACTACATTTTTGGAATTAGGCCAGGTACCACAGTACTCTTTCTTTCATGACCTCAGTTAGCAAAACTTCACCTTAGCAAAAAATCTAAAGCCAACAACCACTACATTTTTGGATTAGGCTAAAGTGAAGATTTACAGGCAGTACCGCCCATGGTAGGTTCTGGGCAATTTTTTAGTAAAAAATCCAAAACAACAACCACTACATCATGGTTTTGAACTAAAAAAGCCCTAACAATCTATGAGCAGACTACCGGTATCCTGATATCAATCTACATTATCATGCAGAAACCTATTGTTTCCCAGTATTTGATTGTCATCGTTCAAGTTGTACTTTGAGATATTCCGCTCGGAGGAATGAGGCACATTCTCTAATTTCACTTGTTTACGTAAATAAGCAGGCACGTCCAATTTTTCTTTGAACTCATCTGCGTTGAGTTCTGTTTTGTTCAGTCCTTTTAGTTTTTGAACGCGCTCTTGGGCCTGTTGCTTCAGTCTATCTTCCGTGGAGATGAAGCCCATCATCCCATCATCACCGATGTACTGGTCCATACCATTATCATCAATGATATCGAACTCATCTTCCAAACTGGAGAAAAGACCGTCATCATCCTCACTATTGTCCCCGTAACCCTCATTGCTATTTCCTGTCTGGGGTGCATTGGTATTGGCCGGAGGTGTTGTCGGGCCAGTGAAACTGTATCCTCTATCCGATCGATCAGGTGCAGGAGGGGTATGAAAGGGCCTTGGTATCGGTGCCTCATTATCCTGTTCTTCTTGATTTATTCCATTTCTTTCATTCTTCTGGAACAGTGAAATCTGCTTGTTGGACTCCAGATCAAAGACTTTTGTCTCTGCTTCGGGTTCTTCGGACTCAGCCGCTTTGGGCAGTTCGGCTTTCCCCTCTAGCTGCCTTGCTTCTGCCGCTTCTTTTTCTTTCATTTTGGCCTGATAGTTTTCAAAACCTGTAGCTATCAATGTCACACGGATACTATCTTCCAGATCGGGATCGACACCATGACCAAAGATTACCTCAGCATCTTCTCCGGACTGTTCCTGAATATACTCGGTGATTTCTGTCAGTTCGTCCATCTGTAGCTCTGCCTGTTCGCCAGAGATAATGGAGAGTAATATTTTCTCTGCTCCGTAGATGTCCTTATTGTCCAATAAGGGCGAGGATAAGGCTTCTTCTGCTGCCTTTCTGGCGCGGTTCTCCCCTTTGGTCTCCGCGGAGCCCATCACTGCCGCTCCTGCATTGAACATAACCGTCCTGACATCCTGAAAATCCACGTTGACATATCCTGCGACGGTGATAATCTCTGCAATCCCCTTTGCTGCGGTAGTCAATATGTTGTCCGCCTGAGCAAAGGCATTGCCAATCGATAGGTTACCGTGCATTTCCCTCAACTTATCATTGGAGATGACCAGTACGGTATCACAATTGTCCTTTAGAAAGGTAATACCCTGCGCTGCTTGGTTCATTTTCTTTTTGCCTTCGAACTTGAACGGTGCGGTAACGATACCGACGGTCAGTATATCCATATCTTTGGCGACATTGGCGATGACGGGCGCTGCTCCCGTTCCGGTGCCTCCACCCATTCCCGCAGTGATGAACACCATTTTGGTATCGGTACCGAGGAGGTCCCTGATTTCTTCTTTACTCTCTATAGCAGCATCCTTTCCTTTTTCCGGATTGGCCCCTGCCCCAAGACCTTCGGTCAGGTTCACTCCTATTTGCAGTTTATTGGGCACGGGGCTACTTTTCAAAGCTTGAGCATCGGTATTACAAACGATGAACTCTACATCTTTGATGCCTTGGTTGAACATGTGATTGACTGCATTGGAGCCGCCACCACCCACACCGATTACCTTGATAATCGATTTGTGGTGTTTGGGTATGTCGAATTTATAAGCGTTGTCTGACATAAATTTAGTATTTAGTGGTTGTTGGTAATATGACTATTTTTTATTTTTCCTTTTTCACAAAACCTTTTTGAGGTACTATCAGTAGTCTGCCTTCCCGTCGATATCATCTATCAGTAGCCCTTTGGTCTTGTTCAATATCTTAGTAAAGAAATCGGTAGAGGATTCCTTTTTCACTTTTACGTTTTGATGCTGCCTACTCTTACTTTCCTTGACCTCGTTGTACCTGTTTTCCCTATCGTCCAAAGCCCGAAAGCCCGAAAGTACCAGTCCTATGGTAGTGGCATACATAGGACTCTTGATGCCCTCGACTTTACTCTTGCCCAAATGCTCGTTCGGGTAGCCGATACGGGCATCCATTCCGGACATAAACTCCACTAGCTGTTTTAGACTGTTCAGCTGAGAGCCACCGCCCGTAATGACGATACCTCCGGCAAGTCGGTTTTCGAAACCGGAAGTGATGATCTCGGTATGTGCGAGTTCAATGATTTCCTCCATACGGGCCTCTATGATATGGGCCAGGTTCTTAATGGAAATCTCTTTTGGGGCCCTATTCCTCAGACCAGGTATAGAGACGATTTCGTTGGGGTTTGCCTCTTCGGCTATCGCCTTGCCGAACTTTGTTTTCAACAGTTCTGCTTGGTGTTGCATGACCATACAACCTTGCTTGATATCAGAAGTGATGATATTGCCACCAAAGGGTATGACTGCTGTATGACGAATGATATTGTCATGGAAAATAGCAATATCGGTGGTACCGCCACCAATATCGACCAGACAGATACCCGCTTCTTTCTCTTCGTCGCTCAATACGGCCATACTCGATGCCAAGGGTTCGAGTATCAGGTTCTCTATCTGCAAGCCGGCTCGACGTACACATTTATTGATATTGTTAATCGCATTCGTCTGCGCAGTAATAATATGAAAATCAGCCTCTAACTTCACTCCCGACATCCCAACGGGATCTTTGATACCTTCTTCGTAGTCCACGATATAGTCCTGGGGCATGACATGGATGATCTCACTCCCGGGAGGGATGACGATACGGTACATGTCATTGGTCAGGCGATTGATATCTTCTATAGTAATCTCTTCATCATTGGAATTACGGGTAATGCTACCGTGATGGATGGAACTTTTGATGTGCTGTCCGGCAATACCGACATTGACCACGCGGATATCGATACCTGATTTGTTCTCTGCTTCCCTGACCGCTTTCTCTATCGCATTGACGGTCTTATCGATGTTAGTGACAATACCCCTGATTACCCCATCGGATTCGGCCTTTCCCATTCCCAGAACCTCTAATTTACCGAACTCGTTTTTGCGCCCTACGACGGCACAGATCTTTGTTGTGCCGATATCGAGCCCAACGATGATTTTGTCATTTTCCATGAATATATACTTTAGTGGTTGTTTATTTTTCTCTATCTATATTTTTACTCAGCTACTATCTGCCCTTCGTACTTGAGATTTATTCTCGAGTAGGTATTCCATCCCTTTTGTGGCAGTACCCGTTTGTAAAACAGTTTTAGCTTGGCGAATTTTTCCTCTATATGTTCCATAGGACCAAAACTCACTATCTGTTTGGTCACTTGTGGATATATCTCTACCTCTCCGTTACTACGGATGTTCATCTGCGCCACTTGTGCTCTCCAAAAGCCATCCTGCTGGATGAACCTGAGCATGCGGTACAAGGGCTGTAGGCTTTCTTCTTTCAGATTATCGCGATAGATGACCTGTTTTACAAAATCACCCGTTATCAAGACTACGCGCGCACTGAACTTATCCGATACGGGTAGGATATTTCCATCTTCCGATATGTAAGCATCGGGACCATCAGCTTGTATCAGTCTTGCCATAGGCCTTCTTAGATTTGCTCGGATAACCACATTTCCCTTCAAGTCCTTAAAGACCTGGGCTTCTTTCACATACTTATTTGTAATCAGGCGTTTTTCTATGCTTTTCAAGTTCAGCATACCCAAGGGTTTTCCGATAACGGTACCTTTTCCCTGCTCGGTCATCAAAGCCATGATGTCCTCTTCGTCGATAAAATAATTATCGCGCTGATTTTTCAAATCGACTTTGATATCGCGGCACAGGGCCACATCCTGTTCTCTCTCTGCGAAACCAATGAGTGAGAACATCAGCCCTAGGCTCACAATGAGCTTAATGGAATTCTTCATCTTAAAACTAAACAGCTTCATACTTGTCCTCCAATAACTTCTTCAATGGCCCTACCATGCGGTCGATGTTACCGGCTCCTATCGTAGTGATAACCTCTGTATCCGATACTTTTACCTTATCGAAAAGCTGGCCTTTATTTGTGATTCTTTGCTTAGCTACCTCTATATGCTCATAGATCATCGCTGCGCTTACTCCTTTAATGGGAGCTTCTCTAGCGGGATAGATTTCCATAAGGAACACTTCGTCCGCTAAATTGAGACTCTCTGCAAAACCTTTGGCAAAATCCCGCGTCCTCGTATATAGGTGCGGCTGAAACACCGCTGTTATCTTCTTTTCAGGATACAAACTTCTTACTGATTCCAGAAAAGCCTTTATCTCTACTGGATGATGGGCATAATCATCTATAAAAATGACATTCCCGTTCTTCAATATATATTCGAACCTTCGTTTTACACCCGCATAAGTACGCAGAGCTTCTCTGATCACCTTCTCTTCTATCCCTATGTGCAGGGACACCGCTATGGCCGCAAGAGCATTTTCCACGTTGTGAAAACCCGGTAATCCCAGCTGAAAACCCTTGATATGCTTATCATTTTCCAGATAATCAAACCCGAAAATACCTTCTTCGATAGTGACATCCGCTGAGGAGATACCCCCTTCTGTCCTGCTGTATTCACTGGTGCCTATCTCCGTTGGAAGCTCGGGCAGTTGTGCCGCTGCTTTTTGATGGAGAATGAGTTGACCCTTGTTTTTTATTTTTTCAATGAAATCGGTAAAAGCTCTCTTCAACGCCGATTCGTCTCCGTAGATATCCATATGATCCGGATCTATAGAAGTGATTACCGCTACGTCAGGATTCAGCGTGAGAAAAGACCTATCAAATTCATCCGCCTCTACTATAGCTATGGTTCCTTCCCCCAGCAGCCCATTACTGATGAGATTGGTAGCATAATTGGTAGCTACACCTCCCAGAAAAGCTACCATGTCTTTACCGGCATGGTGCAGTATATGTGCTATCATCGACGAGGTCGTAGTTTTTCCATGAGTGCCCGCAACGGCCACGGTAAACAGGTCATTGGTGATGAGTCCCAGTACCTCTGAGCGCTTCAGTATGGTCAGTCCCTGTTCCCTGAGGTAAATGAATTCCTTATGCTCTTTTGGTATCGCTGGTGTATAAATGACCAAGGAATGTTCTTTCTCCTCAATGATTGTACTTGGAATCTGCTGAACATCATCCTCAAAATGTACTTCTACCCCCTCAGCACTTAGGCTATCGGTGAGGAGTGTTCGAGTCTTATCGTAACCTGTCACCTGTTTGCCCTCACGATGGAACCACCGCGCCAATGCACTCATACCTATACCTCCGATACCTATAAAATATACGTTATGTATTTGCTTCAACTGCATGCCTTAGACCAGCGTCATGATTTCTTTTACAATATTCTCTGTTGCCGATGGTCTTGCCATACGGCCAATGTTCTCTGATAAGGTCGCTGTCATTTTTTGGTCATCGACCAGTGCAATGACCTGTTCTACCAAAGCTTTTCCGGCTTCTGTATCCCGGACCATGAGTGCCGCCTGCCGGTTCACTAAAGCCAAGGCATTTTTTGTCTGATGATCTTCGGCCACATTGGGCGAAGGCACAAATACCACGGGCTTTTGTGCCAGACAAAGTTCTGATACGGAAAGTGCTCCCGCGCGGGATATGACCACATCTGCCGCCGCATAGGCCAAGTGCATCGCCGTAATGAACTCCCGGAGCACAATATGCTCCTGATCTCCATAGTCGGACAGTTTACCCGCCATTTCCTTATAGTATATTTTGCCCGTCTGCCAGAGTACCTGTACATCTGCATCGAAAAAAGCTTTGACACCTTCTATGATACAATTGTTGATGGTACGCGCGCCCAAGCTTCCACCAAGTACCAGAACGGTCTTTTTATTCAAATCCAGACCAAAGTGATGTCTACCTTCTTCCTGCCTACCTTGAAGATCCATGATGTCCTTACGCACGGGATTTCCCGTCAACACGATTTTTTTGGCAGGAAAGTAACGGTCCATTCCTTCGTAGGCTACACAGATTTTTTTAGCCCATTTCCCCAAAAGCTTATTGGTCAGTCCTGCATAAGAGTTCTGCTCCTGTATCAGGGAGGGGATACCCATAGTTGCCGCCGCCATCATCACGGGTGCGCTGGCATAGCCTCCAAAACCGATGACGCTATCCGGTCGAAACTGCCGAAGTATGTTTCTGGCCTTTGCCACCGTTGATATCACTTTGAAGGGAAAGGATAGATTCCTTAGGGTCAATCTTCGTTGAATACCGACGATTTTCAATCCCTCTATAGCAAAGCCCGCGTCGGGGACTTTCTGCATTTCCATTTTTCCCTCGGCACCCACAAAGAGAATCTCTATAGCCTCTTTTCCATACTGACGCCTGAGCGCATTGCCCACGGCAAGCGCAGGGTAAATATGGCCTCCTGTCCCTCCTCCTGTGATAATGATACGGTATGTCTGTTGCTTTTTGATAATCTCCTATTTATAGTAATCCCTTTTGTATTTATTTATCTATGTTCTATATCGACTATTTTAAGCCGCCTTTGCCATATTTTTCAGTGATCTGGTCCCTTTCTCACTACCTGTAGCTTTCCATGAATTGTCGACCTCACCTCGGCTTACACTAAGGATAATCCCTAAAGAGAGTCCCGTGAACAATAATGAAGTACCTCCCATGCTGATCATCGGTAAGGGCAAGCCCGTAATCGGACCTAATCCTACGACGACCCCCATATTGACCACTGCTTGGATAACGAGCGCAAAACTGAGTCCTGCCGATAGTAAACCACCATAGGCATGCTCACTATGGTAGACCGCTCTCATCCCCCGATACAGCAATATCAAGTAGAGTATCAGCACGATGACCCCTCCTATCATACCATATTCTTCTATAATAATGGCATACACAAAATCAGAATAAGGATGGGGCAGTATGTTTCTTTGCAAACTCTGTCCCGGTCCCCTTCCCGTAATATTGCCATTAACAATGGCGATAAAGCCGTGCAGTGCCTGGTCGGGGGTTTCTTTTTGCCCTATAAAACTTTCCACCCTACTTTTGACCGTTTTCCAACGTACCCCTACGGTCAAGGCCACACTACCCGCCAACAAACCGATGAAGGCGAGCATGGCCAGGTATTTTAGCGGTATACGGCCTATGAACATGAGTACCATACAGGTCATGAACAGTAAGATAGCCGAGGAGACATTGGTCAGACCTATTAGCCCGCAGATAACACCACACCATATCAGCATGGGAATCAGAGCGGCCTTGAAGTCGCCGATATTCTGTTGCTTTTTGGACAGCATACTTGCCAAGCTGGTAATCAGTGCCAAACTGGCCAAGTCAGACGGCTGAAAGGAAGCTTTGATAAAAGGCAGGTATATCCAACGTGATGCATCGTTCAAGTTGACCCCACTGGTAAAGGTGTATATCAGGAGCGGTACACTTACCCACAGTGCTATACGCGATATTCTTGAATAATAGCGATAATCTACCTTATGGGCCACCCACATCGCAGTGAGTCCCAGGAACACGAGAAAGGTATGTTTTATAAGATAACTTTCTGGATTACTCATTCGCTTGAAGGCGAGCGTTCCCGTAGCACTGTAAACCACCAATATGCTGAGAATGGACAAAGCGAATACAACGGCCCAGATGATAGGGTCACCCTGCAAATGCTTATCGGTCCATGCTTTTACTTTGGTCATTGTTGTGGTCATAGGTAATCTGATTTTCTTCTCTTTGTGTTTCCGTTTATACTTCGGTTATTGATTGTTATCATTGTATTCTATCCTATTTTTCAAATTCCCGACCTCTTTTCTGAACTGGTTGCCCCTGTCCTCATAATTATCGAAAAGGTCAAAGCTGGCGCAGGCCGGTGAAAGTAGGACCGTATCCTCCTCTTGGGCATACTCCATGGCAGAAACTACAGCATCTTTCATAGTGGTCACCTCCAAGAGATCGACGATATGATCATGAAAGGCATCCCTTAGCTTTCGATTGTCTACTCCGAGACAGACCAGAGCGCGTACCTTACGGTTCACCTTATCCATAATTTGACGGTAGTCATTTCCTTTATCCACTCCTCCGGCTATCCAGACCAGTGGATTTTCAAAACTATCCAAGGCTTGGGCCACTGCATCCACATTCGTCGCTTTGGAGTCGTTCACAAAATCCACCTGCTTGACCTTGGCCACATATTCCATGCGGTGGGGAGCATTTCGGTAGGTGGCCAGACCTTTAGCAATGGCCTTCATATCTACTCCCGATAGGAATGCCGCTATACCTGCCGCCATCATATTGACCGCATTGTGCGGACCGCGCAGGCTTGTCTCCGACTGAGGTATCTCAAAACGATGGTTCAGTAGATTGAACACTAGGCTTCCTTCCTTATAGTGTCCTCCTCTTTTGGACGTATTACTCAAGGAAATATCGTATAGTTTTGCGCTGATATCACGGTTGATAACCCCTTCTCTTAGAAGAGCGTCATCAGAGAAATAGATAAAATCGCAGTGTTTGTCCGCATTGCGTACTATACCGAACTTCGACTCCATGTAGTCTCCCATCTCCCCATAGCGGTCCAGATGGTCCGGGGTGATGTTCAACAGTATGCTGATATCGGGCTTGAACTCTTTTATTCCATCCAGTTGAAAGCTACTGACTTCCAATACGTAATAGTCTACCTCATCATCGATGACCTGCCCGGCCATACTCTGACCTATATTCCCTGCTATGCCCACATTGAGTCCTGCTTCCTTTAGCAGATGGTAGGTCAGCATGGTCGTAGTAGTCTTACCGTTAGTCCCTGTGATAGCAATGATTTTAGCCTGGGTATACCTTAGGGCGAACTCCAACTCATCAATGACCGAGACTCCCTTTGCCAATAGCTGTTGCACCAATGGTGCCGTATATGGGATACCTGGACTTTTTATCACTTCATCGGCATTCAATATAAGCCTGCCCGTATGCCCTCCTTCTTCATAGGGGATGTCCTTCTCCTCTAGCATCTGTCTGTACCTGTCCATCATTTTATTTTGGTCAGAGACGAATACCTCGAAGCCTTTTTCTTTTGCCAGCAATGCGGTCCCGGTCCCACTTTCCCCTCCTCCGAGAATGACGATTCTTTTTTTCATCTTCCTTATAATTTAACCCACTGTAGATTCGCTTGGGACCCCGTCCCAATGAAAGTATTTTCTCGTACTATACTTACCGAAGTGTTTTCAATGAATTATACCTTATCTTTTATCTTTTCCGTTGTACTTACCTCAGTTTGAGTGTTGCCAGTGTTATGATGGCCATCAGTATTCCCACGATCCAGAAGCGCGTTACGATTTTTGCCTCATGCATTTCCATCTTCTGATAGTGGTGGTGCAAAGGTGCCATTCTGAAAATACGTCTCCCCTCTCCATATTTTTTGCGCGTGTATTTGAAATACCCTACCTGCAACATGACCGAAACATTTTCGATCAGGAAAATGCCACAAAGAATGGGTATCAGCAGTTCTTTGCGAATGGCCAGAGCGAGTACAGCAAT
This sequence comes from uncultured Cyclobacteriaceae bacterium, assembly GCA_947492745.1. Lineage (GTDB taxonomy): Bacteria > Bacteroidota > Bacteroidia > Cytophagales > Cyclobacteriaceae > Aurantiphycus > Aurantiphycus algarum. The sequence continues at coordinate 15,640 of CANLOE010000044.1, read as the reverse complement.
CACTCCTCCCAGACAGAGGCTTCCCGTATCTCCCATGAACACTCTGGCCGGATAGGAATTGTACCACAAAAACCCCAGACATGCCCCTACAAAGGCAGTACAGAAAATAACCAGTTCCCCTAAGTTCGGGATGTACATAATGTTGAGGTAAGAACTGAAATCCACCCTGCCCGAGAGATAGGCCAGTATGGCCAAGGTCAATCCTATGATTCCCGAGGTGCCTGCGGCCAAACCGTCGATACCATCGGTAATATTCGCTCCATTGGAAACAGCGGTGACGATAACAATAACCACGAGCACGTAAACCAGCCATGTGAAATCATGTCCCAAAAAAGGGAACAGATTATCATAATCGAGCTCATTATCCTTGAGAAAAGGTATGGTGGTCACACTGGACTTGACATCTTTGTAGGTACGGACGATTTCGTTTCCGTTCAACTGGGGCGTTTCATCGAACTCTCGAATGACCACGTCCTGATGAAAATAGAGCGTGAGACCCACGATGAGACCGATACCTACCTGCCCTACGATTTTGAACTTGCCCGCCAAACCTTCTTTGTTCTTCTTGAATACTTTAATGTAATCATCCAAAAAGCCGATACCGCCCAACCATAGTGTGGACACCATTAACAATAGGACATATACATTGTCCAACTTAGCAAAGAGCAGGCATGGAATCATGATGGCGCTGATAATCATAAGCCCTCCCATGGTCGGGGTTCCGCGCTTTTCCATTTGCCCCTCCAAACCGAGGTCACGAATTGTCTCCCCTACTTGTTTGCGCAATAAGTAATCGATTATCTTTTTGCCCAAAGTTATCGTGATGAGCAAAGACAACAGTGCAGCCATACCGGCTCGAAAGGAGATGTACTGAAACACTCCCGCTCCGGCCAGGTCAAACTGTTTATCCAAATAATCAAATAAGTAATATAGCATTCTTCTCTATTTTCAGGGTTCAGTTCGCAAATAGGGCCAACATTCTCCCCAGTACTTCTTTATCGTCAAAAGGATGTCGTTCTCCTTTCACTTCTTGATAGGTCTCATGCCCTTTGCCGGCAATGAGCACTATGTCCTGCGCTTTTGCCATCATACAGGCTGTTTTTATAGCCTCTTCCCTATTGGGCATGGATAGGGTTTTCTTATAGTCCACAGGGCTTACACCGACCTCCATGTCGTTGATGATTTCTTCGGGCACTTCATCTCTAGGGTTATCCGAAGTGAAGATGACCTTATCGCTATACTTACAAGCAATTTTGGCCATTTTTGGGCGCTTTTCTTTATCTCGGTTTCCTCCACAACCGACAACTGTTATCACCTGTTCATTTCCCGTGCGGAAGGAAGCAATGGTCCCCAGCACGTTTTTCAATGCGTCGGGAGTATGCGCATAGTCTACGATAGCAGTCACTTTGGACTGTGGCATCACCTGCTCAAAACGGCCCGGAGCTGCTTCTATACTTGATAACTGTGTCAGCACTTCTTCGGGGTCTTCCTCCAGAAGTACCGCTATACCGTATACCGTCAATAGATTATAGGCATTGAAGCCTCCAATCAGTCTAAACCATGCATTCCTGCCCTCTATATCGAGTTCGAGTCCTTGCAGTGTATTGGATACCAGCTTGGCTTTGAAATCTGCCATGGTCTTCAAAGCAAAAGTGTATTTTTTGGCTTTGGTGTTCTGCTGCATTATCCTGCCACGACGATCATCGGTATTGACCAGTGCAAATGCTGATGCGGACAATTCATCGAATATCTTTTTCTTCGCTGCGATGTAGGCATCGAAGGTCTCGTGGTAGTCCAAATGATCATGACTGATATTCGTGAAGGCCACTCCTTGAAAATCCAGTCCGGCCACCCGTTCTTGGTGGATAGCATGCGAACTGGCCTCCATAAAACAATGGGTACAGCCTTCTTCGACCATTTTTGCAAGTAGCGCGTTGAGCTGTACGGCATCGGGCGTAGTGTGCGTCGCGGGTACTACGCTATCATTGATCTTATTCTCCACAGTGGACAGTAGACCTGTCTTGTACCCGAGGTCACGAAACAGTTGATGGGCCAGTGTAGCTACAGTGGTCTTACCATTGGTCCCTGTGATGGCCACTAAACTCAGTTGTGCTGAGGGATTTTCGTAAAAATTGCCCGCTATGAGTCCAAGTGACCTGGCCGTATTGCTTACCTGAACATAGGTCACCGATGTATTCAGCTCCTTTGGCAGTTCTTCGCAGATAATCGCCGAAGCCCCTTGTATGATCGCAGTATCTATATAGCCATGTCCATCGGACTGACTCCCGCGTACGGCCACAAAGGCGACCTGCTGCTCCACCTTACGTGAGTCAAAACAGATTTTGGCTATCTGTTTCTCCATATCACCGAAGGTGGAGATCAAGGATACTTTATATAATATGTCTTTTAGCGTTTTCAATCTTTTGTGATGATAATCTTGCTGCTCTTGTTCTATGTTGTTTTTACTTTAAGCTGTTAAACCCTTTGAGATCGGTCAACTCAGTGTGATAAGAATCCGTTTGTCCTCGACCACTTTTTCCCCTGGGGCAAAGGACTGACGGGACACCCTGCCCGAGCCTTCGTACCGTACCCTCAGACCCGCATTTTCCAATAGGTACAGAGCATCCCTCAAGGTCATCCCGACCACATTGGGCACCTTGCCCTGTTCATGCTGATTACTGCTCCACCGTACGGCATTCCCATTGCGCGCCGCCCTCACCCAATCCCAGGTATCGGCACCATTGTGAGCAACGCCCAGTTCATCACAGATGTACTTAAGTTCTTCGTGCTTACCCGCCTGTATCACAGGAAACACACCATAAGCGGCCGTAAACCTCTCGGGCATGGGTCGGTGCATTCGGATATCTCTGGCGTAAAGGTTATCTGCAATCTCTTTGAAAACAGGTGCAGCCACGCTACTGCCGTACTGACGGGCTCCTTTCGGGTTTCGTATAATGACAATGGCACTGTATTTAGGCTTATCCGCGGGAAAGTAACCCGCGAAAGAGGTAATGTACCGTTTGGTATACCTGCCCTTCTCCAGCAACTGGGCCGTACCCGTCTTTCCTGCGATTTTATAATGGGCGTTTTTTATGTTATTCGCCGTTCCTCTGGTCACCACACCTTCCAGCATGGTCCTGACCTTTTTCAGTGTCGTCTTGGAGCATATTTTTTGGGAAAGGATACTGGTCTCATAGGATTTCTTTACCTTATCTGCTTTTCGGGCTTCCTTGACGATGATAGGACGTATCATCTTACCATCATTGGCCACAGCATTGTAAAAGGCCAGTACCTGTAAAGGTGTCATCTCCAGACCATAACCATAGGCCATCCATGGCAAGCTAATGCCACTCCAGCCTCTATCTTCGGGACGTACGACCTTGGGCCTTCCCTCTCCTATCATCTGAAAACCCAAAGGCTTACTCAAATGGAAACGGTCCACATACTCCAGAAACCGTTGGGGCTTCAGTCCGAAATGTTCCTCCACTAATTTTGCCATGGCGATGTTGGAGGAGAGTTCAAAAGCCTGCTGGACAGTAATCGTCCCAAAGCCCCCGTGGTGATCGTCCCTAACAGTGTTGTTATATATCCTATACTCTCCATCACCCGTCTGAATGCTATCGCTCAAATTGATATTTGTTTCTTCCAGTAGGGCAATCATCGTCGCCAACTTGAATGTAGAACCCGGCTCCATCAGTCCCGCTACGGCATGGTTGTACTCCTCATAATAATAGCCCTTTTTGGACCGCGTAAGATTGGAAATAGCCTTGATTTCTCCCGTTTTCACTTCCATTAAAATCACTGTACCGTAATCGGCCTCATTTTCTTCCAGAGCGCGCAAAAGAGCTGTCTCGGATACATCCTGTAGGTTGATATCTATGGTAGAAGCTATATCCCAACCTTGCTCGGTCTCTATTTCGGAGCCATCGAAAATGGGCTTCCACGTACCCCCTGCTATCTTCTGATAAGGCGCCTCACCATCTTTTCCCGCCAGTTGCTCATTAAAGCTGTATTCCAGACCGGCACCTCTATTGTTTTCGTTGATAAAACCGATAGTCCTCTGTCCCAACTTACTAAAGGGACGAAAGCGTTTGTTCAGTTTTTCGAAAATGATACCGCCTTTCATCTGTCCTTCACGGAAAATCGGCCACTTTGACATCATTTTCTTTTCTTGATAGCCGATTTTTTTGCGGCTGAGCAGCATATATTGCCTTTTTGCCTCTCTGGCATTGTTGATTTTTCTTTTATAGCCTTTGGCACTGTTGTCCTTGAAGTGTTTGGCCAAAAGCAGTGTCAGCGAATCGATACTCGATGCGTATAGCTTATCGCTCATGCGCGTAGGGTCGAATGCTACCTTATAAGAAGGCAGTGAGGTTGCCAATAGGCTCCCGTTATCAGAATAGATATTTCCGCGAGTGGCCTTTACGGTTCGGTACTGGAAGTTCATCTGCTTCGCCATCTCCGCCCATTTGGAACCTTCGGAAAACTGGATCAGACCGATCTTCATCACAATACCGACCGCGAAGCATAATACCAATAGAAAAGCTATCCTGACTCTTAGTAATATGGATTTTTTAATGTTCACTTTCTTCCTTAACTACGATTTTATGTGGTGGTTCCAAACTCTCTTTTAATCCAAGCCTATTTACTTTCTTAGCTACTTCCGACTGTTTGCTGGCAAACATGTAGTCGGCCTTTAACGTCGTATAATCCGCCCTAAGGTCCTCCACCTCTATCTGGAGGCGATCTATTTTTCTAGTGGTTTTTTCTACATAATGGCTATTGCCGATGTAAAAAATACATAAGCCCGTCACGAAAAGAATGTGCGGAAGGTAGCGGAGTGGCAGACCATTTTCAAAAACGGCATCTAACTTCAGGATACCGTCCATCCAGTGGAAAATACTTTTCTTTTGCTCACCTTTCCCTGAGGCTTTTTTCTTTTTGAAAGTGTTTGTATTCCCTTCCATTTCTTTAAAAACTTAATCTATCTTTTCCGCTATTCTCAATTTTGCGCTTCGCGCTCTATTGTTGGATTGTAGTTCTTCCTCACTGGCCATAATGGGTTTTCTGTTCACTGCCTTTAAGGGCTTGAGAACATTACCGTAAAAATCCTTCTCCAACTCCCCTTGAACTTTCCCTTTGTTGATGAAATTCTTTACCATCCTATCCTCTAAGGAGTGATAGGACATGATGACCAGTCTTCCCTTTTCCCCCAGTACTTCCGCACTTTGCCCGAGAACCTCTTCTAATGCTTTCAACTCCTGATTGACCTCAATGCGCAGTGCCTGAAAAGCTTGGGCATAATACCTGAATTCCTTTCCCCTTTTAGCAAATCGGCCCAGAATCTCCTTAAAGTCTGCCACGGTTCGGATGGGCCGATTGACGCGCGCCGATACTACAGCCGAGGCCAGTGTCTTTGCATTCCTGATTTCACCGTACATACCGAATACCTTATGTAACATTGCTTCCGGGTAGGTATTGATTACTTTTTCTGCCGTTACTTCAAGCTGACGATCCATCCGCATGTCCAGATTGGCATCGTAGCGTGTGGAAAAACCTCTTTCTGCATCATCGATCTGATGCGAGGAAACTCCTAAGTCGCCCAATATCCCATCAACTTTCGCAATCCCATTGACTCTCAGGTATCTTTTCAGGAACTTAAAGTTGGACTCGATCAATGTAAATGACGGAGACCGTATGTCCTCAGCATTGGCTTTGGCATCCGCATCCTGATCGAAGGCCAATAACCGCCCTCCATCCAAATGTTCTAAAATAGCCCTGGAATGACCACCACCACCAAAAGTAAGGTCTACATAGACCCCTTTGGGATTAATGGCAAGCCCCTGAAGGCACTCCTTTAACATGACCGGTTTGTGGTATGCACTCATAAGCTTTGCTATACTTGCTGTTTTAAAGTAGTGGTATCAGCTCAGTATTAAAACTTTGTTTTATTTTACGGGAACCTATTCGTCTAAGTATTTCTGTGCCAATTGCGAGAACTCCGAGGGGTCGCTGATCAGGTGCTGCTCGTAGAGTTCGGGATTCCAGATCTCTACTTTATTCCCCATACCAACAACCACTGACTCTTTCTCCAATGTTGCATATTTGAGCATAAGTTTGGGAATCAAAATCCTCCCCGCACTATCCAGCTCCACCGTCGAACTGCCCCTAAAGAAGTTCCTCTGGAGCTTCCGATATTCTTCATTGAACTCATTCAAACCCGCAATTTTCGCATAGATTTTCTTGAATTCTACCATAGGATACAAAATCAAGCAAGGCTCAAAACCCCGACGGATCACCAACTCATTTCCGGAAACTTCGGGCAAATTCGATTTGATCTTGGCGGGTAATACCAGCCTACCTTTCGCATCGAGTTTACATTCGTATTCACTAGTGAAAAATGACATCTATTGATATGGTGCTCCTATAGTACATAACAAATGTAAGAAAAGTAACGACATTTTCCTCCACATTCCTCCACTTTCCACCACTTTACCACATCATTTTCTGCAAATAACGGAAAAAACATCAAAATTCACGACAAACGGCTAGTTATACCATCTATCAAATCGTGAAAAAATCATGTTTTAGGTGGTGTCCACTCCATGCAGAAATGATTTATGTATTTATAAATCAATTATTTATAGCATGATAGATTTACTAAAAAATCCCTTCATACTATAGGCCCCATTACTAGGCTGAACGGTGGGGGAAAGTGGGATATAATTCTTGCGCACACATACCCGAAACAAAAATGGTACACGATAATATTCTCTTGCAGGAACGTTTTACGCACCTGTAAAAGAAAGAATATGCCAGTGGATTTGCCGATAGGTTCGAAACGAGGTAATCATTCAAACCATGGACTCAGAAAACTCCTTGGTGAGGTGATATGAAAGGCGGAATCATGATAGTGCATCGGGTATCGTCATAAAGGTTTGAAATGCAATAAATATTGGGCCTTTATTGAGTCTATGATAGCACCGCTACGGTGAAAAAATTCATTTGCTTCATCGATTGAAGCTTTTGAAGCGGTAATAGCAGGTTGTAACCGCAGGCTCGACGAATACCATAGAAATCAATCGATATAATGGGGCAAACCGAAGATTGTCAATATGGGCTATTGTCTGTATGGAACTAGTGAACTTACGTCTGCCAGTTCGGTGCATTTTCCCCCTTTGGTTCCACGATTTTACATTTATCGATGCTTTGATTGATTTTCTTTGGAATCAATGAACTGTTGTTTCAATAAACACCTGTAGCAATCGATCGAACAGTAAAAAAAATGCATGACAGGCGTTATACAAACTTAGCTTTTAAAATCGCCTATCTCTCCCGTTCTTTTTGCTTCACTCTGCGTTGACAAGCCTCGGGATAGCGCTGCTGTCCCTACGGTTATCGCCTTGATTGAAAAAAAATGACCCACGCAATCTTATACGACATCTGAAGCCCAAATTTGTATTAAATGGCAATTAATGGGTTTGTTTATCTCGAAAATAATCAAATTTGCGTACCTACCCACCCATGAGCGTATTTTCAACTGTAAAAAATCAAAGCGACTACGGCTTCGAGAAACATAAGCACTGTCAATGTCACTAACAATACAATACCAAACAAACAAACTTAAAATCAGTACGTTATACAATAAAAAGCTTTATATTCGTAAAATCGTTTGGCAAAATACATGAAAACAAGTTTTACGCATATTTACTTGATTTATGATTTTGCAGGTTTTGGACTCGATAGATTTGCTTTAATTATAATTTACGATTGCTTCCTTCTAAGAAATTATCATTTTTTCAGAAAATTCCATTTACTGTCATGTTTCGGTAATGCGTTTATTTTGAAACAGATTATGTCATTGATAAATCTATTATGCATACAAGACCTCAAGAAATAATCACATCTATATAAATCCATAAACTAACCCCTAATCGTAATGAAGAAAAACTACAATTCACAATCAACAAGACTTTCCATCAAGTCCTTGTTGTCTCTGGTCGTGCTTCTTGCCTTCACAGGCCTTTCAGTCTCTGCTCAGGAGAGGTACAGCAAGACTTTCGATAAGCTTCAAAACAACAAATCAAGAAAAACGAATCTCCGGCAAGGCAATGTATCAGCGAATGTTATAACGCCTATATTCGATATGTATCATTTACAAGGTGATTATGTCACCATCGATGCTACTGTTGCCAAAGGCCACAGTCCTGAGGAACTGTTAACATCCCTAGAAGCTCTAGGATTGAAGTACGGTAGCTATTTTGGCGCTGTTGTCAGTGGAATGATGCCACTCAAGTCTATCAACAATGCGAATATGAATGGCGTACTTTCTTTGCGCTACATGTGGCCCTCAGCCATGAAATCCAATATTGGCACAGTCACCAGCCAAGCGGATGAGGCGCAGTTATCCGATGAAGCGCGAAAAATTTTCGCTATCAATGGCGCTGGTTCGAAGGTAGGCATCCTTTCTGACTCTTATGATAACCTTAACGGTGCTGACAATAGTGTTTCTTTGGGAGACCTACCTGGAGCGGGCAACCCTAATGGCCTCAACGCACCCGTTGATGTATTATTGGATTTGGACGAAGGTGGAAGCGATGAAGGTCGCGCTATGGCCGAAATTGTCCATGATGTGGCCCCGGGTGCTGAAATTGCTTTTAGCAGTGCCTTTGTCGGAGGACAGGCCGGTTTTGCTAATGGTATTTTAGCATTAGCAGAAGCTGGTTCCAATGTCATCGTTGATGACGTCGTTTACTTCGCCGAACCGATGTTTCAGGACGGCATCGTCGCACAAGCCGCCGATAGCGTGAACAGCATGGGCATCCCTTATTTCTCTTCTGCGGGAAACAGTTTTGATGATGCTTTTGATGCTACTTTTACTGCTTCAGGAGAACCCATCCTTTTGCAGGATACCGACACTGGTGACACTTTGGGCTCTTATGTGTTTCATGACTTCGCTGTAGCAGATGATAGTGTCAACACTTTTCTTCCCCTAACTTTCCCTGGTAGTTTTACGGGTATCTTGAACTGGAGTGACCCCTTTGCCTCGAATTGCCTGGGATGCCCTGGAGCTTCCACCGATCTTGATTTCTTTATTGCTCTCACGGACGGAGACATAACCTCTATATTATTCAATCTCTCCTCATTGGATAACAACATAGGGAATGATGCCTTCGAACTCATCAATGTGAATGCAGGTGTACCACTGACTGCCTACTTACTCATAGGCAAAAAAGTCACTCCTAATAGTCCTGAGCCTGAAAAGGACCTTCAATTCAAAATCATCAATCTCGGAAGCGCTACTATACCCTACAATACCGAAGTTGGAGGTACTTCTTTCGGTCACGCCAATGCCGCAGGAGCTATTGCCGTAGGTGCGGCCCGATATACCAATACCCCTGACTTTGGAGTCAACCCTCCACTCAGAGAAGTGTTCTCTTCTTCCGGTGGTATCCCTATCTTCTTCGATAAGTTTGGAAACCCCATCCCTAAAGAAGTACGTCTGAAGCCTGAGATTACCGCTCCTCAAGGTGCTAACACCTCTTTCTTCGGCAATGATTTTGAAGGTGATGGATTCCCTAATTTCTTTGGAACCTCCTCTTCCGCACCTCATGCCGCAGGTGTTGCCGCTCTGATGTTGGAACAAGCCGAACTCAGCCCCGACGAGGTAGAAGGTGCTATGATCAGTACTGCATTGGACATGAACCCAACTCGACCTACGTTACCTGCACCTCCCGCCGGTACCGGCGCTCAGTTTGATTTTGATACGGGTTTTGGATTGTTGAGAGCGAGTAATGCCGTCGCGGAAATCGCCTCTACACCTACTGTACTCAGTTTATTGTTAGTTGATACCGAAACGGGAGAAGTCATTTCCAAACTGGAGGAAAACAGTATTATCGATTTGGCCACACTTCCTGCAAATATGGGAAGAGTAAGTATCCTAGCAGAAGCAGTGGCAGGTCGTTCCATGTTGGGCAGTGTACGCTTTAAATTGAGAGGCCCAAGATCCAGGTTCTACGTAGATAATAAAGCACCTTACTACCTGATGGGAGATGCTGGAGGAAAACCGAGAAGCATCAAACTCTTTGCAGGTGACTACAGCGTACAGGCTACTCCATTTACTTTCTATAATGGAACGGGAATCAAAGGAAATGAAGTAAAGCTCAATTTCAGTGTCATCAATTCCGCTGTCGTAGAGAGCTATACCGTTATCAATGCTGATACCGATGAAGAAATTGCCCTACTGGGTGATACCTTGGACCTTGCTACATTGGAAACAAAAAACATCAACCTGAGGGCCAATGTATCGTCCCCTAATGTAGAGCGCGTTGTACTCAAACTTTCCGGAGAGCAGTTCCGTTACAGTCAGAACGTACGTCCTCCTTTCTCTCTTTTCCCTAATTTCAGAGGCGATTACCGACCTTGGGTACCCCGTCCTCGTAACGGAGATTATATGATCGAAGCCACAACGTTCACGTCGCGCAACTTCTTCGGTACAGCGGGTGAAACCACTTCTTTCTCCTTTACGGTCATCAATAGTGATAAAGGAAGTAGAGGATATAATTTCAAAACAGGACTTGAGGAAAGCATCTCCGGTACTGCTGTCGAGATTTACCCCAACCCCTCCACGAATGCCATAGAAGTTTCCTTACCTGAAGGAAAGGGCGACTTATACATCATGGATGCCGTAGGACAGGTTATTATTGAAAAGCAACTGGACAGTGATGCCCCTCAGTTCTTTCACATGGCTCAGTACGGTACGGGAGTCTATATACTCCAGTTCAACACCGAATCGGGCGAGCAGATTACCGAAAGGATCATGATCGTCAAATAAATACTAGAGGGTATTTCCAATACCCTTCAACTCAAGAGGCCTTCCGGAAATATCTGGAAGGCCTTTTTTTTCTTTTCAACCCAAAATGGTCGATAGGATTTCGTTATAATACAAACTTAGCTTTCAAATATCGCATATCTTCCTGTTCATTTTGCTTCACTCTGCGTTGACAATCCTCGGGATAGCGCTGCTATTCCTGCGGTTCTCGCCTTGATTGAAACAAAATGACCCGCGGAATCTTATACGACATTTAAAACCTAAATTTGTATAAGAGCATAAAGTGCAATAAAATCAGCGGTTTAGGTGAGGAGGCCTTTGTATCATTAGGGTGACGAACCTGCGTAGCGTAAAACAGCTGATTTTGAAGCAATTTATGCTTGTAATAGGAAGGCTATTGATTATTTTGGGTTAAATCAGAACTCATTCGGGAAAAACCATTGGCCCCTTTCCCAAGCACACTTTCCATTTCCTCTTTTTATATTAAATTTAAAGACTGTTTTGAATTAATTTCAAGAATTTGTTATCGCTTATTTTACGTACAACACTATTGACAAAGATGGCAGCGCTATCTGCGGAAATTTCAACGAAGTCCTGTGTCAAAAGATTACACTCAGCAATGAGTATGACGAAGAAATCCCTAAAATTGAAATGAATGCCATTCTTACGAATTCCTTATGGTGTTAGAAATCAATAAACACGCATGAAAATAAAAGAGATACAGTTTGAAACAGTCTTTGAGAGTATCAATAAAACAATTATCTTCCAGCCCCATTAGTATTTACGCCACTACACCTGATTTTATGAAGACCCATTCTATTATAAACACTACCTTATTCCTATTGAGTATCTTGCTCTGCTCTTGTGATTCCAGTTCTTCCGAAAAAGAACCTATTGGGCTGTCGGCTGGATTCTGGCGGGGCCATATAGTAGCACAGAATGAAGATATCCCCTTTACCTTCGAACTGGTCTCTAAAGATAGTGCCCATCAAATCTACCTGATCAATGCCAGTGAGCGATTATTATTGGAAGAAGTACAGATAAATGGTGACTCTGTTTACATCCCCATGCATATCTTCGATGCAGATATCAAAGCCAGACTAACTAAAGAAGGTCTGGTCGGACACTGGACCAAAAACTATGAAGAGGATTATCGCCTTCCTTTCAAGGCTCACTTTGGTACTCAAAAACGATTTGAGACAGATGGTAAACAACAAGAGCAAGGAAGCAATACTGACTTTTCGGGACGCTATGATGTGACCTTCGTTCATGAAGGCACCGACACAACGAAAGCCGTGGGCCTGTTTGAACAAGAAGGTCAAGAGGTACGGGGCACCTTCATGACCCCAACGGGTGACTACCGCTTTCTTGAGGGTGCCGCTATTGGGGACTCTTTACTGCTCAGCACCTTCGACGGTGGACATGCCTTTCTTTTTAAGGCCAAGAAGAATAGCGATGGCCAATTGGAAGGTGACTTCTGGTCGGGCAAAAGCTGGCATGAATCATGGGCAGCCGTTAAGAATGATAGTATCATGCTCCCCGACGCAAATACGCTGACTTTTTTGAAGGAAGGTTATGACGCTATTGACTTCAAGTTCCCAAACCTGAACAAAAAAACCGTCAGCCCCCAAGATGAAAAATATAAAAATAAAGTTCTGGTACTACAGATTTTCGGAACTTGGTGTCCCAATTGTATGGATGAAACACGCTTCCTAGCACCATGGTATCAAGTGAATCATGACCGGGGCGTAGAAATACTAGGGCTGGCCTATGAGGCCAAGGATGATTTTGATTATGCCAAGCAAAGAGTCATGAAGATGAAGGAAAAACTGGGTGTCGATTATGACATGCTTATCGCTGGCACCAAGGATAAGAAAGCAGCAGCAGCCACACTACCGATGCTCAATCACGTACTTTCTTATCCCACAACCATCTTTATCGGCAAAGATGGTAAGGTCAAAAAAATCCATACGGGTTTTACCGGCCCGGGAACAGGCCCTTACTACGAAGCTTTTGTCAAAGAATTCAATACCACGATAGACGAACTGCTAGAAGAGGGTACTTAATACCTGCGGTTATATACCGGCCATCGGGATAATACCCAAAAACAAAACAGAAAATAGGGGACCTGCTCATTGTACCGATTGATTTAGTTCGCTCATTGGATTGATTTTTAATGGTGCTCATGAACCTGCGGTGTCAGAGATATTCATCGAACCTTTGGTTTAGCTCGTTTGAGGTTTGTTTTTCAATGGAACTCATGAACTTTCGGTTCGTACCTACTCTTAGAAACTGTTTTGAACTGCATCTCTTTCATTTGGTCGGTATTGATTTTTAACCCGGATCATACATTTGAAAATCTACTGCGGATCTAAATAGCTGCAAACCGGTCGTTGCACTACGTTTTTTGGATTCACCATAGCGGCGCTATACTAAATCCAATAAAAATCCTTGGTTTATTTCTATTTATGCAAACTTAGCTTTTAAATATCGCATACCTTCCTGTTCATTTTGCTTCACTCTGCGTGGACAATCCTCGGGATAGCGCTGCTGTCCCTGCGGTTATCGTCTTGGTTGAAACTAAAATGACCCGCGCAATCTTATACGACATCTGAAACCCAAATTTGTATTATACAAATTTAGCTTTTAACTATCGCATACCTTCCTGTTCATTTTGTTTCACTCTGCGTTGACCATCCTCGGGATAGCGCTGCTGTCCCTGTGGTGTTCGCCTTGATTGAAACTAAAATGACCCGCGCAATCCTATACGACATCTGAAACCCAAATTTGTATTAAACCATCGTTACGAAATTCCAACGCATGATACGGGTTGAACCCAAAATGATCAATAGCCTTCATGATGGAGTACCAATGCACAATTTGGGTGGCATAGCCTATTCCCGTTTTTTTTGCATCCGTAGGGGTTTTCAGACCGGATCTGGTTATCAGGATAGTGCATGGCATTGCTCCATATACATTATATGTGGGTATAAAGAGTTCACCTTGTCGTATTTATGCCTTCCAAATAAAACTCTTATTACAAATCTCAATAAATGATGTATTTTAGGAACAGCTTATTATTTTTTTGATGAAAGATTACTACCGAACTTTAGAAGTCCACCCAAAAGCTACAACGCAGGAGATAAAAAAGGCCTATAGAAAATTAGCCGTAAAGTATCACCCTGACAAAAGCAATTACGAAGATGCCGATCGCTTATTTGCCGCTATCAATGAAGCATACCGGACTTTGAGCGACCCTGACAAGCGATTTGTCTATGATACAGCTCTCATGAACAGGGAACCAACGCTTCCCGAATCACGCAATCAGGCTAATGAGCAAGGTAATAGACCTCAGAACAAAACCCGCACTCAACGTCGGTATGCCACGAGTAAACCTTCGACAAGGGAACTCATCCTGCCCTATGTAAATTATATGCGGATGGCCCCGTTTTTTTACTTGTTTTTTTGTTTATTATTAGTCGTGGACAAGGTTATGCCCTTAGAAACTTACCAGGAAACAGCACCCCAAGCCAGGTACGATTTTAGGGGACGGCTAGAGTTTCAGGCGAATGGAAATACCTTAAGGATGAGTAATGGAAAAAAAATAAGTATTTCTTTGGATGATCGCATTTACTTAATGGACCATCCCGAACTGATAACTCTTCGAACCTTTTTTTTCGAAAAGTTCGTTTCTGCACAGACCTCAAATGGTAATGGTCACAGAATATCACCCTATACGAGCATTTATACCAATATGGTATACTTGCCTATATCACTACTACTTTTATCCTTGGTACAACTTTACCCCAAATGGCGCCCTGAACAGTTGCTCAACCTATCATTGATCACACTCTTTATCTTTGGGATGAGTCTGTATTCTTTATTTGTATGATGATAAAGTGATTACAGCAGTCACCATCGCTCTTAAAACAGAACTTCATCATAGCAAGCATCGACTTTGACGAAAGGAACTGTAACGCTGTGAATTCTAAAATACGGTGGGGAGGTGGTTGCTCCATCTATTTTTTTATATTTATTGGCACATTATTTTTTGATAGTGCGGAAAGAAATGACAGTTCCAATTTAATATATCATGGCAAAACCCTCCAAAAAAACGTGGTCCGAAAAATTAAATACCGCCAAAGAAATAAAGCTTAAGCGTTTGGGTTTTGACTTTGCCGGTATGCCCAAAGGAAGTAAAATGCTGGTGGCCACTCCTAAAATCATAGATGAATATATAAAAGAAATCCCTGAAGGGTGTAGCACTGATATCAAAACGCTTAGAGAAGATATAGCCCTGAATTTTCGGGCAGACCATACCTGCCCTGTATCAACGGGGATTTTCTTGAAGATAGTCGCAGAAGCTGCTTATGAAAAATACCTGGAAGGGCTTCCCCTCGATGCCATCACACCATTTTGGAGGGTCATTGCCGCTGATTCCAAAATTGCAACAAAACTATCTTTCGAACCATCGATCATCGCAGAACTACGATCCAAGGAAGGTCTATAAAGCATAAAGGACCGTTATGAACGGTGCTTTTTTTTCATGAAGTGATTTAGACTTTTTCTTTTACCTGCAAATTTCACATTTATACCTATTTGATGCACAATCGTGCAAGATTCATGTGGGGAGCACTAATACCGTTGTCCATGGCTCACACGATAGACCGTCCCCCTTACTACTGATGTCTTCAGAACATTGGTTTTACGCTCAGTCATCTGCGAAACAAGCAATAATACAAACTTAGCTTTTAAATATCGCCTATCTTCCTGTTCATTTTGCTTCACTCTGCGTTGACAATCCTCGCG
>CANLOE010000043.1 GCA_947492745.1 uncultured Cyclobacteriaceae bacterium | reverse complement strand
TTACTTCGAAGTGTACTTTCTTTCCCATCTTGGAAATTAATCAATATATACGACATTAAAAATATTAATCTGTATAAAACACAGCTTCCCTTTCGACTGAGCTAGGTAGATACCTAGCTCAGTCGAAAGGATATTGGGCCTTTCTGTACCGTGAATGAAAGCTTTTTATACTGTCCCATTGTCCCATTTTGGTTGTGTTTGGGTATGAAAAGTCTTGAGTCGAGCTTCGGTAGAGAAGAAACGCATTATAGAGCAATTGAGGAAAGGTTGATAAGGGGGCCTATTGTTCGCTTTGGATGAAACTGATGTTCATTGTTGTTTGGGTAGGAGGTTGTATCAAAAGTGGTGCAGCTTTATTTTAATGCCCAACTTGATACCGGCCATTTTGCTTTTATAACAGATTTAGGACATCGCTAATTCGTTTTTATCCTTTTCACAATATCCAAATGGTTAACCCCAAAATAATCAATAGCTTTCCTATTCCGACCATAAATTGCTTCAAGATCAGCGGTTTTGCGCTGCGCAGGTTCGTTACCTTAGTGATACAAAGGCCTCCTCACCTAAACCACTGATTTTATTGCACTTTATTCCCTCATGACGAAACCCTATTGATCAATTTGGGTTAACCCCAAAATAATCAATAGCCTTCCTGTTCCGACCATGAATTGCTTCAAGATCAGCGGTTTTGCGCTGCGCAGGTTCGTCACCTTAGTGATACAAAGGCCTCCTCACCTAAACCGCTGATTTTATTGCACTTTATTCCCTCATGACGAAACCCTATTGATCAATTTGGGTTAAAACCGATTGGAACGATGAAAACGCACCACGTCTAAAATACTTTCCTCAGAACGGGGTATAGGTTGGCCGACTGTTAAAATCAAGAGTATAACTAAGTATATAATACAAACTTAGCTTTCAAATATCGCCTATCTTCCTGTTCATTTTGCTTCACTCTGCGTTGACAATCCTCGGGATAGCGCTGCTATTCCTGCGGTTCTCGCCTTGATTGAAACAAAATGACCCGCGGAATCTTATACGACATTTAAAACCTAAATTTGTATAAGTCTGAATTTTTCATAAGTTGAAATTCTCTAACCATCCTAGTTGGAATATAATAGAATAGCCCTCCACCTTTACAGGTTTCGGGCTATTGCTACGCAAATCAAAATCTTGACTACAGTCAGGTCATGGACCTGTTTCTATGAAGTATGGACTGCTGGGCCTGAAATGAAAACCGTGATCTATTTTTTCTTTTTCCCCATTGCCTTTTTTGCTGCTGTTTTCTTTTTTTTCCACTCCGCTTCACTTAGAGGGTAGTGCTTCTTTTGGTCCGCATAGGGAGAGGGGCCACCATCAAAATAGGCCCTGACCACGGTAATAGGGATAGTGTCCTTCAGACTCTCTGCGGCCTCGTACAGATGATTACCGTGAAAGTCATGGCACTGTAGGCAGGTACTCCATTGTGCCTGTTCGACCAGTTCCTTATGGGATATTTCCAAAGGGTCGTTTTTCAGCTCGGTATCTTCATGGCAGTTCCGGCAGTACCCGATGTCCACTTGGGTAATTCTCATGCCATTATGCTCCTGATGACATGACTCGCAAAAGGTGACCCCTATATTCTTTCTGGCATCGACAAAGCGAGGCTCTGTAAAGCGATGAAGTGGATGTCGGTCATTGGGGCGGTCGTGGCAGTCCAGGCACTTTTGATTGTCCACATTTTCAGTGCCGAAGTCGGCCGCTGTTCTCCGCAGACCGATGGTAAACATGATATTGGCCTGCACCTGTTGGAAGACCGTGCCTTTAGCGGGCGTATGGCAGGATTCACAGCTGAGGTCTTCATGACCCGTGTTCATGGGGCCTTTGCTCAGAAAATCTTCGTTGTTCGGCATGGACAATACCACATACGCGATACAGGTCATGAAAATGCCCAGTCCAAAACCAATCCATTGACGTCTTCTTTTTCTGCTGATCCTCATTGTTTATTTCTCTAAGGTTTTGTTGGCAGCGGTACCTCTGTACAGGTCCGCCGTTTTGATATGGAGTGATGGAGGTATGGCGCTCTCTGTATCGGGCAGTGCCCTTCTCCAATGCATGAAGCGACTTCCTTGGGGAGCGGTCACCTTATCAAGGACCGCCCAAGCGATGCCCAATATCATCAGAACGGTACCTATCCAGACTAGGCTGATATGAGGCATTTCGATAGCCTTTACGGTTATCCAGTCCCGCTGAGAAGTCCGTAGACTGCACTGTAGCCTTCCTGTCCGTATATCTATTTTTTTGATACTCATCTCAAGGCCTAAGGCAGGTACTTCATCCGCATACAAGCGTACTTTACGGTCCCGTATCAGGTAAAGCGGTTGTGACGTATAGCGCTCCTGTCCATCCTCGATAGCAAATTCGGCCACGATGGCCAGGTCACCCTGCTGTAAAGTTACCCCTTTGGGTGCTGTGCTGGCCTGTGCAGCTTTCAGTCGGATATTGAGGTCCGCATAGTGCAGTACTTCTCCTTCGCCGATATCGAAATCAAAAGCCTCCGACCATTTTACCTTTTCTTGGTCAGGGAAGTTAGTGACATGCATGTAGAGGTCGCGGTTCCAAAAAGAATGGATATCGGGGGATGCGATAAAACCCATCTGCGGGTTGTTCTGCATCCTGGGCCGTAATGTAAAGGAGCGCCCGTCATGCCGTAGCTGTAGTTCATAATAGGTGTTTTCTCCTTTGATGCGCAAGGTATCCCCTTTGTGCGCGATGGGTTTACCGCTTTCGTGATGGTCTTCGGCCAGTACCTTGATGTCGGGATAGGTAGTGGCCAGCAGTATGTCCTTACTGATCAGCCAGTCCTGTTCTCCCGCATATACTTTGGCATCATCATATCGGAGATGGTAGCCGTTCAGTTCTTTTTCCTGATGGCGGTTGAGCAGCACATGCTCCTGTACCTCATGTAGTGGGAGGCTACTTTCGGTAGCGCTGATATGGAGATTGCGGGAGACCACTCTGGTGTGTCCCGCTGAAAACACAAAACCAATGAGCATCAGAGTGAACCCTGCATGGGCCCAAAGACCACCCAGTGCTCCTTTTCGTAGATGGTAATGATCTATGACCAGCACAATGGAAGCGACAAAACCATATATAGCGCTGAACAACAGTAGAATATAGACCCAGTTCTGAACAAACCCCATCAGTACAACCAGTGCCGATAAGAGCAGACTGATGAACAAAGGCTTACTAAGGGCATCTTCCAGGGAGCTATAGTCACTGACCCCTTTCCAGTAAATGAGCTGTGCTATCCCCGCACTGAATCCGAATAAGATGGCAAACCAGCACTGGAACTTGGCATAAAAACCTAGGGGGTCAGCGGGTGGGGCCAGCTCATGAGAGAATCCCAAGAAAGCGGTGATTTTGTTAACTACGGGAAATGAGGTGGGCAATAACACCTGAAATGCCGCCAAGCACAAGGTGGCCATGCCCAATGTCATCCAGAGTTCCCAAGAGGAAGCCGATATACGCTGTTCGGTAGAAGGACCGATATAAAAGCGGCGGTTTTTCCAAAAGAGAACTACAGCCGTACCTAGCGTCAATAGCAATACGATGAGCAATTGGCCCGAAAGCCCTAAATCCGTAAAGGAATGGACGCTGGCATTGCCCAAGATGCCGCTTCGGGTCAGAAAAGTAGCGTACATGATCAGTACAAAGCCCGATAGAAGAAGTCCTGTGGTAAACCCCAGTCCCTGTCCTTTCTTTTTATAGACCAGTATTCCGTGCAGGGCCGCCACCATGACCAACCAAGGAATAAGAATGGCATTCTCCACCGGGTCCCAGTTCCAGTATCCTCCGAAATTCAAGGTCTCATAAGCCCAATAGGCACCCATCATAATGCCCGCACCCAGAACAGCTATGGTCGTCAATAGCCACACCTGTACCGTATCCACCCAGGATGTGGTATCTTGTTGAAGTAGTCCCGCAATGACATAGGCAAAAGGTACGGCAGCCAAAGCAAAGCCCAGAAATATAATAGGAGGGTGGATGACCATCCAGATGTTCTGTAAAAGCGGATTGAGCCCTGTACCATCTTCGGGAACAAACAGCGGGTCGATAGCAAATATAGGGGCATCCAGTACTGCTGAGAGTAAGGTAAAGGGCGAACTGCCCACCCTCAGTCCGCCGATATACAATCCGAGTACCATGGTCGATAGACTGACCTGTAACAGGGAAAAGACAAGCATGACCAAGGGTTCGCGGGTCTTGGCTGTTTTTATCAGTACACTGCCAATGATGCCGTTCCACAGAATCCATATCAGAAAGCTACCTTCCTGACCTTCCCAAAAGCAGGAAACGATGTACTGTAAGGGCAGATTATTAGAAGAATGCTTCCAGGCATAATGATAGGCGTAGCGATGCTGGTAGAGGATGATAAATAAACCAATGATGGCCAAAATGATGCCCGCCAAATGGGAGAAGAAAGCAAAACGTGCATTATTTAGCCATTCGCGCTTCATATCGGGAGCATACTGTACGCGATAGTAGGATCCCGCTGCAAATAGGGCAGCGACCCAGCTGATAAGTATACCGATATGTCCTAGGTTACCGAGCATGTGTTAAGGGTTTTTTGTACAAATTCGTGTTTTATGTGTGTGTAAGATCAGCAGCAAGAAATGCGACCTGTAATACAAACTTAGCTTTCAAATATCGCCTATCTTCCTGTTCATTTTGCTTCACTCTGCGTTGACAATCCTCGGGATAGCGCTGCTATCCCTGCGGTTCTCGCCTTGATTGAAAAAAAATGACCCGCGGAATCTTATACGACATTTAAAACCTAAATTTGTATAAAATGTACGTTTGTATACTAGCGGGTAGTGCATTGTATGGATAACCTTTGGTTTTATCCAGCTCGGAAACCTGGTTTGAAAATCACTGATACCTTGAGTATTTTTCTTTGTAGTACAAAATGAGTGTAGGGTCAATGTCTTTATATGCCTGCAAAAGCTTTTATTTGTATTCAATGACCACATTATTGGTAAGGGGTTTACAGATACAGGGCAGTACCTGACCTTCTTCGATTTCCTTTTCGGAAAGGATATTTCCCTTCCGCATGAATACTTCCCCCGAGCTACAGGTGGCACGACAGCTACCACAGATACCATCGAGGCATACATAGGGCAGGTCCAATTTATGGTCCAGTGCGGCGTCCAGGATAAAGAGATTGGCCTTTACGGGCACCAGGTGTTCTTTCCCTTTATTGACGATCTTGACCTCGCGGTTTTCCAAGAGTGCACCTTCTGCTTTGACTTCCTGCGCACTGGCAGGAGGGGCGGAAAAGCGTTCTATCCTGATGTACTTCGGGGCGACACCATAGGCTTTCAGACCCTCTTCGGCCTCTATCATCATGCCCGATGGACCACAGATAAAATAGAGTGTCTTTTCAGGAGCATACTTGGGCACACTGCTGAGTAGTTCGGGTACCTGCGCCCGCTCTACCCGACCTTTGTACCGGGAGTCCGGGGCGTTGGGGTCGGAGAGAATGTGTATCAGCTGCAAACGCTGGGGAAACTTTTCCTTGAATTTCTTAAGCGTAGCATCGAAAATGATGGATTCCTCATCGCGATTGCCATAGAACAGGGACACAATACTTTTGGACTCTACTTGGAGTATGGTCTTGAGAATGGACATCAGTGGCGTGATGCCACTTCCCGCACCGAAGAGTACGATATGCCGCTGGGCTTTCAGGTCCGGGTCGATGACAAAACTGCCCATGGGAGAGAGGGCCTTTATCGTATCTCCCGGACGTATATGTTCAAAAAGGTGATTGGATACCTTGCCGTCTTTTACTCTCTTGATGGTAACACTGATGGTCTTGTCGACTTTTGGTGCACTGTTCAGGGAGTAGCAACGTCTTTCTACCTTACCCTCGATGGGAACCAGTAATGTCAGAAACTGGCCCGATTTGTATTTTATCTTTTTGAGGAAAGGTTGTTTGAAATGAATACTGATGGCATCACCCGTTTCCTTAATGACATCCACTACTTTTAGTTTTATGACTTTCTCCATAGGCTTATCTTACTTATTCGTAATAGAATACCACCCAGATGTGGTACAGGGTAATGAACGAAATGAAAAATGAAAATGCGACATGTGCTATCATCCAGCCTTGGTATACCACGATGGATTTGCTTTTGAGGACATTCAGGTTGAACATCCCTAGTAGAAAATTACCGAAAAAGGTCAAACTCAACAAAAAGAGATAGGCAAAACCCAGCTGTACGGAATGCAGGTAGAAAAGCAAGGGACTCAAAGCACCCAGCCAGTGATGTATGGTGTTGAATACGATTGATTTTCCCTGCCATCGGGGTACTACACGGACTAGGCTCAGGCTCCACTGAAAAAGGATGACAAGGAATACACCCAGACCGGACCAGCGCCGGTAGTCCTGCTCCGACTGCCACTCTTGCAGGGCCGACCAGCGAACCCCAAATACATCTTGTAGTACAAAGAGAGTGAAAAGGGTCGCTCCTATACCGATAAATAGTTTTCTGTTCATTTTTGGTAAGTCATTAGTCCAGGATAGGTACTCGTCGGTCTCCACCTTTCTTTAAAAAGAGACGCCAAGACTTTTGGGTACTCACAGAGATCGTTTGCCCCTATCTTCGGGTACGCTGGGTCCCGCTACATTTTCAGTATCCCTTTTAATGTCCCGTCAGCGGCAAGCACATTGACACTATCTAAGAATACCTCGGGTACAGGGAGGTGATATCCTGTTGCCGGCCATAATTTGCCTGTACTGGGAACCTCGTTTTCACTGAACTCCGCTGCCTTGTCCAGATAAGCCTGAAAGGTCGCGGAAGCACCTTCACGGTAGGCCATGATTATTGCCTGCAATTCTTCAAAAGATACGGAATCTTCAGGATATGTCCATGTAGTGGCTCCTTGGATATCGCCCAGTTTCCAATCGCTCTTGGTCGTTTCGGGATGCTCGTTGTGGCAGTTGACACAAGGTGCCGCAACAGCAAAGTCAGGGAACATGGCCGTATGCAATTGAGCCTCTTCATCATAGAAGTACTTGGGCTGGCCATCGTTCCGTATCTGCTGGAAGAGTTCCGCTTGTTTGCCTTTGAACTTATTGGATTTGCGGATAGGAAAGTCCGAACCTAGGAACAGGCCTAAGGGTACTTCTCCCTTTTTGCGGATATTGCCCGCGATACCCCTCAGGAACAATGCCGGCAAAGGGCCTGCCTCTACCTCGTCCTTTTCCCAGTCTTCGTCGAATTTCAAGCCATTTTTCTTGCCCGCACCTACGATAGCTTTGGTGTATAGGGTTCTGGCGACATCATTTTCTTTGGCCACGATTTCGAAAGCTTCTTCTATAGAGTACATTTTATCCGACTTTTCTACGGTGGCGGTTTCTTCGGGCAGTGGCTGACAGGACCAGAGGTACAGTACTGCACCCAAAGCGGTGCAATAGGTAAATTTCAGTGGAATGTTTTTAAGTTGCATTGACAGTTTACTTTTAGTGGAAAATAATTCTTTACTATTCTAGAACTGTTTTTAGGTACTAAAGTGGTCCGGACTTTTCTTTTCGGCTACGAATTCAGCTTGTCCCACTCTGATGTTGACTTTTGTATCGCGGCATAACCTTGGCCATGCCACTAAAAAGGTTTACTAGAGTAGAAAATTGAAAATTTTCGCTTTCAATAAAAAGTCAAATCACTTCAAAAATCTGTTGTTGCCTATTCTCAGAGCATCATCCTTGTCAAAGGTATCCGCTGGTATCCGAGTAGATTTCAATATCCGATAGGACAAAATGGGCTTAGAGTCAGCGGCCTTGGAAGGCTATATCTGTTGTACGGGGGCCGTATTCATAGACCTGAGAACGTTAATGGTACTTGAAAAGAAACGTAAACCCTTTATGGATGGATCTCGATGAAACCTTTGGCAATCTCTCTACTCTCGTACCCGAGGGACAATTCTCAGGTCTGCGGTATTTCTTATAATAAACATACCGCATCAATTTGAAGGCATTACCCGGATAAATTAGGCCGCTTCTGCGGCTGCGGTTTTCATCGTATCGGCCAAAAGAGTGTAGATCTTGGTCCAGGCACTCTTGGCTTCCTCGCTCCAAGCTTCTCCAAGTCCTGTCTCCAAGGTATATAATAATGCAGCACCCACAGTGCCATAGTGGCTGTCTTCCACACCATAGCCGACATGCCTTTTCCCTAGATCCTGCACAACGGGTACTAAAGTCTCTAGGTCGTCCAGACCTTTAGCAGCCATACCGATCATGGTCATCAATTTCTGTCCTTGTACTTTCATATCTCCTTTGAAGAGCGCGCGGACAGCGGGGTCCAGTTCGAATAATTTATTGTAAAAGATCTCGGCAGCCTGCTCGGCGATGGGGACCACCATGGTAAAGGTGTCCTGCACCAGCTTCTTTTCATCGGGACTAACGGGAGAACCCTCTTCTTTCTTTTTGCCAAATAAGGATTTTATAAAACTCATAGAAATATTGGTTATAGTGTTACTACTTATTGTTACCCATGACAAACAACCGGTTCAGGGAATCGCTCAACGTATCGGATTCACCCCTCAGGCAGGCGTTTTTCAATTGTATTACGGGTAATTGCACGATTTTTTGGATGATCTTTTTTGAAGCTTCATCCATGACTTTTTGATGCTGTTCATCGACCTGCTTTAGGTAAGGGGCCAGTGCTTGGAGGCGAAGCTCCTCCAGTACAGCTTTGAACTTTTTGACACAAGGGCTGATACGATGTGTTTCTAGCCAGTTGTTGAAATCCAGAACCGCATCGAGAAGTAGTTGTTCTGCTGCGGGGATGGCCGCTCGGCGCTCGGCAAGCGTCCGGTGTATCCTACGTCCAATAAGGTCCACATTCATAAGTGGGCGACTTTTACCGGCTTCTTCTGCTATGGACCGTGGCGATGACAGATCGATCAATAATCTTGGTCGGGAACCGTCAAAGTCTTCTGACTGATAATAGGGCTCACTGTCTGTGCTTAAGGTGCTGATAACGATATCGTAAGCAGCAAAGGTACTCCTGTGTTCCGCAAAACTCCCAAGTCCATACCCTGATTCTTTGGCCAGTGCTACAGCTTTGGAAGTGCTGCGGTTGCAGATGGTGACGGAAGAGAAGCCTTGCTCTCTCAGGTTACGGCACACATCTGTTGCTATTTTTCCCGCACCGATGAGTAGGATTTTGACATTGGACCCTGTCCATGGTAGAGCGGATATTGATTTGACCGTATTGTAGCCCATCGAGGCTGCCCCCTTTTTGAGTGTCGTCTCCTGCATGACCCTCTTATGCGTGTAGAACAAAGTATGTAATAGACGGTGCAGGTAGGTACCCGCCATATCCGATGCCACAGCCATTTGATAAGCCGCTTTTACTTGTCCAAAAACCTGCTGTTCGCCCAGCACTTGCGATTCGAGGCCAACGGCTACACGAAAAAGGTGAAGTATGGCCGCTTCTTTTTCGTACAGGGAAAAGTAGTCGCTATACTCTTCCGGCCGATGTATTCCCTTGAATGCGAAGAGGTATTTGAGCAGGGCACTGTTCCGATTGCTTTTGTGTACATAATAGACCTCGGTACGGTTACAGGTACTCAGTACAAAGGCTTCTTGTATGCCGATGGTATCTTTGATGGCACCCAGAAAAACACTGATTTCCTCCTCTTGTAGCGCAAATTTTTCACGAATAGCTATAGAGGCCTTCTGATGTGCGATGGAAACGGCGTAGAATACGGGTTCGGAAGTTGTCGGGGATGTTGTTGAAGATACCATGGCAGGTTGTGGGTTCTTAGATCAGTGATTGAGGAAGTTCATGAGGTAACCCCTATAGTCGTAGTAGTCGGGATGCTCCAGGACATCCACTCTATTGCGCGGCCGCTCAAAGGGGATGCGCAGTTCGTCACCGATTTTGGCAAAAGGACCGCTGGTCATCATGATGACACGGTCCGCCAAGAAGATGGACTCATCCACATCGTGAGTCACCATGATGGCTGTGATCTGTTCCTTCTGCCATACTTCCAGCAGGACATCCTGAAGTTCGCCCCGAGTCAAGGAGTCCAGCATACCGAAAGGCTCGTCCAGAAGGAGGACTTTGGGCTTGAGGGCAAAGGCCCTGGCGATGCCCACGCGCTGCTGCATACCTTGCGAAAGTTCCGTGGCTCTTTTATTGAAATCACTGCCCAGTCCGACCTTGCTCAAATAGTATTTGCAAATGTCCAGTTTCTGTGATTTGCTTGCATGAGGAAATACCTGCTTAACACCGATCATCACATTCTGTAAGGCCGTTAGCCAAGGGAAGAGGCTCGGAGACTGAAAGACTACCGCTCGGTCGGGACCGGCACCGCGTATGGGTGTACCCGCCACCTTGACTTTTCCTCCACTGATATCATTGAGACCGGCAATCATGGTCAGTAACGTGGATTTTCCACAGCCCGAATGGCCGATAATAGAGATGAACTCCCCCTTTTTGACCTGAAGTTGAAGGTCGGCCAGAACGGTATAGTCTCCTTTTGGGGTCGGGTATATCTTGGTAATGTCCTCACAGACGAGCATATTGGGTCGCTCGTCCTTGATGAGGGAGCTATTGGCCTTCTTTTGTATGATTTCTTTTTCGAGTACTTCCATCTGTTCTGTTTTTTTGTGAAGTGATCTGGACTTTTTCCCTCAGGGGCAAATTCTGTTTAGCTATGCGATAGAAAGTCTATAGCACTTCTATGCTACTGACCGAAAATTATGTGTGGTTTCGAGCTAAGAGACTGTTCAGCCCGGATCATGCATTGGAAAATCTACTACGGCCTTAAATGTCTGTAAATCAGTTGTTACACTACGTTTATTGAATTCACCATAGCGGTGCTATGCCGAACGAATACAAATGGCTGATATTTTGCTATTTATGCGCTCATCACGATTTCTATCGATCAATTTGGGTTAAAGCAGTCTCTAAAAATACTTCACCTTTTCATCCTCTCTTTTTTTCCTCCATCGTAACCTTCCCGGCATGACGGGCTTGAGGTCGGGAAGTGTATATTCTACTTGCTTTTGTTCCTGTTTGCGTGCTGCTCCCACTTGTATGAGGTATTCCAGTATTTCATTGCGCAGTAGTTTATAGGCAGGGTCTTGATTGATTTCCGTGATGACCCTTGGTCGGGGGAAGTCCACTTGGAATTCCGGACCTAGACTGGCATTGGGACCGGGTGTCAGCGGGACGATACGGTCGGCCATAATGATGCCTTCATCCACATCGTTGGTGATGAGCAGGCATGTTTTCTTATCTTTTGACCAGATATTGACAATTTCTTCCTGTAAGGTGCCTCTTGTCAGTGCATCCAGCGCACTCAGCGGCTCGTCCATCAGTAAGACTTCCGGATTCATGGCCAGTGCCCGTGCCACGGATACGCGCTGGCGCATGCCCCCCGAAAGCTCCGCAGGCTTTTTATGGATGGCATGACTTAGCCCTACCATTTCTACATAGGAGCGAATACGCTCATCTTTTTCCTTGCCGGTAGCTTGGGGATAGGCTTTGTCGATAGCCAATTTTACGTTATGGTATACTGATAACCAAGGTAGTAAAGAGTAGTTTTGGAAGACGACACCGCGGTCCGGCCCGGGACCCGTAATCGGCTTGCCCTGTAGTAAAACTTCTCCTTTATCGGGAAAGTGGAGGCCATTGATCAAGTTGATCAGGGTGGTCTTTCCACTTCCCGTAAAGCCTACGATAGCTAGAAATTCTCCTTCTTCGATACTAAGGTTGATGTCCGAAAGGACTTCTACCCTTTCTTTTCCGGTACCGTAGGATTTATATACATTTTTCAGTTCTAGAAATGCCATAGATTGTAAAGGTTAGCTTAAGCGACTTCGGCTTTGTTGAAAGACATCATTTTCTGTATGGTCATCATGATACGGTCCAGTAGAAAGCCGATGAGGCCAATCACGAACATGGCCACGATAATTTTGGCATTGGAATCATTGGCTCCATTCTGGAATTCTTCCCACACGAAAGAACCAAGACCCGGACTCTGAGCCAGTAGCTCGATAGCGATCAGTACCATCCAGGCGACCGATAGCGTGATGCGCAGTCCTGTAAATATCATGGGCAGAGAAGAGGGAAGCACTACCTTGAATATGTTCTGTCCTACATTGAGTTTGAGTACCTTGGCCACATTGACAAAATCTTTGTCCACTGAGGATACGCCCATACTGGTATTGACCAAAGTGGCCCACATGGCACAGAGTCCCACACTGATAAAGGAAATCATAAAGGACTTGTCCATATCGGGATTGGTAATAAGGGTCTTCACTATCATGAATACCAATAAAAGCCAGACCACGGGCGACACGGGCTTGAGTATCTGTATCAGCCAGTTGAAAGAGTTACGCAGCGTACTGCTCAGCCCGATAATGATACCGATAGGAATGGCAATCAGCGCGGCCAGCAGAAACCCTGCGAATACCGTTTGAAGACTGGTAATGATCTGGTCCACGAACGAAGGACGGCCGGTATAGGTAATGGGCGCATCTCCTTTGGCCTTTCTTTTGGCGTTGAGAGCGGCGGTCTTCTTTTTAAAAGCGGCTTTGTCATTACTGATGACCTTATGGTCTCTCAATAAAGTTTGATAGGCTAGCCATACCTTAGCGGGTGAGGGCAAGGTATTGGGTTGGCAACTGACGTCTCCAGAGGCGATGCATTCTTTCATTTCTGTTGCTGCTGTTTCTCCCTGTTTCTCTCTTGCCTTTTCGATGCGGGCAGTGGCCTCCTTATTGTAGAGATAATCAGCACTGGCATGCCATATACCGATAAACAGAGCGATGGATAGTAGTGGGAAAATAGCTCTCTTGACAAAAGCCAATGTGTTTTTTTGAGGATCTTCTCCTTGGATCAATCGTACCAAAGGTTCCAAAAAACCCAATCCGGTAAAACGTAATCCAGTGATCAATTTATTTTTCATTATGTTGTCCTTTTGATTTGCGTATTCAAAAAACAATGATGACAGACCTAGCTGTCCTTATGGTATGTGGCATGAGATGACAGCCCTCAGGGTGCCATGCCTCAGGACAGTGATGATGTAGGGGAGCCCCAGAGCGGATGCTCCCCCACGGTTCAAACCTGTATTTTGATGTCCGGAAAACTTGATTTCGGTTTTCTTGAGTATGAGGGTACTTTCGCTACATCAGTTGACCTCTTCTTTGTTGCCTATGGAGAAACTGTTGAGATAACCGATAGGGTCTTTGCCATCATAGGTGACACCGTCGATGAAATCGCTACTGGGAGCTTTATAACCATCGGTCTGAGGGATGTCACCGGCGCTTAGATGGCCTTCTTCGACCAGAAGGTCGGCGGCCTTCTTCCAGATGTCGGGGCGATAGATTTCTTTGATGGTCTCTTCATACCAAGTAGCGGGTTTTGACTCTGTAATCTGCCCCCAGCGACGCATTTGGGTGAGGAACCAGATACCATCCGAATAGAAAGGGTAGGTCGCATGGTAGCGGAAGAAAACATTGAAGTCGGGCATGGAACGTTTATCTCCTTTTTCGAACTCAAAAGTTCCCGTCATGGAGTTGGCAATGACCACAGAATCCGCTCCGACATACTCGGGCATGGATAGGATGCCTACTGCTTTGGGGCGGTTGCCAGGTTCGTCCAACCACTTCCCTGCCCGGATCAATGCTTTTGTTACTGCTGTAGCTGTGTTGGGATATTTCTCGGTAAACTCCTTGGTCATGACAAAGACCTTCTCGGGGTTGTTCTTCCATACGTCGTAATTGGTAGTGACAGGGACGCCTATACCTTTGAATACGGCCTGTTGGTTCCATGGCTCTCCTACACAATAACCATAGATGGTACCGGCTTCCAGGGTAGCCGGCATTTGTGGAGGAGGAGTCACCGATAGCAGTACGTCGGCATCTACCTGTCCTTGGACATTATCGGCTGTATAATACCCGGGATTGATGCCCGCTGCTGCCAACCAGTAACGGATCTCGTAGTTATGCGTGGATACGGGAAATACCATGCCCATTTTAAAGGGTTTTCCATCCTTTTTATATGCATCGATAACAGGTGCCAGTGCATCTGCCTTAATGGGATGCACGGGTTTTCCATCATCTCCTTTGGGCACATTGGGCTTCATTTTGCTCCACACATCGTTCGAAACAGTGATACCGTTACCATTGAGGTCCATGGAAAAAGGAGTGATCAGTGCTGCTTGGCGGCCGAACCCGGCACCTGCTGCTATGGGCTGTCCTGCGAGCATGTGTGAACCGTCCAACTGACCATCGATGACACGGTCCAGTACGTTTTTCCAATTGGACTGTGCTTCTATGGTGACAAATAGCCCTTCGTCCTCGAAGTAGCCCAGTTCCTTAGCGATGGCCAAAGGAGCCATATCGGTCAGTTTGATGAAACCAAATGTCAATTGCGGTTTTTCAATATCGAGTCCGGTAGTGGTTTCGGTATTCTGTTCTGTATCAGTGGCGTTCTCCGTACCTGCTGTACTCCCACCACAATTAAAGAGTAGTGTTGAGGCTGAAAAAAGCAGGGAAAACCCGAAAGTTCTTTTAAGATTTATATGCATGATCTTGAAGTGTTTAAGTTCGATATGATATCCGTTATAGTGAATGTTTCTGTTCCGGAAGGTCCAATCATCCACTTTAGAATTTGGCAGTTAGTTGGAGCCACACCCAATTGTTGAAGTCATCGCTCGGTATGACGCCAAAGGCCTCACTGGCCAAGAACTGGGAGTAACCCAGCTTTAGATTGAAAGGTTTGGAGATATTGAGATTGTAGATCAAATCCAGCTCTCCACCGATCTCCTTGGTCATGTTTCCATTCTCGGCGCTGGCATAGTCTTTATTGGCCGTAAAATAATGTGCATGGGCAATCAGTTTTGACTTGTCGTTCAGTTTAAAGACCGACTTGATGAAAAAGTCGTTCAAACCTTCCTGACGTGTTTCCCCTACGTAGAAAAAGTCCATCAGACCATAGAATTTATGATTGGTACCAAAGGGCTGTAACCAGGTCTTGGACTTGGTGTCCGTGTCATCCACTGCTTTGCCCGATACGATGTCCGCACCTATGGTGACGGGGGTATTGCCTGTTTTGAAGGTAGCACTTGCCGCTAAGAGGGTCGCGGTATGATTATCTTCTGAAAACTGATAATAGGCAGAGGCATCTAGTTTTATATTGTCCGATACTTTGATGGAGGGCATCGTTCCTACGGTAGTCACATGGGTATGAGTGCCTTCGAACACGCCCGCAGTATCGACATCTTGATTGGTGATATTCGTGATCATGGCGGGCAGGGTGACATTGTCACCTAGTTTAGTTTCGTACCAGAGGTATTGAAGGCTTTTGTTGCCCGCACGGATATTTTGTAATGCTACATTGGCATCATTCGTATGCCTTGTTTGATTTAAGGTGAAGCCCACATCCAATGTAGAAGACTCGCCCAAGGTAAACTTGCCTACAAAAGCATCGTGTGCACGGCCACTGGCCGCCCATCCCAGTGCACCGAACCAGCGCTGGTCACCATAGGAGATGGCCTGTCTCCCAAACTTAAGGGTAAACAGGTCGGAAAGTTTGTATTGCGCATAAGCTTCGAATACGGAAAAGTTCGCTTCCGGAGCCCCGGGCACACCATCTCCCAATAGATCGTAAGCTTGGGGCATCTGTCCCCAGAAAGAGATCAGTTGGGGAGAAAGTACTATTTTCAGACCTTCGGTTTCCTCTTTCCCCAAATAAGTAAAGGTAAGGCGGGACCGTTGCTGTGTTGCCAGTCCAGGGGTATTGTCACCACTGGCTTTGCCATTATTGTTACCATTATACAATTCCGTTCGGGGACGTATTTCCCCGTTGATGGTCACTTGTGCTCGAAGAGCTCCCGTAGCTAGTAGTCCAAGTACAACCAAGGTGTAGATCTTGTTCATAGAAAATTTGGTTTTTCCCTACTTAGAGAAGATTAGTATTTCTGAATTATACGTATTGAATACGTATTTATACGTACAAACATAGGGAACTATATCTCAGTATCTTATGAGGATATACAGATTTTCACAACTTTTTGTGCATAAAAAAAACTGCTTTTTGGCAGTTTTTTTTAATAAAATCATCTAATATGCGTTATGAGATAGTTTTCAACTACTTAGCTGTCAAGAAAAAAATGATGATCAGCAATTTCTTTTTTAAGTAATTCTACGTTATGTATGCCTATTTTTTTTCCGCTGGTGATTAGAAGTCCTTCTTTTTTCAGTGTCGAAATGACGCGAATGACCTGTTCATCAGT
The DNA here is from genome assembly GCA_947492745.1 of uncultured Cyclobacteriaceae bacterium. Taxonomy (GTDB): domain Bacteria; phylum Bacteroidota; class Bacteroidia; order Cytophagales; family Cyclobacteriaceae; genus Aurantiphycus; species Aurantiphycus algarum. The sequence goes on along the minus strand of CANLOE010000043.1, from coordinate 36,240 downwards.
AGTTCCGGCAAAGTCGGCAATCTCCTTTCTAGAGAGTTGTATATCCAGAAAATTCTCTCTCTGACCAAATTTGCGAAAAATATAGAGCAGAGCGTCAATGACTTTTTCGCGTACGGTCATCTGGGCAAATTTACGTACTTTGGTCTCACTCTTGTTCAGTTCTTCTCCATAGAACAACATTAGGTCATAAGTGAGTTGAGGGATGGTCTGAAGCATCTCATGCATCGTTTCGGTACTGAAGTTACATAGGATACTATCCTCTAGCGCTACTGCGTGGATTTGATAGAACTCGCCCGCTCCGAAACCTCTGTGTCCAATGATTTCTCCATCCTGTGCGAACCGCACGATTTGTTCTCTACCGTTGATTCCCGTCTTCCCTACCTTGATTTTCCCTTCGTATACAAAATAGAGCCCATGTACGGGTGCGCCTTCTATAATGAAGTTTTGAGATTTCTTACAATGAATAGTGTGCTTCTTCTCTACATGGGGAAGGCCTTCTAGAGTAAGGCCGTTTTTCTTGATGAGGCAGTTTTTATTGGGGCAGGTTTGACAGTGAACTTTCATATTTTTCGCAAAGGTGTAGCTTATACAAGCAGCAAGTTATTGAAAATAAATCAATTTTATCCCAAAACTGTAGCTAGCCTTGGAAGGCTGTGGTGTTTATATGTTATAAATAGAGCCTATTCATACGGTGAAACCCCAAGGTAAATAGGGTAGGGATAAAGGAGTTTCTTCTTTGGCATCTTTTTGTTTTCATTCTAAAAATCAATTGTTTATATTACCGGAAGCTAAGAGGGTATCCTCCGACAGGCCATCGTAGTATTGGGAATTTGCTATCGAAAGTTCGGTAAGGAATCCATTAGCAGGTTTTTCTGCCCACTTTTTCCGAGCCACTATAATTACCGTGTTTTTTGGATTCAATGGGGCAGTGGCTCGTGCCAATTATAAATTCCAAAACAGTCCTTTCACAAAAGCATGAATTATAGTTAACTTTGTCGCTATGGCAAAATTTGATTTCGCTTCGATGATCCTGTTGGAAAACGAGGATTATATACTCATTAACAAGCCTCCTTTTATCGCTACTTTGGAAGATAGGGCCTCTTCGGTCCATTTGCTGAAATTGGCCAAGGAGTATCATCCCGATGCGCAGGTATGCCATCGGATAGATAAAGAGACTTCGGGTATTATGGCAATAGCAAAACATCCTGAGGCTTACCGTTCACTGTCACTACAGTTTGAGCAAAGAAAGGTACAGAAAGAATACCATGCAGTGGTCGACGGTGTTCATGATTTTAAGGACAGAGAGGTTGACGCCCCGATATATCCTTTAGGGAAAGGGGTTGCAAAACTAGATTCCCGAAAAGGAAAAGAAGCGAATACTTATTTTGATACTTTAGATGCTTTTCGGGAGCATACCTTATTGTCCTGTAGGCCCATAACGGGCAGGATGCACCAGATCAGGATACACTTGTCCAGTATCGGGGCTCCTATCCTGAACGATGAACAGTATGGAGGGAAGGTATTCTACCTTTCCAGTCTGAAGCGAAAGTATAACCTGAAGCAATGGACCGAAGAGCAGCCGTTGATCAAGCGATTTGCGCTTCATGCCAAGCAACTGGGCTTTCAGTTGCTCAGCGGTGAAATGCTCATCACAGAGGCACCTTACCCAAAAGACTTCCGTGTCTTACTGAAGCAATTGGATAAGAATAGATAGTACTATCCATTCTTAATCTACTAATGGTGTCATAATGATACCGCAATGAAATTGTTACGGGACAGACTGAAAACGATTGCGAAAGCACTTTACCAATCAGAACGGTCCCAAAGACCAATCAATCAATGAAATTGTACCAATGCATGATTTTTCCATTTTCGTTGAAACACGAATTTCCCATTTCACTTTTTCTTGAGTATAAATGATCGTAACCGATTTGATTGAGTGCAGTTATTGACATATTTTGAGTGGGTCTATTGCATTTCATGAATTATACTTCTATCTTTGTGTCCCTTTTTAAGGGGCATATTTTATATTGTTTATAATAAAAAAAAGCTTTTTAGCGTGGATACTTTAAGTTATAAGACAACCTTTGAAAATAAAGCTACGGTCGAGAAGAATTGGATAGTCGTAGATGCCAGTTCAAAGGTATTGGGTAGGTTGGCCAGTGAGGTGGCTAAGATTATCAGAGGTAAGCATAAGCCTGGGTACACTCCGCATACAGATTGTGGTGACAATGTCATTGTAATCAATGCTGACAAGATTAAATTGACGGGTAAGAAATGGACCGATAAGGTATATGTGTCCCATACAGGATATCCAGGAGGGCAAAAGAGAACTACTCCACTCCAGATAAAAAACAAGAAGTCTTCAACGATTTTAGTAGAGCGGGCCGTAAGAGGTATGCTTCCCAAAAATCGAATTGGAAGGGCTCTCTTTGGAAATTTATATGTATATGAAGGTACTGAGCATCCCCATGAGGCTCAGCAGCCTAAAGAAATCAAATTATAAGCGGGTAATCAATGGAAGTAATAAATTCAATTGGAAGAAGGAAAACCTCCGTTGCGAGGATTTATGTAAAATCGGGAAACGGTTCTATTATTGTCAATAACAAGGACATCAAGGACTACTTTCCTTCGGAGATTTTACAGACCATCGTAAAGCAACCTCTGAACACTATCGAGGCAGTCGAGAACTTCGACATTAAAGTAAATGTCGATGGTGGTGGTTTCAAAGGACAGGCGGAAGCCATCCGTTTGGCCGTCTCAAGGGCTCTTTGCGAAATCGACGCTGAAAATAGACCTCCTCTCAAGAAAGAAGGTTTTCTTACCAGAGACCCTAGAATGGTCGAAAGGAAGAAATACGGAAGAAGGAAAGCGAGAAGAAGGTTCCAGTTCAGTAAGCGTTAATGCAGTAGGAATCAAACGATTATTAACTATATATTAATGGCTAACAAACTAGAATACAAAGACTTGCTAGATGCTGGTGTCCATTTTGGACACTTAACGAGAAAGTGGGATCCCCGTATGGCTCCATATATCTTTATGGAAAGAAACGGAATCCACATTATTGATTTGAATAAGACCTTGGCGTGCCTCGACGAAGCATCTTCCGCACTCAAGGGGGTCGTAAGATCCGGAAGAAAGATAATGTTCGTAGCTACGAAAAAACAGGCTAAAGACATAGTGGCACAACAGGCCCGCGAGTTGAATATGCCTTATGTTGCAGAACGCTGGTTAGGTGGTATGCTGACTAACTTTGCTACTATCAGGAAATCTTTGAAGAAGCTATCTTCTATCGATAAGTTGATGAAAGATGAGTCTTATAAGAACCTAGCGAAGCGTGAGCGCTTGATGAAGAGTAGAGAGAAAGAGAAGTTGGAGAGAATATTGGGAGGGATTTCTGACTTGACCAGATTGCCAGCGGCGTTGTTTGTTATCGACGTAAAACGCGAACATATTGCAGTCAAAGAAGCTCAGAAGCTGAACATTCCCGTGTTTGGTTTGGTTGATACCAACTCAGACCCTTCGGGAGTAGATTTTCCTATTCCTGGCAACGATGATGCTTTTAAGTCCATCTCCTTGATATTGGGACAAGTGGGCAAGGTTATCGAAGAAGGCCTAGCAGAACGCAAGAGAGATAAAGAAGAATCCAATCTCAAAAAGGAAGAAGAGGAAAAAAGGAAAGTTGATACCGAGGAAAAAGCGGTTGAAGAATAAGAGATAATCATCATAACGATACTTATCAATGAATTGAAATTTGAACATCAGTCTTTTCGCTGGTGTTCATTTTTTGTTTACGGAAAACAAAACCTACATTAAAACTGTAATTTACTATGGCAATTACCGCAAAAGACGTTAACAAATTGCGACAAATGACCGGTGCAGGCATGATGGACTGCAAAAAAGCATTGACAGAAGCCAATGGCGATTTTGATGCTGCAATTGATTTATTGAGAAAAAAAGGTCAAAAAGTTTCTGCCTCAAGGTCTGACAGAGAGGCCAAAGAGGGTTCTGTTTTCATCAAAACCAGTGATGACGCTACCGAAAGCGTACTGATCGCACTGAATTGCGAAACTGATTTCGTAGGTAAAAATGAAGAATTCCTAGCTTTAGGTAATGCTATTGTCGGGGTTGCTTTCGATGAGAACCCTTCCAGTAAAGAAGAATTATTGAATGCTACCATTGACGGTACTACCATCACTGAGAAAATCACTGAAATGGTAGGTAAAATAGGGGAGAAGATAGAAATCAGCCAGTACATCCGTATGAACGGGGAGACTGTCGTACCCTATGTCCATGCAGGGAACAAATTAGGCGTATTGGTGGCCTTGAAAGGAGCTAGCGGAGACGAAGTCTCGGCGGCAGGAAAAGACGTAGGAATGCAGATAGCAGCGATGAACCCCGTAGCAGTCGATAAAGATGGAGTAGATGAAAGTATCATCGCCAAAGAAATCGAAATCGGTAAAGAACAAGCGATTGCCGAAGGTAAGCCTGAAAATATAGTAGAGAAAATAGCTCAAGGTAAGCTGCAAAAATTCTTCAAGGACAATACCTTGTTGAACCAAGCTTATGTAAAAGATAGTTCTATGACCGTTGCCAAGTATTTGGATACAGTCTCCAGTGGATTGACCGTTAGTGATTTCAAAAGAATCAGCATAGGTTAATCCCTTAGGGCGAAAATCTTTAGTTTTTGCTATGAAATAGAAGAACTCAAGCCATTTTAGAAAAAAAGAGGCCAAATCCGTAAGGATTTGGCCTCTTTTTTTCTGGACAGTCATGGATATCAGGAACCAGAGTCAGGTTCGACCCATTTTCTACATTAGTTCACTGTTGTGTCCGTTATTATGCTTTAGTAAACAAACATGTTTAATTCGCTGCTTCGTAAAGAGGGTTTAAATCCAATAAGCGGGTGTTCTATTGGATTTCGTATAGCAGCTATGATTATCTCAAAAAGCGAATTCATTTTACTGATGAGCAGCTTATGAAGCTGAAACTGTAGTAGAAGTACGAACCAAAGGTTCGATGAATGCCACTGAAACCAACCTATAGGATAAAGTGACCTGGACTTTTTGAATGTCTTTCGAAGTAGTCATAGAGAATCGTTTCCTGATGCAGTCTGTTTCTCCTTTTGGAATCAGTGAAAACCACATGGGTACATCAAAATAGAAGCAAGTAGTGGACTGAGTACACAATACGGATTCAATGCTTTTTTAAGAATCTTTCTTGATGTAGATTATGGAAGAAATGATCAGTAAAAGAGATTTTATTCCCAAAGAGGGACGGAATAATTGCCTGATCTCAATTTTGCTACTGTTAAATCATTGATAATCAATAATAAAAGTAACAATAGCGTTTTTTTTTCGCCCGGAATGATATTTGGAATGCAGAGAATTATAGTACAAATATTGGATTATTATCGTATTATTGAAGTCTACTAAAAAATAATTGATTTGCTAAATACTAAAACTTTGGTATTTTTGTTATAACACAAGATGAAATTTTTTAAAGATATGAAACTTCGACTAACTATTGCCGCTATCGTATTATTTGCAGCTTCAGCTTGTAATCAATACACATGTCCTACTTACTCAAAGAAGGACATCAAGAAAGAAAAACAATCCGCAGAGGTGGTCAGTGATAAAGAACGCTCATAACGTTCCTTATCACTTCTTGCTTTGATTTTTTTTCTTTTGAATGGAGATAAGCGAGTCTATCCGATTTCTGTATATTTGGATACGTCCTCCTTGCTGATTTCATCACCGCACATAATGATGAGGCGTTCGATGACATTTCTCAACTCTCTTATGTTGCCTGTCCAAGATGATTTTTGAAGCTCCTCTAATGCTTTATCACTTATTGTTTTCTTCTTGGTTCCGTATTCTTTGGCGATATCATTAAGAAATTTGTCTACTAAAAGAGGAATGTCACTCTTTCTGTCTTTGAGGGCAGGAACCTTGATCAGGATTACACTTATACGATGATATAGATCTTCTCTAAAATTTTTTTCGTCGATAGCTTCTTTGAGGTTTTTATTGGTTGCCGCCAATACCCTCACATTGACCTTTATCTCTTTATCACCACCTACTCTGGTAATCTTATTTTCTTGCAAGGCCCTAAGTACCTTGGCCTGTGCCGAGAGACTCATATCTCCTATTTCATCAAGAAAAAGCGTTCCCCCGCTAGCTTGTTCAAATTTACCTATCCGTTGTTTTACCGCTGAGGTAAAGGCTCCTTTTTCATGACCGAAAAGCTCACTTTCGATGAGTTCCGCAGGTATGGCGGCACAGTTGACTTCCACCATGGGCCCTTTGTCCCTATTGCTTTTTTCATGGAGCCAGCGTGCTACCAGTTCTTTACCCGTACCGTTCGGTCCTGTGATGAGTACTCGGGCCTCAGTAGGAGCGACTTTTTCGATGGTGTTTTTTACTTCTGTGATAGCATCGGATTCTCCTACGATATCATAGGTTTTGGATATCTTCTTTTTCAGTACTTTTGTTTCCGTTACCAATGTGGACTTGTCCATGGCATTGCGCAGCGTGACCAATAAGCGATTCAGGTCGGGAGGCTTGGATACAAAGTCGAAAGCCCCTTTTTTGGTTGCTTCTACGGCAGTTTCTATGGTACCATGTGCCGATATCATGATAAACTGAGTGTCCAGGCCAAGCTCCATTGCTTTTTCCAATACTTCCAGTCCATCCATTTTGGGCATTTTGATATCGCATAATACGGCGTCGTATTTATTCTTTATGACACACTCCAGTCCTTCTTCACCGTCTTTAGCTTCGTCGACGGTATATTTTTCATACTCGAGTATCTCTTTTAGAGTGCTTCTGATGCTTTTTTCATCATCAATGATCAAAATCTTTGCCATGCCTTGTTTTTTGGTTTGAAAAAGAACCTTTATTTCTATTGTTTATTGGCAAGAGGAGGCGGGTATGAAATATGCCCAAAAAGCACCGTAGCCATGTTATTCCCCAGTGGGGTATTTCGGATATGCGGTATACCTTTGTTTTTGCCTATATTTTGCTCTCGCAAATAGATTCTTCTGAGGAAAAATGTAAAAAATATGCAAGCCGATAAGCCGGGTTCTGTTTCCCGAGTATTTGGGACCCTTATCATTTATCTAGCCCTGACATTGCTGTCAGGGTCCAACGACCTACCCACTGATCTTGGACGAGTAGCCCTTACGGCACAAGTTTGTACCGACACCAGCTTATTTGGTCTTTCAACCCGTAAGGTTTACCCTGCCACCTTGGTCTCCCAAAGCGCGGTGAGCTCTTACCTCACCTTTTCACCCTTACCCTGAACTTCAGGGCGGTATATTTTCTGTGGCACTTTCTGTCCCCGAATATTCGGAGCCTTCCCGTTAGGAAGTACGGTACTCTGCGTTGCCCGGACTTTCCTCCTTCGATGAGTATTCACCGACGGCGATAAGGTAGCTCGCATATTGTCTCAAATTTAAAAATAAAAGACAGGAAAAATAATATTTCCCTGTCTTATAGGATTCTTTTTGAGAAAGTGAATGGAACTTTTTCGTTTGTAACGAAAATCAAAGATTTTTTGAGTAACATGGCTAATGCCACGTTCTGATAGAAAAGTCTAGATCACTTCATTCTTACAGATACCAAAAATAAAGTACTATCCGAAAAAGATACTTCGCTCAAAGCGAAATGAACATGACAAACTTTCGATGGTATGAATTAATGAACGTCGACTCCTGTAAGTTCAAATTCGAAGTTATCGGCCAAATTCGCTACTTCCTGTAGTATTTCCTTCAAGACCTCTTCAGTAGCACTTTCGACAAAACAAGAAGCCTCTACTTTGATATAGTCATCAACAAGAACAAACTTGGCATGACAAAAATTGGTATTCTCCTGAAGCAACATCTTCAAGTCGATGGTATCGTCGAATGCACAGACCTTAGAGCTGAACTCAATGACCAACTTCTCATAACGGTCGATATGTTTCTTATGTCCCAATACAGTTTGGAAACGCTCATCGGGTAGGGGCATGATAACAATAGACTTATCACTGTCGTATTCGGAAAACTCCCCTCCGATTTCCTGTGCATAAGTCTTCATAAAAGTATTAAGATCCATAAGCTTTATAGCGTTAGTTATAAATATACTGAATATAGTGAATAATGGACAAAAATGAAAAAATGCAATTTGCCTTATGTGAACCCTTCTCCCTTTTGGAAAGTGTTAGTCTGCTTTATAATCTTGTCTGATAGCGTCTCCGTGGCGGTATCTATTCTGGCAAATACCGCACCCTTCGATTTAAGTAATTGATATAAAGCGTATTGTGCGAATTTGATTTATTTAAGAGACAAATATAGTATGTTCAGAGAAAAAAGTCACTTTATTTTGACAAGTGTAGCACCATATCCAAATTTTTCTTTCATGGCATCCTTATAGAATTTGATATCATGGGACTGGCTCAATTCTTTTTGGATGTTTTTCTTTAGTGTACCGTTACCGTGGATAAAGGTAATTTCTTCCATACCGGCGATAATAGCTCCATTGAATGCTTTATGGAAATGGTCCATCTGAACCGACAACATTTCCCGGTTACTGAGCAGAGCGATTTCTTGTTCATTTTCCACTAATTTTTCAATATGCAGGTCCACCGTTGATGCCGGTCGGACAAAACCCTGCTCTACAACGGGAGAAGGGGCTTTTTCTCCCAGCATTTTTTCTTTAATGGCCTCAACTTGATGTTTGGGTATCTGTTGGTCGATTTGGAAAAGATGGCAGGGCTTGCCCAATAGCGGAGCTTCTTTCCTGTTTTTATGATAACCGGCCGCCTTCACCTTTAGGGATACCCGTAAGGGAGAGCGATAGGTGAAAGCCTTGTTGTGGGAGTATAAGGCCTCGATATGTAACAAAGGCCAGTTTTCAAAATTATCCAATGCCCAATCGGTCATTTTTACTAAGCTATGAGCGGATAGGCTACCCGAGTGGATACGCTGGCATTGCTCGCCATTTTTTGTAAATATGGAATAAGCAAGCTCAAAGGAGGTGTTGTTGATGAAATATAATAACACATGGGTCTTTCCTATGGGTTCGAAGGCAATGTAGATTCCCTTTTTGGCATCGCTACTTTTTTCATTGGCCCTATTGCTCGTGTTTTTTCTTTCGGTGGATTCGGTAGGCCTATCCGCGGGATCAAAGTGTTTGTCCTCTTCCGTGGCTACCAGGGCCAGGTCTCTGACCAGCACGGGTATGGTAAACCCATCCTCTATTTCTATTTCTACTTGTTGGGCATCGATGACTCTGGTGACAATACCTGATTCACTACCATGGATTACCCTTACTCTATCACCTATATTCATAGTACTATTGATTTAATGTTATAATGATCCCCACTCACTGTATACATCAGAAAGCTGATGACCGTTCTTAGAGAATGTTTTGAAAGAGATTATTTTAGAATTCGTTATCGCTTATATCGAGTAGGACCGAGCGTTAAGAAAATGTCCTTGAGTTATTTAGCCAGCGAAGGGGCCAGTCTGCCGCGTGAGCATCATCATCACAGATAGCAACGCTATCCGTGGAAATATCAACGAAATTATGTGCCATAAGATTACATAAGAAATTAAAAGATGCATTTTAAAATAGTCTCTTAAGTGTTCCGATTGTTTTTCTGTTAAACCGATATCCTGTATTTAATACAAATTTGGGTTTTAAATGTCGTATAAGATTCCGCGGGTCATTTTGGTTTCAATCAAGGCGATAACCGCAGGGATAGCAGCGCTATCGCGAGGATTGTCCACGCAGAGTGAAGCAAAATGAACAGGAAGATAGGCGATATTTAAAAGCTAAGTTTGTATAAGTTCACTATTGTATTTGTTTTATCGTCATTTATGAATCCTCGGTTTTTTCGTATAAGGTCTGTTTTTCCAATAGATCCATAAACTTTCGGTCTGAAAATGCATTATAAACTCAAATCGCCGCAAATCAGTGAAATGAATGTATTTGTCTGACCGTAGTAGTGCTGCGCTAAACCCAACAGAACACCTTTATTTATGGCTAATTAAGCCCTCATGAAAAGTTCCAACACATCATCGGGTTAGAATTTCAACCAGTGGAACCTAAATCCGTCTTGGCTTTCATAGGCCAATGCCGGCGCGGGCAAATGTACCAAATTTATAAAATAGAGTAAGCCTTTCAGGAAATTGGAACGGTATTTTAAGTGGCTAAAATCGAAATCGATGCTAAGGTAGTATTGTCGCTGTGCCGAAAAGCCCCGTGCAGCGTTGACATCATCATTGGCATAGACCATGCCCTCTGCCCCGTATCCTACCGCGAGGTTGAGCCATTTTGGAAAAAGGTTGTCTTTTCCCAGAAAACGATAGAGGTCGAAAGAGAGCCAGTAGGTTTGTCCATTGTAGTCTTTGAGTAGGGCTTCCGAAAAATTGTTCCCTAGCGTATTGGGCCTTAGTTCGGCATAGCTGCTTTGCCGAAAGGAAAATTTAGGATGTATCCTGATTTCCCTCCAAAGTAACTGCTGTCCCAGAAACAGCGCGGCTCCTCCTGTATTGGCCACCAGATCACCGACCGAAGCACCATACTCTGCTGAGAAACCATCGAAGATTTCTATAGGAACCATTACGCCCATACCCATCACACTGCCCCATAGGTCTGCTTTTCTTTGCGAAAGTCCTGCCCATCGCAAAGCGATGGACCCCGTTTTGCTAAGGTGAAAGGTAGAATAGGCATGGCCTACCTTGTCCACTTGCTTCCACTCGGCATTATCATTGAAAAAACGGAAACCCTCTCTCGGAAAATCTTTGTACCACAGACGGTCCAAAGCGACAAGACTCGCACCATAGGTGACTCCCGCACCGATAAGTAGGCCGCGGAACCGTTGTGGGTGTTTACTGCTTTGAACAGTGTCCTTAGAAATGTTTACAGCAGTGCTGACAAGAGTATCGGGTTGGGCCTGGATTCTGCCGGGTACAGTGCAGAACAGCACCAGTACTAGGCTAAGCAGAGGTAGGGGCTGCTGTAAAGGTAAGCTTAGAGCATGTTTAAAAATGATGGGCATATATTTGATTCATTTCTCCATATATAATTTTGCTTTACTCTTAAAAACCGGATATTATCTACTATAGGTTGGTCCGGTGCTCAGGCCAAGCCTATCAAGATAGGTCAGCTTCTTCATTTTTGGCCTGACCCAAAAACGAAGCAAAAAAGTCAAGACCTTGAACAAATAGGCTAAAAATCAATCCATTCCGCTAAAATCCACCAAACTCCCTACGGTCAGACAGGGTGGATTTCTCTACGCTACATTTCTTGATTTTTTTAACGCCATTTGTTCAAGGTCAAATATATTAATTATTATTTAAATTTATTATTGTATTAAAGTAACTTATATCCGCATTATTAAGTACATATTATATGTTTATTTAAATGACAATTATTGAAAATTTATTTTTGAACAAGCTCTTAATAGCGGAAAGGGTAGAAGTCTATTCATCTTCAGGTTTTAAAACAGCATCTTTATTAGGGAGTGCTATATTGCCCTTCTGCTTTTCCTCTTCTTTTTCCTTACGCTTTCTTTGTTGTTTTGCTGAATCGAACAGTTCCCTGATTTCATTAAAACTCTGCGTATGCAGTAGGCTGAAACCTGTAGTGGTCCGGGTTTCCGTCCCTTGATTGGAGCTGATGGTACTGAAATTGGTCCTACTGTACATTTTTGCCCTGAATTTACCGTCAGGGGTCAATAGGTATTCCACGGTCCAGTCACCGGCGATACTGGCAATATCGGTTTCATTGTATTGATTGGTAAAGCCTCCATCCCTGGTGACCCTTAGCCTGCCGTCCAGAAATGTATAGGAAAGTCGAAGTTGAAAGGTATTGAGCGCTTCCGGGTCCAGGTCGCCCAGGTCTACGTCGATTTCCAGATTGTCATCGACCTGTGATATCCAATAGCTCAGTTGATTAGAGACAAACTCGCTGACACTACTGCCAATGACACCGCCCGTATCAAAGGCTTCGTCCGGAGGGGACAGTTTTCGAAGTACGATCAAGCTGAACACCTGACGGTTCATCTCCTGTTCATTGGCGACCAGTTGGTTTTTGAAAGAGTTGACCGCAGCATCTAAACTAAAGGAACCGCCACCATCGGGTAAATTGACCGTGTTGGGATAGTTGTTCATATCGATATCAAAAGCAATGGATGGGGAGAGCAGTGGTCCGTTAAGCTCCAGACGCACCTCAGTAGGGTACTTCCTGCGTAGGTCAGCGACTTTCCTCAGTTCTTTGTCGTTAACGATGGGGGCCAAAGAAGCCAGCTGCTTGTAAATCGCCTTTATATCCAATATGCCCGCATAAGGATCCCCATACCAGGAGATTTTACTATCGGGCAAGATGTCGAACTCCTTGTTGATGATGTTGTACAGCGTGAAATTATAACCACCATTGCTGATCGTGTAGTCTCCGAACATATTGAAGTCACCCTTGGTGTCGATTTCCAGTTTCAACTGACCATTGCCACGGCCTCTTATGATATCCCCTGCTTTGATATCAAAAATAATCTCACAATAAGCATCTTCGGTGAGGTCCAGGTTGAAGTTGAGATTCAGTCCGGAGATATCCACGTTTTTTTTCTGTTCCTTTTCCTTTTTCTCTTCTTCTTTTTTGCTTTTCAGTGAAGTAAAATTGATGAATTCCTCCTGCACTACTGTTTCGCTACCTCCGATAGGGATGTATATTTTTGTGCCCTTTTCGGACTTTGCATTGGCATTGATGGACATTTTGTTCAGAGGACCGATAAAGCTGATGTCACCTGTAGCATAGCCCGTACCATAGAAAAGGTCATTGTCCTTGGAAGCGGTGCTGAGTACCTGGAAGTTATTGATATCACCATAAAGCGCCGCTTCAAAATTTTTAAAGCCATGATGAGAAAAACTGCCTTTGAGTTGGGCTTCCTGTTTGAATACATCATATAATCGGATATCGTCCAGCCGAATAAGGTTTTCGGTGACACTGAAATCGCCACCGAACTCATAGAGCGTGTTCAGGTAATCCACTCTGACCTTTCCTTGCTGTATCTGCCCCCTTCCCTTGACGATAGGCTCGTCCAATGTCCCCTCCACTTTGAAGTCACCGAAGGCCAGGCCACCGATATCACTGAAGTAACCTGTTAGAAATGATTCGACCACACCGAGCTGCAAACCGTTGAGCTTGGCATCAAGGTTAAGTGGATTTTTTGTATGCTTGGGGGTATACGTCCCTTCAATGTCCACAATCCTGGAGGCTAAGCGGTCGACATAAAAATTCGCATAAAAATCTTTGCGGTCATTGTTCCAGTGTGAGGAACCCGAAATGTCCCCTACCAGAAAGTCATTGATCTTGAAGGTATCCAACTCAAAACTGTTTTCTACCCTTAGGTCATTGTAATAGTTATTGATGGTGACCTCACCATTGAGCAGACCGCTCAGTGTCCTGTCGATAATGGGGTTCAGGTTTTCCAATCGGAAATCATCAATGATCAGACGCAAAGGACTGGATTCATCCTGCGATATTTCGCCATCAAGGGCGAGCCGCTGCCCTGCATGGAACAGCACCAGACTGTCCACGGAGACTTCATTACCGATAATCTCGATAAGATTGTTTTCGGAAAACTGCCAGTCCTTATCCAATATCCTCAGGTCAGAGGGGAGTAGACTGATCTGTGTGCGGTCTTTCAGGAAATCCATGTTTCCTCCCAGTTTCACGTAATTGTCCAGACCGTCCTGTTCGGCATCGAACTTAAAATCGATATGCTCATTGTTCCAGATGGCTTCTGCTATAAGGTTTTTTGTCTTGAACACCTCGCTGATGCCCTGTTTTTCACTCAATATGTATCCGATGGCCAGTACATTGGTGCTATCTGCGATTTTAGAACTGGAAATATCGATTTCAGTATTGAAGAAGGAGGTATTGTTGAAGTAGATGCTGTCCACTACTGTGTTCAGGGAAAAGATAGTCGTATACCCTCCCGAAAAATTACCCGATAGTATCGTGTTCGGAGAGATATAGGTGCTATCGCTCAAAAGCTCCAGCAGCGTGTTCATTTCCCTAAGTTGTATCTCATAGCTTAGATTATAAGCTTGATGTTTTCTGGCGGCTTTCTCCCGATAATAGGCGGCGAGTCTCTTACGGTCGTTATTGATATTCAGGCGATATTCGTTGAACAGCTCCTTCAGGTCCCTAAAGGTGGAGGTGAGCTGAAAGTCACCGTGTATATCCAATTGTGCCAAGCTGGACAGTAGACTTAGGTTTCTTTCCTTTTGTTGATAGTTGGAAAGTACCTGAAGCGAGTCTACATGGAATTCCCGCCCATCATAATTGAGATTGAGGTCCCTGATGTGAGCCGTCCCTGTAATACTGTCCAGCTGTAGTCCTTCGGCATCGATATCCAGATGTGCGCCGATAAATATTTCTTTATCGGATAGATTCAATGCTTTTAACTGTAGCGTGTCCAGTTTGGCGGTGATATTATAGGCATTTCTACCATCCCGAAGGTCGATGGCCCCCTCACCGACGAACTGTAGGTTGGGGTCGTCGATACTTAGTTTTCCTTCGAACAGTTCTTTGGCAAAACGAGCGTTAGTGGTGATGTTTTTATAATTGTAATCGTAAAAACCGATACTTTTTATATTTCCTTCTAAGTTAAAGTCGGCATTTTCGAATGTCAGTCCGCTACCTTCTATCTTACCGTTGACCGTCACTTTCTGTAGGATATCTTCTCGCCCAAAATAAGCTCCCAAACGGAAATTGGAGGTGTTCAGGGTACCACTGTAATTTGAGTTATTGATGTTATCGGCGACTTTGAGGTTGATGTCCAGAAGGGCACGACCGTACTTGGTGACAAAATCCCCTTTGGCCACAAAGTCACTCTGATATCCTGTGAACTGGCCATTGAAACCGAACTGTTCCAACTTGGCCAGCGCATTGTAACTCTTTCCGGAAATGTACTTTTGCAGGTCATGAATATTGATAGTGGAGTTGACCATGTTGAGATCAACAAAAGTCTCGTCGAGCTGAGGGAGTCCGAACATGTTTATCTTACCGGTGATTTCCGTAGAATTTCCGAAGCTAAGGTCGAAGTCTTTCATGGTAAAACTGCTGACTTTTCCTTCAAGAAGGCCATTGATCTCAAACTTATCATTGTACTTATAGAGAGAGGGAGCAAATAAGGCAATGTCATCCGTATGCAGTTCGGTCTGGTTGAGATGGGCATACATGTTGACCTTGCTGTTGAAATCCCCCAGATCGCGCAGATGTTCGAATTCGAAACGGAGCGTATCGGACAGGAAACTCTTACCTATCCGAGCTTGAAGTTCTTGGAACTCCATACTGCTTTTGGTCAATCGGAAGTGGGTCTTCATACTGCTGATTTCCAAAGAGGTCAAACTATCGATGGCGCTGAGGTCCCCTACGACCATGGATACGGTATCGGCATGCAGGTATACCTCACTTATATCCGCAGTGATATCCTTGACCACAAAATGATGGTAATCAAATCGCTTGCCCGATAGACTGTCCTCACTTGGGTCATGGTATTTTATCTGACAGCCGATCAGACTGAGTTCCGATATGCCGAAGGCTTTACTTCCTTTTTTGTTTTTTTTCAGAAAAGCTTTTTTTACGTTTTTGAGAAAGAGGTCGACATTGATGGTCTTCATGGAATCGTTCAGGTCGGTCTTGATAAGGTAAGCTTTGCCTTTCCAGACTTCGATGAGGTCCAGTTTCTTATCTTCTTCGTAGAGTAAGGAGTTCAGCTCGAAATCGATGGTAATCGAGGGGAAATCCAGCATTAGGTTACCATCAGTGTCGTAGATTTTCACACCCTCCACTTCTGCTATATCGAACCATCGGATGGAAAAATAATCTAAAGAAGTATAGAATCCTGTTTTCTGGGTGATGACCTTAGATATCTTTTTGACTACTTTTGTCTGAACATAAGGGGTTTGTAGGGCCAGTAGCAGCAGTACAATAATGGCAATGAAGAAAAATACCATTCCCAGCACTGCTCTAACCCAACGTTTTTTAATTAATTTCGCCAAAATTCATCCCTCATTATGGACTCACTTATCCTTGCTATCGAATCTTCCTGCGATGAAACCTCCGCAGCCCTCATCAGAGGCGGTAAATTACTGAATAATATCGTTGCCACCCAATCAGTACACGAAAATTATGGTGGTGTTGTTCCCGAACTGGCCTCTAGGGCACATCAGCAGCACATAGTCCCTATAGTGAGTACTGCCCTAAAAGAGGCGGGAGTGGACCGTCATGAGTTGGACGCTGTGGCTTTCACACAGGGTCCCGGTCTACTGGGTGCGCTCATGGTAGGAGCGTCCTTTGCGAAAGGGTTGGCACTGGGTTTGGGTATTCCCTTGATAGGGGTCAACCATATGCAGGCCCATATCCTGGCACACTTTATCGGTGACAGTAAGCCCTCTTTTCCTTTTTTATGCCTTACGGTCAGCGGTGGGCATACCCAGATTGTCCTTGTCAGGGATTATCTGGACATGCAAGTCATCGGAGAGACACAGGACGATGCAGTAGGAGAGGCCTTCGACAAATCCGCAAAACTGCTGGGCTTACCTTATCCCGGGGGACACCTGATCGACCGGTATGCTGCGCAAGGCAACCCCAAAGCTTTTGATTTTCCCGATACGGCCATGCCGGGCCTCAACTTCTCCTTCTCGGGAATCAAAACCGCGTTCCTATATTTTCTGAGAGATATGAAAGCCGGCAATCCGAACTTTGTTGCTGATAATATGCCCGATATCTGTGCTAGTTTGCAGTATACCCTTATCCGTATGCTGATGCAAAAACTGAAGCGGGCAGCAAAAGAATATGGTATCAGGGAAATAGCCATCGCCGGAGGTGTCTCCGCCAATGCCGGACTGAGGACTACATTGAACTTGGAAGCTGAAAAACGAAACTGGAATGTATATATCCCTGATTTTCAGTACTGCACGGACAATGCAGGTATGATTGCCATAACAGCGCACTTCAAATACCTAAAGGGAGATTTCGTACAGCAGGATGCTACTCCTATGCCGAGAATGGTACTCCCTCGATTATCATGATGAATGTTCTATGGCGATGAAGCGAAACGGTAGGAGAGCGGTACCGATTTCTTTTTAGAATCCATTTATACCCAAACGCAATTGAACCCAAAATGGTCAATAGAGAACCTATTCCGCGCATAAATAGCTTCCTACCGGAAGCTTTGCCCACCGGTCTTCATTCACCATAGCGGTGCTATGCCGAACGAATCCAAATGGCCGGTATTTTGCTGTTTATACGCTCATCACGATTTCTATCGACCATTTTGGGTTGAAATGGGACATTTGTCCCTATACAGGTTTTCCGTTTTCCTTGAATAGAGAAGCTCCCAATGACTCTTTTACCAATGACTTGCCTTATAAATCCGGTGAAAGCTATTTTGTCATGGCACAGCCATATTTTTCCAAAACATTTTCTCTTGAGTATACCTTGTTTGGTATAGCTTTTCTTTGTGGGTTATTGTGCTTGAACTCTTTTTGTTTGCCCTGAGGGTCCACCTTGGGCCGAGCCGGCCAAGTTGTTGTGACCGTAGTATAATCTTGTATGAAAATCAGCTATCGTTAGGAATGTGGGGTAAGTCTAGGTTTTTTTCTCTATTTTTGAAGTATTATGGCGAAGGATAAGTCAAGATTTTCCAATAATATTAATATAAAGAACAGGCAGGCCCGTTATGAATACGAGTTTATCGATACTTATGTGGCGGGGCTTGTGCTGAAGGGAACGGAAATAAAGTCCATTCGCGAAGGCAAGGTCAACTTGAACGATGGTTACTGCTACTTTAACGATGAAGAACTGTTTATCAAAGGGATGCACATTTCTCCTTATGCCCAAGGCTCTTTCTACAATCATGTATCCACTAGAGAACGTAAGCTCCTGTTGAACAAAAAGGAGCTGAAAAAGCTGCGGACGAAGATGAACGAAAAGGGGCTGACCATCGTCCCTGTACGCTTGTTTGTGACCGCGCGCGGTTTGGCAAAGCTGGAGATAGCACTGGCCAAAGGTAAAAAGCTACACGATAAGAGAGACAGTATTAAAGAGAAGGATGCGAAGAGAGAAATGTCCCGAATCAAATTCTGAGAGACTGTTGTGAAATTATTTTAGAGGATGTTATCACTTATTTGGAGCGCATAAGGAGCTAAGACCGAGCGTTAAGAGAACTGTCCCGGAGATATGGCCGGCGAAAGACTCAGCGCTAAGCGAGATAGCGGCACTATCTTGTAGGATTTCAACGATTTCTATGTCAGAAGAAGTTCATGAAAAATAAAGGATATAGTTTAAAACAGTCTCTAACATGGTGGAACAACTTGAAAAGGGAATCTGTCGACTGAGCTTGATACCACTTCGGTCATCTGCAAGCGATACGGCTGAAATGGTACATCAGCTACTTTTTGGCGAACATTACACCGTGTTGGAACATTCGCCTGATGGAAAATGGTCGAAGGTAGAATTGTATTTTGACAAGTACCAAGGCTGGATAGACCGAAAACAACACACTCCCATATCGGATACCTATTTCGATCAGATCAATTATTCGGATTATAAGATTTGTACGGACCTTCATTCGAGTATTCTATACCAAAAGCACCATGTCCATATTCTTATGGGCAGTATTTTACCTATTGTGACCAATGAGCTGTTCAAAGCAGAAGAACAAATGGCTTTCAATGGAGAGGCAAAAGGCCTGAGTCAGAAAAGGGATTTTGACTTTCTGAGAACGATTGCATTGAAATACCTCAACGCGCCTTATCTCTGGGGGGGCAAATCCCCCTTTGGGATTGATTGCTCTGGCTTTACCCAAATCGTATTCAAAATCTGTGGGTATCCGCTCCTGCGCGATGCTTATCAACAAGCGGAACAGGGTGAAGCCCTGAGTTTTGAAGAAGCCATGCCGGGCGATCTTGTGTTTTTTGTGAATACGGAAGGGCGCGTGCACCATGTAGGTGTCTTGTTAGAGGAGAATGAGATCATCCATGCCTCGGGAAAAGTGCGTCTCGATGTGCTGGACAAGCGTGGGATTTTTAATCCAGAACTGAACCAATATACACATAACTTGTTTAGTATACGTAGATTGTTCAAAGGATAGCCCCTTTGAGTTTTGTTTTCGAATACTGATCACTGTATATTGTAAGGATGAATAGGAGAGTTTTAGTATTAAATCAGGATTATAGCCCTATTACGGTTTGCTCGGTACAGAAGGCTTTTTTACTGACTTACCTACATAAAACCGAGATGCTTGTAACTGCGGAAGGTCATCAACTCCGAACGGTGTCCAAAACATTTCCTATGCCGGCCGTCATCAAATTGTTGAAGTATACCAATGTACCTTACAAAGGGGTATCACTGACTCGACAAAATATCTTCAAAAGAGACGGGTTTGAATGTCAGTATTGCGGGATTGAAAAAGACCTCACACTGGACCATGTGGTCCCCAAAGCCAAAGGGGGCAAGACCTCTTGGGGCAACTTGGTTACCGCTTGCAAGCGCTGTAATGCAAGAAAAGGTGACTACACTCCCGAACAGGCCGGGCTGGAACTGAAAAATGACCCCTTTAGACCCTCTTATGTACTCTTTCTCAGGGATTTTTCAGGCTTTCTTTGTGATGAATGGAGGCCATACCTTCAAGAGCGTGTAAAGGTATAATTTCCGACCCCGATAGTAATGGGAAGTCACATTTTATACAAACTTAGCTTTCAAATATCGCCTATCTTCCTGTTCATTTTGCTTCACTCTGCGTTGACAATCCTCGGGATAGCGCTGCTATTCCTGCGGTTCTCGCCTTGATTGAAACAAAATGACCCGCGGAATCTTATACGACATTTAAAACCTAAATTTGTATAACTTAAAATGGGTCAGCTACTATCGAGTAAATGCCCGAACGGAGGAAATCAGAGTATATCCACTGTCCGTTTCCGATCGGGTTTTACACTCAAAAGCTCTTTTACGGACAGTCCCCTACTTAATATGCGTACATAATTCGTTATTTTGACTTGGCATGCTTGTTGGATATCAAAGTACAAAGACTGATTTTACTTCAAATGATTTCGTTAAAAAATATCACCAAACTATCGGCCAAAGGCGTCAAAAAAGATGAATCTCTTTTGAACGATATCTCTATGGACGTCGGTCAAGGTGAGTTTGTGATCGTACGAAGAAATAGTGATGGCGGTCAGTCCATTCTCCCAAGTATACTGGCCTTGATGGAGCGCTTTGATTTCGGACAGTACTATTATAAAGGAGTGGATATTGGCAGATTATCACTACGGCAGGCCCTAACATGGAGAACAGAACATATCGGTTTTGTATTCAGTGATTTTGGACTGATCGATAGCCTGACAATCATGGAAAACATAGCACTGCCTTTGTACTACAAAAAAAGACCTGTCAAAGAACGGCAACATGAGGTAGAGCGACTTTTGGAGCTAACGAACATCACCTATTTGAAAGATCGATTTCCTTCTCAGCTCTCCAAAGGGCAGGTGCAGAGAGTGGCCATAGCACGTTCTTTGTCCAATCGACCTGAACTTTTAGTATTGGATGAACCCTTCTATGGCCTTGATAAGGATAATGCCGATATGATCATGGACCTATTGAAAGAGATGCACGCTTTAGGTCTGACCGTATTGATGACGACATCTTTCTCAGAAATGGATACTCCCGAGATAACGACACGTTACCGGCTGGATGAAGGACGGCTATTGCATTTGACCCAAAATTGTCATTAGTCTTCTTGCCCTTAGCACAAATCACCTCATAATGAATTGTTTTTGCTTGATTTCGAATTCTTATTCAATAAGGGTAGATGCGCCATCTCTCGCCCGAGTGATGGCTGTTATACAAACTTAGCTTTTAACTATCGCCTATCTTCCTGTTCATTTTGTCTCACTCTGCGTTGACAATCCTCGCGATAGCGCTGCTATCCCTGCGGTTATCGCCTTGATTGAAACCAAAATGACCCGCGGAATCTTATACGATATTTAAAACCAAAATTTGTATTATTGAGTACTGATTGTTAAGCCCGGATCATGGTACGGGCTTCCATCTGAACGCCCAGAAAAATCATGTCGCCCTATACGTAGAGGATGCCAAAAGAGTAGGGGCCGATGCCGACTGGCTACGCGGTATCGATTACGGTAAGGGCTGTCTGAGGTTCAAGAAGTCGCTACTTCTCGAAGATACGGGAATCGATAGATTTATTCGGAAGGCAGTCACCGTTTGGAAATCAGGGCAGGGCATGAGTTGTTGAAACCTTGATTTTGAAGTCCACTATTTTTGATGGATAGACTGTAATGTGACAGACCCGCTTTAACCGAGTCAAACCGTTTTTTTATTGATTTTATCGTATTTCTTCGGGGCATAGAGGAAGCCAAAAGCTTCACAGTCTTCTTTGGTATGTTTTTCATGATGTACATAGTGCGCATTCATCATCCGCTTCATGTAATCGCTATTGGCCCTGAACTTTATCTTGATCCTGCGGTGGACGATGACATCATGAAAGATAAAATAGAAGAGTCCATAGCATAATATACCTACTCCAACAGAGGTCAGGTAAGTATAACCACTACTGGCCGTAGAAAAATAGATAAAAGCTATAGAAGGAATACTGAAGACCAATGCAAATAGGTCATTGCGCTCCAGCGCATGATTATGCACCTTGTGATGGGAGCGATGCCAGGTCCAGAGAAAGCCATGCATAACGTACTTATGGGTAAACCATGCTACCCACTCCATGAAAAGGAAGGTAGCTGTAATGATGAGACTATGGATGAGGATCTGCAATTTTTTCGTCTTTAGTGAATAGGTGTTCCAATACTGAAAAGCGATAGTCAAAGATAGTGCTTAGCTGCTCTTTAACAAAAAGCCAATGGGCCAATCTTCCCAAAAAACCTAGAGGAAGAGCATAATTGATAATATCTGTCATGTGTATCCCGCCTTCTGCCTCTTTAAAATGATGCTGGTGATGCCACAGGGCGTAAGGCCCGAATCGCTGCTCATCGACAAAGAAGATCTTATCTTTGACATGGGTGATCTCGGTCATCCAGTGTACGGGAATTCCCGGCAGTACATGTACGATATACCGAATCACCTGACCCGCGTACATGGCATTATCTCTTGAGATATAGATGATCCTGAATTTCATATGGGGCGGAGTAATCTTACTCAAGTTCTTTGGTGAGGAAAAAAAATCCCAAGCTTCATCTATCGACAAAGGCAGAAACTGTTCCCTATGCAAAGTATATATTTTCATGGCCTGAGTATAACTATGGTTTCTATAAGGTAACAGTTAATAGTTGACAATGTTCTTTGCCATCTTTGGAAAGATGATAGCATGAAAAGGAAGCATTAGGTACCAATATAAGCGGCCCCACAATCCCAAGGGCCTAAAGGTAGCTGTCTGTACGAGTATTTTTTTGTTTTGATTTTCTTTGATGCGAAATTCCAGCCACGCTTCTCCCGGGAGTTTCATCTCGGCATACAATAGTAATCTACAGTTGGTTTCATCGGCCAACAGTACCCTCCAAAAGTCCAGTGCATCGCCAGGTTTGAGGTCTGAGGGGCTACGCCTGCCCCTTCTCAGGCCGACACCGCCTACAATCTTGTCGATGAAACCTCGGATACGCCAGAGCTGATTGCCAAAGTACCAACCTCTACTGCCGCCTATTTCCCATATATTCTGCTTGACGACCTCACTTTTTCTTTGAAAGCTGATAACACGTCGGTCGTGTAGGCAGCCATGTTTAGGGACTTCTATATAATCCAGAAAGTTTCTGTCCAGTGTATGCTCCGATATGGTATCCTTCCAGCTGGAGATCACATTTTTTTGATTGATTTTGCTAAAGGCCAACTCCAGCGTTTCCCGATAGCAGTATAGGTACAGGGGTACGATGTCCTGTATATCGTTATTTTCACAGATGACTTCGTTTTTCATACTGGAGACAAGATTTCTGGCCAGCGGGTAGGAGGTAGAAGTGACAAAATATAGCCACAAAGATGAAAACTTGGGTGTCATAATGGGTACGGTGATGATGAGCCGAAGTAGCTTTCTGGCTTTGGCAAAACCCAAAAGCATCTCTTTGTAGGTCAGTACATCAGGTCCTCCGATATCAAAGGTGCGGTCGAAAGTGGCCTTTGACAAGAGTATTTTTTCCAGATATTCGATAACATTGCGGATGCCGATGGGCTGACATTTGGTGCTCAGCCATTTAGGGGCTACCATGACGGGTAGTTTCTCTACTAAGTCACGGATAATCTCGAAAGACGCGCTTCCCGAACCGATAATGATCGCTGCCCGTAATACTGTCAGTGGCTTGTGCGATGTTCTCAATATGTCTTCTACATTCTTTCGTGAGGCAAGGTGTTCGGACAGGTTCTCTTCATTTGTGATACCGCTGAGGTAAATGCACTGTTTTAGTTTTGTGGTACTCAGGTAATCCGCAAAGTTTTGAGCTGTAACCTGCTCTCTTTTGGAGAAATCTCCTGTGCTGCTCATGGAGTGTACAAGGAAATAGGCCGCATCGATGTCCTTCGGCAACTGGGATAAAGTCTCCGACAGGGTAAGGTCAGCCTCTATCACCTCTACATGAAGCATGAATGCTTCATCGAAATCTTCGTAGTCAAAACGCCTTTCGTCCCTTACCAAACAGATAACATGATGGCCATTACTGACGAGTATGGGGAGAAGACGTCTACCGATGTATCCTGTGGAGCCTGTCAGCAATATTTTCATAGAATTGTATGGGATTAGCATAAGAAAAGAATCTATATCTATATTATAGAGTATAAACACTTTCTCTATTTATCCAAGACCTCGGCTCCATAACATTTTCCCGTCAAGAGTTCGCGGAGCTTGGTTTTTTTCGGGAATGATGTTGCCCTCTATTTCTCGATGATTTTGAGATTCTTGTCCTTACATCTTAGGGACTGTCAGTATCAAGCATTGTTCAACGCTTTTTTATAAGTATCCAAGGCACGTTCTCGTGCAGGTTTATGCTCGATAATGGGGGCAGGGTAATCATCGCTTTCAAACTCGGGTACCCATTTTTTGATATATTTCTTCTCCTTATCGAATTTTTCGGTCTGCGAATAAGGGTTGAACACCCTAAAGTAAGGGGCCGCGTCACAACCTGAGCCTGCGGCCCATTGCCAGCCACCGTTATTGGATGCCAGATCGTAGTCCAGCAGTTTTTCGGCAAAATAGGCCTCTCCCCAGCGCCAATCGATCAAAAGATGCTTTGTCAGAAAACTGGCAACGACCATTCGTACTCTATTGTGCATAAAACCCGTTTCGTTCAGTTCGCGCATGCCGGCATCTACTATAGGGTAACCCGTGCGCCCCTCACACCAAGCCTGAAACTCATCAGTATTATTTCTCCATGATATCTTATCGTACTTAGCTCTAAAGGCATTGTTTTCGACCTTTGGAAAATGCCATAAGATCATCGCATAGAAATCTCTCCATATCAGTTCATTGAGCCAGACTTCGTTTTTCTCTAAGCCTATTTTAGCTAATTTTCGGATACTGACCGTTCCGAATCGGAGGTGTACACTTAATCGGGTTGTTCCCTGAACTGCAGGATAGTCTCTTTGCTCATCATACTCCTTAATAATGGATTGTTTGATGACCCTTTCCGGAAACTCCACGTCACCCTTTTCAAAACCCATACTATCCAAGGTCGGCATCTCCGAGGGCGCGCATTGATGAAAGTGGTCCATATGCGATAGGGTGGGATAGTCTTTCATATTTTCATCCCTTAGCCTTCCCTTCCATTTTTTACTATAGGGTGTGAAAACAACATAAGGAGTGCCATCATCTTTGACTACTTCTTCTTTTTCGAATACGACTTGGTCTTTGAAGGTATAAAAAGGGATATTTCTTGAAGATAGGGCTTTTTCTACTTTTTTATCTCTATCTCTGGCATAGGGTTCATAATCATGATTGGTATAGACCGATTTTACCTCTGCCTGTTCAAAAAAATCAATAGGGTCTCCAAAAAACACCTTTAAAGTACTTCCTTTTTCTTCTAGTTGTTCTTTGAGTGTTTTTAGTGTATAGTATATGAAAAGTACACGCTTGTCTCTAGTGTCATTCAGCTTATCGAGAATATTGACATCGAAGATAAATATTGCTTGTACATTGTCTTCTCGTTTTAGAGCTTGATAGAGTCCATGGTTATCTTCCAAACGCAAATCTCTACGAAACCAAAAAATAGATTTCGAACTGTCTTTGATCATCTTTTTTGTGCCTACTTGTTTTTCAGGAGGGAAATTTCTTGCGCCAGTCTATCGGCTTCTTCCATTTTTGTGGCATACAATTTCAGGTCTCCGGACCGCTGTATGTGCATTGCCTCCTCCATGAGTTTCTTATATTTCCTCTGAAGGTTTTTTATGGGGTCTTTTTTCAGGAATCCAAACATAATTTCAATCTTTTAATTCCATCTAAGAACAGCTGAAAACGGGAATTGTTACCTATCCACTTATTTGATAGGTGTTTTCTTCGAAAACCTCTTCCATGATGATCCTGAACCATACGGTATAGCATTGGGGGCTTTTACGCATGTCTTCTCTCAGGTCGGGAATCGATACGTACTTCCAACTTTCGACTTCTAGAGGGTTGATATCGGGGATTCCGTTGTATGTGCCTTTGAATACATGGTCCAGTTCATGCTCTATCAGGTTATGGTCCAGATCAGTACGGTATATGAATTTGTATACATATTCGGGACTCATGTCAATGCCCATTTCTTCCATGAGTCTTCTCTTGGCAGCTATGGCTATGGATTCTCCCGGCATAGGATGACTGCAACAGGTGTTTGTCCATAATCCCCCGGAGTGATATTTGTTGGCAGCTCTTTTCTGTAGTAGAAGTTCACCGTTATCATTGAACAATAGTACGGAAAATGCTCTATGTAACAAGCCTTTACGATGAGCTTCCATCTTGTTCATTGTTCCTATTTCTCTATCCTCTTTGTCTACGAGTATCAGCTTATTTGACTCCATCATCATATCCTATTAAAACTGTGCCTGAGATAAGAAGTAAACAGTAAAGAATACTTTTTATTGTTGGGAATCCTTATTCGGCTCTGTAATATATTGTAAGAAGGGGTGTCCCTTATTTTCTTAAATAGTGAGTAGTAGTATACGTAAGCCAGATACACGCCAAACCGCGAAGACTTGGGTAGGCCCTTTATACCTTCGTAACCCATTCGAAAGTCCTCTTCTATACTTTTCTCTATATCTTTTTTACTGGATTCGTTGAACTGTGCTATATCCAATCCCGGGAAATAAGTTCGACCCAACTCGTTGTAATCAGCGTTCAGGTCTCTAAGGAAGTTTATTTTTTGAAAGGCAGAACCCAATTTCATCGCTTTGGGTTTTAGACTTTGATACATGCTATCATCTCCGTAACAAAATACGTGCAGGCACATCAGGCCCACGACCTCCGCCGAACCCAATATATAATTTTCAAAGGATACCTGATTGTACTCATTATCTTGAAGGTCCATCTTCATGCTTTTCAAGAAAAGGTCGATGAGCTCACTTTCTATTTTGTAGGTATTGACGGCCAGTTGAAAACTGTTCAATATAGGATTTAGGCTGATTCCTTCTTCTATGGCTAGGTAAGTATCCTTTTCAAAGCGGTCGAGGAGTTTTTTCTTATCATAATCATGAAATGTATCCACGATTTCATCAGCAAACCGTACAAAGCCATAAATAGCACAGATATGTGGTCTGAGCGTTTTGTCCAAACAACTGATGCCAAGTGAAAAAGAAGTGCTGTAGGAACGGGTTGTGATTTTACTGCATTTTGATGATACCTTGTCAAAGAGTGATTTCATATTTGTTAAGCAGTTTTTAGTTCTTTAATGATTTGCTCCGCAACGACCTGGCCCGATATCAAGGATGGGGGTACACCGGGACCGGGTACGGTCAACTGTCCCGTATAATATAGGTTTTTTATTTTCTTATTGAAAATGGATGGTTTCAGAATAGCCGTTTGACGTAAAGTATTTGCCAGTCCGTAAGCATTTCCCTTAAAAGCATTGTAGTCCGAGATAAAATCATTGTGCGCATAGGACCGATGGTAGGTGACATGGGATTTTATTTCTTGCCCTGTCAATCGTTCCAGTCTTTCCATGACCATGTCGTAATACCGCGCTCTTTGTCGCTTGTCATCTTCCAGGCCCGGAGCTACAGGTATCAGTATAAAAACATTTTCATGACCCTTGGGGGCGCAAGAAGGGTCGGTTTTCGAAGCGCAACAAACATAGAACAAAGGTTTTGAAGGCCATTCGGGATGTTCATAGATTTCTTTGGCATGTTGCTGAAAGTCTTCGTCAAAGAATAGATTGTGATGGGAGAGTCCTTTTAAAGGCATGTCCACGCCCAAATAAAAAATCAGACTAGAGGGTGCCATGTCTCTCTTTTCCCAATAGTTCTCATCATATTTTCGATGACTTTTGGCAATCAAATGTTGCTCGATATGATGGTAATCGGCACCACCAAGAACATAATCGGCTTCGTGCAGTTGTCCATCAATGATAACTCCTTTTGCATGCTTCGATGCTAGAGCTATTTCCTGTACAGTGGCGTTACACTGTATCTTGACACCCAGTGATCTGGCCAAGCTGCCCATTCCCTCTATAATTTTGTACATGCCACCCCTGGGATACCAAGTTCCCAAACAAAGATCGGCGTAGTTCATCATGCTGTACAATGCAGGAGTATTTTCCGGCATCGCTCCCAGAAAGAGCACAGGAAACTCCAAGAGTTGAATCAATCTTGGGTTAGTAAAATACTGGCGTATGTGTTTGGAGATGGATTGAAACAAGTGAAGGCGAAAGACTCCCTTGATAACACGCATATCCAAAAATTCCGTTATCGATTTTCCCGGTTTATAGACAAGGTCGTTGATACCGACTTCGTACTTATAGGCAGCTTCATCCAGAAACTTTTTCAGATTGGGACTACAACCCGGTTCTATGGATTCGAAAAGTCGATAAAGTTCTTCCGGATTTGCCGGAAGGTCTATAACCTCCCTCTCACTAAAAAATACTTTATAAGAAGGGTCCAACCTTATCAGTTCGTAATAATCACTTACTGATTTTCCGAACCTGTGAAAGAAAGACTCAAAAACCCCGGGCATCCAATACCAACTGGGACCCATATCGAAAGTATAGCCGTCCGCAGAAAACTGTCTGGCACGACCCCCAATCGTCTCATTTTTCTCGTATAGAGTAACGTCTAAGCCTTCATCAGCTAAACAACAAGCAGCGGACAGACTAGAAAAGCCTGAGCCGATAACAGCAATTTTTTTGTTCATTATTTTGAATAACCACTCTTTAGTTTTCCCTGTATCTCTTTTCGTGCGTGGAAAATCCTGTTTTTTACCGTCCCGATCGGAATGTCCAGTTGATCCGCAATTTCATGATATTTATAACCCGTTTGGTGCATCTTGAAAGGTACCAGTAAATCTTCCCTGATCTCATTGACACACTTCATAATATCATTATACTCAAAATTGGATTCGGGAGAATTGAAAGTATAATTATCAGCTACATTTAGATAATATAATTCTTTGGTATCATCATGCGTAACGCGCGCTCTCTTCGACTTTCTGTAATTATTGATAAACGTATTGCGCATGATGGTATACAACCAACCCTTTAAATTAGTGTTTTCTGCAAACTTATCACGATAGGTCAGGGCTTTTAATACAGTATCCTGAATCAAATCTTTAGATTCTTGTGGATTATTGGTAAACCTTTTAGTGAACAATTCTAAGGTTCCTTGGAGATTGATGATTTTGTGATTGAATTCGATAGCAGTCATGGCAGTGAGTGTTTTGTTTAATAAAACAGCTTATTTGTTAAACAATTATAAAACAAAATCACTTTATTGTCAACAATGTCAGGTATTTTGTTCATTGTTTTCGATTGTAAGTTAAACATAAATGGGGTGAGTTGTCGAATCAACTGAATGAACTGTACTGCGAGTGTATTGAATTTCGATGCGATTTTTTTGAGAAATATATGTTTAGAGGCTGTTGCAAAAGTAATCTGCCGAGATGGATTTAGTTTTTGTGTTTTTTTAGATGCCGTCCCATGTGAGCAAGCTGACTTATGTGTTGAAATAAGTCAATATTTTATCCTTAATCTCATTTAAATCCGATCTTACGGGCATACCTGTCCCTCCAAAGATGTCCTGAGTTTTTCGATTTCACTGTCAACATATAGCTTCGGCAACCTTTTCAGGTTGTAGGCGATGGCCTCCATGACATGCCGGGCATGGGGCTTGGCCAGTCCCACATACCTGGCCGTTCCCGCCCCCAGCCAACTCTTTTGGCCACCAAAGGTCCGCTCTATGGTGTACCTGAGGCTACTTACGAGCCTATTGAATTCCAACTGCCTGTCGGTAAGCTTCTGGTTCCTGACCGCTTTGTACTGTATACCGTTCTTAAGCCCCCGCTCCCTGAGCAGCGCGTCGTGCCGCTGCCTCTTGTAGGCCTTGTCGGTATAGACAAGGCTGAGGGAGCTTTCTCCAGAGGGAGCGGCTGTCGTGCTCATTGGCAGGAGTGATGATCACCGAGAGGACCAGTCCCTGATGCTCGGTGGCGATGTGCTTCTTATACAAATTTAGGTTTTAAATGTCGTATAAGATTCCGCGGGTCATTTTGTTTCAATCAAGGCGAGAACCGCAGGAATAGCAGCGCTATCCCGAGGATTGTCAACGCAGAGTGAAGCAAAATGAACAGGAAGATATGCGATATTTGAAAGCTAAGTTTGTATTATAGCCATAGTGCAGCCGCCCGTCTTTCCTGACCCGACGTGCCTCCGTGTCGGTGCCCTTGCTCAACTTCCTGATTGTATTTATCTCATTGTGCTGACCGTCAATATTTTATGAGGGTACCTCATCCTTCCTGCGCTCCTCGACGACCTGATAGGTCGGACGGCCCTTGGGCCTTCGCGGGACATCGGTGATCGAAGCATCCACCTTGGTACCGGTGTTCAGCATCAGGCCACAGGCCTCGATCGGCTCATTGACCGACCCCAAAAGGGTATCTAGGGTCCCGGCCCCGGCAAGCCCGCTGCGGAAGCGGCCCGGCACACTGTGGTCGGGGACGGGGTCCTGTAGCCCAAGGCCAAGGAAGCGCATCACAGACAGGTTCTCATAGGTCATGTCCCTAGCGGCACGGTAGCCGACCGGTAACATCTTGAACAGCAGGAGACCAAGGTAGGTCGGGTGTCCCATGGCGCTTGCTCCCTTGCTGTAATATCTGGAGCCCGCTAGGCCCAGACTGGGCCAGTTTATCCGTCTTTCAATATGAGAATAGAACTTGTTGCGACCGCTGCGTAGCTCGATATCCGATCGATAAAAGTTCATCCGGTACATCGGCGGGTACATGGGGCAGGATAACTGTTTACGGCCTAAACAAAATTGCAACTTTCAAAGACCTTCTGGCCCTGCAACAGCCTCGTTTAGAAACAGATTTGAGTTATCTGAAAAAGATTGTGACCTGTCTCGGGTGATTTCGAAATTGCTCTCTGTCTGATCGTAGTAAGGTATATTGATAGGGGAAAAAATATTTCCGATTACCTTCGAATTATTCTTGTTGTTCAACGAATGGGCATCTCCCTAAATCGGCTTTTGATTGTGTTCGTTCTTCTGGACAGTATTCCAAAATGCGGATTTATAAATTTTGTGCTACGTTTAATCAATAGAATAATATATTGTCAATTATTCGTTGTTTAATTTAAAAATTAATAATAAATTGAAGAATTGGAATTTTATATGGACGTTGTTTTGGGTTGATTCTAACTGTTACTTTATTCCTTGGGTTTTGCTTACAGTAAAGTATTGATGAGAATAGGATATGACCGATGTTATATACGTTTCCAGTACTTATGATTAGTAAGATTTCGCATGTAACACAATGCTTATCCTATCTATGTTCAAGTTTTGAATGCTTTATTGCTTGTTAAAATCAATAGCAATCGGTAAACCCGATGTCCATTTTATATCTCAGTGCTATTGGTCCCCGCTATCCGCTACTTGAACGAAAACCTAATGGAATGCCCTTTACTGCTAATGACATTATTGCTAACTTCAAGTGTTGACGATATACTAAAAAGGGGCTAAAAGGACACTTGTTTTCGAGCTGAAGCAGTGTGGAATGACGTACTTCTTGTTACAACTTATGGAAATGTAGAATACTCATCTTTTAGAAGATTAAGGTTCTTTATTGTTTCTTAATCCGATAAAGTCGAGTAGTATGAATGTAGGGGATTGGAGTGTTGAGAATTGTCATTGGATAAAAAAGATATTTTTTATGCGTATGTCAGTAGTGTATGAAATCTATGAATATTGTTTTGATTATTTTGAGATAACAGAAACAACCTTGAGCAGCTATTCGAGACCGAGTTCTACGAAACTTGGTTGCCACTGACTCATATTATACTATACTTATTTACAACCAAGCAATAAAGCTCTAAAACCGAGCTTTGACTTAACAATTAAAATTATGAAACCGAAAAAATTACTATTGGCAGTTTTCTGCTTATTGACTACAGGTGCATTTGCACAAGATTGGGACGGTATCCCTGTCCCGGCGACACCTCCGGAAGGTAGGGTTTGGGAATTGGACTCCGTATCGGATAGCTTCAATTATACTTCTAACAGTAGCAATCGCGGAGAAGAATTTGATAAGCGATGGAACGAATTGTATATCAATGGATTCTCTGGACCATCGGCTACGTCCTATCACAAGGACCACGTATGGACTGACGACGGTAAGTTGGTACTTCATGCTGCTTATGACAATACACTCCCTATAATCTATACGGGATGTATTTCTTCTAAAAAGGCATTCGTATATCCCATGTTCATGGAAGCAAAGGTCAAACAGTCCAATTGTATGCTGGCCAACAACGTGTGGATGATCAGCCAAGATGAGACCGAAGAGCTTGATATGCTGGAATCTTATCCAAACAGCCAGACAGGCCGCGAATGGCTCGATGCTAGGATTCATTTGAGTCACCATACCTTTATCAGAGACCCATTTACCGATTATCAACCAAGGGATGAAGAAGGTGTTTATGGAACTTGGTACAATGAAGCTGGTCGCGAAACGTGGCAAGATGACTATTTCAGAATCGGTGTATTGTGGAAGAACCCTCATCATGCCGAATACTATATCAATGGAAAATGGGTGCGTACCATCAAAAAGAACGAACACTCGTTTCTCGATTCTTTAGGGAATGTCTCTGAACACACTACTACTTTCGATGCGTTGGATAAATACGGCTATACTGGAGGTACGGGACTGAGCAAGCCTCAGCACATTATTATCAATATGGAACAACAGGAATGGTTGAGCGATCAAGGTATCTTCCCCACTAGAGATGAGTTAAAAGACGAAAATGGTCAAAATACCTACTTGGTGGATTGGATCAGGGTATATAATGCTGTTCCCATCGGAGGGGCTATTCCTGTTCAGGATGTAGTTCTTGAGCCTCAAGCCATCGTTTTGGATCCAGGAGAGTCATTTGATTTTGATCATGAACTGATTCCAAGCAATGCGACGCAGGAAATCGTAACATGGGCCACAAGTAATCAAACTATCGCTACTATAAACGGAGCAGGTGTAGTAACGGCCATTTCACAGGGTACTGTCACTGCTGAGGTGACCACTCTGGACGGTGGACATAAAGCTGTCGCTACAGTGACTGTTACCGATGCGGGCATTTCCCCAACAGGAGTTGCTCTATCGCCGGAAACCTTGACTGTTAAATTAGGAGAAACGGAGGATTTGGATGTAACCATAACCCCTGCGAATGTTACGAATAAGTCGATTATCTGGAGATCCAGTAATCCTTCAGTTGCGACCATAAATAATGGAACCATTATTCCCCAAAGAGTAGGTACCACTACCATTTCAGCAACCACTTTAGTGGGGAGAAAAACAGCTACCGCAGAAGTGACCATTGTCGAAGCCGGAGGACCTGTTGTTGTTGTCGATCCTACAGGGGTAAGTGTATCCCCCGCTACGGCGACTATCGAGGTTGGAGAGACTTCTTCCTTGACAGCTACTGTTGCCCCTGCCAATGCGTCAAACAAATCAGTGACATGGAGTTCCAGTGATGTTGCTATTGCTACAGTAAGTAGTAGTGGAGTAGTTACCGCTCAAGCTGTCGGTACTGCCGAGATTACCGCAACTACTGTGGTGGGAAGTATTTCATCCAGTACTACAATAACCGTAGAAGATACAATTGTTCCTCCTGTGATGGGTGATGTTATCGTAATAGAGGCGGAAAGCTTTACTGATACCTATGGTAGTTTTGATGATTCTTTTGCCGGAGGACCTGGAAGCGGAGCCAGTAAAGCCGCCAATTTTATAGAGTTTGTCAATAGTAATGACTGGGTCGAATACGAAGTAGATGTTCCCGTTGCAGGATCATATGCAGTAGAGTACATGGTTTCTACTCCTTCGGATAATGCTCAGATACGATTAGTTGTTGATGGTACAGGTGTTGCTACTACTAACGTACCCAATAACGGTCAGTGGAGTGACTTTTCTGCGCTGGCCGGCGGCACTATAGCCCTGACAGCTGGACAGCATACCATCAGAATCATCGCTTCAGGTAGCGCAACTTGGCAGTGGAATATGGATTATATCAAATTGACTCCAGTTTCCGGCCGAAGCAGCTCGAAGTTGGTCAATGCTGATAAATTGGCCGAAACATTGGCAATCTACCCTAACCCTACATCAGGGAAAGTGTTTGTCAAAGGCTTGAGCAAGGATATGTCCCATGAGGTAAGGATCTATGATATCAAAGGATTACAGTATATGGAAACTCAGTTGAGCGAAGACCATTCTATTGATGTAGAAAGTCTTAGAGAAGGGATTTACTTCTTGTCCATCACCAACGATCGCATGGAAAGAACAATCCTTAAGCTGGTAAAGAACTAGATCATGATGTGGAAATAACATCGACTTCTTTGTAAAAGAAGTGTTCAAAAAACCCCGAAACAGCCATTTGGCTATAGTTTCGGGGTTTTTTGTTAGGCTGAATGTCAATGAGAAAACACCGCTAATCCCAGGTCATGCGTTGGAACTTCGTAAGGAGGGTTTAAATGTCAATAAATCAGGGAGTTTTATTGGATTTAGCATAGCACCGCTATGGTGAATTCAAAAAACGTAGTGCAACGACTCATTTGCAGCTATTTAAGGCCGAAATAGAAGGGCTAATGCATGATCCGGGTTAAACCGCAGATTACCGATATTTGGTCCGTTCTTTTAACCCAGAATGTTTGTTGGAACTTCGTCATGAGGACTTAAATGGCAATACATCAGGGCGTTTTCTTGTGTTCAGCGTAGCACCGCTACGGTGAATTCAAAAAACGCATTCATTTACTGATTTGAAGCCAGTTAAGTCCAGAATAGATTTTCTAATGGACATTTTGGGTTTAAAGGAATCAATGAACTCAAATTTGGCGACGCTTTATTTGCCTTTCTAGGGAGCCATCGAAAATAGTTTCCCGATTTATTTTTATGGAGTGCCCCGTACTCCTAGTTTGTCTTGAAAACGGAGTAAATTGCTAGGAGTAATCTCAAAAATTGAGAGCGAAAGGTTCCCCATAAAAAGTAGAGTGTTCTTAAGTTTGAATACAAGTTCATGACCGAGCCGAAGCCTATTCCTCAACTTGCAATCGTGACAGGACCTCCTTCAAGGCTTGGGTATCCTTAAAAGGGAACACATTTTCGGGATACTCTATTTTATGCTGTGATATTTGTAATCCTGTCAAAAATACTTTCTGCTCAGAGAACTGTTCCGAATAGAGCTTGACCATGGTTTGTAGTTTTTTCTTAGTGACGCTCGCAGTAATGATACCAAGGATATATTTGGGATGATGTGCATCAGCCACCTGGACCAAGTCATCCCAAGGGACATTCTGACCTAAATAAACAGTACTGAACCCAGCCTTTCTGATAAGATAATTAAAGAAAAGCAATCCGAGTTCATGCAATTCGTTTTCAGGTAGAAAAAGCACAAAATCTTTGGTAGTAGAGCGGAAGTTGATATGAATACCATCGATCGCTACTATGATTTTTTGTCGAATCAGGTTAGAGATGAAGTGTTCCTGTGCAGGACTAATATTTCCGGATAACCATAAGATACCGATTTTTTCTAAAAAAGGATAGATAATCTCTAGCGCAGTTTTTTCAAACCCATATTTTAGCGCTAATTGGGAGAGTAGGTTTTCGAACATCAGTTCATCCAACTCTATCATTGATATGATCAGTTGATCGATATGGATATCGGTTTCACTTTTGATCTCACTGATTTCCATGACCATATCGGTCAACTCTTGATGGTTCAGCAAGGCTATCTTTGATATCTTCAATCCATTATTCTGTAAAATAGATATATTGAGTACCTTTTTTAAATCATCATCGTCATAATAACGTATATTAGTGTCAGTTCTTTTGGGACTAACGATATTATGTCGTTTTTCCCATATCCTAATGGTATGCGCTTTGATACCCGATAACTTTTCTATTTCTTTAATACTATACCTTCCCATAAACCTAGATAATCTACAACATTAACAAAGAAGTGAGATAGTTGTTCAATCATCTAATTTATGTCAAAGAAAAATAAATTGGGGGAACAGGCTTAAGAAATAATCCCAAAGGTAGGATTGCTTTGTGCAACAGCTGTTCATAAAGGGTATCTCTTTTTTCTTTTGTATAGAGTGTTTGTCTCTTTGTAGTCGGAAGGGACCTTTATGCCCATAAGATACATCAGCTCATTACTGACCTGGACTTAAGTTTTCATATGAACTTAGGTTTTACGTGCTGTGCAAAATTGTGTAGGTTTGTATTCAACGTTTATGATATTACCTGATATTTTTCATGCTTTCGATGGACAGACTTATATGCATAGATATACCAAACTATTTTAACAATTTGTCGATATATCTCCTGCCGAAAAACACCTTTTCATTGCCAAAATGGTAGAGGACATCTTTGTACCTACCTTTTGGTCCGTTTCGCCTAAAGCCGACTGGGCGCTTACTTCTGCGCGTCAGACCGGCCCCTTCGCTGAAAGGGTTCCCCGAACCCTTTCCTTACGCTCGGTCCTATCGATAAAATTAAGCAGGACGAAGTCAGGGGAGA